>WTFU01000063.1:15273-119719 GCA_011523945.1 Mariniblastus sp. | reverse complement strand
TAAAACTACCTTGCTGAAAGCTGCACCCTGAAACTCTTGTTTAGGTGCAAACCGAACAGGCGCTCTCCCGTTTAATTCTTTGATGATATTTTGATACTCGGCAAGAGACGCCAAATTATCCCATTCGTATGGGTCGGTTGATGTCCGATAGAGCTCTTCACCTCCTTTTGCGTAACGAATGTACCGCCAGTCAGAAGTACTCAATCCATAACTTCCCGGTTCACTTAAACAAGTCACGGCAACGTGATCCCAGTCAGAAGATGGATTTTTGAGCAATGGCACGAGACTGGGCGTCTCAGGATTCAATTGCCGAGAATGCCCAACCAGTTCGGTAACGGTCGAAAAGAGACTGCTCAAGTTAACCGGTTGATCACAAACGCCACCTGCCTGTGTACCTTCTCTGAGACCAGGCGTTTGAGCGGGAACACGAACGATCAAAGGAACCCGGGTACACGCTCGCCACGCGGTATACTTTTGCCAGTGCTGTTTTTCACCGAGATGCCATCCGTGATCACTCCATAAAATGACAATCGTATTATCGCGATTGGGGCCCGCCTGCAAAGCATCAAGAACGCGGCCAACCATCTCATCTGCAAAAGCAATGGAAGCAAGGTAGCCTTGCACGCCTTGTTTCCATTGATCGTGTTTCCGGATGTGTTCGAAATAACGATTCGGGCCGCGTCGCCTGCCTTCGTCAGGCAAATCTTCAAGATCATCCACTCGGTAACCCGGTGGTAACTGGATTGTCTCAATTGGAAATTGATCAAAATATTTTTTGGGTACGAACCATGGCTCATGTGGTCGATAAATGCCACAGGCAAGAAAAAATGGCCGTTCATGTTTTTTCTTCAGTTGCTTTCCAATCCAGTCAGAAACCAACCAGTCACCACCATACTCCTCATTGGATGCATCCAACGGCGCCCAATCGGTCTCGCGGTATTGCCAATCTCCACCAAGAGGTAGGCTCACCGGACGCTGCTCCGGCATTAAGGTTCGCGGAAAAGGATTTTCAGTGTCCTTATTCGGAAAGTATTCATCCCAAGATTCTGCATCGATAAAGTAATGCAGCAATTTCCCCGATCCCGCCGACCAGTATCCATGGCGGGAAAGATACCTTGGTAACAACTCCGCATCCGGCAAAACCAACCTCATTTTTTGCCGGTTGTCATACAAACCGGACTGGTACGGTGGAATTCCCGTCATGATGGCGGTTCGAGAAGGATTGCAGGCGGGAGCCGGACAATGCGCGTTGGTAAACAAAACCCCGGTCGACGCAAGTCGATCTAAGTTGGGTGTATGTGCCTGTGGATGACCGCCGAGGCAACCGACCCAGTCATTAAGATCATCGAGTGAGATAAATAGCACATTCGGCGGAGACGCTTCATCCTCATTCCCCAAAGTCTCTAACGCCATTAGCTCGCATGATGCCAACCCGACTGCCAAACTTACTAACAGGCTTGCAAACAATGAATCAATGAATCGTTCCAACATGTAGAAATCATTTCAGTTAGTAAAAGAAATAAAATTCGTCCGTAAGAGCCAGTCACACGCAAGCCGGGCTAAATTAAGAGACGCATTTATTTTCCAATCATTTAGCTTTTATTTTGAAACCATCTCAACACTTTACCTCGCTCGACACGCTAACTCAAACAAATCCATTGACTACACTGCAATGCATCGGTTGTCGCAATTGATTGGTAAAATTATAAACAGGTAATTCAAAAGCCTTTTTTTTGAATGAGACTAATTTCCTTCGACCTACTCTTTATCTGCACTGCTCAATCATGAAATTTTTAGACGCCATGCGCTGGCGATATGCTACGAAAAAATTTGATCCCCAAAAACTTGTCGACGAAACAGTCGTCGACGAGTTACTTGAAATAACCAACTTGACTCCAACTTCCTACGGATTACAACCTTTCAAATTTGTTGTCCTAAAAAACCAGGAACTTCAGGATAAACTTATCGCTTCCTCTTATGGGCAACGGCAGGTTGCCGATGCCTCACACGTTTTAATCATTGCAGCTCGAACCGATGTCGATGCGACTTACATTCGCGAATATGTCTCCATGGTGGAATCCCAGCGAAATCTGGCGGAAGGGACAATGCAAGAATACTGTGAAGTGATGATCGGTTCCATGACGCGTATGTCCCCCGAATCCCTGAGTCATTGGGCAGCAAAACAAGCGTACATCGCTTTGGGAACTCTCATGGCAGCCTGCGCAACATTGCAAATCGACGCCTGTCCAATGGAGGGTTTTATCCCAAAAGAATACAACGAAATTTTAAATTTAGAACAGCATCAACTTGACGCAGTGCTTGTCATTCCGATTGGTTATCGAGCCGATGATGATTCAGCTCAGCATAACCAAAAAGTTCGACGGCCTATCGATGACATGGTTATTCGAATTTAAAAAAGTCCGGGATCTAATCCAAGCGATACCCGATACAAGCTCGTACCGATTTTCCTTAATTCTAAATCCCGCATATTTGCAGCGTTCATGCGAATTCCCATTCAAAGCGATCCCCAAACCGCGGACAATTAAAATGGCAATCAGTACCTTCGAGCTTTTTTCAATTGGCATTGGGCCGTCGAGTTCGCATACGGTCGGCCCAATGCGCGCAGCGTTGATGTTTGCAAATCAACTCGATTCTAAAAACCTACTTCAAAAAACCGACTCACTGACCGTTGAGCTTTGCGGTTCCCTTGGGGCAACGGGAAAAGGGCATGGCAGTGACAAAGCCGTAGTCGCTGGTCTCGCCGGACACGCGCCGGAATCCGTTCACCCCAAATCCATGCTGTCGCTGCTCCGCAACGTCGAAGAATGCGAGTCCCTATCGATTCTTGGAAAACGAGAGCTTCCCTTTCGGTTAAAAGAGCATCTTCTCTTTTCCGGAGTAGTGCTCGATTTCCATTCCAATGCAATTCGATTCACAGCACGTGATGCAACTGGAAATGAAATACTTCACCGCATTTACTATTCTGTGGGAGGAGGTTTTGTTATTGATGAAACCGCATCTTCTACTGATCGAATCGTTCCGGATTCAACTCAACTTGCATATCCCTTTCAAACGGGAAACGAGTTACTTCAACTCTGCGAAAGCAATGGGTTTTCAATCAGCACATTGATGCTGAAAAACGAATCTGCTTGGCGAACTGAACAGGAGACGCGAACAAGGCTACTGCAAATTTGGTCTGTCATGGAAGCCTGTGTTTCCCGTGGTTGCCAGGAAGAAGGTATTCTTCCGGGTGGATTAAAAGTCAAACGTCGAGCAGCGCACATGTTTCGCAAATTACGAACGGATTCTTCTAACGATGATATTTTCAACAGCCGTATGGATTGGGTAAATCTGTGGGCCCTCGCTGTCAATGAAGAGAATGCAGCAGGAGGGCGGGTAGTGACCGCCCCAACCAATGGGGCGGCCGGCATTATTCCAGCGGTGCTGCACTACTATCGGCGATTTTGCAAGGGATCCAGCGAAGATGGTATTGTTCGGTTTCTACTGGCTGCAGCCGCCATTGGTACGCTCTTCAAAATTAATGCCTCGATTTCAGGCGCTGAGGTGGGCTGCCAGGGTGAAGTAGGATCTGCCTGCTCAATGGCAGCCGCCGGCCTGGCTGAAGTGCTCGGAGGAACCCCTGCCCAAGTAGAAAATGCGGCCGAAATCGGTATGGAGCACAACCTTGGCTTAACTTGTGATCCGATTGGAGGACTGGTTCAAGTTCCCTGCATTGAAAGAAATGCAATGGCTGCCGTCAAAGCTATCAATGCCGCAAGACTTGCACTTCGTGGCGACGGCAATCATTTTGTATCACTCGACAAAGTCATTAAGACGATGAGAGATACCGGCAAAGATATGCAAACCAAATACAAAGAAACCGCACGAGGCGGTTTAGCAGTCAACGTAATTGAATGCTAAGACTTAGGCATGGTTTAGCCATTTCCCTTCTTTTGAGGTTTAGCATTATTGCGAGGTTGTCGCTTCCTTCGGATCGACTGAGGGGGATCTTCTTCTGTGACTTTTAACTCCGCTCGTAAACGATTTAGTTCTGCCATCATTCTTGCTTGATCATCCGCGGCTTTCGGATCGCCATAAATGCTTGTCATTTCGTTTGGGTCTGAGGCGAGATCAAACATCTCCCATTCATCGACATCCGGCTCGTAAAAACGAATTAACTTGTGCCTTCCGTCGGTTACGCCGTAGTGCCGACGAACAGAGTGAGCGCCGGGATATTCATAATACTGATAGTAAAATACAGTTCGCCAATCCTCGGGTGTTTTACCTCGCAAGATCGGAACCAAACTGTGCCCCTGAAGATCATCCGGTATTTTTACACCCGCAATTTCGCAAAACGTGGATGCGAAATCGATGGGTGAAACAATATCACTGCTGTTCACCGTACCGGGAGCAACCTGCCCGGGCCAACGAACAATAAAAGGCGTCCGCAATGACTCTTCATACATCCAGCGTTTATCAAACCAACCGTGCTCACCCAGATAAAACCCTTGGTCTGAACAATAAATGACCATCGTATTGTCTGCCAAACCAGAGCTGTCGAGGTACGCCAGCATGCGACCAATGTTATCGTCAACCGACGCAATACAGCGAAGATAATCTTTGAGGTATCGCTGATATTTCCAGCGAATCAATTCCTTACCCGTTAGGTTTGCTTCTCTGAATTGCTTGTTCTTAGGCTCGTAAGCCGCGTTCCAAACCTTCAGTTGTTCGGGGGTTAAATTTCCAGGGGGTACTAACTTTAAATCCTTGGCCGTCATCGTTTTTTCAATCGACATGTCCTGCGTACGTGCCGGCTTGCCTCGACCTTCGTACGAATCAAATAACGTTTCCGGTTCCGGAATTGTCACGTCGTCATACATGTTGAGATAATTAGGGCCGGGCTGCCAATTACGGTGAGGCGCCTTATGCTGATACATCAACATGAAGGGCTTTTCTTGATCCCGTTCTTTGGTAAGCCAATTGAGCGCAAGGTCGGTAATGATATCCGTCGTGTAGCCGATATGTTTCGTCTTTTCCCCATTCTTCAACATCGGTGGATTGTAGTAAGGGCCTTGGCCAATCAAGACCTCGGAATAATCAAATCCCTGAGGTGCCATGTGAGTGCCGAGGTGCCATTTACCGACGACTGCAGTTTGGTAACCAGCCTTTTGCAGTAATTTTGGAAACGTTTGTTGAGTTCCATCAAATTTATTTCCGTTTACACAAAACCCATTGATGTGAGAATATTTTCCAGTTTGAATGACCGCGCGCATCGGACCACAAATACTGTTAGTTACGTAACATCGATCGAACCTCAAACCCTCACGTGCCAATCGATCTATATTTGGCGTTTTGTTTATTTTTGAACCGTAAGCACCGATTGATTGATAGGCGTGATCGTCGGTAAAAATAAACAGAATATTTGGCTTCACCTCCGACACTGACTTTTTTAATGCTGGAGATACCAATGGATTTAAATTATCTGCCGACGCCGTTCTTAATGTCATTGAGATGACGAGCACGCCAGTAAACATCCCGATGGAAAACGCCAACGACGAAATTAATTTTTTCATTAGATATCTGCAAAGCTAAGGGCATTAGTTGAACCACGTCATTCAAAGTTTACACGATGTGCCATCCTCTTCAAGTAAATCCTGCATCGGTGCTCACTCTTGCATCTCTTGAAAACTGGTCCCGCCGTGACTGTCAATAACCAACGCAAAAAAGCGTGGATTGCGAGTGACGATGAAACTCAATTTACCGATAAAAACAAATTTTAATTGCAAAATTTGGATGATTGAATCTCAATCGCTTGTCATAATGAGTTTGCGAAGCGTTAGATCGTATTGCCGTGATCGGCTCAAAAAGGAATTTGCAAGATGAATTACAGGGCGATTTTGATTTTGTGTTTGCTTGGATTGGCCACGTCTTCCTCTGCGAATATCATTCTCGCCGACGACCGGCCGAATATCCTATTCTGCATCGCTGACGATTGGGGTTGGCCTCACGCTGGCGCCTATGGTGATCCCGTGGTGAAGACGCCAGCCTTCGATCGCATCGCAAAAGAAGGCGTTCTTTTTGAAAACGCTTATATTTCCTCTCCCTCCTGCACTCCATCTCGCAACGCCATTCTTACCGGGCAATATCATTGGCGACTGGGGCACGGTGGAAATTTACACAGCATTTTGGATACTCGACACCAAACTTATCCGCACCTTCTTGCTGAATCGGGATACTTCACCGGACATTGGCGAAAAAGCTGGGGGCCGGGGAAAGTCGACAACTGGCTTCAGACTTCCGGAGGGCATCCTGCCGGTAAGCGGTACCCGAATTTTGATAAATTTCTCGAAGCGTGGCCGCAAGACCAACCATTCTGTTTTTGGCTGGGCGCTTCCGACCCTCATCGTGGTTACAAGCTCAACTCGGGACGTGAAAGTGGCATGGACTTGAGTAAGATCAAGTTGTTTGAACATTACCCGGATAGCGAAGTCATTCGCTCCGATGTCGCCGATTACTATTTTGAGGTTCAACGTTTTGACAACGATGTAAACCGAGCAATATCTAAACTCGAATCCCTCAACCTACTGGAATCGACCCTTGTCGTCGTGACCGGTGATCATGGGATGCCGTTCCCTCGTTGCAAGAGTAATCTTTATGACAGCGGCGCAAGGGTACCGATGGCCGTTCGCTGGCCCAAAAAAATTCCTCCGGGGCGTAGGGTTTCTGATTTCGTTAGCACCACCGATTTAGCACCAACATTTTTAGATGCCGCTGGACTTCCCATTCCAAGTAGCATGACCGGAAAAAGCTGGATCAATATTCTGACATCTAAAAAGTCGGGACGAGTCGAAGCCTCTCGAAATCGTGTGTTTACGGGAAAAGAAAGACACGTTCCCTGCCAGGAAGGAGACGATTCTGGCGGCACGCCAATGCGCGCAATCCGGACCGACAAGTTTCTCTTAATTCACAACTACCGACCGGATCGATGGCCATCTGGGACGCCCAACCACCAGTTGGCAAACCTACCGGGCTGTTGGCTCGGTGATTGTGATAATGGACCGACGAAAACCTACATGGTTGAAAACCAAAACAAAGATGCCGAGCATCAGCTTAAATATAAACTCGCATTCGCCAAGCGTCCCGAGTGGGAGCTTTATGATTTACTTCACGACCCGGCCCAATTGGTCAACGTTGCAGATGACGAAAACTACCTTAACATCAAATCCAAACTGATTAAGTCCTTAAAAGCTGAATTGATCTCTACCAACGATCCACGGGAAACCGATGAAGACGCTGATCAAATTTTTGATCAATCGGAATACTTTGGAAGCGGTCCGCGACACCCTTCATTCAGCAACAAGAAAAAACCAAAGCGCTAGTCATGCTGCGGGCTCTGATCTTTCTTCCGAACCCTCAGTTGATTTATAGTTTACCGCATCGAACACTCAACCTTATTCGAATCTAGCCAAATACTGCTATGACCGTCAAAACAAAATTCTTTCTATCCATTTTGTCAGCGATGAGCTTTCTGGCTCAACCCGCATTCTCAGAAAACAATGAGAAGCATCCAATCATTCCAGGGGTGGAAAGATTCACAGATGCAGAAACGATTACGAACGTAGAACGCGGAAACCTGCTTATAAACGAGCTGAATTGTGCGTCCTGCCATGAGGCCAAGTCAAATTGGTCGGTACAGCCCAAGCAGGCTCCTGTTCTGTCAGAGGTTGGCGGGCGAATCCTCCCGGAGTACTTTCAATCATATTTGCTCAATCCCCAACACGTAAAACCCGGCACCACCATGCCGAATGTACTGGCGGGGAAAAGCGAAACCGAGCAAGCGCTTATTGCCGAATCTTTAGCGCACTTCCTCGCCTCAACGGGAACGGTCGCAAAACAAAATTCCAACTCAAAATCTGTCAGCCTGGGAGAGCAATTGTTCCACTCCGTTGGGTGTGTCGCATGCCACAACCCCCAGAATGAAGATGTGAAAATTGCTACTTCGATTCCACTCGGTTCACTGGAAAACAAATACTCACTTTCGAGTTTGACAGAATTCCTCAAGAACCCTCTACACACACGCCCCTCCGGGCGCATGCCTCAATTCAATCTCACCGATGCCGAAGCTCAAAATATTGCAGCGTACTTGATTCGCGATGCTGTAGTCGAAGCAAAAATCAACTTCGCCTACTACGAAGGCAAATGGGAAAAATTACCGGAATTCGAACAGCTCAAACCCGTTTCAAAAGGTACGACCAGCGGCTTTGATGTCCAGCTTGGAAAAGCGAAAGATCACTTCGGAATCGTGTTCACTGGATTTTGGGAAACCCCAGTCGAAGGCAAATACCGATTTAAATTAACTTCGGATGATGGTTCACGATTGATTATCGATGGGAACACCATTGTTGATAATGATGGAATCCATGGAATGAATTCTGTCGAAAAAGAAGTTTCAATTCCCGCGGGCATCCATGAAGTTCGCGTTGAGTTTTTTGAGTTTCAAGGCGGCGAAGAAATTCGCCTTATCGTCAATGGAAATGGATTAAAAGAAATCAGTTTTGACTCGTTGTTACGGCCAACTCGGGAAATCGTAATTGACCCAGACAACCAGCCTTTTGTTCTGGATTTGAAAAAAGCTGCACTAGGCAAGAGCTACTTCCAGTCGGTCGGCTGTGCATCCTGCCACGAAATGAAACTGCCGAAGAGTAATCTTGGCGAAGCTCAGGTCATCAATTCAACTTTGCCGAATCCAGCACCATTTTCAAAAATGAATCCGCTCGCAGGTTGTCTTTCTGACACTCAATCCGCCGTTGAGTTTGGACTTAGTGCATTCCAACGCAAGTGCATTGCCGAAGCAATCAAGGCAGAGCAGAACTCAAAGGCTCAAGCCAGAAATTCAGAACAACTCATCCACGAAAAACTGGTAACGCTCAATTGTTATGCATGCCACAACCGTCAAATGAGCGATCGCTCAATCCGCGGCGGCGTCGTCGATATGCGGGGAGATTCTCTGGAAATCTATGGTCGAAAAAAATGGTTCACGGGAACACAGGCCGAAATGGGAGACGAGGGACAGCATCCGCCTGCGTTGAAATCCATTGGTGCAAAACTAAATCGCAAATGGCTCGACAAGGTTCTCCTTGAGAGCGCCAAAGATCGCCCTTACATGTTAACCCGCATGCCAAAATTCGGCACCGACAATCTCGGAACTCTTGCGGATGAATTCGTTGCTTTCGATAAACTGAAAAATGTCCCCCCCGTGACCCAATCGGAATCGGAAAGAAAAATTAAATCCCACGGTCGGTTCTTCGCCGGCGATCAAGCCTTGTCCTGCATCAAGTGCCATACGTTTGGAAAATATCCCGCGACCGGAGTTCAAGCAATTGATTTAACGACCATGACCAAGCGGTTGAGTCGTGATTGGTTTCAAATGTACATGTTGAAACCATCTAATTTTCGCCGCGGAACGAGAATGCCTGAATCCTGGCCCGGCGGGAAATCGTACTATCCCGATATCCTTAACGGCGATACCCATCAGCAAATCGATTCGATTTGGAAGTTCCTCGAGGACGGTGATAAAGCCGCTAAACCAAAAGGCTTAGTTCGTTCGAAGATGGAATTAACGCCAGGTGATACACCCAAGATCTATCGAAACTTTATTGAAGGAGCCGGGGCCCGCGCGGTCGGCGTTGGCTACCCGGAAGAGGTCAACCTCGCCTTTGATGCAGAACTATGCCGGTTGGCACTTCTCTGGCAGGAAAATTTTATCGATGCATCACGACACTGGACGGGTCGCGGTCAGGGCTTCGAGGCTCCATTAGGAGAAAACCTCCTTGAACTACCCGAAGCGATTGTGTTTTCTAAAAATTCTGAGCCCAGCCAGTGGAACAAAGCTAAAGGGCCCGATTCTCCGCGGTTTAAAGGGTATCGTTTCGATGAAAATCGTCGGCCGATCTTCAACTATCAATTGGACGGCATCGTGATTGAAGACCAGCCTATCCCAATTCTGGAAGATGAACGTCCACTAATCACTCGGAAATTTACCATCGAAGCGGAACAGCCTTGCAAGCTTTACTACCTGGTTGGACGATCTGAGCAGACAACGATTGAAGGGAATTCTATTGTCTTTGGCGATCGATGGACCACCCAATTTTCGGGAGCAATGAAAATCGTATTATCGAAAGACCAGAACGGTAACGTTGTCGCGGAAATAGATTTGCCCAAAGGCCAATCTGTCTTTCAACAAAAATATGATTGGTAAATTGTCCATTGAAACAATCGCAAACAATCCAAACACCGATCAAATAATTTTACCACTTCAAATTCCAGCGGAACTCATTTTCTCCCACCGGGAACCTGACCAATGATCCATCGAAATGTTACTTCTTGTTTTTCTTCGACTACATTCATCTTCGCGCTTGCTTTCCCGGTGGTTTTATTCGGACAGATTAATCAAGCCGAGTATTACAAAATCAGCAAGGTCCCAACCCCTGAAGGTGTCGTTCTCGAAGTGGGTGATTTTGAGTTTATGCCCGACGGTCGACTTGCAGCTTCCTCCCGACGTGGCGATATCTACATGTTCCATAACCCGCTCCAGGCGGATGCGTCAAAAATCACTTCTCGTTTATATATGGATGGTCTTCACGAAGTCCTTGGCCTCGCAGAGCGCGAGGGTTCTTTATACGCAACCCAGCGTGGAGAAATTACACGACTCAAGGATCAAAATGGCGATGGCCTAGCTGACATCTGTGAAACGATTTCAGATGGATGGGGTATCAACGGTGATTATCATGAATACGCTTTTGGTTCTGAGTTCGATTCCAACGGTGATATCTGGGTTACTCTCTGTTTGACCGGTTCCTTTACCAGTCAAAATAAGTACCGCGGCTGGTGCCTGCGGATTTCATCGGATGGAACAGTTACGCCTACGTGCAGTGGCATCCGATCACCTGGCGGCATTGGATTTAATGCGGCAGGTGACGTTTTTTATACCGACAACCAGGGCCCGTGGAACGGTACGTGCGGTTTGAAGTGGCTTCGCCCCGGTTCGTTTCAGGGTAATCCACAAGGGAATTCGTGGTATCAAGAAACCGACGCAATCGGACCCCGACCTCAGGATCCCAAAAGCGGTTCTCGAATTATGGCGGAAGCCAAAAAACTTCCTGAGTTGGAACCAACGGCGATTCTATTCCCCTATAAAAAGATGGGACAATCGGCTGCCGGAATCGTTTGCGATCAATCGAACGGGAAATTTGGACCGTTTAAAGAACAACTCTTTGTTTGCGACCAGACTTTTAGCTGGGTGATGCGAGTCGACCTTGAAAAGGTCAATGGACATTACCAAGGTGCATGCTTCCCATTCACCGAAGGTTTCGGTTCCGGAAATTTGGCAATTGAACAGGCATCCAACGGCATGATGTTCGTGGGTGGAACCAACCGGGGATGGGGCTCGCGCGGCAAATCACCTTTTGCTCTGGAACGATTGGAATGGACAGGAAAAACACCGTTTGAAGTTCTCAGCATGAATGCCAGGCCTGACGGATTTGAACTTCAATTCACAAAACCTGTCGATCGAGAGACGGCAAGTAAAATTGAATCTTACTCCATGCCAACCTACACCTATATCTATCAGGAAAGCTACGGTAGTCCTGAAGTCGATCATGTCGACTGCAAGATTACCTCCGCATCCGTTTCAGATGATGGGCTAACGGTCCGCCTTACCGTTGATCAACTTCACGAAGGCCATGTACACGAACTACACCTCGACGGTGTACGGTGTGCGGAAGGAAATCCACTTTGGCACCCCGTCGGTTATTACACTTTGAATTATATTCCAGAATCTCCAGTCACGCTTGAAGATTAGAATTTCTCAATCCGATGAGTAGCTTGCCGATCTAGTCACCTGACTTTGCCGCATTTTTTACGGGTGGCAAATTATCAAGGAAAGGCGCTTCCGTTCGACGTAATTCAGCTTTTGTGTTAGCTCGAAAAGTCGCAAGAATTTTTTGAAAAGCCGGATTAAGTGCTAAATTATCCAACTCTTCGGGGTCATTATGAACGTCGTACAACTCTTCGACCTCGCCTTCTATGAGAGTTCGAACGTACTTATATTTTCCTTCACAGAGAATTGCGTACCACGGCACACCCGGCCCGTGAGTTAACGCCTTGTCCCCCGGCTTCGGAATAACTGCTGTATTTTTTCCATAATTACGGGCTGTGTGGGTCAGCAGCATTCTTCCTTGATCACCCGGCAGTTTTTTACTGCCGTTGATCAGTGGAGTTAAGTCACGGCCATGCATTTTCCACTGTGGATTTGCTTCTGCCTGAGCCATGATCGTGGAGGTTAAATCCACGCCGGTGACCGGCGTTCGAATCACCGTTGGCTGGCTACCAGGTTTAACGACAATCAATGGCCCGCGAATAGCAGCGTCATAAGGAGCCACTTTGTTTTTAAATCCATGCTGCCCCCATGCAAATCCCTGATCCGAGGTAAATACAATTACGGTATTGTCTAACTGGCCAGTTGCTTCAAGGGCCTTTATCAGTCGCCCTACTCCCTCGTCAATGGCTAACACCCCCTGCTGGTATTGTCGCACCCAGTCTTTGAGCGGCTTACCCGGGATATCAACCATGGCTACCGGAGGCAAGTCTCGCACCTTTTTTTCAACTGGAATTCCCGCTTCATTTTTTTCCCAAAAACCAACATCTTGCACATACTTTGGTTTTCCAGGTCTGGGACCATAAATATCCGACGGCTCTGGAATATCGGCATTAGGATAGGCATTCTCATGTCGATCCGCGGGTGTAAACGGACCATGAACCGCACCGTAGCATAGCCATAGCATCCAGGGCTTCTGCTGGTCTCGGGTTCTGCCATTAATAAAGTCAATCGCCCAGTTAGTATAGTTGTCTGTTGAATAGCCTTTTGTCAAAACGGGATCCCCGCCGTCGCGCACAATCAATTGATCGTCGTAATAATTAGGCGAATTCTTAGGGAACTTGATCCGGTTCCAAACTATTTGATGATCCCAGTCGCGGCCAAACCCCGAATCATCACCTGTGTGCCACTTGCCAATCTGTGCCGTGTAATAGCCCCGTTGCCGAAGTAGCTTTGGAAAGAACTGACACTGTTCCGGATCATAGACATTTCCCGGGTACTCACCGGTCGCACGAAATGACTCGATTGCATGTTGTTGACGACCCGTCAACACCGACAATCGAGAGGCGGCGCACCAAGATCCGATATAGGCATGAGTGAAACGGGCACCTCGTTTTGCCAGGGAATCAATATTAGGTGTCTTTACCCACGAATATGCTTCGTCATAACAACTCACTGTTCGATGACTCTGGTCATCGGTATAGATAAACAAAATATTTGGTTGTTCGGCAACAGTCTCAGCAGGGCGAACTACGATGAAACTTAATACACCGAACAGCAAGAGGCTCAACTTAAAAATACGTGTATGTCCGGAGTTGGCTGGGGGCATAAAACTAGTTCTCTCATATTTATTACGATTAGTCACGATTTATCATAAATCAGCAACTCAATTTCTTTTAATCTTTCATTCACCAAACCTATCTTCTATTTTAAAACGTAACCGTGCTAGGATTGGTTGGCAGAATGAATTTAAAACTTTCTTGGTTGGCATAAACAATGAACCATAAACTTCAGCGGCGGCATTTTTTAAAAGGACTTGGTGGATCTGCCTTGTTTCTTCCCCATCTTGATGCCATGGCTTCGACCAATGCCACGAAGTCAATCGACTCAGCGGTTCCAAAGCGAATGGTCTGTATTGGTAACAACTTTGGTTTCGTTCCACAACTTTTTTTCCCTGAGAAAACGGGAACGCAGTACGACTTACCAGATCTCCTCAAGCCACTTCAGGATCACAAATCCGCCTTGACTATCTTTTCTCACTTAGATCACGGTCCTTCCAACGGACAAGGCGGACACTCCGGAATACACGCTTACCTCTCGGGAATACTCTCAAAAAACTCAAAGGGGTTTAAAGAAAGGAACATTTCTGTTGATCAAAAAGCTGCCGAATTAAACCCAGCGAAAACTCGCTTTTCGTCTCTTCAATTCTCATCTTCCGAATCAAAAAACAACAAGCTTTCTTGGTCTAACGCTGGTGTCGCGCTTCCTTCGATTACTAATCTGAATCAAATTTTTGATCTCCTTTTTCAAAAATCCAGCCCTGCAAACAAACGTAATGCCAAACACCAACTGGACAGCCAAACGAGCATTCTTGATTTAGTAAAATCAGATGCCGATCGTTTAACCAAACAAGTTGGAAAGAGTGATCGGGAAAAACTCGATCGATACTTTTCTTCGATTCGGTCCGTTGAAAAACAACTTGAACAGACGCGGCTTTGGATTGATCATCCCAAACCAACCGTCGATTACCAACTCCCGAAAGAGGCTGCCAACCTAAATTTTTCGAAACGCGTTCCGCTTTACTATGACCTAATCGCATTGGCACTTCAAACCGACTCGACACGTGTCATCACATTCGGCACGGGTGACATTGGCAGTGATGGTGGTGGACTAGGTGTCACTCGCGGTTACCATCAACTAACTCATCACGGTAAAGTCCCCGGCTACATTGCGGAACTCTCTATCATCGAATCCTTTCTCGTTAAAAAATTCGCTGGATTTCTCGAAACATTAAGTTCGATCGAAGAGCCCAATGGAAAGACGCTACTCGACAATACGATCACTCTCTTCGGCAGCGGAATGGGAAATGCAAGTTCCCACAGCAATAAACGTCTTCCATTAATTCTCGCCGGCGGGGGGTTTCGTCACGGAAGCCACATCAGTTTTGAAAATCAGAACCAGCGCCCGCCTGCATCAAATTTATTCGTTAGCATGCTGCAACAATTCGGGATGGAAACTGACCGATTCGGTCAATCAACCGGCACCCTTTCCGGATTGGAGTCGGCCCAATGATGCACCGATACCTACTAGCCACAGTTTTGACAATTATCATGTCCGCTGATTTATGGGCTCAGGAATCCACTTTTAAAGCGGGCTCATTTTTTAAGGACTTCTGTTTTAAATGCCATTCGGGTTCGGTTCAAAAAGGGGATCGACAGTTTGACGGCATTGATTTGACTTCACTCAATGAGCAAGACTTAACGCTTTTGGAGGAAGCGATCAACGCAATCAATCGTGGCGACATGCCTCCCGCAAAATCACCTCAGCCTTCCGATGCTGAGCGGCGATTGTTTGTGGCTTCAGTCGAAAAAGAACTAAAAAATCAACGGTTAAATCCGGCTGGAAACACCACTGTTTTCCGAAGGCTGACCCGGAATGAGTATCGAAATACCATTCGTGATCTACTTGATTTCAATACTAACGCCTTTGATCCAACGGCCGACT
Organism: Mariniblastus sp.; assembly: GCA_011523945.1. Classification (GTDB taxonomy): domain Bacteria; phylum Planctomycetota; class Planctomycetia; order Pirellulales; family Pirellulaceae; genus Mariniblastus. Next base: position 104,340 of record WTFU01000063.1, on the reverse strand, counting down.
TTCCAAGTGATTCAAGAAAAGATGGATTCGCCAATATTGGTGAGTCACAAGTTCTTTCGGATTTCCAGCTCAAAAAATACATGAAAGCGGCCCAAAGTGTATTGGAAAAAGCGTCTTATTTTGGCTACGAAAAACCCGACTCCAAGCTCATTCAATTCAAGCCCGAGCAAATGTCCCACAAGGATAAATATGACCGGGCTCCTGTGCTGTGGATCTTAAATGTTGACAACAAATACCTCGACATCGGACACGGACAACCGGTCGAACGGCACGCAACTTATCCCCATGCGTTTAGTAAAACTGGAGTTCCTCACGACGGATATTATGATATTCGCGTGAGTGCGGCGGCGATCAATCGACTCGATCACCCCTACACCAATAAAGACTTTGAATACGATTTTCGCCAGCCGATGAAGCTCGGGATGTGGATTGCGCCTACACCGGATTTACTGGTTAAAGGCGCTTCCGAAGGTCGACGATTGGTTCAAATTTTTGATCTCGTTGACGAGGAAACCAGAGTCTATTCAGCAAAGGTTTGGCTCACGAAAGGCAGCACTCCTTTTGTTCACTGGGTAAACGGCTTTAGCTCGAAAGGAACAATTCGGAAGGTCGGAGAGAAGTATCATCCGGAAGTCATGCGGCCAAAACAATACGCCGAAGACATGGCAAAGAATGGCGGAGTCGAAGCAGAGCGGCAATTGAAAGAACGCGCCCAAAACGCTCAAAATCGTCTTCTTTCAGAAGTTTATGACGGCCCGAGAGTTCGCATTTTTTCAATGGAAATTGAAGGCCCGCATTACACATCCTGGCCGCCAGAAAGTCATCAAAAACTTTATGGCAAGGTGATGCGACCAGAAGACCTGAATCTCGAATCCGCGATCTCTCGATTCGCTCAACGAGCGTTCCGGCGAAAATTAAAGCCTGAAGAATTTGAACACTACATTCAGTTTGTGAAACAAAAAATCACCGACGGAGAGCCTGCGGATGAAGCAATCAGGCTCGGATTTGCAGCAATTCTCACTTCCCCGCGATTTCTTTACCTCGACGAAGGTGACGAAACTAAAGACACCGAACTTTCATCTTTCGAACTCGCATCTCGGTTGTCTTATTTTATTTGGAATTCGATGCCCGATGATCAATTGTTTCGACTCGCCCGTGAGAATCGACTCAATGAACCGAGTGTCATTCGCAAACAAGTGGAACGAATGCTACAAGATCCAAAGTCTGCCGTGTTGATAGAGAACTTTGCGGACGGATGGCTTCGATTGAGTGAACTTGGCTCCATGCCCCCCGACAGCAAGACGTTTAAGACGTACTACCGACATCGACTTGAATCGGCAATGAAACAGGAGACTTATCACTTTCTACAGGATTTACTTAACGAAAACGGATCTATTTTTGAGTTGCTTAACAGTCAATACACCTTCGTCAATGATAGCCTCGCGACCCACTACGGGTTCGAAGGGAATTTTGGTGAAGAATTTCAAAAAGTAACAATCCCTGAGTCGCTTCACAGAGGCGGACTTCTAGGTCAAGCAAGTGTTTTAACCGTCACAGCAAACGGGGTGGAAACTTCACCTGTGACCCGCGGTGTTTGGATTTTGGAGAATCTATTAGGCTCTCCTCCCTCCCCACCACCGCCGGATGTTGAGCCAATTGAGCCTGACACTCGCGGAACAACAACCATCCGCGAGCAATTGCTGAAACACCGACATGTTACCGCGTGTGCCGACTGCCATGCCAAAATTGACCCCCTTGGATTTGCGCTGGAATTTTACGATCCAATCGGAACCTTTCGGTCGAATTACCCTGCCAAAGGACTTAGGGGAAAAGGAAAACCAATTGATGGTACCGGGAATTTCCCCGACGGTGATTCTTTCACCAATGAGTTCGAACTTAAAATGTCACTCATGTCGAGAAAAAAACAGTTTACGAAAACGCTTGTAGAAAAATTACTCGTTTTTGGAACAGGCCGCACGGTCTCCTTCCAAGATCATCAGGAAATTGAGCAAATTGCTGAATCGATCGAAAGCTCAGAAAATGGGTTTCGAGATCTGGTTAAAGCTGTCGCATGCAGCCAAATTTTCCGTTCTCGATAAATCGATCCGGCAATTCAAAGTCTATCATTCAGCGCAAGTAATTCATTGGGTACAGCGGAATTATTCATGAACTCAAATATTCAATCCGGTGCAAACCTTCGTCTACTCGTAATCATCTCCCTGATTCTGCTGGCATCGACTGAGAACTTTGGATATTGTCAGGCTCCAGGCAAACATAAACATCAAAATTGGATCAAGCACATAATTGTTGATCGTCAAAAAACAGCCATCAACTCCGCAGTCGCTAACGATTTTGATCGAGACGGAAAGCTGGACATAATTGCATCCTATCAGGGTGGTGTTTTTCTCCATCGCGGCACCGACTGGCAGCCCGTCAAAATTCACTCATTCGATCCTGCCAATTCCCGAAACAAGCCCGGTAAAGCTTGCATTCACAGTTGCTTAATTGATGTCGACCAAGATGGTGATCTCGATTTCATTGGCTCTAACCAGACCTTATTCTGGCTCGAATGTCCCAGTGAACCGCTTTCAAAAACACCCTGGGTTTATCGAACCATCGATGATGAGATGCTTGGTTCGCATTGTGTATTAGCGGCTGATGTGGACGGAAACGGTGCAATGGATTTAATTGCCAACTCATTCCACGATGAGAAAAAGACCAATGTACCCCGCTCCATTGCCTGGCTTGAGATCCCTGCCAACCCGCGTGAGGCGAAACACTGGAACCGCCATATTTTTGCTAATCAGGATGCACCGGGTGGGTCACACTACATGGGTTTTGGTGACCTGAACGGGGACGGACGAGGGGACATCACCTGCGGCGCAAAAGGCCAACCCTTTACTGAAGGAGAGTGGTTTGCCTGGTGGGAGCAACCGATGGATCCTCGCGGTCCCTGGAAAAAACACCTGCTCGCTGAAAATCAGGCTGGAGCATCAAATATCAACCCCGTTCATATTGACAGTGATAACACTATCGATATCGTAGCAACCCGCGGTCACGGCATGGGAGTCTTTTGGTTCAAGGGGCCCGATTTCAGGCCAATTGAAATCGACTCTAAAATCGAGGGACCGCACACACTTGTCACTTCTGATCTCGACGGGGATCAGGATATCGACATTGCCGTTTGCGGACGGACGACTGACGGGATCGCAATGTGGTATCAAAACGATGGATCGGGAAATTTCAAACCCTCTGTCATCGACCGCGATCAAGGAAGCTATGACCTTCGCGCGATCGACATGGATGGCGATGGAGACCTCGACCTTCTCAGTGCCGGACACCAAAATAACAATGTCGTCTGGTACGAAAACCAGATTAACCGCTAACGAGCCACCGCCGGTTAACCTCATTTAAGCCAACCGTGAAATTCTATTTCTTCGTCTTTCCCGAATCCAAAAATTGATTTGCAAAAAAGTCGATAGCTCGTTGACGATCTCGTTGATTTTTTAAACCGTGCCCGGCACCTGGTACTAGAATCAGGGTAGTCGAAACACCGGCCGCTTTGAGAGCGTCATCCAACATTTGACTTTGCTGAAACGGTACCAGGCGATCCTGATCACCATGCATAATCAAGAATGGTGGATCATCTGCTGTCACGTATGCAATCGGATTAATTTTGTTCGTTTTTTCCGGCACCTCCTGAATTGGAGCACCAACCAACAAAGACTCTGGAGAACCCGGTGCATCGTGATCGATTTTTCCCGTCGCTCCCGCCTGCTGATTCATCTTTAATAAATCTGTCGGGCCAAACCAGTCACAAACTGCTTGCACACGACTAGACACATCAACCGTACCAAGATTTCCTTCCAGTTCGGATACTTCTCCGCTGGTTCCTAAAAGTGCGACCAGATGGCCACCTGCAGAAGAACCCCACACGCCGAATTTTTTGGGATCCAAACCGAATCGCTGAGCATTCTTACGGAGGTATCGAATTGCCGCTTTACAGTCGTGAATCTGCGCGGGGAATGTCGCATGTTGACTTAGCCGATAATTAATACTCGCGACCGCAAATCCTCGCTGAAGCAGTGGATTCAAATGCGCAAACCGATCTTTTGAACCATTTTTCCAACCACCTCCATGAACCCAAATAATTAATGGTAATTCAGCAGCGGATGGTCGGACCTGCGGCAGGTAAAGATCTAGTTGGTGACGCTCGTGTCCTTGCTTCACATAGGTAAGGTTTTTAAGAGTCTTAATATTCTCAAGCGAATCAGAGGATGGTTCGGCCGTTCGATTTAAAAAACTGAAGTGCTCATCCAGTGAAATCCATCCGCTTTGATCTGTATCTACCCGATCAAAATTACCACGAATCGCCGACGGTAATTCATCTCGCGTCAGGCGCATATCTTTATTTTTATCCCAGCGAAGAAACCGGCCGTCCGGCTTGGTTGAGCCGGACTCGTCCGCTGTTTGTGCAGTGACGGAAACACAATTGAGAGAAACAAAACCGAGCCACGCAACCGGTAAGAATACAAACCAGAAAACTATTTTTCCGCCCATCAATTTCTCCAACTTAGAAAGTTGTTAGACCGACGTGTGTTAATTCCAAACAATCGATCACTTCAGTTAATTGATGGGCAGTTTAAACCATTCTCACGCTCAAAAAAACGGTACACAAGTTCTACGGTTTGTTCGCGAGAAAACTTAGGCAGCCGTTTTGCGTTTTCTTATCGTTGCTTCGGATTGCAACCACTGGCTCAACTTCTTGGACTCCGACGCCCACGCTTTCCCAATTCGTTTGGCACAGAATAATTCGAACAATAGGTCAAATGTTTCTGCCATCGTGCGAAGGCTCTCAATGCGATCCTCCGTGTCTTTCATTTCGGTCCCACTATCACCGGGATGGCTGATTTTTGCACTTCCCAGAATGCAAGTTTCCGCCTGCAAATTGAAATCATACTGCTCACCGTTGCGTATCAAGGTGAGTCCGGCCTTTCGCGGCAGCTTTCCCATCCGAATCGCCATCCCTGCTTCCGGTAAAGCCACCGGGCTCTCGGATGAAATCGACTCCTTTCCATGTTCCCCCTGGGGACAATCGAGGCTTAACGATCTGGCGAACATTCCAGCAACCTCGGAATCATCAGCAAGCATAAGGGTGTCCGACCCGGTATCCCACTTCCACCACAACCAGAGTAAAAATTCATTTCCCAGATAGTCGTAGTTATCAGTCATTCCATTCCACCAGGTCACCTGAGCCGATTCACCCGGAAGAAAAGCAGTTGGCTCGATCCCGAAGAGTTCGGCATTGGCACCCACTTCATGTGCATATTCAACCGCGAGCTTGCCGGAGGATACGCGACTAAACTCCAATCCAAAAGCTCGCTCTAGCAACTCGATACAGGAGTCGTTGGTTTTTTCACTAGCGCTCCCAAGAAAAACTGTCTCTGTATCGGCATCCCAGAGAACCGATGTTTCTGCCATTCGCTTGTAATTGCCTTTTTGCGCCTCCAGTTCACATCGCGCATCGACAGCCTCCTTCGCCTCTTCCCGCTGCGCTTTCGTTGGTCGACTGCCAAGTTGGTCGCCCATGATGCCCGCTAATTCGATCTGCATCCATGCACGTTTGATTGGCCCGGGAATGCTGCAAGAGTCAATCCGCACTCCAAAGTGCATCGCTTCGCCGAGGATATTTTTCTCGCGATCGAATTCTGTATCGAGAAGATGTGAACCGCCGGTGAATCCTATACTGGGTTGTTCGTGAAGGCGGGCGTTTGATTTTCCAATGCGATGCTGTTTTAGAATTTCTAAGTGCTCGTCACCAAAACTCCCACTAGGATCTTTTTCAATTCGAAAACGCTCGAAAGTAACACTGCCTGAAAGAAAACCCATGCTTGATAACCTAATCACAAATAATAAAAGAGATTTTCGATATCCTACTCCCAACCACAGCGATGCATCTTCTTAGATGTCATTTCATAGAGCAGCTCGATAACGTTTTATTCGGTTATGTGACTGGCAAACTTGATCGTTTGGGACATTAGCGAATTCTTCTAAAAATCAAAAAATCTTGACGTCCAAACCGTCCCAAAAACGAACGATATCTCGATAACGTAAGTTATCGAGATACGATTTAGACCCGGATTGGCAATAAGCTCTTTGCGGGCTAATTTAAATCAACTTGAAGCGTCGCATTGCTACCCGCTTGCACCGGCTTGAGACCGCTAATTTCAGAAAGGTCTGGTTTTTCACGGCCCATTTTTACCGTGAAATTACCGTTCGAATAAACGGGAGGTCGAAAGCGATTAGAATCCATTCGGACGGTGTAGAGTATTTCACCGGTCGCATCTTCAATGACTTGAACCACCGGTCGCTCCACACCCTTGACCACCATCTCCGGTAAAAAGCCACTTGGCTTGCGACCATCATTGTTACGGTAATCAAATGTAATCGGCCATCCCGCAAATTGAGCTTGGTCTCCCTCATCAACGTCCGCAAACCGTGGCCAACACTCTACAGTAATTTTCCGGTTCTTTTTATCGAACCGCACCACACCAAATCCATCTCCCCGTTGTTTTTCATCTTGTCGGTTCGGCGGATTGGCATAGGCCAGCATTGTGATCTTGTTCCCCAAGCCATCTAGGTAGTCTCCAGTCCATGGGAGCGGACTATCGGCTACCGCATTGGGGCCCGGCTTTTCATTTTCCGGCCACCACCAACGACCATAAATCGTATTGACGATCGCCGGACTGGTAAATGCGTAGGGGCCATCTCCAAAATTTTCAATTCCGTGTTTTACAAAAACCGCAAGATGTTGATCACCGCATAAGTGAGGCGCCCACGCCCTTCGAATTTCAACAAGTGCTTTATTTCGACCTTTTTGGGGCCATGCATTACTATCGAGATCCGCGAGCAACCGATTGCTTTCCTGACCATGCAAATGAACCGCCCCGCAAAACGCTGTTTGGGAGAGAACACATTTCATGTCCGCACCGGTCCAATCCTGACTCCATGCATTGAGAAATTCTAATTGACGATCACCCATGAGTTTTAACTCTGGAAGATCAACCGCAGCACGATCATATTTGGGATCATTGATGTGGTCAGGCCGAGGTCCCATCTTCGGAATTTTCCCTTCGGGACCACTTTTGAATTTTCGATCCTCCACAATTGCAAAATTGATTCCACCAATGCTCAAATCGGTATAGTAGACGCTTATTCCACGCTCAATGGGAGTTGCATCGTAGGCGTCCGGAAGATGCCATGTTTGGCACCGCTGTACCATGTTGACGTACTTCGCAGGGTAAAAATAGCCTCCGCTCGGCCCCTGTGGGTTACTTGCTTGTTTCCCGTTTTCGCCCCAAATATTTGCTTGTCCGACATCGTGATCGTCAGGAATCGTAACAACAGGTCGATCTTTTAAAATATCCCGAAACTGCATTCCAAATTCTAACCAACCGTAAGTGTGTTCGGTGTGATGGTAAGACTGGTCTCCTGCAAAGAATAAAAGGTCGGGATCGATCTTTTTCAAATTGTCGATCATTTTGGGGCGCGGGCCAGGAGTCCGCGAACTGTTACACGACAAATTACCAACGACAATCACATCCTTATCGATAGGGTCTTTTCGAATAACACCCTCGAACTGCGCCTCAGCACCATGACAGACCCGGTAAGCAACATCTTTTGTATTGTCCCAATCCTCTAATCTAAAATGAGCACTCCAACCAAGTTCAATGACTTCTTCCTTGGCAACTTCCTGCCATTCGCCAGAAGGTCGTCTTAATTCCAAGCGAGCCAACCTAGCCTCATCCGGCATGAGCGGGAAGAACTGTGCTGACAGTTTTAAAACTCCATGGTCATGAGTGTACACGGCAAAACCTACAACCTCACTGCGCGGCACATTCAGATTCAACGTCCGACGCTTGTTCGGTTTCACTTTCCACCACTGGCCAGTCGACATCGACTCCAGGTTCTTAAATTTTTCACCGAAAACAGGAGTTTGCTGCCCCTGCAAGGACTGACTGTTCAACAGCCCAAAAAGGATCAACACGAGCCAGCTTAAGCCCACTTCTGGTCGGAAACGCTTACTAAGTCTAATTTGATTCATTTTTATCTTGCTCTGGAATTCGGAAACTACCGCTATTGTCCGAAACTGGGGCGAGAACGTCAAACTGGATTGCCTTATTTTTACGAATTCAATATCTAGCGTACCTCTTGAATCAGATGCCTCATCAACGCTATTAACCATTCCTATACAACCATGTCCACCAATACGCTTTGACTGAGACGGAGCTAAGTTTAGTTTTCGGCAAACAAGTTTTCATTTCAACCAAACAGAGAGCGCACAAAAAAAACTCCCCGCAGAAATACTGCGGAGAGTTTAAATTTACGCGTTCAGCTCAGTCGTTAGCTTAGAAAGTCATAACGAAATCGATTCCAAAGATGTTTGCTTTGTAATCGAGTCCAGGAGACCAATCGTATCGGTACTCTGGACGAACTGTTAGGTTCGAAGTCGCTTTGTAGTTGAAACCGTAGGTAGCTTCGTATTGCGAGTGCGATCCACTTGAAGGAAGCGTTCCGCCATGAGGAGCGTATCCAGTGACATTGTCACCTTTCCACCACTCAATACGTCTGCCGAAGGTCAAACGATCTGAGATTGTATAGAACAAGTAATTGCTAAGTGCAAAATTGTCTTCGCCGGTGCTGTTCACTCGTAGCACGTCGCTTTGGAACACAGTCTGCAAGCAATTAGTTAGTTGCAAGTCGAGAACCATGCTGTGTGAGTAAGCATCGTCGCCACGAGCACCAAGATCACCGAATGTAGTGATGTAGGTAAACGAAGCGTCTTCATTGATGTTGCGGCTGAAACCACCCAGGAATGTGCTACCGTCACCAAACTGATCGAATCCGGTATCCCATCCAGCTGTCCATCCACCGTACAATGTGGTGCAGTCATTCATCTCATACGTTGCAATGGCACCGGTGTGAGTAAAGGGCTCAGTGTTGTACATCATGATTGAATGTGAGTAGAAAAAGTTCTGCGGAGCAGGAACAACTTCATAACCAACCAGCGTGTAGAAATGTCCGATCTTGACACTCAAGTCACCCATGGCAACTTCACCGTAAAGCTGTGGCAAAGCCCAGCCGTATTTACCGCCACGTGTAAAAGCAGGATCAAGATCCCAAACACCAGGATTATTTCCAAATGCCTGAGTATCAGGACCATCGACACCGTACATGCCGTCAAAACGGAACCCAAAGGCTAGTTCACCGCACTTTGAATTCGCTTCTTTTTCGACAAACAACCAGCCCTGGCCTAAATCGAAAGAATCTGGATCTGAATTAAACAGTCCATTCGATTTGGTGTGAATACCCATGGAGAACCAACCACCGATATTCAAGCCACCATCTGAACATCCATTTCCGAATAGCGTCCAAGGCTCACCAAGCCCGGAATCACAACAGGCAGCCGGCTCCGCAACAGGTGCGGGGGTTGCTGCATCGTCTTGAAAAGAAACTACCGTTGCAGGTGTTCCTACATTGTTAATTGTCTGTCCGTGAACACCGGCGAGCCCGAAAGCTCCCGAACCAATTAGGCCTAAGACAAACATCCAGCCTGACTTTCCGCGTTTCATGTCACCACCCTGTGTTGTACTTAACATCGTTATTTGTTTTCTTAACCAGCGACGAACCCAACACGATGTAAGCTGAGTCTGCCTTTTTACTACATCGTTGGGAATCGGTTTGTGACGCACGTGACGACTATTCCAAATTCTCGTATTTTCTGTAATTCCCGACCTGAAAGCAGCAAAGCTGGGCAACTTTGACGATTGAAACGATCGATCCAACCAGCGATGTAAAGATTTAGCGGTTAAAAGAACACTGCCGGCAAATATCCTTTTCGATTGCTATCAGTGCGGGGCGGACGGACTGGAAAGAGAGGTTCGGATCAGAAATCGCAACTCCAAAAAGAACCATTTCCTACCTCCCGCTTGGCCGAAATCGCGCCCTGATCTTGAAAGGAAATCTTTCAATTAAAGCACTGAAAAAGCAGGAATTGATTATTTTTTGTGCAACTTCCTATCACTAAAACTAGTATTTACGATGTTTTCACCAACTAAGGGAAAACAAACAACCCTTTTGGTTTTGCAATGTAGAGATCGAAATCGTGCTGCCTCGGAATGAAACTTGTCTGCACTCGATTTAAGCGATCAACATCGTTGTTCAGGTGTGGCTGAATTTACTGAAAGAAAAAAAGTGAAAAAGTGATAGCGTTTTTACCGCATGAAATCCTCTAACTGCCGCCATGCTGGGATTCCTTTTTCGAATTGGTATGAAGTTTGCGAAGAAGAAAACCGTCTTGCGGCGCAAGACATCTTCCGAGTCTACGTCCGTTGCCATCTCCAATAAGGAACCCAATCCCGTGTTTAAGTCCTCTACTTTAGTCAAACCGATATCGCTCATGATTGGTATGGTTTTGATTCTCACCTGTTTTAATCTTGCCCCCTCGAATTCTGTTTTCGCTCAGGAAGAGATTGCCGAAGTTGTTAGTACTAGTGAGATAATTGCTGATTCAACTGAGAGTGATTCACCTACGACCTCCGAGCTTTCTTACGTTTTTAATAACGCAATTATTTTTATCTGTGCAGTTTTGGTTCTATTCATGCAGGCTGGTTTTTCGATGGTTGAGGTTGGACTCAACAGTTCGAAGAATGTGGTCAATATCTTGTTTAAAAACCTGATGGATTTATCTGTCGGAGCTTTACTGTTTTTCACTGTTGGTTTTGCCTTGATGTATCCGGGTTGCTACGGTGATGTGACCAATGCGTATTTCTCCTTTGGAGGCTTTGGAATTTATGGAGCATCCGAAACTGATTCATTATCTCCCTACGCCGATTGGTTTTTCCAGGCCGTGTTTGCTGCAACCGCTGCAACGATTGTCTCAGGTGCTGTCGCCGGTCGGATGCGGTTCGGATCTTATCTGATCTTCAGTGCCGTCCTGACCGCACTGGTATATCCAATCAGTGGTTATTGGAAATGGGGAGGCGGTTGGCTCACTCAGTTTGGAGAAATGGCTGCCGACGGTTCATATCCATTAGCATTTCAAGATTTCGCTGGTTCAGTAGTTGTACACGCCGTTGGGGGGTTTGCTGGACTTGCCGGTGCTCTCATTCTTGGGCCAAGAATCGGTCGCTTTTCAAAAGAGGGAAAGCCTCAACCGATGCCCGGTCACAACATGACCTTCGCCGCACTTGGAGTATTTATTCTGTGGGTTGGATGGTACGGATTTAATCCCGGAAGCCAACTCGCCTTTGGGACCGCCGCCGATATCGACGCGACGGTTTACATTGCAGTAACCACAACGCTTGCCGCCGCTGCCGGCGCAATCGTTGCTACACTTATTAGTTGGATTTGGCTTGGAAAACCAGATATTTCCATCGGCTTGAACGGCGCGTTGGGAGGTTTGGTTGGAATCACTGCAGGTCCTGACTGTTTTACTCCATGGTGGTCAATGGTGATTGGAGCGTGCGCCGGTGCACTCGTTGTTGCCGGCGTACGTCTCCTTGACCGTTTAAAAATAGATGATCCAGTCGGCGCATGGCCAGTACATGGTCTTTGCGGCATCTGGGGATGTTTGGCAATCGGGTTTATTCCCAACGCTCACCTTGAAAGCGGAGCCACGACTTTCCTGATCCAAGCAATTGGAACTGTTTCCATCGTTGCCTGGGCATTTTTTACAATGCTCGCATTATTCAGCATTTTGAAACTTGTCGGAATCCTACGCGTTTCGGAAGCGGAAGAACTGCAAGGGCTTGATATGAGCGAGCACGGGATGAGTGCCTATCCGTCAGAATTGCCGGGAATCATGGGCGCGGCACCAGCTACCATCGCCCAAACAACAGTACCAGAGCCTGCTCCGGCAAAACCAGAGCTCGCCGGTGCAGAGTAAGAAATACTCAACGCGTTAGTCATGCGAATTACTCACATTCACCTGATTAACAAACTAAACAATAAGAATTGGTCATGCACTGGTATGGCCTCGGAAGGGCGTTCCATCCAACTCGGGTGGAACGTTTTTTTTTATTCCATGAACTGAACACTCTCGCCAATTCATTTCATCGATTCATCGAGTCGATCGCTAATTTTCACTAACCCCGTCAATGCTAACGCGACCGCTGAATCATTATTGCGCCTGCCCCAAATCGCTCGCTTAATCCTAACTTTCAGGTGCGGTTGTAGGAATTTGGTGGAAAACTATACGCAATCCCCTACACCTTTGTATTCAACTTGCTCAATTACTTTCCCTTTGATGTTTCGCGAACTACCTTAGAACAGTTGCTTTTCTCATTAACGATTCCAAATCAGAATTTATTTCAAGTCCACCATGCGCACCACTTATCATTCCTATTGCATTGTTTTCTTTTGCTATCTTTTGAGTACCGCTGCGTTTCTCGCAGAACCCGGTCATCTCAATGCTCAAACGGAGACGCGCCGATCGCTTGACCATTCTGATTACGATCTTTGGTCAACGCTCTCCAGTCAACAAATTTCCAATGACGGCAAATGGATTTCCTTTTCGACCAAGAGCGGAAAATCGGGCGCCGAAGCAACGCTGTTCATTCGCCAGAATCGAACCACTAAAGAATATTCCATTCCACGAGGGAGCGGAGCGAAGTTCACATTTGATTCGAAATTTGTCATTTATCGGGTCGCACCTGACTCTGAAAAAATAGCGTCGCTCAAAAAAGCGAAGGTTCCTGCTGACCAATTGCCGGGAACCATTATCGAAATCATGGATTTGGCCACTGGAAAACGAACATCCATTGACCGTGTGTCATCCTTTAAAGTGCCTGAAGAAAATGGCAACTGGATAGCCTACCTCCACAACAAGCCGATTGATCGAAAGTCTGTTAAACAGCAGGTTTCCAAAGTCGTCGAAACCTACGAAGTTACCGAGGCTGGTCTAAAAAAACCAACCCGCAAGAAAAATCTCAAGAAACGACCTGCAGACCCATTAGCTACGCCGCCGGTAACCAGTAAAGCCAAACCTGCACCGGCAAAAAAACCTGAAGCGAAAAAACCAAAAACTACAGAGGCCGAAAATAAAAACAACAAAAAGAAAAACCCGGGTACGACTTTAGTTCTTCACGACCTGAGAACCGGCACCGAACAAACGTTTCCTAACGTGGTGCAGTTTCAGTTTGATAAGCAAGGAACGATGTTAGCGTATTCCACTTCTGTTGAGGCAACGAATTCCTCTAAACCAGCGCAATCGAAAGCGACCAAAAATAGCACCAAGTCACTGCCTGCAGCCGATGGGGTATTTCTTGTCAATCTAAAATCACTTGAAGCACAGGTCTTACTTCACGGAAAGGGCGAATACAAACAACTCACTTTCAGTGACGCCGGTAACCAAATCGCCTTCCTTTCAAACCGCGACGACTACAAATCAAAGACCCCTGGTTGGGCTTTATTTCATTGGAAGTCAGGTCAAAAAACTGCAACCAAAGTTGCAGCCGAGTCTAGCGTTGGACTTCCTGTCGGATGGTGGATTTCGACCGGCACTAACCCCATATTCAGTGAAAACGGGCAACGATTATTTTTTGACACTGCCCCGATTCCCGAAACAGTATTGAAAGAGCGAAAAGGACAGGGCAAAAAGGAAGATAGCGATTCCGCTAAACCGGAACCTGCCAAAGCGAAACTCGACGTTTGGCATTGGCAAGACCCACTCCTTCAAACTCAACAACTGATTCAAGCTGAACGCGAACGGCGGCGAAACTACCGCGCTGTTTATAACATCAAGTCAAAAAAACTGATTCAGTTGGCAACTCTCAAAATCCCAGACGTTCGGATCGACTCGCGATCTCCTTCCAATCTGGTCGTTGGAACCTCCAACATGCCGTATCGAAAAATGCTTTCCTGGGATGTTCCAGGGTTTTCAGATACCTATTTGATCAATCTCGATTCCGGTGTTGTAGAGACAATCATCGAAAAAAGTAAGTTCAGTGGAACGCTTTCGCCTGATGGACAGTTTGTAACTTGGTTCGACGCCGAAGCGAGAAAATGGTATTCCATTTCAACCGGAAAAAATCGCGAACCGGTGGAAATAAGTCAAGGAATTCCGCACCCACTCCAAAATGAACTGCACGACACTCCTTCGCTCGCCCGCGCGTATGGCGCCGCCGGTTGGCTGGAGAATGATGCCGGATTAATGATCTATGATCGTTACGATATTTGGCTGGTCGATCCAACCGGTCAAGATTCGCCCGTTTGTGTTACCAACAATCTTGGGCGGAAGGAAAAAATTCGTTTTCGCTATCAGCGACTTGATCGCGAACTTCGCGCGGTTTCGCCCAACCAGACTTTGATGCTGTCGGCATTTGATGACGAAACAAAAGCAAGCGGTTTCTATCAACTCACGCTCAGCGAACCTTCTGGCGACAGTGCAAAAACCAGTGGAGAACTAGTGAGTCCAAAATTAAAGCGGCTGATGATGCTTGATGAGCGACTCTCCGGTTTGAGCAAATCCAAAAATGCAAATGATGTGATTTTCAGTCGCAGTACATTCAGACGCTGCCCGGATTTATGGTCTAGCACCACGGCATTCAAAAAAATCTACCGGATCACTGACATCAATCCGCAGCAAAAAAATTACCGCTGGGGTTCTGCTGAATTGGTTCACTGGAAAGCGACGGATGGGCAACCTCTTGACGGCATTCTGATCAAACCCGATGGATTCGATCCCAAAAAGAAATACCCGATGATGGTTTATTTCTACGAACGAAACTCAGATAACCTTCATGCTTATTACACACCGGCTGCGGGTCGATCGATCATCAATCACAGCTTTTATGTTAGTCGTGGTTACGTCGTTTTCATTCCCGATATCCCATACAAGACCGGCGAACCGGGCCCAAGCGCTGCTAACGCTGTGCTGCCCGGTGTGAAATCAATTGTTGAACAGGGTTTTATTAATCCCGAAAAGATTGGTATGCAGGGACACAGCTGGGGAGGCTACCAAACCGCCTATCTGGTAACGCAAACAGACATGTTTGCCTGTGCAGAATCGGGAGCACCCGTTAGCAATATGACCAGCGCCTACGGTGGGATTCGCTGGTCCAGTGGAATGAGCAGAATGTTCCAATACGAGCGAACTCAATCTCGAATTGGAGCCGATCTTTGGTCAGCACGTGATAAGTACATTGCGAACTCGCCTCTATTTTTTGCTGATAAAATCAATACACCGTTGTTGATCCTTCATAACGATCGCGATGGTGCAGTTCCGTGGTATCAAGGCATCGAACTATTTGTTGCATTACGACGACTTGAACAACCAGCGTGGTTACTCAACTACAATGGAGACCCGCACTGGGTAATGAGCGATGCCAACCGGAAAGATTTTGCCATTCGAATGCAACAGTTCTTTGATTTTTATCTGATGGACGCACCGGAACCGGAATGGATGGCCTACGGCGTTCCAGGTGTCGACAAGGGTAAAAAATTCGGCTTGGAGCTGATGGAACCCAAGACTGAGCCAAAGCAGGAAGCAAAGTAGTTTGGTGATATAAAAGCCGGCATGGATTCGACCCGCTCTATTTCCAGTTCGAAAAATACCTTTGGTTGGCGACAATAGTAGTATCATTCGTCAATGCGCGCCACTTTTGCGGCCAAGTATTTTATAGCGCACACAGCTATTATCCGTTTTTTCCAATCGGCTAATTATCCGCAGTTGTATCCGTTGAATTGAAGCTGAACATTGTCCATTGCATTATGTTCTTGGCTGCATCATCCACCAGCTGCCTCTTTGTTGGTTGGCTCGCTTGAAGCTTTTTCAACTGCTACTATTAAAGCCAAAGTTATTTTAAACGGACACTAACTAGAGAAAATTACATTTCAAATCTATTTAATTTTATTTGTCTATTGGCGCCAGAAAGGCTGCTATTTAACTAAGCCTATCTGATAGGGTGCGGTTGATCACCTTACCTTGTCGGACTTAGGCTCTACCTGTTCAATTTTGATAATCAAACAAGTTTCATGAAAAACAACAAGACATTCGAAGACAAAGCCAAGCCTTTGGGGGCTTACCCGCACCTTAAGCGTGCCGGCGATTTTGTATTCCTTTCCGGCACTAGCTCTCGACGTAAAGACAACTCCATCGAAGGGATGGAAATCATTGAAGGGGAAAAGATCTACGACATTCGCAAACAAACCCGCGCCGTGTTAGAAAATATTCAAGACTATCTGGCTGAAATCGGTGCAACGCTTGAAGACGTTGTCGATGTCACTACCTTCCTCGTCAACATGGACGACTTCCCCGGATATAACGAGGTCTATGGAGAATTCTTTGCAGCCACTTCAGGCCCAGCCAGAACGACCATCTCAGCACACCAATTGCCTCACCCGGATTTAAAAATTGAAATCAAAGCCATGGCCTACTGCCCGCAAAACTAACCATCAATGGCGTTTCGATGAATCAAGCGAACTCTACTAACACCATCAATTTTATTAACGGCAAATATTCCGATCCCGTAAGTGGCGACTGGCTTGAGAACATCAATCCAGCTGATGGCACACTGCTGGGCAAGATTGCCAACTCAACAGAGCAAGATGTCGAGCATGCGGTCATCACCGCTACCAATGCACTCCCGCAATGGAGCGAATCAACACTAGATAAGCGATCTCGTATATTGAGCAAGATCGGTGACCTAATCGAAGAAAACCTTGAATCGCTCGCCATTGCCGAAAGCGAAGATAGCGGTAAACCGATTAGCAGAGCACGCGCGATCGAAATTCCTCGCGCAGCGAGTAATTTTCATTTTTTCGCAAACGCGATTACGCAATTTGCGAGTGAATCCCACGAAAGCGTAGGACAAAACGCGATTAATTTTACATTGCGTCAGCCGCTCGGGTTGGTCGGTTGCATTTCCCCTTGGAATCTACCGCTCTATTTATTTACCTGGAAAATTGCTCCCGCACTAGCAGCCGGGAACTGTGTCATCGCGAAACCAAGCGAATTGACCCCTCGAACAGCAGCGATGCTTGGTGAGTTATGCAATCAAGCAGGCCTCCCAGCAGGCGTGCTTAATATCATTCAAGGCGAAGGTACTCGTGCAGGACAAGCGATTCTTGAACATGAAAAAATTAAAGCAATTTCGTTTACCGGTGGCACAACTACCGGTGAACACGTCGCGCGAATTGTTGCTCCCAAATTCAAAAAACTCTCACTCGAACTGGGTGGTAAAAATCCCAATATTATTTTTGCCGATTGCAATTACGAACGCGCTTTGGAAACAACAATCCATTCTTCTTTTGCAAATCAGGGCCAAATTTGTCTTTGCGGATCCCGTATTTTTGTGGAGTCCAGTATCTATGAAAGATTTAAATCCGACTTAGTTTCGCGTACCGGTCAACTCACCGTTAGCCATCCAGCAAACGAGGAAACTGCAATCGGGGCCATGGTATCGGGTGACCATTATCGAAAAGTACTTTCTTATCTTGACGAAATTGATCCAGCCGAGGCTTCCATCCTCTGTGGAGGTAAACCCGCAGTTGTCGAAGGATACGAGCAAGGCTTTTACATCGAACCAACTGTCATTGAAGTTCAAAACAACCATTGCCGTTTAAACCAGGAAGAAATTTTTGGCCCCGTCGTCACTCTCATGCCGTTCGATAATGAAGAAGAATTAATTGCGATGGCAAACGACGTAAAGTACGGTTTATCGGCGACGATCTGGACAAAAGATCTGGATCGTACGATGCGACTTTCGAAAAAAATTGACTGTGGTGTTGTCTGGATTAACACTTGGTTGATGCGTGACCTTCGTACTCCTTTTGGGGGCACCAAACACTCCGGTGTCGGACGGGAAGGTGGTCATGAGGCGCTTCGGTTTTTCACTGAACCAAAAAATATTTGCATCGCGTTTGAAGATTAGTCGCGGTGGCACACATTGATTTGCTGCAAAGTCAATCAAGTGGAGGCTTGAATACTAATTGATCCGTTTTTTCCAAGAACAATGTGATCGAGAACTTCGATTCCGATTAGTTCGCCCGATTCCGTTATCCGACGAGTAACTGCCATGTCTTGTTTGCTGGGTGTGGGATCGCCTGACGGATGATTGTGAACGAGAATAACAGACGAAGCCGCATCCTTAATGGCAGCACGAAAAACCTCCCGGGGATGCACAAGACTCGCATCAAGTGTTCCAACCGTAATTTGGTGAGTATCGATTACCTGATTTTTTGTATCTAAAGTGACGATATGAAACTCTTCCTGCTTTCGGTCTAGGACAAGCCGTTGAAAGAAACGCTCACAAAAAGCGATTGCCTCCTCGCTTGAATTGATTCGGACGGTTAATTTCTTATCTGAAAGTGCGGCGATTCTTCGCCCTAACTCGATACCGGCCATCATCTGACAATAGGCTGTTTTTTCAACAGCACAACTGATTGACTTTAGCTCACCACGGCCTGCTTCTGGCAGAGCTTCTAATCGACCATCAAACTCTTTCGCAATTTTTTGGCCTGCAGCAACCGCTGATTCTCCCGGTCGACCACTGCGAATAAGAATGGCGAGCAATTCTGAATTTGATAACAACGCGGCTCCCTGATGCAGCAACCGCTCACGCGGGCGACCGGCCTTGGGCGAAACCTTGATTTGTGACCCGAATATTTTTTCGTCAATCCAGCGAATCGGAGAAAATGTTCGACTTGGGTTCCAATGGAATTTGTTTCCGCCCTTGGACTCCCTGATTACCCAACCGGAGTTCACCAAGTCATTGACAATCCGTGTTACGAACCCGGGTTGTTCGGGATAGCACGCCGTTTTAATGTTGGACAAACAAAACCGTTCGCGTCGACAAAGGCAATCGATCACCGATTTATAACGGGCGTACCTTTTGGCATCAGGCCGTTCCCTTACCTGATTCGGTAAGCTGGGACTGGAGAGACGATCCGTATGGCCGCCGGCTGTTGGTGAAACCGAATTACTGGATCGTTTCATCGTTCACTCGCTCCTATCAGGACAGTTGATTTTCTTTCAAAAATCAAACGCAGACAAGCAATTGAGCGGTCGATGGAGAAATAATTAAGACGAAGCCTGTGCGTAAATGCCTATCCATTAAACAGACAAAATTCGATCGACGAGTCGCTTTTTTTCGACCTGGTCGTCGCCGCAAAGCCATTGAATTACGTTTTGAGACCAAATCGCGTCATACTCCGACTCGTTAACAATTTCTCTTTCAATGGCAAGATCGAGAATTTTTCCAGGATAGGAAGATTGCGGCTCGGATTCCATTTCTCCCAATGGATAGGGATCGTCGAGTCCTAAGATTACCTGATTGGTGCCTTGATTCTCAATTAAGAGTTTTAGCGATCCGGTATCGTGAACCAATGTGTCAAAGAATATGTTTTTATGCCCAACTGCCTTGCGAGGGTGCTGCATTCCTTCAAATAAATCCGGTCTGCCGTCGAATCCCTGAATCCTCCGGCCCAAATTAATTTGTGCTAGCTGCGCACCGTGTGCAAAACAAACACGCATGCCCGGAAACTTATCCTGATAACCATTGAGCGTCAAAAAATGATAAGCATCCGCACACTGAGCTAACATCCAAATCAAATGAAACCTCCAAGCGCGATTTTCAAGCTTTACGAATTTTTCTCCATCATAAGGATGAACTTCGACCGCTAAATTGTACCGACTGCATAGCTCAAATATCTTTTCATTCTCTTCATCAAAAATGCACTGCCACGAACCAATCGTATCCATGTAATGGGTTGGCAGACAAAGTAAACGCAATCCAAGTTCTTCGACGCAGCGCTGTATTTCCCATAACGCTCCATTGACGTATCCGGGATGAACGACAAACCCGCAAGTAAATTTAGAGGGGTTTTCTCGCTGTATTCTTGCGTTGAAATCATTCTGGAAACGCAACGCTTTCTTCATGGTTTCCAAACGCAGGCCATTACCGTACAACTGCGATAGATTCAGGACGACGGCATGATCGATTTTGTAACGTTCCATCCATTCGAGTTTTTCATCGAGAAAAAAACTGGAATCCGTTACCGGTCGCTTCCAGCCTTTTTGCAACATGTACTTTTTGTCCTGATCGACCCAAAAGATTTCATTGTCTTTTAAAAACTGCGGAATTTCTTCCGGATAAGGAAGCAAATGCGAATGCCCGTTAATACGAAGTTTACGATCCATTGGGGTTACAGAATATCTTTCGTTTCGAACGCGTATTAGAAAATGCCGTACAATGAAATATACCAACAAAAAGGAATCTGAATGCAAATCGACTTGAAAAATAAGAATGCACTCGTCTGCGGCAGTACGCAGGGAATCGGGAAGGCTTCGGCGATCGTCCTTGCGCAGTGTGGTGCTAACGTGACACTTGTCGCTCGAAACGAACAGCGATTATTACAAGCAAAAGACGAATTACCTTGTCCGGATGGCCAGACCCATCACTTCTTGGTTGCTGACTTTCAAGATCCGGAGGCGGTTGCCGAAACGGTTCAGAAACAACTGAATAGCTCTTCAGCTTTCCACATTCTGGTCAACAATACGGGGGGACCTCCGGGCGGGGATATCTTTGGTGCGTCCTTGGCGGAATTCGAAAATGCATTTACTCAACACCTTAAATGCAATCATTTGCTCGCGCAGGCGGTCGTGCCCGCGATGAAAGCGGCAGGTTTTGGGCGGATCATCAACGTAATTTCAACGTCTGTAAAACAACCCCTCGATGGACTCGGAGTCTCTAACACAATCCGCGGCGCCGTTGCCAGTTGGTCCAAAACGCTGGCCAACGAACTCGGCTCCTTCGGCATTACCGTCAACAATGTTCTTCCGGGAGCGACTGCAACCGAGCGTTTGAGTACGATCATCGCCAACAAGGCCGAGAAAACTGGCAAGACTACCGACGCGGTCAGTGAAGCAATGAAGAACTCTATTCCAACCAAACGATTTGCAGAACCTCGTGAAGTTGCGACTGCGATCGCATTTCTCGCGTCGGATCTGGCATCTTATATCAACGGCATCAATTTGCCAGTTGATGGTGGTCGCACCAAATCACTGTAACCCTTGCTCTAAGGCATCCAATACAGGAGGAATAGCGACACGACTGCGATTGCGATTCCGGCGTACGTACGCTTATTTAATTGTTCCTTCAATAAGCCTGTTGCGACGATTGTTGTCAAGACAATTCCTCCCGCGCTGGTAACGGGAAAAACGATAAAGCCTTCAAAATAATGGAGGGCTAATAAAATAAAATAGGTTTGTAAATTATTAGAAATTCCCATCAAAAACCCAATGAACCACTCCATGGGCGTTGGCATGCGTCTCCCATAAATCAACACAATCAACGAAGGAATTGCCGCGATTGTAAACGCAGCAAGAATAAAGGTTGGGCGATGCTCGGGAGAACTAACGTGTTTGAAAGCCTCCTGTGAAAGGCGACTGAAACCACATAAAAGAAAAAACGCAAATAAAACTACCGGCACCATCCAGCGAGACTTCGTTTCAAAATCGCTTGAATGTGGATTTTTCTGAGCACCGATTAGTGTCAACGCTAACAGCGCCATCCCAATTCCAATGGACTGTACGGCATCCGGTTTTTCCTGCCAAACAATAGCCGCGAAGCCAATCGGCATTAAAATTGACAGGACACTGACGACTGTCGTCGTTGACGCACCCACTTTTCGAATCGAGTAAATCGCAAAAAAGAAAGCGATGAAATAAACCGCGCCCATAGAGCCTCCCGTCCAGATCGCGCCGAAAGATACGGGAGATAGATTCGAAACATAAACGACGGGGATGATAGAAACTGCCGCTACGATGTAATTGATTGCTCCGATCGTGATAACATTTTCCTGCCTTCGAATTTGCGCCCATTTTATAAACAGCGTAAATGACGAAGCGAATACAACTTGTAATATCAAGTAAATCATGAAAGTGGAGATTTTAATTGAGCGATGAAATTCATTGAGAATCGACGCACAGCCTAAACGACCTACTGTAAAACGTCGACCGGCTAAACGATTTAACTCAAAAACAAGATTGAGGCAGACTAAAACATTCTTCGATCGCTCCAAAAGCGTTCAAAGCAGTGGTATTCAAACCCCGAATTCCTACAATAACTTCAAACATCCGCTATCCATTATTTGTAGCTCGAAACCATGAATGAAGCCGCAACCCGTCTTAAACCAAACGCTGTCTGGACTCATTTCGAAGAACTGAATGCTGTCCCAAGGCCTTCCAAAAACGAAGGCCGCGTCATCGAATTTATGAAACAGTTCGGGGAGGGTTTAAATCTAGAGACCATTGTCGACGAAATTGGCAACGTGATTATTCGCAAGCCTGCCACGTCTGGAATGGAAGATCGTCAAGGCGTGATTCTTCAGGGGCATCTCGATATGGTTCATCAAAAGAATGCCGACACGGTTTTCGATTTCGAAACGGAAGGAATTCGTTCGGTCATTACAGATGATGGATGGCTAACCGCCGAAGGAACAACGCTCGGCGCCGACAATGGAATGGGAGTCGCCTCGGTTATGGCAGTCCTGTCGGCTACTGATATCGAACACGGTCAGGTCGAAGCACTATTCACGATTGATGAAGAAACTGGAATGACCGGCGCCTTCAAACTCCAACCCGGTATCTTGACTGGTTCAATTCTCTTAAATACCGACACCGAAGACGAAGGCGAATTGTGCATTGGTTGCGCTGGTGGAATCGATACAAATATCAAAGCGAATTATGAACAGGTTCCTGCCGGTGAGGGGACTGCATTTAAGATCTCAGTTAAAGGATTACGTGGCGGGCATTCTGGGTGTGAGATTCATCTCGGTCGGGGAAATGCCAATAAAATCATGAACCGTCTTCTTTGGGGAGGCTCAAAGAAATTTGGACTCAGAGTCGCATCGCTTGATGGTGGCAGTTTAAGGAACGCTATTCCTCGTGAATCATTTGCAATTGTGGTCATCGATTCCGATCAAGTCGATCATTTCAAGAAACACATTGCAGAGACGATCGGTGTTATTCAAACCGAACTCATTCGAACAGAACCGGATCTGATGGCGTCCATCGAACCAGCATCCCCGGTGGAAACGGTAATGGATTCAACTTCACAGGAAAATCTGATTCGAGCAGTCTATGCAGCCCCGTGCGGAGTCGCCCGTATGAGCGACGAAATGGCTGGACTGGTCGAAACGTCCACCAGTCTTGCCCGTGTGCTGGTTGAATCAGGTAATGTTCTGGTTCAGTTCCTAACACGAAGCAGTGTCGAAACGGCCCGGGATGACCTCGCGAGAACGATCGAATCCGTTTTTCAACTAGCCGGAGCCGATGTCGAGCATTCCGGTGGTTACCCGGGTTGGAAGCCCAACGCCGATTCAGAAATTCTCCGCCAAATGACTCAGATTTACGCTGATCTATTCGGCATTGAACCTACCGTCAATGCTGTCCACGCTGGACTGGAATGTGGAATTATTGGTAGCGTCTATCCGGGATTGGATATGATTTCTTTTGGACCGACTATCAAAAATCCACACTCGCCCGACGAAAAATGTGAGATCGCAAGTGTCAAGAAATATTGGGACTATTTAGTCGCGACGCTGCGGCAGATTCCAAAAAAGTAGTTCACCGTATTCCGGATGTTGATTGCCGGACTCAGTATTTTGATTCTTAGGTGCCTTTCAGAATCTGTTTGATGACGTTTCCGTGTACGTCGGTCAAACGACGCTCAATTCCATCGTGATAAAAACTCAATCGCTCATGATCCAGTCCTAACAGATGAAGTATTGTGGCGTGAAAATCATAGACAGAAACGACATCCTCAACTGCTTTGTAACTGAACTCGTCGGTCGCACCGAAACTGAAGCCTTTTTTGACTCCCGCACCGGCTAACCACGCAGTAAAGCCCGACGGATTATGATCTCGACCGCTTGCTCCTGCCTGGAACGTTGGCATTCGTCCAAATTCAGTACACCAAACGACCAACGTATCTTCGAGCAGTCCTCTTTGCTTTAGATCTTTAAGAAGCCCGGCGACAGGCTGGTCGAGTATCTGTCCATGGACGGCATATTGTTTCTCAAGAAATTTATGGCCATCCCAATTGCTGGTTCCTTCACCACCAGTTTGGTAGGCGCCGTTGAATAACTGAACAAAGCGAACGCCTTTCTCTACTAGTCGCCGCGCCAAAATACAGTTTTTAGCAAAACTGGATTTCAGTTCATTGGTTGGATCGTTCGCCCCGTACAAAGATAAAATATGTTCCGGCTCGGTCGATAAATCGCTAATCTCCGGAACACTCAATTGCATTTTTGCCGCCAGTTCGTAACTCGCTATCCGAGCCGCTAATTCCGTGTCTCCCGGAAACTGGGTTAAATGCCGCTCATTCATACGCTTCAAAAAGGCGCGGGTAGCAACATCTTCTCGATTGGAGATTCCGCCCGGTCGAGCGAGATTTCGGATCGGATTGGCAGCGTTAAAATCAGTACCCTGAAATACAGCCGGCAAAAAACCGGGACCCCAATTGTTGACACTGGACTGGGGCGTTCCGCGCGGATCCGGAATCGCTACAAATGCCGGCAGTTCATTATTTTCACTTCCAAGCGCATAAGTCGCCCAGGCACCAATGCTGGGAAAACCATCGAGCGTAAAACCTGTCGACATAAAATTCTCACCCGGACCGTGGGTGTTGGTTTTCCCCGTCAGTGAGTGAAGAAAACAAATATCGTCTGCCATTTCGCCAATATGATCGACTAACGTCGAGACCATCTTGCCGCTTTCTCCGCGTGGTTTGAACTCCCAGGGGCTTTTCTGCAAACTTCCCTGCTCACCCTGAAACGTTACTACTTTTTCGCCCGGCATCGCCTGCCCGTGCATGCGAATCAATTCTGGCTTGTAGTCAAAAGTGTCTATTTGGCTACACGCTCCAGCACAAAAGATCATGATTACATTTTTCGCGGCAGCGGGAAAATGAGGTTGCCGTTCCAACGCCGGCTGTTCGGGCAAAATCATTGGCCGAATTGGAGATTTTTTGTCATCCGTATTCGCAAGTAAACGTTCGGAGGCAAGCAGTTGAGTTAACGCGATTCCGCTTAAGCCAGTCATCGTATTGGCTAGAAACGAACGGCGATTCAACAGGTGGGACGGTATTAATTTTGGTCTCACAGCTCACCTTACAAATAAAAATTCATTTGAATTTAAGATTGCTCGGCAAAAAGCCGCCAAGCCAAATTCCTGGATTAGTGCTTTTGCATCCTCCAGCTCCACTGCCGTAGGGTTTCGTGCAAAAGCCAAGTCAAAAGCATGGTTAATTTGCTCGTCCACACCGCTTCCTGCTTCATGTTGCAACCGTTCAGATAAAAATTTAGCTTGCTCTATCATGAACTTACTATTGAGCATATTCAGCGACTGCAGCGCTGTTGTCGACTGATTACGATTGGGAATGGTCTGACCTCCATCTGGACAATCAAACACGCCGAATACTTCATCTTGCTCCTGACGAATCTTGGTCATGTAAATCATCCGCCTGAAATGCTCAGGACCAAATTTCTCTAACGGGAAATAATGATGGACGTTTTCACGATCGATCTTGAACAGTAAAAACCCCGGCCCCCCCGCCTGTAAATTTAATTTCCCCGTCAGCTGTAATATACAATCTCGAATCGCTTCGGCTTCAAGTCGTTTCAATGGAAAGCGCCACAACAGTTTGCAATCAGCATCTTTGGCAAGTGCCTCCGGTTGGGGCTGGCTGGACTGCTGAAATGTGCTCGATAATAAAATTTCGCGGTGGAGCCATTTTAGCGACCAGTCGTTTTCAATAAATCGAGTTGCTAACCAATCGAGAAGCTTCGGGTGGCTGGGAGCAGCTCCATTTTTTCCCAAATCGCTAGGCGTTGAGACCAATCCTCGACCAAAGTGATAATGCCATACTCGGTTAACCATCACCCGGGCAGTCAACGGATTATCCTCAGAAGCGATCCATTTCGCTAATTTGAGTCGCCGACTTTGTTCGGGCTCTTCGGAAGTCATTCCCAGTGTCCCCATAACCGCTAACGCGTCTGGGTAAACTTCTTCGCGGGGAGAAAGTGGATCACCACGGTACAGACGTTTGATGATCGGCGGTTTGGAAAAATTACCGACATAGGCAGTCGGAATCGACTGAGTCAATTTGGTAAGCCTGGATTCCGTTTGGTTCAACCTCGTCAACAATTGTTTGGCTTTTGCAGCATCTACTTCAGAAAGGAGGCGTATCGCATCCAAATCTAACACAGAAGAACCCGCCCCATTCGATGGCCGTCTCGACGAACCGGAAACCCGCTGATAGTTTTTCCCGTCGGCTGAAACTTCAATGATGTAACCGACCGGCAAACGGTCGGCGTATGCCCCATTCCTCTCTCGCCCCCAGACAACTTGGTTGATTATCGTCAAATTTGGCAATTCAATCTCTACCCAGCCTGCTCCCTTTTGATTGGATATCCAACTGAAATCATTTCCATACTTACCGTCGTTAAGGTGTTCCAACTTGTGTTTCGGATTGTTTTGATAGTCTCCTGACGAGCGTACTTTACAACCGCTCGACGCCAAAGCGACATTTTCTTGATCTTGATGTGAAAATACTTCCAGTTCATCAATACAAGGCTCCGCACCGTTTGTCCGAAAAATTTCGAATCGAATATACTTCACTTTCGTAGGTGGAAATTTATCGACATTCTTTTTGGCATTAACCGCTGGCAAATCAATCGCAACAGCGTCGAGTGGGAGAAGCTTTTTTTTCAGATCGGCAATTTTTTTCTGATAAGTTATCCGCTCCTTTTCGAGCGTATCCATTTCGGTTTGAACAGACGGGTCTAGATGTTCTTTAAGTCTTCGCTCACCGTGTTGCACGCCTGCAAACACGGCTTGAAGAGCGTAGTAATCCGATTGGAGAATGGGATCAAATTTATGATTGTGACATCGAGCGCATCCGACCGTTAAACCTAAAAACGTCGTGCTGGTCGTGTTCACATAGTCAGCTAACTCATCTTCCCGCTGCATGAGCGTCAAGTTCTTATCCGGACTTTTTACAATGTCGTAGGCACCTCCAACGAGAAAACCAGTTCCAACATCCGCTCCGACGGCATCCCCAGCGAGTTGTTCGAGGATAAAATCCTGATAGGACTTATCACTGTTAAGTGAGTCAATCACATAGTCACGATAGTAATAAGCATTCGCCCGATCTCGATTTACCTCGTATCCTGTTGATTCACCAAAACGGACAACATCCAGCCAATGACGCGCCCAGCGTTCACCGTAATGAGGACTAGCTAAAACCTGTTCGATTAAATTCGCATACGCATCTTCGGATTGATCCGCAATAAATGTCTGAACCTGTTCGGGTGTTGGATAAAGACCAAGCATATTCAGATATACTCGGCGTATTAGCGTTGTGCGATCTGTCGCTAATGATGGACGAAGTCTGTTTTCTTGAAGCTTCTGGCTAACAAACTGATCTATCGGCCCTCGAATGGGAAAATTTACCGACGACGGCCAACGGACTTTCGGAGGAACGTAATCGACTATCGGCTGAAATGACCAGTGATCTGTTTCTATTGGTTGCCGTCCTAAGCCTATCGCTGATTCATTCGCAAATTCGTCAGGCCAGCTCGCACCTTCATCTATCCACTGGCCAATGATCTCTATCTCTTCCCGGCTAAGAGATTCGCCAGAACCCGATGGGGGCATTCGTTCACCATCGGCCGAACCGCTGACCAAGGTGAACAACGGGCTGTGTTTTCGATCGCCAACCTTGATCGGCTGATCACCGCGATCACCAATACCCATCGCGGCACTTCTGACATCTAACCGATATTCACTCTCTTGAGCGGCAGGTCCGTGGCAAGAATAACAACGCTTTTCAAAAATAGGTCCTACCTGATCTGCAAAGCTAATCTTTGCCTGATCCTGTCCAAATCCAATGTGCGAATTTAAATTAAGAAAGAAGACTACGCCGAGGCAGATCTGATAAGTTAAATTAGGCCTGATCATTTCTAAGTTCCAGCGATTATGTGGCGTAAATCGGCGCTTCCGTGTTCATACATTTCAATTTGTTACCCAGCAACTTTTATCCTGATTCTAACCGCGAATCATATCTCAGATCGTTTTTCTGGCTTGTACAACCGCCACTCGCCTGTGTAAAAACTGATTATAAACAATACAAAGCCTGGTTCACTCGTTTTTCTCACAGTTCGATAGTGCGGAGTTGGGACGACCCTTTATAAATCAGCTAAGGATTCCAATGAAAACAAAACCAGTCGATAAATTACTTATGATTATCGCTATTTCGGGCTTTTGCTGCGGTTTTACCCAAGGCAACGAACGAGCAGAAGAAGAAAATCACTCAGCCGATCCCTGGCAAGTTATTCAACTCGACACGAAGGCTAGTCTTCGCGGGCTCCACGTTTTTTCGGATTCGACCATTTGGGCCAGTGGAACAGGCGGAACGATTGCCCACTCCACGAACGGCGGTAAAACTTGGAATGTCTGTATTGTTCCGGGGGCTGAAAATCTTGATTTTCGCGATATTCACGCCATCAATCCGCAAACCATCGTCGCCATGACATCGGGTACGCCTGCCTGTGTTTACCGCAGCACCAATGGAGGGAATGACTGGCAACGCGTGTATGAAAATAAAGACGAGAAAGTATTTCTTGACGCACTCTCTTTTTTAGATCAAGAAAACGGAATCATCATGGGTGATCCAATTGATGGAAAAATATTTCTTCTGACAACCTCCGACGGTGGCGTAACTTGGAAACCAGCAAATAACTCACCCGAAACACGACCGGGAGAGGCAGGTTTCGCCGCCAGTGGTACCAACATGATCACAACGTTCGGGTCGAATATCTATATTGCTTTAGGTAGTGCACTCAAGGGTCAAGTCAACGACACCAGTCGGATCGCAATTTCACAGGATGCCGGAAAACAGTGGGAAATGGCGAACGTGCCCATTCCAAGAGATCCGTCCTCGGGAATTTTTTCCGTTTGCTTCTTCAATCAAAAATGCGGGGTTGTCGTTGGTGGAAATTATACATTAGCCGATGACAAAACTCACAATTACGCCGTTTCCTCAGATGGAGGAATGACATGGAACATTCCCAACGCTGCCAAACCTCCCTCTGGTTTTCGGAGTTGCGTAACCCATGCTATCCATCGTGGAACCCCATGCGCAATTACGGTAGGTCCCAGCGGGACAGATATTTCTTTTGACTTTGGCCATACATGGAAGCGAATTTCCGAAACAGGATTTCATTCGATTCAGTTTTCACCGAAAGGCACTCGAGGATGGGCCTCGGGAAGCGATGGTCGCATTGGCTTTTGGAAGCAATGAACAACAACTCGATTCGCCTTTCGTCTAATCCAATTTAAATTACAGTCAGGATTTCAACTATGGATGTAAAAAACCTAAATGTTGTTCCTTCGTTCACCACGAAAGATTCTTCCGAAATTAGAGAGTTGTTATCGTATCGGAATTCTTCGATTCGTAATCAAAGTCTAGCGGAGGCGCGTGTTCCGATTGGCGGGCAAACGATTCCGCACTATCACATCAAAGCGGAAGAGATTTATTTCATTACCGAGGGCCAGGGAGTCATGACAATCGAAGGCCAGACACAGCACGTGAGCGTTGGCGATGCAGTCTCGATTCCGCCCGGCCAGATTCATCAAATCTCAAATGACGGCTCGGTCGTACTAAGGTTGCTCTGCTGTTGTAGCCCGCCTTATGAAGACGATGATACGGTCTTAATCGAATCATGAATGCCACTTGGACTGCCAAGAATTAATCATTTCAGTTCAATTTTGAAATCGGCGAAATCTGATTCCGTCGCTTTCACGTAGAATCCCATCCAAGAGATTTCTTTCCATGCCGCCGGCAAAGCTGTTTCTACTGTTTTGCCATTGATCGTTGCAATCGCTAGATGACGATCTAAATCAAATTCAATTTGAACCTCGAATGTATCAAGCGGCTCAAAATCAGCATTAACCTTGGCAAGCTCACCAACATTCTGCCAGCCGCCGCTGAATGCCACATGTTGATTCATTCCAATGGCTGTTCCAATTTTTAATGTCTGCTGGTTATTGGGGTCGACTCCAAAAACGATGGCTGCATTTCTCGTTTTCCCTTTTTTTTGATTGCTTCGATACGTTGTTTTAATTAACGCTCGGCCCACAATAGGGACGTCCAGTTTTTGTAAGGCAAGCCCCTCGCCGGATGCTTTTAATCGATAACCTAAATCACTCGCAGTTACGTTGACGCCATTAACTTGTTGAAAGCGACCCGTGCGGTCGGTGCCGGGGGGTGGATTCACGGACTTGTTTGTTTTTTTAGAACGAGATTTATCTTCTTTCCACCAGTCCGGCCCCTCGGCCAATACAGCGGCATCCATTTGAATTAATTGGTTTTTGAGTGACTCAAATCTCTCTGGCTGTTTCAATCGCAGATCTTCCGTTTCTTGCCAATCTTCCCGTATGTTATACAACTCAAATTGAGTAAGGTTCTCAGATGCCAATATCTTCCAGTCGCCTACTCGCATTGCGACACGTGACTTTTCAGGGGCCAAATGATTTCGCCAATACATCGGTTGTTCACGCGCAATTGGTTGATTGTCGAAGACTGGCAACATGCTGGCCCCGTCGATTGTTCGATCTTGAGGGAGGGGAATTTTGACAATATCGCAAATGGTAGAAAAAATATCTGAGCCAATCACCGGAGTATCGCTATGCGACCCGGCCTTAATGTGTCCCGGCCAACGGATAATTCCGGGCACACGAATTCCTCCTTCGTGAGATGCGCGCTTTCGTCCCCGCAATCCTCCCGTGGATCCTCGCGTTCTACCGGACGTACCTTTTCCCTCTGGGCCATTGTCCGAGGTATAAATAACGAGCGTATCATCTCGGTGCCCCAGACGATCCAGGCCTGCCATCAAAGTACCGAACGCATCGTCTAGTTGAGTAATGTTTCCGTGATGCTGCCGAATGCCCTCGTCTTCAATATCCGCGTAAGGCCGCATGTACTTTTCAGCCGATTCGATTGGTAAATGAGGCTCGTGAGTCCAGACGGTCAGGAAAAACGGGCGGCTTGAATTCTCTCGGGACTCCAGCCAATCAATTGCCTCCTCCGCGCAAATCATAGAACTCGGCCCCGTCGCTTTACCTATAGCCTTTCCATTACGAACAAAATTTTCCGGATTCATATGATTGGGCGCTGCATTGTTTTGCGTTGCCATCCAGTGGTCGTATCCGTGATCATTTGGCTGAGGCTGTTCGGAGCTGTTAAATTTTCCGTTTAGGTGCCACTTGCCAACGTGGCAGGTATCGTAACCCCGTTCTTTTAAAAGCTCAGCAATCGTAATTTCACTCGTTCGAAGATGGTACTGACTTCCCGCTGGAATCCACCGCCAAACGCCATTCCGGTAAGGCGTTCGACCGGTCAAAATCGCTGAACGAGAAGGCGAGCACACACTGCATCCAGCATAGCACTGGGTTAAGCGTAAGCCTTCAGCAGCAAATTGATCTAAATGTGGGCTTTGAATTTTGGGATGGCCATAACATCCCAAATCTCCCCAACCCTGATCGTCCGTTAGGAACACAATCACATTTGGCCGGTCTTCACCCAATAAAGCTTCCGAAGTCCAGATGGAAAAAAACAGGCTAATCAAAACAAGAAAAGTTCTCATGATTTCTCTTTCGCAATATTTTATTTCGCCGAGTCAAGAAAGGGGGCGAATGAAGGGCTGTTATTTAGATTGCTTTTTTTGTTTTTTCAGTTTACTCAAACTTGGTAAATCGTTATTTCTCACTTGGCTCATCTTTAATTTCATTTTTGCTTGGAAGCCATTAATTAACTGAGCGTAAGCCGGGTCTGCCGCCAAATTATTAAATTGTTTGGGATCCAACTGCATGTCGTACAACTCGATTCCGTTGGCTGCGTCTTCCCCGTATTGGATGTAGGCCCACCGATCTTCTCGCAGTAAAAATCCTTTTCGCATTGGAGCTACACTGAAAGCGGATTCCCGCACGGTTGCTTCCGGGTTGCTTAACATTGATTTGATATTTTTACCTTGTAATCTTTGCGGGACCTCGAGTCCGCAGAGATCAGCAATCGTTGGATAAAGATCCAAGAGTTCAACAAGACTATGGCAAACGCCAGGCGGTTGATTCGGCACACAAATAATCAAAGGGACAGATGCCGACTCTTCACGAAGACTCACTTTGGCCCAAAAATCATGCTCTCCAAGGTGGTATCCGTGATCGCTTGTAAAAATCACGATTGTCTTTTCGCGTAACCCGGCACGGTCAAGTGCGTCCATTACCTTTCCAACTTGAGCGTCCATGAAAGCAACCGACGCGAGGTATCCGCCAACCGCTTTCTTTTGTCGACGGATATCCATTTTCATGTTTTCACTGGTCTTGTAATTAACTCCCGCCCGAGGCGTGTCATCACGATCTCCAGCCACTTTTTCTGGCAATTCGATTTTTGAGTACGGAAGAAAAGGAGGGAAATAACGACGCGGAGCAACGAACGGTACGTGAGGACGAACAAACCCGACACCTAACCAAAATGGTTCATTTTTATGGGCTTCAATAAGCTCGACTGCTTTGTTTGCAGCAATCCCATCCGAATGAACCTCATCGCCTCCATCGGCTTCAACCACAATAAAATTATTACCGCCTTTAGGTGCCTTCTTTCCATCCGGATTTCCTTCAAGCAGTTCAATATCACCAGGAGCCTTCCACTCCGGACCTGGACAGTTAAATCGTTCAGTCCAGGAATCGGGGTCATCGGAACCATCGGATCCCAAATGGCCTTCAATTCCAAAACCAACTTCGATGCCCCCGGGAACTCCCATGTGAAAGAGCTTGCTAACCCGCGCGGTATAGTATCCGTTTTTTTTAAAATGCTGCGGCCATGTCGCTCGGTCGCCTATTTTAGGCCGAGGACTGTCATAGCCGAGGACTCCAGTCGCGTGCGGATAGTAACCCGACATAAAGGATGCCCGCGAAGGACCACAATAGGTTCCCTGACAATAAGCCCGTGTGAAGCGTGTCCCACGAGCGGCAAGCGCATCAATATTGGGTGTTTGACAGCGTGGATTTCCATAACAAGAAAGGGCTGTCGAAGTCAGATCATCTGAAATAATGAACAAGACGTTGTATTGAGAATCCGCCTCCTGTGCGACAGATCGTTCGTGAAGAGCGCCTACGAGAGATAGAAAAACTGCGAACAATACGGATGAGTGTCTGATTTTCATGGGCTCCTCAGAGAACTTATGATTAATGCGAGCATCACCTCATTCGGCGCCGATCTGGCGGGCTTTATTTTATGTTTGAAGGAGGTATGAATCGATGCTGACCTTTTTTCGCCGCTTGATGACTTGTTCTTGTATCTTGCTCAATCCCGGGATCACCTTGATCTTGCATCCAACGGTCGAGCTCCTCGCTCATTTTATTAAGGGTTGCTTGATATTCCTGATCTTGAGCAAGGTTGTTCATTTCATAAGCATCGCTGGTCAAACGATAGAGTTGTTCTGCAGGTCGATGCATGTAACGTTTTACCAATTCGTAAGTTCGTTCGTTGGTTGTGGAATCCCAAATCCAGGTGCCCCAATAAGGATTGTTTAGAACACCCTCTCCTTTAACTCCCATAAGATGTTTCTCTATGTAAGTTTCAGCGGGCGAGAGATTGCGAATGTAATGAAACTCGCCATCGCAAATCGAGCGAATTGGATAGGCGGGACCTTCGGGAACATTATTATGCATCCCGAAAACATAATCTCGATGACGACTGGCGGGTTGTTTGAGAACTGACAAAAAGCTTGTTCCGTCAAATGGCTTGCCTTGGCAGTTTCCACCGCAAATTTCCAAAATTGTCGGTAAAATATCCGCATATTGCACCAGAGCGTCGGTGCGCAATCCTCCTTTAATTTTCCCCGGCCATCGAGCCATTAATGCTGAATGAACACCTGTATCCCAGTTCGTCCATTTGCAACCGGGGAATTGGGCTCCTTGTTCTGATGTGAATAGAACCAGTGTATTTTCTGATTCACCCGACTCTTCGAGTACCTCTAAAATTTCGCCTACCTGTCCATCCATAAAACTGATCTCAGCGAGATACTTCCCAAAGTCTTCGCGTGTTCTTGGAGTATCAGCAATGTTGGGGGGAAGTTTTAAATGTTCAGGAGGATAAGCTGAAGCATCTCCCATAACCCACGGTACATGCGGCTCCACCAAAGCCACAACCAGACAGAACGGCTGCTCTGCATCCCGTGAAATAAATTCCCTTGCTGCACTTAAATCATGGGCAGAGGTTGGGTTCCGGACACAATTTTTATCAAACCCGAGTATCGATTCGAATGGGAAGGCCTTTTTGGGAAGCACGTGTACTTTCCCCGCCAAACCAACACGGTAGTTTAACTTCTTCAGGTAATGCGGCATGCTTTTTGTATCCGGCCGACTCGCCGAATGATTCCAAGCACAACCATTCCTCATGGGATATTGCCCCGTATAAAGTTCTGCTCGACACGGTTGGCACATCGCTGATGACAAATAGGCACGATTAAATACTAAGCTCTGTTTCGAGAGTGCCTCGAGATTCGGAGTTTTTGCATTTCGCCCCCCATACATGGGTAAATCTGAAAATGTGCAATCATCCGCCATGATGATCAACACGTTAGGACGTTCGACCGCGATCACACTCAACGGTAGCACAAACAAAAGACACAACAGGGCAAGTGTTTTTTTCATATTGAAATACAGCCGGCGGAGAAACGAAGTCAAAAAATTTCAATAGTTAAAACCAAGCCTACGGTGCGCGTTTCTTTTTTGGTTTTGAAACTGCGACGCCAAGATTTTCTTTCATATTGGGCACATAGCCCTGATGGCTAAACTCACATTTTCTCATGGCTTCGACATAGGGTTCTGCTCCGTCACCAATCCAATCAATAATGTTCAGCACCTTTAACGATGCATAGGAGCTGTTTGAAAGTAATCGATTCCAACATGCTTTTGCCGATTCGCGATCTCCCGCGCGATATAAAATCCAGGCTGCCATTGCCTGAACGTGATGTGATTTATCTTTTAAGCAGTTTTTGATCTTATCCAAGTCGATAGCGTTTTCTTCCTGTAGGTTAAAGCAACCGACGACAGCCCAATAACGAACGCCGGAATCGACTGCATTCAAGTTTTTATAAAACGCAGGAAGGTTTTTGGGGTTCTTTTCCAGCGCCATTGCTGACGCAGCCTGATAGGCGCGAAGATCATACAGCGCAGGATCTCGCACCATCTCATAAATAGTTTTTCCACAATCTTCCGATCGCTTTACAACTTCACTTTCCGGAATTAAACCGGAATCGAAATGCTTAATCTGCCATTGATCCAACGCAGTACTTAGTCGTCTTACGTCGCTCGTGTATTGCGGATCATCAATCAAATTGTTGATATTATCTGGATCCGCGGTGGTATCGTAGAGCTCTTCCATTGGCTTGGTTCCAAAAAACCGACCCGTCACAGCATCGGTTTTACCGTCGCGATGGTGTTGATCCCAAGCCTGCGTCGCTTTCATTCGCCAAAGGTAATTCAATTTTTGCCCCCAAGGTGCGTAGGGCATGTAATTCCTAATGTACAAGAGTTTTCCATCCCGAATCGCTCTTACATTGTCGCAGCGTTCGTCCATGCGACCACGAAAGCTAACGTGGTATTCGCGAGACTCGGCGTCTGGACCGAGAAAGACTTTTCCCTGCAAATAATCTGGTGTTTCCGCTCCACAAATATTCAACCACGTCTTTGTCATATCTACAAAGCTAACAATTTCATCAACCTTGTTACCCGGTTTCGCCGGACGCAAGTGCTTAAATTTTTCCGGAATCCGAATGATCAAAGGACAGTGCGTTCCACTGTTAAACAAAAACCGCTTGCTACGAGCTAGAACACCACCATGGTCAGAGTTGTGGATGACAATCGTATTGTCGGCCATCCCACTTTCCTCCAATCTGGCCAAGGCCAATCCGATATCGTCGTCCATTTTTTTCATTTGGTCATGGTAATGGGCGTAATTTTTTCTAATCTCCGGAATGTCTGGATGGTATTTTGCAAGCCGCACATTTTTTGGATCATGAGTTGTATTGTCGACATCACCAAACGCTTTGGACTCATGCGATTTAGTGCTATTGATCACCATAAAAAACGGCTGATTGTTTTTAAGGACATTCCAATCAACCTTTTCGGTATCCCACGGACTTTTGTCATTGCGACCACCGATGTTGTAGTCTGTCTTTCGGGCGTTACCGACGAAATAGCCGGCATTCTTTAAAAGATCCGGGTAGTATTTAATCGTCTCGTGAGGGATCGGATATCGACTACGCATCGGATGCGTTCCCATCGAAAGTGCATGAACACCCGTAATCCAGGTGCTTCGCATTGGCGCACAAACGGGAGCATTGGCGTAACAATGCATGTACTGAAAACCCTCGCTGGCAAGGCGATCGATGTTAGGCGTAACCGCATACGGATTTCCATAACACCCAACCCAGTTAATATTATTATCCTCACAGGTTAGCCAGAGAATGTTTGGTTGTTCCTCTGCTAATGCTGTTCCAGCCATTAGAACAAAGAAGAGCGCAAATAGATTTTTCATATCGAATCAAAGTCGCCGAAGGATGGAATCGTGAAACATAGACATATACCGGTCTACATCAAAAAGGATGGTTGAGTAGGTCGCATTATTTAAATTTAAACAACCATTACAACGCACGACAGTATTGTTAACCGTTCAGTTCTTCTCCGCCAACAAAAAACGGTAAAAGAGTCTTTGATTTAAGAAAAACCGTGGATCAGTAGATTTTGACACTGATCTGCAGCCTAGCCTGATGGCCAAACAAAACATCGCATTGTTTTCAACTTTTGATGCTAATCGAAAATCAAAATCTCTGGATTAGATTCCGCCAAAAAAAAGAACGGCAGGAAACCCCGCCGTTCTAATCTAGCTCTTAATTCGATTGGCAATCTATTATCGCCGTCGCAATCTTACTGTGGAAGCACGTATCAAATCTTTCGGCATTGGAACTGGGTTGCCTCGGTAATAATTACGCCGAACCGCATTGCCGTAAAAATGGAGGGGACGATACGGGCGATCATTGATATGCGTGTTCTTGATGACCGAACGATCATTCCCTCGCGCTAACACATAAGGATACCAGTCTGGTTCCTGTGCCTGTGTAGCTGCAGGTACCCAAGCCTGCATCAACAAGACAAAAATGAAGCAGCAAGGAACATAAAGGAGAGTTAATTTACAATATTTCATGACTAGATTCCTGTCTCCAAAAACTTCTTATTCCAATTGCCAACCTGAACACCTCCAGTTCATTTAAATACCCTCCAATAGTGATTCGCGTGAAATAAAAAATCCGAATTCAAAGCACTTTGACATTACCCTGATCCGGTCACAACACTTGGCGACCACAAGGCGTCCGTGCCGATTATGATAAATTTAACCAAAGCAAGCCTCGGGCAAGTTAAGTCTGCTCTAATGGATTTGGAGAGAGACTGCAAAAATTACTCGATCACATACGAAGTAAAATCCATGAATTCAAACCGACCCAAACAGAACCCGAATACAGATTTAGATCGTCGCTCGTTTTTAGAGGGGGCAGCCGGCGCTGCACTGGCTGCTTCGACGTTTCCTCCAAATTCGCCACGATCCTCAAACCATGACTCGCAGAAAAACCTTGAGACCGAGTATCTATTCGACCGCCCCGACTCGAATTATCACGGCCACCAATGGCAAACGCTAAATCCCGGATTTTGGAAAATCGAAAACGGTGCTCTTCGACGTCGGCTGCAAAACTACGGTGATCGAGCCCGCCGGACTGGCTTTCCCTTTCATGCGGAAACCCACAACTTTAATTATCAAACGGACTACGATCCGTCTTTAGATTGCGGAATTATCTACGCACCCCAGTGGAAGCTCTCCGGAGAATATCAAATAGAAACTGAGTTCACCTACCGCGCTGACCGACCTGCGTTGCCAAAAGGAGACCAACCTGGCTGGAAAATGCACCAAGACGGTTACGGTTTGATGGGCATTGCAATCGGCGCAAAATCTGTTTTTCAAAGTTACAATCGCGTCGGTCAACTCATAAGGATTGCCTGGAACGATAAGCAGCAATTGGTCATTATGGGGCCGACTAAAACAGCCAAACGAAACTCTCAAGGCGGGGTGTCACTTTCCAGCGATTCGATATTGAAATCTACGGAGGCCATGCAATTGAAGCCAGGCGACCGGTGTCGATTGATTGTGCATGTGCAGCCATCCGAAAAAAACGAATGCCTGGTAAAAGTAACTTTCTCCGCAAATGCGAAGACTGTTTCACTCGCTCATTCCTTTTCAAATCAAAAAACTGAAGGATTTGTAGGAGTCTTGTCCCGCGGCCTCGTCGACTTTGATGTGACCCGCTTTCAGGTTCGACCTTATCAAAACGAACCTCTGAAGATTGGTCATTCTGATTGCCTCGTCTGTTATCCGTTAGGGGATACGTTAGCGCTGAAAGGAGAAGAATGGCATGTCCGTTTTGTAGGCATGTTCGCGTCAGACGGAAAAAAAATAGAAATTCGGGTTGCCGATTCGCCGGCTCCCCAAGGCGGATGGGAACGGGTAACGGTTGCCGGTGTGGGACGTGTTATTGATAACCAATGGCGACGCAACACCGCAGTGATTGACGTTACGCTCCCCATTAATCCCGCTGAAAAAACGCTTTATTACACAGTTTGGAAAGATGGAGAGAATGTTACTTCCGACGGCAGGGTTGGTACTGATGCGTGTGGCCCGGGAATGGGATTGGTGGGTGAGGTACCTGGAGGGGGAAACTATGTCGGTCGGCTACCGCAGTTAAAAGCACCCTACAAGCTATGCGGCCTCAGTTGTCATGCGATCAATTCTGGGCTTCAAAAACGCGACCAAGAAGGGTGGGCCATTTCAGGGAACCGAGATATTTGGGCCGTTCGCGACCAACCGACTGTTGAGGCTTATCAACACCTCGATGATTACAAATTTCAAATTATGGTCTGGGAAGATGATGTCTGGTACATGGAGTTGCTTATGTACCCACCAAGCACAGACGATGCGTACAAAATTGTTGCACTTTCGATTTGTGGACCGACAAGTCGATGGCAAATGATGCGACACTGGAATGTCATCAATCCGGGCGATCACGATTATGGCATGGACGACGTAAAAGGCCCCGAACAAATACTAATTCGAAAAAAAGAAGGACTCGGACAAGATCCGGCCTACATGCGAAGGAATTTTCAAATCGTGCATCATTTAACCACTGGTGCCGAACATGTTGACCCTTATGAGAATCCAAAAAAATGGCGTGCTTGGAAAATGCCAAATCGAGATTTTACTTTCGTCATTCTCGACTCAAGGCTTTGGAGAAGTAGTCAAGATGTCGACATCTGGGATGATCAAGGATGGAATCAATTCAAGAGTCTTTATGATCGAACTGACCCAACTCGCAGTCTATTAGGGGAAGAGCAATACGGATGGTTGCAGTCCCTGCTCACAACAGACTCTTCTCCTCTTGTTTGTCTGACGGGCATCAATGGATTGCATACGATTTGGGCTGGAGCAAAAAACGGTGAAACCACCAGTAAGAACCATCCTCAGAATTTTTCACAGCGCGATCGTGTTACTGCCGACTATGCCGGCTGGGTGAAGGCTGGTTCAGATCGAGTCATTGAGCTATTGGGACAGCGGGATGGAGTCGTTTCAGTTTATGGGGACGTTCACAATGGATGCATTATGAAAAACCTCGACCACGGACTGATCGAATGTAGTTTTGGGCCAATTGGACGAAGCGGTGGAAGAGCATTGATCCCCGGATTTGGTCGGCAAATGAAAGACGTCGATGGCCGGGTAATACAAGTCCACGCGCTTTACCACAAAGATTTTGCAAACCCTGAACAGGAACCGCACGCAAACCATGACCCGTTTTACTGGAATTTCCTCGAAATGGAATTTGATCCCACTCGGCAAGATCCAAACATCCAGCTGCGCATCAGAAATCTGGTTGACGCACCCGACGAAACTCCGCGTGGCGGAGACAGCTTAAACACCCATTCGTCCCGCACCGGACGAACCCCAACAGCAAAAATCCCTTCTATTCGCGTGCTTCCCAATGCGGACGTCAATTTCTACAGAACCAACGGGACCGCGATCCGAGGAACTCGTAGCAATGATCGGGGCGAAATTACAATTGCGGGACTGATTGACATTTCACCCGGCACTAAGGTAATTGTTAATGCCTTTGACGGAATCCAATCGGAATCCAAAGTTATTCAACTAGAGGAATGAACGGTTAACGCGAAAACTCATTCACAATTTTAAAATGGATATGCTGTGGATTATTTGTTCGACGATAGTGAAAACGATGCCTCGGAAAATCACAGCGCCATTCATGAAGAAGCGGGATACACCTGCAATTCATGCGGTGAAGAAATCATTGTTCCGCTAGATTATTCGGAAGGCTTGTCGCAGGAGTACGTAGAGGATTGCCCTGTCTGTTGTAACCCCAACATTATCTTTGTTGAATTCAACATTGATGGTGAAGCAAATGTGTGGAGTCGTGGCGAGTAACGTTTTTGAAAACCACATTCGGGGCTTCTCACTTCCTCTCACCTGCCGGCGGCGTGGATATTTTCCTTGCCCGTCTTAAGCGTTCAACCAATTCCCCGATC
The DNA here is from genome assembly GCA_011523945.1 of Mariniblastus sp. GTDB lineage: Bacteria > Planctomycetota > Planctomycetia > Pirellulales > Pirellulaceae > Mariniblastus. Next base: position 63,575 of record WTFU01000063.1, on the reverse strand, counting down.
ATAATTGCGGTTGCGCCCCAAATTTGGTGCGGCCCAATGCGGTAACAAGGAACTTCGAATATTTCGCCGTTTGAACGGGTTACCATTCCTGAAGTCAATGCTTGAGGATCCATCAAATGTTTCAAAGGTGCGCGGATTATTTGCTGAACCTCGCGGTGGCAGCGTTTGAAATGTGCCGCGCCTCGGATTAATCCCACGTAAGGAGTTACGGTAAAATCACTCGGTGGGATGTAGACACTGGTTAGCTGACCAAAGATTTCAATTTGCGATTCAAAAACGCCGATTTCTTCTTCTGTTTCGCGAATCGCTGCTTGATGGGTTGATTCACCCGCTTCCAAACGCCCGCCTGGAAAGCTGATTTGACCCGCATGATTCGAGAGATTAATCGCTCGCTGCGTTAACAAGAGATCGGGTGCTATCGTCAAACCATCTGATTTTTCTACGTTTCCCTGATCACAGAATAACGCTAGAACAGCCGCCACCTTGCCCTGGCCGGGTAGATTCGCTGGGCGCCTCGGCGGGCGATCCAAATCAGGAATTTCAAGTGGCGATTGCCAATCTGTTAATTCTATTTGATTCATCGCAACACTTAACTGTTGCCGAAATGAAATTTCCATTTGCTCAAATTCCATTTAAGCAAGCGTCACTTTTTCAATTGGTCTAACCGCTCAAAGTGCAGGAAAGCAGTAGCCGTTAATTATACACGTGACATCATCAGAGAAGACGTAGCCTGCTGTTTTTTGGCACACCCAAGACAGTTCTCAGCAATCGCTAGCGAATCTGCTTAAAGGACTAAAATGGAGGATCGCCAAACTCTTTTTCTTTTCTGTTGATGCTTGAGTAGATCTTTAAAACATCGAGCGAAATATTTTGGTCAATATACTGAGTGGATCCATCGACCAGCGCAAAATGCGTCCCGCCCGGGTGATTGCTTGCGAACGGAACATGATTCAAATTGGTACCAACCGAGTTAATCGACTGAGCAACCGATTTAACAGTAAAAATTTGATTTGCTTTTTTCGAGGAGTTGTACTTCGCCCCCATGGCCCAAGCGGATCGTTGCGGAGTTGGAAAGTTATCGCTGGTATTAAAAACTGAAATTTCTCCAATGGCAAACGTATTGGACGCGCCATCGACAACATCTCGGAGTTGTTTTGGTCGAAAGCGTCCGTCCTTCATGGGGGAAAACAAACCTTGCAAACCAATGTCACCATAAACATTTGCCGCAATTGTACGGTATTCATAGGTTTTTGAATTTTCGAAATCGGTTGCTGAACCGGTCGGCCCGCAAACTCCATAATAGTGAGTCGTGTACTGACTGGAACCATTCAAAGAGGCAATTTTTTCTTCAGGACCCGAGGCAGCGCAAAGTAAAACGGGAATTTCAGCTTCCGATGCCTGTTCCCAGAGATCTTGATAACTTTGACCAGATTCCGGTTTCGATCTCAGCTCGTCCCAAAGTGCCTCTTCTTCCATCAAGGGTAATAGTGGACCGAGAAAGCCCATCCCGTCTCCATTATCTCCTGGTGGAAAGGTCTGGTTTTTCGATTCGTAACTCAAGGCCGCCATCATCACTTGTCGCAAATTCGATAAACAAGTTGCGCGACGTGCTGCCTGCCGAACCGCTTGTGCAGCTGGAAACATCAGTGCAAGTAAAATCCCGATTATGGAGATACAAACCAACAGTTCGACAAGTGTGAAAGCTGATCGAATTCGTTTGGCTGGACGCTTTAAATGGTTGGTATCAATAGAAAACTCTGTTTGATTCATCTGATTTCCCAAACTCAGCAGAGTAAAATCGATCAGTAAGGAAAAATGCCTGTTTCGACTTAAGTCGAAACAGGCTTCATTCAAAGATGCTGATCCGGTTGTTAGAACTAAGGCGGTTTACTGCTCAAATTTCTTAACAGGGAAAGAACCGTTTAAGAGCACGCCCGGGAACATATCCCAAGGGTTCACTTCGCATTCGGAAGATGTGTAACCCGTATTTTGGAAAGTTGCGATCGATGGATCGATTCCAAATCCGGGGTTGATGTACCCGTCTCCGTTAAGATCTTCGACCGCTCGAACGCTTCCATCAGCAAAGGCTACGTTCACCGTCTTTTGGTGCCAAGCGAAGAAATCTCGCGTGTCTTGCATGTAAACATTTTGAACGCCTACTTGACCAAGGGTTGGGTAACCGGCTGTTGGTGCCTCAAATGCAGCACGGGGAGTACCGTCTTCTTGTAGAACTACAGCATCACCTGCTCCACTTGCCACATAAGCTGGACCGTCATTGAAGCTCTCCGCTAGTGGGATTCCTGCGATTAGGCCACGTGCTTCGGATACTGTTTCAGTGAGGATTCCATCTTCGTTACCGTCATAAGGCAATGCTACATCGCCCTGCCCTCCGCAACCCATGATCGCCAAAGCGCTTGCCGGGACATCACTTGTATCCAAGGCTCGCATTGTTAATGGACCGACGCACTGACGTTGTCCATTCGATTTGTACCAGTCTTTCAAGCCACCCGGTTTCGTTACTTGAGTGCCAGCGGTACCGGTGAAAATTGGAGCCGTTCGAACTAAGTGCCAACTGGTTGCGTAGTTCGTGTTAACTCCGGCTTCAGCAGTTTCTTGAAGCGATCGTTTCAGAGGAACACCCTGACGGGCTGGAGGAGCCGAAGCACCGTTAGAACTTGCGGCGTTCCACTTTTCAGAAGCAATGCATTTTGAACTGGGGCAAAGAAGATCACCAGGAATCACATCTTGAGCAATACAATCCGAAACCCATGAGTACTGATCAAAAGCACCATCTCGCTTACCGTCAAAAGCTCCCGAACAGTAGGAACCATTCGGAGAGTTACTTGCCTTGGCGAGAAGGCAAAGTGCAAAGTTCCGCAAATTACTTTTGCACTGCGTTGACCGAGCAGCTCCACGAACTGCTGCAAACGCGGGGAACAACAACGCCATCAAAATTCCAATGATTGCGATGACAACAAGAAGTTCTACAAGAGTAAAACCCTTTTTACGTGTGCTCATTTCTTTCAAATCCTATCTCAAACTTTCCAATAAGAACTTACGGAACAGCTCCGCATTTACGAGCGATAGGATATCGAGCGTATTTGAAGAAATTGGGAAGACAGTATTTGCTATTTATGAATAAGCAGTAAAGAATTCTTCATTTTTGAATCATTTATTTGGAATCAAATAAATCTTGCCGCAGGGTAGTTCAGAAAAACCGTACCGGTTCTCGTGAATTTTCTAGAGATGTTCGTCGAAAAATTTGATCATATCGCCCGCCATTTCATCCAACCATGGCTGTCGATTCCAGCATCCATGCTTCGCTTTTGGATAGGTAATTAAATCTGTCTCAACCCCAAACGATTTCAATTTATCGCGGGATGGCTGGTTCCGAGCTGGATTATCCAGTTCACCTGCCATAAAGAGAATTGGACACGTCGAGGCGTCGATTTGGGCACAGGCATCGGCGAGACCGTATAGCTCAGGATTTTCATCGACCGTGCTTCGCAGCCAAACATTCGAATTTGATCCTGAATCAGGCTGCCGAGATCGATCCGCTACGGATCCAGTGAGCATCTCCAACGGTCCAGCCATCACAACGGATGCCTGAATTCGTGAAGATTGTTCCGGATTTCCTCCGTCCCCTTTCAATTTAGGGTTCCCCCCACCAGAAGCCATCAAGCCTGTTAGATGCCCTCCCGCTGACCCCCCCACTGCTCCGATTTTTTTCGGGTCCAGGTGGTAAGCATCTGCATTGGCTCGCAAAAACCGGACGGCTGCGGTGCAGTCGTGCATTGCGGCTGGAAAAGCAGCTTCATCAGCAAGGCGATATTCAATGGCTGCGGTTACGTAACCATGACTAGCCAATTTTATTGCAAGTGCACGGAATTTGGTTTTGTCACCTTTCCGCCATCCCCCGCCATGGACAACGACTATCGCCGGCTTGGGATCGCTGTCGGTCGCCTCGGACGGAACAAAAATATCCATCAATACTTTTCGCTGATCGTACTGAGCAAATACCACATTACGATGGGCAACAATATTCTCAGGAACCAAAGTAGACGGTTGGGCTGTATTCTTCTTGCGTGGAAATTGTGCCGGAGGCTTTAATGAAACTGAATCTGGTTCCGGAGAACGCCCACAAATGAGCATTCGTTGCCGATACAATCCCCCGGGGCCAGTGATGTACAAAGATTGCATATCCTGATCGCCAAAAGTACAGTTTATTGGTTTCGTAGGACACGCGATTTTATCAAGTAATTTTCCGTCAGGATTCCAAATCCAAATATCAGTTGGCCCAGCACAGTAGACGTTTCCAGCTCGATCAATAGTCATCCCGTCAGCACCTCGATCAGGGCCATCATCCATTGACGCAATCATTCGCCCTCGATCTGTTTTCCCTGGAGTGACAATATCATAAGCCCAGATTTTTTTGGGCACAAAAGAAGATACATAGAGCGTTTTTTCATCTGGCGACATCGTAATCCCGTTGGGCGTTGCAATTCCTTCGATTGCAATGGAGACGTTGCCCTGAGGGTCAATATACGCAACCTTATTCTGGGGTGTGAACGTTACATAGATTCCACCGTTCTGATCAACGACAAGATCATTTGGTCGATAAGGCTTTTCTTTTTCCTCTCTCACACTCTCGAAGGATGCAACGGTGACATTTTTCTTTCCATCGAGAAAAACTATCTTGCCACCCGGGTTGTCCGATAAAAACAGCCTGCCATGGTTGTAGAAACTGGCGCTGATTCGCCCCGACTCGGGCATCAGGGTTTGCATTTGTTTTTTGGCAGGAAAATAACGAAATAATTTTTGCCCTTTCACGTCCGGGATTATTAATGAATATCCATCCCAGGCCGGTCCATCAGCCATTTCAAAATCGGTTGAAATCTCTTCCAGCGGAACTCGGCGATCCACTTGTCTCGCAAATACCAAGTCAGTTCCAAAACTAACTAGCCAAAAAACAAACACCGGAAGAAAAACAGACAAACGAATGGAGTCCCGCAACATTATGTCTCCCCAGACCAAGCAAAAAGTTAATCGCAAATTTCACGATTATCAAAGCCTCTCATTCTAGCGAACCAAAAACAAGAATGTGCAATTAAATATCTTTGAATTACTAACTTCCTTCCTAGTTGGCGCATAAAAAAACGCGCCGATTATTTACCGGCACGTCGATTGTTATTTAGAGTTATCTAATCCGCAGTTATCGTATCCGCAGTTTAGTTACCACCGTCAAACGAGGGGCGCTGCGGCCGCTGGCCACCACCCTGATTACCACCAGGTCCACCACGACCGCCACGACCGCCACCCATGCGTGCAGCCGCTGCTTCGATTTCCGATTTATCAATGGAACCATCGCTGTTTGCATCTAAACGATCAAACATCGGCAACATTCGCTCGTCAACCTCGTCCTTGCTCAGTTTCCCGTCCTGGTTCTTATCCTGACTCATGATTCGCTCCATCATGCCACCAGCTCCAGCGGAACGTCCGCCTCGCTCACCGCCCGGTCCACCTTCCGGAGCACCGCCACGACTGCGTCCGCCTTCTGGACGGCTGGGGCGCATCTCTTCTGCGTCTAGTTCACCATCGCCATTTTTATCCAATTTTCGCAATGCTGCCGCTGCATTATTAATCTCGCTCTTCGAGATGACTCCGTCTTTATCAGCATCAAGAGCAGCGAGAACAGGCATCATCTGCATCATTCGCCCCATGTCGCCTCCGCCACGTTGGCCGCCAGGTCCTCCTCGCTCGCCTCCTCGTTGACCTCGCTCACCGCCACGTTGACCACCCGGAGGTTGAGCCATTACGGTTGCTGCCAAACACATGGTTATCGCTACTGCAAAGATCATCATTTTTGTATTTTTCATCGCTCTTCTTTCATTTTTTCTGTATTCCCAAAACGCCCTGCTCAAATTTGAACACGCAACAAAACGAAATTCAGGACAAACATTTAAATAGTTTTTTACGACTTTACTTCTCACACCGTTAGTCTGCTGGTGTTAAACCAACAACGATGTCGAAGGTTGCGGTTAATTCTTTAATTTTTGAATCGGGAAGAGGCTGGAAATCAACGAGCAACTTGTTTTGCTGTTTGGGATTTTTCACCCGTTTAAACAAACCATCCTTCTGATTCTGTGGATGACCTTTAATTAAACATTGAGTCGTTAACACGCGCTTGTTTTTGACATAGACCGCCACGTGGATATGAGGCGTTCGACCAGGATACGATACCGGCTTAACGGTCCGAAAATAATATTGCCCTTTCAGATTGGTCATAAACCGACCAAAACCTTGGAAATTCTTATCCTGTAATTTTCGATCACCACCTTTCGGATGAAGATAAACTCCTTTCCCATCCACTTGCCAAATTTCAACGCGGGCATTGGAAATCGGATTTCCTTTACGATCCATGACTGTACCCGACAAGTGTGTAATTTCCCCCACCGCCGGGGTGATTGCATCATTTAAAATCAGTAAGTCATTATCTGTATCAAGAGGCAATGGATTCGGATAAAAAGGACCTTCTGTCATCGAAGGCGTTAATAGCAGGTCTGCAAACAACCCTGGCCTGCTATACAGCAGAGATCCGGCGAGCGCACCAACCCCTAACATCGAACGGTGAATAAACTGCCGTCGCGGAGGCAAAATAATTGATGGTTTCATTTTACATTTCCTGGTTAGTTTTATTGTGCTGGCTCAAGCGTACTGGATTAACCTGGTAGTTGCCAGTTTTTCAACTTAATTTGACTAAGTAAATTCGTTTTGACACTCGCTCATTCGACAACAGCATAATATTAACCAACAATGGTTCGTTCTCATGTTCTTGGCAATTGGGTAACCGCTTGATCATCAATTTCTAGCTCTTTGTTTTTCCGGATTTGTTTTTGTTTTCTTTTTATAAAAACCGCAGAAGACAGCGATTGCTCAATCGATCTTTTCCTCGTCTTTGGGAAGAGATAATTACCAAGAACGTTTGGCAATATTCTTCTTTATCTCGATCGCAACAACAAAGAGTTCTCGAATCGTCGACGGTCATGGTTGCCGAAAAATCATGGGAGGCTGTCAAAGGTTTTGAAATAAATGACGAAGTAAAACTTACCATCGCCGCTACCGCCTCGCTCTTAACCCTGGGTCTTAAAGAGCCATTTTACTTCGATCGCGTCTCGACCATTCTGGTGCACCCTGATCTCATTCAAAATCGAGCTGTTCAACAAGGTCAGCTTGTCAGTCACGAGACCGCCTATTATTCAGGCTTGGCATGGCAAGGCGGGCCGCTCGTCTTTTCATGGCGAGATGCCCTGATTGGAGCAAGCCGACCGGGAGATGGACGAAATGTAATTATCCACGAGTTTATTCACCATATCGACGGACTCGACGGGGAAATGGGAGGCATGCCGATCATCTCGTCTGAATCGCTTCGACATCGCTGGCGCCATGTTTTTCAGCAACGGTTTACTGAACTAAATGAAGATCTTGATTGCGGACGCGGACCACGAATCGACTCTTATGCGGCGACGAGCCTAGCGGAATTTTTTGCAGTTAGTGGTGAAAACTTTTTCGATTCACCGAGTCGGCTTAAACATAACTTACCAGACGTGTACGAACTGCTCAGCGAATATTTTGACATAGACCCCGTACAGTTCGAACGCTAACCCGCATATTCAATCCGATTTCTTTTCCCTTAAGAAACTTCTAAAACCTTGTCACCAAGAACCTGCATCCGTGGCTGAATACCTAATCCGGGAGCATCAGACGCAGAAAGTCGACCATTAACGCGTTGCGGGGCGCCCTCTGCAATACTGACCGTTCCATAGCTATTGAAGTCGGTAGACGTAAACAATAAATCAGTAGGCGTGCTGTGAGCAATCGAAGCAATTGCTGCGGTGATAATATCTCCACCCCAACTATCTTCGAGCGTCATTGCGACACCCAGTGAAATACACAAATCACGGGCAAGCTTTGCTTTGGTTAATCCACCAAATTTACTGATCTTAATATTCACTACATCCATTGCCTGATCGTGACTAGCACGCAGCAATTCGGGCATTCCATGAATCGATTCATCCATCACAAACGGATGGTCGGTTCGTTTTCGAATCGATAAACATTCCTCATAAGATAAACAAGGTTGCTCGATATAAACATCTAAATCTCGAACTGCTCGAACCACCCTTGCTGCTTCGTGCATCAACCAGCCTGTGTTTGCGTCGGCTACCAATTTTTCCCCGGATTGAATTTCCGCTGCCACCTGCCTGATACGCTCGATATCGACATCCGGATCGCCACCCACTTTTAATTGAAAACGACGATAACCTTCCGCCCGATAACCAGCTACGTTAGCGGCCATTGCTTCGGGGGCCTGTTGGGAAATCGCTCGATACAGCACAAAATCATCGCTATATTTGCCACCCATTAAATCGCAAACACTTTTGCCTGCTGATTTCCCAAGAAGATCCCAGCATGCCATGTCGATGCCGGATTTGACATACGCATGTCCTTTCAGCGCCGCGTCCATCATTCGATTGAGCGGACCCAAGTCAGTCGCATTCATTCCAATGAGATGCGGTGCCAGTTCTTTCATTCCCGCTCTCACTCCCGAGCCATAGGCTGGTAAATAAAACGGCCCGAGCGGGCAGACTTCTCCGTAGCCGATCAAGCCCGTATCTGTTTCTACTTCGACAACAGTACTATCAAAAACATCGACCGACTTGCCGCCGGACCACTTGTAGCTACCTTCTTTTAAAGGAAGATCGACTTGATATGCAGAAATGCGAGCGATTTTCATTGTATTTCCGTTGACTTTGCGTGTATGAATCGGCACGTCATCCTAACGCATATTTGCTTCATAAGTAATCATGCACACCATTGTGGTTTGTTATTATTAGAATCAGCATTGGTACGATACTGTCGCAATGTTTCTCGGCCGCAATACGTGATAATCTTGGAGGTGGTGACACCACTACAATTGCCGAAATACAAAAGCTGTTTTTGAGAAAACTTAGCCACTGGAATCTTTATGAAGACTGCATTGATTATCAAATCTTTTTTCTTTTTAGCATTGATGCTTGGGATTTGTGTCTCGACATCGTTTGCCCAGCAACGGGAGACAAGTGAAAAGTCAGTCGATAAATCAAGCTTGCTAAAAAAGCGAATCCAACAGGCAGGCAATAATCAAAATGAATTACAAAAAGCAGTTAACACCGTTCCGGCAGAACATCGGCAGGCATTAGAATTTTTGCTGATCAACATGCCTGAATACGATCTAAAGAATCTCACATCTGAATTTTTGCTAAATAACATTCGGCTCGCCTATCAAGCGCGGGAAGCTGCACCATGGGACATTTCTGATCAGCTATTTCTAAACAATGTCCTGCCCTACGCTAATATCGACGAACCACGCGATCCGTGGCGAGAAGATTTTTTCAAACTTTGCAGACCCATTGTCGCCAATTGTAAAACCCCGGGTGAAGCAGCCCAAAAAATTAATGCGACACTTTTTGGTCAGTTGTCTGTCAAATATTCAACTGCCCGAAAACGCGCTAACCAAAGCCCGAAAGAAAGTATTGAACAAGGGCTGGCATCCTGCACTGGACTTTCAATTATACTTACCGATGCTTGTCGAAGCGTTGGCGTCCCAGCGCGTCTGGCAGGAATTCCCAGTTGGAAAAATAAAAGAGGTAATCACACTTGGGTTGAAATCTGGGACGATGGCTGGCAATTCACTGGCGCGGCAGAACCGAATCCGCAAGGTCTTAACCGAACTTGGTTTCAGGGAGATGCCGCACTTGCCGATCCAAATTCAAAACTGCATTCTATCTATGCGGTAAGTTTTCAAAAAACCGACACCGCCTTTCCGATGGTTTGGTCACCGGAAAAGCGCGTTTTTGCCGAGAATGTTACTCTTCGCTACATTCCAAAAACAGAAATTCCGATAAGCAATGCGGTCAATGTCATGGTAAGAGTTTGGAACAGTGATAAGTCCAAACGGGAAATTGCCAAAGTCGAAGTATTTGATCAGAAAAGCACTGCAGTGCTCAAATCCGGTACAACAAAAGCGGGGACCGCTGATATGAATGATATGCTTTCATTTCGATTAACACCGGACACAACCTACCGACTTCGTATTACCCAGGCGAAAACAACACTTACTCACGAGGTAAAAACAAATCAGCGCGGCAATCAGCTCATCGAATTGAAAATGCCTAAACAAAATGGCTCTTCCGGCGGCCCCTCTCCGTCTGAAAAATAGTCCGCTGCTGATCAGCGACTAGCGAAGGGCGATGTCTTACTCTGCTAATGCTCCACAACAAACTTGACTTAGACAAACATATGATTCTCGATCAATTAAGTTGTTGCCCTCTGACATCGAGTCGTGTCTAACCGAAAACTTTATTCCTATCTGGCTAAAACCCCGGGACAACCCATGCTTCAATACGGTCGTTTTGTAATTTGGCTGTGCTGCTTGATCACCCTGCCCGCCTGCAATTCAAGTCCTTCCGATTCCCAATCGACTTCCCAACCGGAAACTCAGGACATCGAATCAACCGTTAAAAAAACAACTCCGCCATCCGGCGATCCGTTAGAGATTTCGGCTCTAGTTGAAGTCAATCCAACCAACCCCCACGCGCCGTCTCACGAAAACGCGCTATCTAAAGAGACCAGTCCCTACTTATTAATGCATGCTCACAATCCCGTGAACTGGTATGCATGGAACGACGAAACTCTTGCACTAGCGAGGACGTCTGGAAAACCAATTTTTTTGTCGATTGGGTATTCGAGTTGCCACTGGTGTCACGTGATGGAACGAGAATCTTTTCTCGACCAGGAAATTGCCGATTTCTTAAACGAAAATTTTATTTGCATCAAAGTAGATCGGGAAGAACGACCAGACGTCGACGAAATTTACATGAACGCACTGCAAGTCATTCGATCCGGCGGGGGAGGATGGCCACTGTCAATGTTCATGACACCGGAGGCTAAACCGTTCTTTGGAGGCACCTATTGGCCGGCCCGGGATGGAGATCGAGGAGCTTCGATGGGATTTCTGACGATTATCCAAAAAGTCATGGATGCCTATCAGAATAACCGAGACGCAATTATTCAAGACTCCGAGTTGGTTTCCGAGAGAACGCGTGAGTTGCTGGCTGGACTTGAGCCGACCGCTGGTTTACCTATTCAGGCTGCGTGGCCTGCAAACACAATTGAAAAATTGAGTGCGAGTTTTGACAGCCGATACGGCGGGTTTGGATACAACGCCCTGAATCCAAATCGCCCAAAATTCCCTGAGCCTTCTAACCTGTTTTTCTTAATCGACTATCTGCAGCAGAACCCTGATGCCACGCAAGAATCCCGCGATCTGGCTTCCAAGTTATTAGTCAAAACTTGCCAAGGCATGCTCAAAGGCGGTATTTATGATCACCTTGGAGGTGGCTTTCATCGTTACAGCGTCGACCGATTTTGGCACATTCCTCACTTCGAAAAAATGTTATATGACAATGGCCAGCTTGCTACTGTCTACGCGGAAGCATATCAGCTTACCGAGCAAGAGGAATTCAAAAACGTCGCAAATGGAATCCTGGCTTTCGTGAGTCGGGAACTGGCTGCCCCGGAGGGTGGCTTTTATGCTTCTCTCGATGCAGAGTCGGAAGGTATTGAAGGGAAGTTTTACCGGTGGGATCTCAAGGAAGTTGAAGCGGCGCTGACGAGTCAGGAGTATGAGCTATTTTCGAAATTGTATCGACTTGATGAGCCTCCAAATTTTGAAGATGAGTTTTATGCACCTCAATTGAAGTTGATGCTAAGTGAACATGCGACTGCACGCGAGTCGACTCTCGCTGAATTGGAATCTCAGTTAATTCCGATTCGAAAAAAGTTATTTGATATTCGGGCGAAACGGCAACGACCACTGCTGGATACAAAAATATTAGCAGCCTGGAATGGTTTAATGATCCGTGGATACGCGGACGCTGGTCGAATCTTTAAAAATTCCGATCACATTAAAAAAGCAGAGGACGCTGCAAACTTCATTTTAGAAAAAATGGTCTCCGACGACGGGCGGCTCTATCGAACCTATACCGACGGGCAAGCCCGGCTTAACGCCTACCTCATTGACTACGCTTGTGTCATCGACGGTTTAATTTCGATTCATCGCGCTACTGGCAATCGGAAATGGATCGACGCAGCAAATCAACTTCAAAAAACCCAGGACGATTTGTTTTGGGATGAGAAAGGCGGTTACTTCTATACTTCAAAGGACCACGAGCAACTCATCGCCCGTAGCAAACGTGCCAGCGATGGTGCCATGCCCGGCGGCAACAGTGTTTCTGCCGCTAATCTGCATTATCTTGGAACAAATCTCAAACAAGACGCTTACCTCGAACGATCAGAACAGACTGTTTTAGCGGCCTCTGCAATCTTGACCCGTGCGCCTCATGCCGTTCCAAGAATGGTGATCACCGCTTCCAAGTTTGCCGAATAAAGCCGATTCGCACTTCGAATAAGAAACACCTTGCACAATGACCCAGCACATTGCCGAAGCATTTCAGATTTGCCCTCGATGCGGCGTTGAGCCTCCGAAAACCGGAACCTCTCCCTTTACATGCGATGATTGCAATTTCGTATTTTATTTCAGTCCGGTCGCTGCCGTTGGCGGCATTGTCGTTAATTCAAATCATGAATTATTATTTTTGGTACGCGGGCGTGAGCCTGGAAAAGGAAAATTTGGTTTACCGGGTGGATTTGTAGATCCCGGCGAGCCTCTCGAAAAATCTCTCCTCAGGGAAGTGATGGAAGAAACATCACTTAAAGTTACCCACAGGAAATATCTATGTTCGTTTCCCAATCAATACACTTACCGGGGCATTACAATTGACGTACTGGACGTTTTTTTTGAGTGCCGAGTTGATTCATTTAACTCACTAAAAGCTCAACCGGGCGAGGTTGAGGCATTTCACATAGCTCGGCCTTCACTAGAAATACTTGACCAATTTGCGTTTGAGTCTAATCGCCGCGCCGTTGAGTTTTTTCTGACCCAAGAGTGAACGCCATTAACGCCTGTTGCGGGTGATTATTTCCACCCTCATTTTCATCCGCGAGGCTGGGCGTAAAAAATGCGCGGCAACTTTCGATCAACGCTTCGAGCGAGTTGACATTCAGGGCATCCCAAGGTTAGATGTTGGTGCGTTTTAGATTTCGCTAGATTAAGAATCGTTTTTAAATTAAAGCTCGATGGCCTCTGAAAAGTATCTGGCTACCGGCTTGGAAATTATCAGAGGAGTTGTGTCATGGGCGTAATCATTCGCTCAATTTTAGTGCTGACAGCCTTAATCATTGGCACGCAAAACGGCCACGTTCTAAGTGCTCAAGAATTGGCGACCAACCCAGCCAGTCCAGTTAGCTCAGTGGATAGCCCCGGTGAAGAGTCGATTGATGCCGAAGCACCCGCCGAGTTCGTTCCCGCTGACATAGCATGGATGCTGGTTTGTTCAGCTTTGGTGTTGATGATGACCGCGCCGGGTTTAGCCCTGTTTTATGGTGGACTCGTCCGCAAGAAAAATATTCTGAGCGTAATGATGCAGTGTATTTTCTTGATGGGATTAATGTCAATTGTCTGGGCTGCTGTCGGATATAGTTTAGCATTCGGAGGGACGAATCCGTATTTCGGTAACTTCGATCACATTTTTTTGGCCGGTGTCACACCCTCTTTCGTTGATGGCGAAATTGTAACGCCTGCGACAGGAACTTTGCCCACTTCGATTTTCATGTGTTTCCAGGGCATGTTCTTTATCATCACTCCAGCGCTGATTTGTGGAGCTTTTGCCGAACGACTGAAATTTTCTACCATGTGTATTTTCATGGTTCTTTGGGGTTTACTAATTTACTGCCCGATCTGTCACTGGGTATGGAGTGACGCCGGTTGGTTGTGCGAGTGGAATGCGGAAGCAAAATTTCCAGCGCTCGACTTCGCAGGCGGGACTGTTGTGCATATTAGTTCGGGCGTGTCTGCGCTGGTCTGCGCCATTTTCGTCGGCTCGCGAATCGGGTACAGAAAAGATCAAATGCCGCCTCACAACCTAACTTATACGTGCATCGGAACAGCGCTTCTCTGGGTTGGTTGGTTTGGATTCAATGCTGGAAGTTCGCTTTCCGCGGGAACTGGTGCGGTAAACGCTTTCGTTTCAACTCACTTCGCAGCAGCCGCAGGGGTGATTGCGTGGGCAGGTGCGGAATGGCTGCTACGCGGTAAAGCAACTGTCCTGGGCGCGTGTTCTGGTGCTGTTGCCGGATTGGTTTGTATCACACCGGCCTGCGGATCCGTCACTGCGATGGGGGGAATTGTCCTTGGATTCGTCGCCGGTATTGTTTGTTTCTTTGCCTGCACTTCGCTTAAGAAAAGGTTTCAATATGATGACGCACTCGACGCTTTCGGCGTTCACGGGGTAGGCGGGGCGGTTGGAGCAATTTTGACCGGAGTGTTTGCCAGTCGTTCTATCACTGGCGAATTAGAAGGAGACCGCATGGGTTTGATTGAAAGTGGCTTTACGAATTACGCCCAGCTGATCAATCAACTGGTCAGTATTTTGGCGGCCGCCGGTCTCGCCATCGTCGGGTCTATCATTCTTTTGACCATTCTGAACGTAACAATCGGACTGCGAGTAACGCCGGAAGAAGAGCAACGCGGCCTCGATGTCACGCAGCACGGGGAAGAAGGTTATATTTTTCTCTAACCTTTCTGCCTTGTTGGTAATCAATCTGCCAGTCTAGCGTTTCCGCAATCGCGGTAATCCGACGCGATAGCCAAAAAGGAAACGACTGGAATAACAGATTCGTAATGTTCGATCTGGATTGGTTCTGCCTGCAATCCACATTAGACTAACGGGTTATTACATATAGCCCTAACGACGTTCAGTACCATCAATAAATCTATGTCTGCGACCGATAAAACACTACTGCAGTTGCGAACCGCTATCGACGAAGTTGATCAGCGGCTGGTTCAAGCGATTAACGATCGGTCAAAACTGGCGGTCGAACAAACTCGTATCTATCGGACAGAGACAGGCTCCCGTGGAATTGATCAGCATTCGGAAGTTCAAGCCGTCCGTAATGTAATTGCTAAAAACCAAGGTCCGATCCCCGATTCGGCGCTTGAAGGAGCCTATCGAGAAATTCTCAACGGTGCTTTCGTCCTAGGTCGGCCAACCAGAGTTGGCTACCTTGGCCCTCAAGGAACGTTCAGCCACCTTGCGGCCTCTAAATTTTTCGGGCCGACAGTCGATTACGAAAACCTACGGGCCCTCGAAGGTGTGTTTGAAGAAGTTGCTCGAGGGCATGTCGATTATGGACTGGTTCCAATTGAAAACAGCACCGGCGGCGCGATTATCGAAACCCTCGATTCATTTTCAGATTATCAGGGCCGCTTGACAATTTACGGCGAAATTCGATTAGCGATTCAATTTTCCCTGTTAGGAAAATGCGATCCCGACAACGTTAAGGTGATTTACTCTAAAGGAGAGGCGTTGGCACAGTGCCGACAGTGGCTTTCTGAAAAATATCCAAACGCTCAGCAAATCCCAGCTCAAAGCACCGCCAGCGCTGCTGAAATCGCCTATCTCGCCAATCCATCGGATGGCGTTGTAGCCGTAGGCTCGAGTAAAGCCGGAGAACTCTATGACCTGAATACGCTGTTTGATGGGATCGAAGATTGCAATAACAACATCACTCGATTTCTAATTTTGTCGAAACGCGAAACTGAAATTACCGGCAAAGACAAAGCGTCATTAATGTTTACTTGTTCAGACCGACCGGGTTCCTTGGTAGACATTCTTTCTGTTTTCAAGCGATACAATATTAATCTTAGCCACATTGAAAAAAGGCCCGGTCGCGAAGTTGGAAGTGACTACACTTTCTTTGTTGATATTCTTGGGCATGCCAATGATGGAAAAATTGCCGAAATACTTGGTGAAGTCCGAGCGCACTGCAAGAGCCTTCATGTCCTTGGAAGTTTTCCAGTTTATGACGAGAACTACCGTTATCAAAAAGAAATAATCTCGAACAAGTATTCTTCACTGGATGAGCTAGAACCTGCCCTTGAAACGATGGATCAACGGGTTGTAGATCTGGTGAACGAACGGGCTAACTTGGTGGTGAAAATTGGCGACTTCAAAAGAAAATCCGATGTTCCAATTTATGCACCCCACCGCGAACACGCTGTCCTCAATAAAATAAAGTCTCTGAATAGTGGGCCATTAACTGATAAAACTTTTGAATCCATTTATCGCGAATTAATGAGCGGTAGTTTTGCAATCGAAAAACCACTCAGCATTGGTTTCCTAGGGCCTGAAGGAGAATTTTCACACTTAGCTGCCGTTCGCCATTTTGGATCTAGCGTTAATTTTATTCCCGCACGTGAAATTCGTACTGTCTTTCAACAGGTCGTAAATGGCGAAATCGACTATGGATTGGTGCCTGTCGAGAACAGTTCCGTCGGAGGAATCAACGAAACACTCGACTCATTCATCGACCTTCACGATCAACTTAATATTTACGGTGAAGTTAAGTTTCAAATTCGATTCTGTCTTCTTGCCAATTGCAAACCGGAACAAGTCAAGAAAATATATTCAAAACCAGAAGTTTTTGAGCAATGTCGAAATTGGCTAAGCACTCAATATCCGCAAGCCATACGCGTACCTACTGAGAGTACAGCTCTGGCAACCATGAAAGCAAAAAACGACATCGACAACGATCCTGACTGTGGAGTTGCGGCAATCGGTTCTTCTCTGGCCGGCGAGATCTACGGCCTTCGTCCACTGTTCGAAGCCATTGAAGATCGGCAGAGTAACATGACTCGATTTTTAATTCTATCGAAGAGCAAGACACTAATTTCCGGTAACGATAAAACTTCCATCATGTTTACCACAGCCGATCGATCGGGGGCGCTAATGGATGTTCTGGAAGTGTTCAAACGAAACTCAATCAACCTCACCCACCTGGAAAAAAGACCCAGTCGAGAGGAAAACTGGGATTACACGTTCTTTATTGATATTGAAGGACATCGTACTAATTCAGCAATCGCTCAAATCATCGGTGAGGCTCGAGCTCATTGTAAGAACTTAACTGTTCTAGGCAGTTTTCCGGCCAGCCAAAGAGTTCTGTAGGCTTAGACTGCAAACCGAAGAATTGTGAGTAGTGCTTTGACCCCGTCCCACCAGCCGATCTTCTTTCCCTCTTGATACGTTCGACTGGAATAGCTGATCGGTACTTCAACTACCCGAACCTTTTGTTTGGCTACTCTTGCCGTGATTTCTGGCTCGACGGCAAAACTACGACTCACTAATGCAGGGGCGAGGTTCTGAGCTACTTCCCGAGTAAAGACCTTATAACCCGTTTCAATATCGGTAAGGTTTAAACCTGTTAACAGATTTGAGAAACGAGTAATGACATGATTGGCAATGTAATTGGATCGATAGCCAGAGGACTGTTTGCGTGATTGATTCGAACCACGATTGATAAATCGACTCCCGTACACCACATCCGATACATCATCAATAATCGGCTGAATGAGTTGGGGTATTTCTTCAGGATGATATTCCAGATCCGCATCCTGCAAGACAACCACTTCTCCACTAACACTCAACAAACCGGTCTTTAGCGCGGCGCCCTTTCCTGTGTTCTTTTTATGTACTTTTACAATCAACCGATTATGAAAACGATCGGTGCGGGTCGCGTACTGAGCAGCAAGACGCCGGGCTATGGTAAGTGAATCATCAGTGCTACCATCATCCACCAGAACGATTTCTTTGGAGAATGGATTATCGACAACGCGACTCACCAACGTCTCAAGCGTTTGAGATTCATTGAAAAACGGAATTACAATCGACACAACAATCCGGGGATCAAATCCTTGGCGTTGGTTGTCTGATAATTCTGTATTTTGATAACTGTCGTTTTTTTTGGTCAACTGACCCTCAGCCCGCGAAGTGTAAGTGCTGCCGAAGTCGCAAAAGAATGACTTTTATTCAGGAAGTTAAGTTTAGCTTTTTTCGCACTGTTACCCTGCCCTTTTTTAGATAATAAATTCTTCGCCTAAGCCTCAATAGACGGAACTAATGCGCCAGCGAGTTTAGTTCGTCATTTACTTCACATACAACAAGTTTCCAAAGCCGTCGTCTAGCCAAACTTAATTGTCACTCTAAAATTGGAATCCATGAAAGTAGTATCTCTTCAGTCCGGCAGCAACGGAAATTGTTTTTACGTCGAATCAGGAGACATCAAGCTTCTCTTTGACGCTGGCATCAGCGGGAAACAAGCCGAAATAAGACTCGCTCACCACAACCGAGATATTCGCGACGTTGATGCACTTTTTATTTCTCATGACCATAGCGACCATACTCGTGCGGTTGGCGTTTTCCAGCGAAAATTTGGAATGCCTGTTTATATTACCCGTCCGACGCTAGATGCTGTTCAACGTAATCAAAAAGTCGGTAAACTCGATCGCATCCGTCTGTTCACGGCCGGAAATTCTCAGTCGTTTGGATCTGTTACGGTTCACTCAATTCCTACGCCGCATGACAGTGTTGATAGCGTCGCGTTTGTTGTCGAAGATCAGAGACATCGAGTCGGTATTTTAACTGACTTGGGGCATGCATTTGATGGGTTGCGAGATGTTTTAAAATCGCTGGACGCCGTAATCATCGAGAGTAATTACGATGTCGAGATGCTTGAAAACAGTCCCTATCCGGAGCATTTAAAATCACGAATCAGTGGAGATGGAGGACATCTCTCCAACAAAGATTCAGCGATGTTGTTAAAACAAACAAGGACTGAACGGCTTCAGTGGGCGTGCCTTTGTCATCTTTCCGAAGAGAATAATGAACCGAGCCGTGCTCGGGAAACTCACCGCGAAATCTTGGGACATGATTTTCCAGTGCACGTGGCGAGTCGATACGATGTCAGTGACCTATTGGAACTACATTAAATAACCACCAACGAAATCACTAGATAATTTTCTGACTAATTTCTCCGGTCGTTTTATTTTTCAAAATGACTTTTGTAGAACCATCGGGCATTCGCTCTTGTTTTACCAGATGGTGTTCATCATCAAAATCTCGACGCACTGAAATGTGATCGGCTTTTTCGCGACCTCGCCAAACCGGCAATTCGATCGTCTCCCATCGTTTTGAATTTACCGACTGATAGGCAGCATCCATGATCGCATTGACCACGTAACCGTCGTAAAATGTTTCTGATGGTTCCCTGCCCTGTTCCAGCGCATCGAGTACGTCGGTAAACATATCGACGTAACCTAATGCACTTGGTTCATCCCCGACCGGGAAAAGCCAACCCTTTGACGATTCGGCTTTTTCTGCCACGTACTCCGCCTCGCCGCCGGCGGAGAACATTTCCATTCCAGTTCGCAGCCAATGGTTCAACCAAATCGTGCCTTCTGTACCTGCAACTTCATCGCGGAGATCCATTCCTCCGCGGAACGCCCAGCTGACTTCAAATTGGCCAATCGCGCCATTTTCATAACGAACCATACCAATGGCATGGTCTTCTGTTTCTATTGGATGAACCTGGGTATCCGCCCAGCATACGACTTCCACTGGTCGAATGTCTTTTCCAATAAAATTACGGGCGATTTCAATACAATGGCAACCCATATCGATAATCGCTCCGCCGCCTGACATTTCCTGATTCCAAAACCAATCGCTGTGCGGACCTGGATGCGTTTCACGCGACCGAACCCACAACACATCGCCAATCGCGCCACGACGAACGGACTTCAGCGCTTTAAGAGTTTTTGGTGTATAAACCAAATCTTCGAGATATCCAGCGAAGATACCCGCCGCCTCAACCGATTCCATCATCTCTTGTGCTTCGGCTGCGTTGCGTCCGAGAGGTTTCGTACACAGCACCGGTTTACCTGCCGCGGCAGCAGCAAGAACCGCTGATTTATGAAGGTGATTGGGTAGCGCCACAATCACGATATCTATGTCGTCGCGTTCAATTGCTGCCTTCATGTCGTTAGTGGCTACGGGAATTTCCCACTGCTTTGCAAACTGGTCGGCAGACTTTTGAGTCCTTGAATAAACCACCGATACACGATCTCGTCCGCGTTTACCGTGCAGCGACACCGTATAGAACATGCCGATTAGTCCCGCACCTAACAAACAAACTCGCATTTTCTTCTCCGCTTGGGGTTCTTTTCGACTAGGTGGATCTTTGATTCATCAGATTATTAATTCCAAGTAGGACCGCAGTGAATCTCTAAACCGCTAATCAGTGAGGTGAGATTCTAATTGCTTCGCCACATCCTGATCATTCCAAATTTCTAATGGCTCATAACCCGGATGTTTGCCATCGACATAAGGATCATTGTGTTTTGTGTTGTAACAACAGATTAGTGACCAACGCGAATGTTGACTTTTATTTTGATCGGATCGATGGAGCGTATTGCCGTGAAAGAAAACTGCATCGCCAGGCGACAATTCGCAATAAACAAGTTCCAGCCGTTGGAGCACCGCTGCCACGCGCTCAAGGTTAGCACCTGTTTGCCCTCCGGTTTTTCCATGCTCAAGGCGGCCTAGTTTGTGCGATCCACGAACCACTTGCAGGCAGCCATTTTCCTGCGTTGCACGATCCACTGCGATCAAACAACTCGCCATGTCAGGATAGAGACAGCCGTTGTCGTACCAATAACCATAGTCCTGATGCCATTCCCACGCTCCACCAATAAATGGTTCTTTCAACATCATTTTATGGTGGTAGTGATAGACTTCATCATCTAATAAGGACTGCATTGCCTTTACAATTCGCTGGCTTCGAACAATCGCCGCGTATGGAGAATGATCCAGTTCATTATGAACAACCAGACGGCTTTCCCCACCGGAAGCATCTTTCTTGGCGTAGGCTCCCGCTAAACTAGCTTGATCTGATTTAGCGACTGTCATTAACAGATTTGTTTCTCGCTCATCTAACAAACCTGGCACAATTAAATAACCGTCTTCGTCGAATTTACGTTGTTGCTGCGGAGTTACCACGAATCCCATTAACTTAATTCCTTGAAACGTCAGACGTCGAGCGAGCCACGGCTAATCAACCGGAGTAACGTGTTTAGTTGATCCCAAAATAATCATGAATATACTGCTTTCGGTCACCCTGATGTTTAACGTATTGCAACATCGTAAGCAACTTTGACTGGTCTCTTTTCAACTTGTCAGCAAGACCTGATTGGTCTTTTAGATGTTCCGGTAGTTCACTCATCACTTTGACTTTGAGAGGTTGAAGAGTTCCTTCGATAACACCCCATCGATCCATCATGGCTAACGCAGTTTCGAGGCGACGATCGTGCTTTTGTTTATAGTGAATCCGTTCTCTCAGCCAATCGAGTCCGAAGGCATTTATTTTTTCAGCTTCATTTTTTAAAAAATCGTAAACGCGTTGGTAAAACTCTGCATCCGGATTGCTCCAGTTCATAAACTCCATTTGAGTGGCAAGGTCGCGTTCGTCATATAGGAGTACGCACTGGGAAGATTTCCCATCCCGTCCCGCTCTGCCAATTTCCTGATAATAGGACTCCAACGACCCCGGTAAATCTGCGTGCAAGACATATCGAATGTCTTCTTTATCAACACCCATTCCAAACGCATTAGTCGCCAACACCAGATGCCCCGGTTCGCTCATAAAAGAATCTTGAAGTGACTTTCGACGCGATCTTGGTAGATCTCCGTGATAAATTAAATGCGGAATCTTGTCCGCCCACAGTCGGTCACTAAATTCCATCAGCTTTCGAATCAATGTGAAATAAACAATTCCAGATCCGTCGATATTTTTTCGTACTCTGACAATCGTTTCATATTTCGCATCATCATCCCAAACCTGTTCAACATTCAATTCTAAATTTGGCCGGTCGATGCCCTCGTGGAATAACTCCACTGTTTCGGGCTCTAAATTTAGCTGTTTGACGATATCTACCTGAACCTCGGGAGTTGCAGTCGCCGTCAATGCAATGGTCGTGGGGTTTCCCAGACGATGCCGTATCTCACCGACACGCGTGTAGTCTGGTCGAAAATCGTGCCCCCACTCGCTGATACAATGTGCTTCATCGACGGCTAGCAACACAATATCTCGCTTTGCGACAACTTCCCAAAAATCTGATTTTCTAAACCGTTCGGGCGTCACATAAACTAAATCGAAATGACCCAAGGCGATCTGTTGGTACCTCAAAACACGCTCTGAACGCTGTAATGAAGAATTGATAAATGTAGCGTCAACTCCTTTCTCAATGAGAGCGTCTACCTGATCCTTCATTAATGCGATCAAAGGCGAAATAACGAGCGTCAATGGAGTCCTGGCCGGCGGAAGGGTAGTTTCTATCGGTAGTCCGTCTAAACGGTTCCGCTCGGCCAACACAATCGCAGGCAGTTGATAACAAAGACTCTTTCCCATTCCCGTAGGCATAATAATAAGACTGTGACCACCGGAAAGGACTCGCTCGATGATCTTCTTTTGGCTACCGCGATACTCGTGGTGTCCAAAAAGATTAAACAAGATGTCAGATGACAGAGACATTAGGGGTTGGGCAATCTAAAATGCTTTAGGATTAAGATGAAACTAAATCGCTTTTACGGTGTTTAGTATCGTAATGACCTCTCGGTCTCGTACAATCGAGGTAAAGTCGGTCTGGTGTTTAAATCAAATATAGGGTGAGAGGCAATTCATTGATCAGCATTTGTGCAAACTACAGGAAAACGAATCGACCTACGAGGATTTCGTTATGGCGAACCTTGTTTGTCGCAGTTGTTTTAGTGAACTGGGTTTTGCCGATCGAAGCCGATGAACGGGTCCCAGTCATTAGAAGATTCAGTGGCAAAGTTGCCGATCTCAATCTGTTAATGCTCGCCCCAAAGTCCAGCATTATAACTACGCAAGAGCAGTGGAAAACCCTTTGGTCGCAGTGGCGACCAGAACAGGATCTTTACACGGTCGATTTAGACAAAGTGCTCGTCTTAGTCGAAACAACCCCTGGACCCAATCGAATATTTTCTAATCAATTAGAACGAGATTCCAAAGGCAATCTGGTTTACGAATTAGCTGCCTCTGAAAAAGCTGGTCCCGGGTTTGGGTACCTGATCATGGTCATAGATAAGTCAGGTATCAACTCAATCAAGGGAAATCCAATTAGGCAATCGCCGGTAAAACCGACAGACCAACCAACAGATTCCAAACCAAAAACAGACCTTCCAAACAACCAAGCGAAGCAACTGAATAATCAAAAGGAATTAGTTCGGGTTGATATAACCGGACGCATAAGAACTCAATTCAAATCAGTTGGGGCCGACAGTGGCACAACAGAGATACAGGCTATGGTCCCTGTGGCCGTTGTGGAGGCGAATGGAATTATTTGGGAGCTCGATCTTAACAGTAATCCTCTGTTGAGAAAAAAACTTCAAAACGCCAACAACTCGTTGTTTAATGTTACAGGCGAGTTGTCTATGGAACGACAACGAGGAGCTCGGACGGCAAGACTGAGGTACGTTGTAAAAGTCGAAAGTCTCAAGATTCTACAAAAGTCCAGCAAGGTAGCCTCCTCGGAAGCCCCTTCTCCCTTAAACACTCAACCACCTGCGCCATCACCGACAGACAATTCGAAGCCAGAAGATACTCGGATGATTAACCAACCAACGCAACCGAAGGCCGCGACTCCGCGCAGAGCAACGGCATTCAGTGAAATTTCTCTGGTCACCTCCGATGGTCAACTACAAAACATTCTTGCTGACGGGGCAATTCACTATGAATCAAAAGCTCGGAACCTATCGCGCGATTGGACAGCAAAGCCGGAAGATATTGAAATACTAGACCGGTTTGTCAAAAATACCGATTGGGACGCTGTCCCTAAGCTGACGCGGGCTGATGAGGGAGCTGAGAACGAAATTGGTTACACAATTTCGATCAAAGGACCTGGGTTTGTTCGCCGCTTATACATCGAGCGATCAAAAATTCCTAGCCAACCTGAGATTCAATCATTGTTTGGGATTCTCGGCAAAATGGCAAAAAGCAACTAGGTTTGTGCTTTAGAAGTAACTGCGAATGGTAAATCTTTCTGGAGATCAGCCAATAACTCTTTAAGCCTCTCTACCTCTGCACCACTAAGCCGTGCCGATTTAACAAGATACTCCAGCATTGGAACCGGGCGACCTTTGAATACCGTGTGCAGCATTTGACCACTGGCTTGATCGATACACTCTGCCTCGCTGTATTTGGATCGATACAAATACCGGTTTCCCTTGCGTTGGAATCGGAGCACTCCTTTTTGAACCAGTCGATGCAATAGAGTTTTGATCGTACCGGTAGTCCAAGTGGTATTCTCTTGAATTCTTACAGCAATCTCACCGGAGGTTACCGGCTCGCTGGCCCAGATTTCATGCATTACCCGCCACTCAGAATCTGTAATGCTTGGACTGATTTTTGGCATTTCACGCTCCTGGCGAAGGGTAACGAAAATGAACTGGCCCAAACCAATCAACCGGCACTTTGCGAGCGACACGCAACTTAAAGATGTCCCTGAGTTCTCAGATCACTTCTAGATTCAAATATGCCAGCCTAACGCAAACCGCCAATCTGACTCCGTATCCGTTGGGATTTTGCTTGTTGCTGATCTACCTTACAAGCACCGGATTTAGAGCTTCGCTTACCCGGGTCTCATCGCTGTCGTAAACAAAGATTGACTTCTCTGCGATCAACTTTTTCGCCGAGCCGGAAGTTTTAAGGGTGGAGCGTACGATGTGATCACCTTGTGATTCACCGACCGCACTAAATCGGAAAATCTTTTTCTGCCCAGGAGCAATAGTTGGATCGGTGAAGGTAATCGAATTATTCGACTGGTTGTAATTCGGCGTATCTTTTGCAACGACCAACGAACCCGGTAGTACAACGTTCACCTCAACGTCGTTGGCTGCTCGGCTGCCGTTATTTTCAATTTCGACAAGGAATTCAGCTTTTGACCCAACTTCGATTGGACCCGTTTGATTTTTGATGCCAACGTTAAGGTCCGCTCGGGTAATGACCTGAGTAGCAAGCCTGAATTCTTTTTTAACCGTATCATCACTGATTACGAGAATGTTGCAAATTTGCTGTCCCTCTTGAGATGCAATTGCTTTCAATTGAATCTGTTCCATCGAATTTGGCGGCAGCTTGTCAAAGTTCCAAGTCAGCACACTTTGGTCTGCTTCGATTTGAGCAGGCCGACTGATGGTAGTCACCTTCAATCCGGTAGGTACGGATACCATTACGCTTAGATTGGTAATATCTACTTCGCCGGTATTTTCCACATCGATTGAGTAGATTCCACCTCGCTGTAAAAAGTTAATTTTTGGACCAGCAGCCGAAAGATGAAGCTCTGGTTCATAAACACCTATTTCAAATGTAGTTTTTTGTTGTTTTGCATTGCTGGCGGTTGCACTGATTTCAAGTTTGCCATTACCGGGAGCTAATGCAAAGGACTCGATCGCTACTTTGACTGACCCACCCGGCTTAATCGCTGAAATCGTCGACGGGTTGATGCCCTGGGTCGGTCGAAGGTATGCAGGATAATTCGTCTCAATCTGAACGCCGGTCGCAATCGCATCACCCACATTAGTAATCTGAAGTTGATGCTTTTGAGATTTACCGGCTGTAATATGTTGCGGGCCAACAATTTCCAGAGACAATTCCGGCTGTTTTACACCAACAATTGTTTGCTGAATATTTTCAAGGACGACTTGCGTACCTATCTTTAGTGGCGCTTTCTTAGTCGGAACCAAATTCAACATCACTACCTGCGATTGTTCATTTCCGATTTGCGGAATAATGAACTCGTAAGTGCGTCCTTCGACTTTTGAAGGCGATGGATTTGCGGAAAGGAACTTGGCATGCTCCGATATCTCCGCAATCAGTTTTACGTTTTCAACAGCATCACTACTTAGATTTTTAAGTTTAATCTGAAGTGCGGCGGCTTGATTAACATTGACTGTCTCGGGTGAACGGATTTCGGTCGATACCAGTTGATTCTGGATTGTTACCGTTTCACCGTTACCCGACTTAATCTTAGCCGGAGTAGTATTTCGCTGTTTCTGATTAGGTCTAACAATCGGCACCGATTTCTTTGGGGTCATCGGTTGCAACAATTGATTGCTCCTAGGTTGCGGCAATCCCGTCGCCCGAGGAGGTTGTGGTATCGGCGAACCAGTTTGATCAAACTGGATTTGGGTCGGGTTCACTAACCCCTGACGACTCACAACAATCTGAGAAGCACCACTTTGATTTGCTTCCGCGTTTTGTAATTTAATCACTCGTGAAGCCGAAGGAGTCCGCGGTTGGAAACTGCCCCGCTGGGCTTTTACCGAACGACTTTGTGACGAAACACCGATAATAAAAACCAGCGTCAACACAAACTTTGATGTCACTTGCATCACAAAAGCTCCGACTTCTTTGACGGTTCGAAAATAAGGATAGAACTCCTTATCGATCATCGACCCAGAAAATCAGAACTTCTATTAATTTCCGCTCAGCCCTAAAAGCCGGCCCATTTGCCCCAGCCTAACAGCGGGTGGTGCGAGCACTGCAAAATTAAAGGATTAAACCTGTTCGCGAACGTTAGCGTTAGCGGCAAACGTGCTGGGAGGCACTTTACTCACCTTCGGTGACAATTTGCAAGAGAACACCCAACCCGGTCCCATCACCACGAAACTTAATAAGCCCGTTGATCTGTTTGCGGTTCAAGCACTTAATCGTGTCGTGCAACCGACGTTTTGGGCAAATGCTGTCATGTGGTTCTAGTGGATCGCTAATGTGCGTTGGCCAGCCATTGTCTTCAAATGCGTCGAGTACACGCTCCTGATTCTCAGCTGGCCACTTAAAACGCTTGATCAGCTTGTTACCTAAACGAAGTTCCCGCCGAGAGCGATCCCACACTGGTTGTGGAGCCGTTGTATCGACTCTTGGAGTTCCGTCATTTAACTGCGACCGGTTTAGCGAGATCCATGGCATAGTCGGCGGTTGTTTGGGCTGGAGGCTTTGAAACCGGCTGGTTTGATCAATCGCCGGAGTTTGATTTTCATTCGACGCAGGAGCCGAGCTCAGCATATTTTGTCGGGATTGATTAAGATTTTCCTGAGACAACCTGTTACCCTGCGAGGACTGCGGAAGATTTGTGTTAAACGACATGAACGCGTTCCTTATTTTTAGATAAGATTTTGTTGGAACTGGGCCTTAAATGGACTTGGGAATCTCCTAAGCAAAGTTGCTCTTCCCTACCATTTATAACTAAATTGTCTTCCACATTTGACAAATCAATCGACTATAAAAATCCGTAAACCATTGTAGTCAATAAGTTTAAGTTTTTTTCTTTTTTGAAAAAAGCCTTCCCTAAAAGCCTTGGACTACTAATTATATCGAAATATTTACATATAAAGTTTACTATAGCTTACCCCACTTCAGTTGAGAAATTTCAAATTAAATCATCTAATTAGGAAAAATATGTGTGTTAAAAATATTACAGTTTTTGCCTGTTTCACCCTCGTTTCTCTTTTAATTAACCATGCGGGTTTGTTCGGACAGGAAAAATTGGATTACCCAAACTCAAAACAAGTGGACCAGATCGATAATTATTTTGGTACTCCGGTCGCCGATCCCTACCGATGGCTTGAAGATGACGTGCGAAACTCGACCAGCGTCCGTGAGTGGGTCGACTCGCAAAATGCCCTCACGTTTTCTGTTATCAAACAGTTGCCTTATCGAAACGAGATTAAAGCTCGTTTGACCAAGTTGTGGGATTACGAGAAATTCGGAACCCCTTTTAAGCGAGGTGGCCGTTATTTCTACTTTAAGAACAACGGGCTCCAAAACCAAAGCGTGCTCTATAAACTCAAATCGCTCGACGATGAGCCAACCGTATTAATTGATCCAAATCAATGGTCAGCCGACGGAACCAATGCCTTAGGCGGGTTGGAATTCAGCGATGACGGAAAATTATTAGCCTATGGAGTCCAAAACGCTGGCTCCGATTGGCGCACTTGGAGAGTCATGGATGTCGCGACAGGTGAACAGCTTTCAGATGAATTGAATTGGATTAAATTCGGATCTGTATCGTGGACAAAAGATTCGAAAGGTTTTTTCTACAGCTGTTATGACGAGCCTAAATCAGATGAGAAGTTTCAAGGCTTAAATCTTGGACAGAAAGTCTACTATCATCGAATTGGTGATTCACAAAGCGACGATCAACTTATTCATGAAAATCCTGAAAACCCAAAATTTGGGTTCTTACCAGAAGTCAGTGAGGACGGTAAGTATCTAGTTGTCACCGTTTGGCAAGGTACTGACGATCGTTATCGCGTGTTGTATCAAAACCTCGATGATCCTGACACCAAGTTAACCGTGCTCATTGAAAACTTTGAAAATGAATACAGCTTCCTGGGAAATGATGGAAGTAATTTTTATTTTAAGTCAGATTTTGATGCGCCTAAAAAATGTATTCTGTCCATCGATACACTTCATCCTGAACCGAACCATTGGAAAGTGATTATTCCGGAGTCTAATGATTCGATGGAATCGGCGGGCATCGTTGGCAATCAGTTTATTGTCCAGTATCTTCAAGACGCAAAATCTCTGGTTAAGCTATACCAACTTGATGGAAAAAATGCGCGGGAGGTGAAGCTCCCTGGAATTGGCACGGCAAGTGGATTTGGCGGTCGTCGCAACCAAAAGGAGACCTTTTACAGTTTCTCCAGTTTCAATCAGCCACCCAGCGTATACCGTTACGATTTAGAGACCGGCGTCAGCACTCTGATTCGGGAAGCAAATGTAGATTTCAACCCTGACGATTTCGTTGTAAAGCAGGTTTTTTACAAGAGTAAAGATGGTACACAGGTGCCTATGTTTATTGCTCATAAAAAAGGTCTGGAACTAAACGGGAAAAATCCTACGCTGCTATATGCCTATGGCGGTTTTAATATTTCTTTAACGCCTAGTTTCTCTATTTCTCGTTTGCAGTGGATGGAAATGGGGGGAATCTTTGCAATGCCCAATCTACGTGGCGGTGGCGAATATGGAAAAGCGTGGCACAAAGCCGGCACTAAGACAAAAAAACAAAATGTGTTCGATGACTTCATTGCTGCCGCGGAATACCTCATTGCCAAAGACTATACGTCAGCTGATTACCTAGGAATTCAGGGGGGAAGCAACGGTGGCTTATTAGTAGGTGCCTGTATGGCACAGCGACCCGATCTCTATGGTGCCTGTTTACCAGCTGTCGGCGTGATGGATATGCTGCGGTTTCACAAATTTACCGCTGGTCGATTCTGGGTAGATGACTATGGCTGTTCCGAAGCAAGTGCTGAGGAGTTTAATGCTCTTTTCGCTTATTCGCCTTATCACAACTTGGTAGACGGAGAAGAATATCCGCCGACAATGGTCACAACCGCTGACACCGATGACCGAGTTGTTCCAGGGCATAGTTTTAAATTTGCAGCTCGCCTTCAAGCCGCTCAAGCTGGTTCAGACCCTGTATTGATCAGGATTGAAACTAAAGCAGGTCATGGAGCTGGCAAGCCAACCGCCAAAATCATCGAAGAGTATGCTGATCAGTGGGCGTTTTTAGCAAAACATCTCGGTTTAACACCTCAATTTCCCTCGAAATAGGTTGTTGAACTGAGGTTGATAACGGATTTAATTAGACCGAGATCAATCTAATTCGGTAATTATTTATTTTATTAAAACAGACTTTGGGAGTGTCAAAAAGAATGAGTAAATCACTTGCTACGGAATCAGAATCAACCCCCAGCTCTCGTCCGTCTGCTCCCGATGTGGACGGGGGCATTGATCTCAGTGAAAAAGGACGGGGAGAAGCAGGCAAACCCGTTTCGTTGAACCGTCGATTGTTCATGCAATTCATGGCATTTCGAAATGGCGATATTGAGGAGTTGGCTGGGTTATTTGAAAACGCTTCCGCTCAAGCGGTCATCTACCAGGATATCCACGACGCCTCCGGTTTCGGTGTTCTCGCTTTTTGCGAGGACCCTGGGTACATCGTCGATGAAATCCAACCACTACTTCGTACTCAAAAAGATTTGGTATACCGTGAAGAATACACCATGCTCGGACGGACGTACGCTATTGGATACGAATCCGATCTCGAAGATGTGTTGATCAAGCGGCCCGCGCAACGAGTCTGTGATCCCGCGACTCCGTGGGCTGTTTATTATCCTGTACGACGCAGCGGCGATTTTGAACGCCAGTCCCGCGAAGATCAGCGAAAAATGCTCGCCGAACACGGAGGAATTGGTCACGCGTATGGAAAAGCCGGCTATGCGACCGACATTCGATTAGCTGGCCATGGTCTTAACAAAGACGACAATGATTTTATTGTCGGCCTTTTGGGAAAACAGTTATTTCCACTATCGGCACTCGTTCAACACATGCGACGCACTCGCCAGACCTCAGAATTTATCCAAAAGATGGGGCCATTCTTTGTCGGACGTGCGGTGTGGCAACCTGAGTACACTCCAACGGGGAGATTGGTTTAATGGCGGCATAGAGCCATTAAAAACCGTCTTTTACTCCAACCCTCGTAAGTGCCAAACCAAAGGTTGCCACTTACTGGGTGGACGTGTCCTGTGAAAAGCTATTTCTTTAACCGACGTCGATTGATTCGAGGCTTACTAAACGCTTCTTCCCAATCTTTGTTTTGAGGTTCGTATTTATCGCCGGTCAATTCTTTGAGTTTCTCTTGTTGATCTTTGGTTAATTCGTCGAGCAATTCCTGTTGGGCTTTGTTTTTCAACGATTCGATATCTTCCTGAAGCTTTTTATTAATTTCTTTGCTTCGTGATTTGAGCTTTTCAATTTGTTCAGTCGTTATCCCAAGTGCATCTGCCACTTGATCGCTTGCCAAAGCTGTGGCGGTGCCTGCTTGTTTCATATGCGTTTGCAGCGCAACTTGCTTTAGTCGTTCGATTTGATGGGGTAGCAGGAGACTTCTCAGTTGATCTTGTTGTCGCTCTTTGATTTTGGCAATTAAATCTGGCAAGCCTTTCATTCGCTCGGGTGAAAAACCACCCTCCGTTAATGAGCCTAGTTGATCTTTCATTTGATCTGCAAACTCTGCTTGAAGATCCTGCACTTGTTTTAATTGATCACCCACCAACTCGAGGTCTTTTTGAACACTTGGATTTGAGAGCATACTGAATGGATCGGGAGCTGGCATCGCAAAACCACCACCAAACATTTTTATCGCTGAACCGCCGTCGGAAAAACCCATTCTCATCGTGGCTGCGCCACCGCCAAAACTTTCCGATGTCGAAAAAATCATTGGTCCGCCGATATCCCCAGCCCCAATCACGGTCATTTCTACCTGCTGGCTGGTCGATAATTCTGCACCTGGTTCTTCTTCCTGAGCATTGACCATGTTAATCACGATAAGACTTGCCATGAAAAACAATGGGATGGCATTAAGAGTTTTCCTAAACATAAGTGTTCTCGTATCACGGGAGTTAGAAGGTAAAAATCAGTGAATACATCTTGTTCAACTAGCTACTAAATATAGCAAGTGGAAGAGACGGGCAAAGACTACGCTGAAACTCATTGATAAAAAGGGGAAATGTAAGAGCTTTCCCCATGCCGTTAGCGTGTCAGATTTATTTTCGAATGCGCGTAATTGCTATTCGATTTGGTTTGAAGCTGCACATAATGAAGTTTGCAGAATCGCAATAAACTCCAAACGACTATTTCTTGTCCGGAAATTCAAACCCTTGATTTAGGTTATTAAACTGTTCTGCTGCTTGCTCGAATCTTTGAATATTCTCGAGCATTCGCTTCTGCATATCTTCTTCCAGTTTTCTAAAATTATTATCTGGAATATTCAATGGAGGCGGTATGTTTAAGTCGCCACCTAACCTAATCACATTGTTAGAGCGTAATTTAAATTTTTCGATTGGAGAAACTTCTACTGATATTTCTTTACCTTTTCGAATCAAACTAAGTGAAAAACTTTGCTTTTCTTCGCCAGCAAGTTGTACAACGCTTTCAAGATCTTTTTTTGTTTCGAGTTCTTTATCGTCAGCAAAAATTAGGATGTCATGTTTTTCGATTCCAGCTTTAGCTGCTGGTGAATTATCCGAGACCGACAAAACCAATAGACCTTTGTCTCCTAAGTTTAGTTGTGAACGCATTGCTTCGTTGACTGGTCGGTAAACCGAACCAATTGCAAAGCCCTCATTTTCGCTTTTTAAATTAGGTTGGTTTAGCCGAAATGCCGGTCCACCAAACGGGAACTTTGGAAAGTTAAAGTTCAACTCTTCCATCTCCTCTGTTCCGTCGAGTTCGATTTCTTTTCGCTCGCCATCCGGACCTACGATAACCATCTTACCTGACGATTCAGTTTGCTTCTCTCCGTTTTGATTCACTGTGGTAAATGACTTGCGAATAATGATCTGTTGTCCGCGTTGCCGGCCGTTTCGAAATTCTTTAGCACTGTCTTCTGCTTCTTTTTGTTGTGCTTCCCACTGTTTCAGCGCTTCCTCTTTGTCGATGGGCTGATCGAGTTCATCGTCCCCAAAAGGTGTGAACGCTGGTTTTCCGTTCTTATCTTCTGGCACTGTTGGTTGTTCGTCTTGTTTTTCTATTTCTTTTTTGACGGGAGGTACTTCTAAACCCGGTTCCTGAGCGAGAAGATTACCTGTAAATAAACAAGTTGTAACGAGAAATAATCCAATAAGAGACCGTCCTGCTATCAATATGTTTTTCATTTCAACACCTCTTAATACTACCAATTTTACTAATTGATGAGTCTTATCAGCACCTGACCAGTTAGCCGATAATATAAGCCGTTACCAAAAATTCAACCGTAGTTAACTAACATTGATTTTGACGCTACCTCAGTCCTAATCAACAAGACTCTAGGTTTTCGATTTTCTAACAAATTCTGTCTTTTAATACGACAGCATTGGTTTGCTTTTCATTTATCGGACACAGTCGACACCTTGCTAAATCAATTTAAAAGCAGGGCCCAAACCGTCCAGACTATAGATGCCACAAATGACAGAATTGATATTAGTTTTGCTCTTCTTAACGTACCTATTTTTAACTCTGGACGCGTTCCAGATTTTCTTGCTTTCACCAGTCGTTTAGCTGAACGCCAAGACATCCAAGAGCCAATAATCCCCAACACGGGTATTACAGCGATTAAACAAGATAAGCAAGAAATCGCAAGACAACGATTACTTCGATCCTCGAACAATATTGAAAAAATATTAATCAATTGACCCGTTGGGTCTTGCCGATTGCCGACGTAAAAAACGTCTGGTGGCGTTGGGTTGACGACAGGTTGAGCGATCACCTGGACTTCATTAATTATTTCGATTTCATCTTCGGGTACGATTGCTTCTGGCAACACACTTGGGTCACTTCGTTGATCCCAGTGGGTCGCAACTGCAACATCCTGTGCAGGGTTGGAGGAGGCACTTGTCATTTGGAAAGACGATAATTCATCATCCTCGATCTGGCGAATTGCTTCCAGTAAACTAGTGACCGTTTGAAAACGCTCTTCCGGCTTCTTTGCTACCATTCTTTGAAACAACTGGTTGATAGCTGCTTCATTATCACAACCAGTTTTGATCCTGGGAATCGCGGCACTGCGGTGAGCAAGAATTGTCTTAACAATTGTCTCCCGCGAAAAAGGACTTTGCCCCGTCATCAACCGGTACATCGTACAACCGAGCGAGTAGATATCCGATCGCTCGTCTGCTGACCGTGTATCTTCGGCTTGCTCAGGCGACATGTATTCGACCGTCCCCATCATCTGACCCGTTGTTGTTAGCTGAGCCGATAGCTGTTGGTCTACCGTATCAGCAATTCTTGCCAACCCCATATCCAGTATTTTTACTTGACCTTCATAATCTAAAAGTAGATTAGAGGGTTTTATATCTCGATGGATCACGCCTTTGCGGTGGGCATATTCCAAGCCACCGGCTACTTGAGAAATATAGTCCAGAGCCAAAGGGGCTGGAATAATTCCCAGTTGAGATAAAACCTGAGAAAGGTCATGACCCTCAACATATTCCATGACGAGATAATGAAAGCCTCGATGTTCGCCAGCGTCGTAAGCATGAACAACACTGGGATGCGTTAATCTCGCAGCAACTTTTACTTCTTGATAAAACCTTGCGACCGCATCTTTCGATTCCAGTGCTGTGACGGGTAACACTTTGATCGCTACTTTTCGATCCATGCGACGGTGTTTGGCAAGCAACACCGTTCCCATTCCACCCTGCCCTAATTTGTCGATCACAATGTAATCGCCAAAATAGATTTCTGATGACTGACCTGCGCGAAATTTTTCTGCCTGATATTCAGTTACGCAACCATCTTTGATCAGTTTTGAGATCAAAGCCTCTGCACCAGTATCTATTTCCTTGGAATAGTCGGTTACATGGTCCGAAGATAATAATCCGGCCGCCGTTACTTCCTGGAGTACTTTTTTCGCTGATTCGGCCATTGGACCCTGAATGATACTTGAAAGAAGAGAATTCTACTTTAGTCGATGAAGACACGTTATCACAATCGCATGATTCGACTGGCTACGATTTTTGGCAAATATGTCTAATACCTCCCCAAATTTATGGTCTAAGTGCTCATTTATCGTGTTCCGTTAAGATGCTATTAAATACCTAGGTCTGTCATTTCAGGTTTCTATGTCTGAAAGATTAAGTTGCTGTCTATCGAAAAGAATAGTTGACCAACTAGATTAAAAGCCGTCATACTTCCCGATCCAATCATTCAAGCGCAAATCAAAACATAAGAGTTCAACAATGGATACCAAAACCGCGATCAAATCTGCTATTGATACGGCCAATATGATATCGATCGCTTACCTGGATGACTTAACCGATGAAGAAATGATGCATCGACCTTCACCCGGTTGTAATCATATTAAATGGCAAGTTGGCCATTTAATTGTCAGCGAAAACAATATGATCGATCAGTGTTTGCCCGGTTCGATGCCGCCACTTCCTGATGGTTTCGCTAAACGCTACACCAAGGAAACTTCGGATTCTGATAATCCCGATGACTTTGATAATAAAGCAACTTTAATGTTGCTCTACGAGCAACAAAGAGCTAGTACCTTAACGGCACTTGAATCCATTGATGTTGACGATCTAAGTCGAGAAGGTCCGGAGTCAATTCGAAGTTACTGTCCAACCGTGGGCGCCGCGTTTCTGATGCAAGATGCCCACTGGCTAATGCATGCCGGCCAATGGGCTGTCATCCGCCGCCAACTCGGCCGCGATCCACTGTTTTAATTAAACGTCTAATTCACTGATATCGAGTGCGAATTTTTCAATAAATTCGCGGCGGGGTTCGACTTTATCTCCCATTAAGATCCGGAACATATTGTCGGCTTCCGCTGCATTGTCCATTTTCACCTGGATTAGCGTTCGGTTGTTTGGATCAAGGGTGGTTTCCCTAAGTTCTTCCGCATTCATCTCACCCAGTCCCTTAAAGCGGGTGACTTGCATGCCTTTCTCTCCCGCGGCTCGGACTGCATTTACGAGTCCTCGAAGATCTTCAATCGGCGTTTCGGTATCACCTTTCCTGAGAATGTATCTAGGCTCTTCTACACCCGTTCTCTCTTTTGGCATTAAAGCGTCAATATTGAAACCAAATACCTCTAATTCTTTGAGTCCTGCATTAATCGTTTTAACTTCGTAGAACTCATTGATGCGAACTTTATCATTTTCTTCGCTGTCCTCGGCTGCACCACCATCTGTATCCACTGTCAACTCTTGACCTGTTTCTGATTCCTGTTGTTTGATGAAACTGTCCATCGACTTTCGATCTGTGAACCAGTGCTCTTGCGAACCAATCGTTAAGTGAAATACAGGTAATTTTCCTGTTTCCAAATCCATTCGATTAGCATGTGTTTTTAAATTAATTCCACGTCGCTCCAGCGCAAGTACGGCTTCTTCTACGCTCGCTAATGTCGAACACAGTTTTCGCATTTCGTCGCCAGTAATTACGTTATCATCGCCTTCGAACGAAGTATCTACTAAACCTCGATCTAAAAGCTGCCGCCGCATCTCTTCTTCACTTTGCACATAATAAGTCTTCGATTTATTCTTGACTCGGAACAATGGGGGCTGGGCTACATAAACATGTCCAGCTTCGATCATGTGGTACATCTGTCGATAAAAGAAACAAAGCAGAAGTGTGCGAATATGTGAGCCATCGACATCCGCATCGGTCATGATGATTACTTTGTCATAACGACGTTTGCTAAGATCTTGATCTTCACCAATCCCAACCCGCAAAGCATTAATCATGCTTTGCACTTCTTCATTAGCTAAAACCTTATCTTCTCTCGCTTTATAAGCGTTAATGATTTTACCGCGAAGTGGAAGAATCGCCTGGAATTCTTTGAGTCGGCCACCTTCAGCTGATCCGCCCGCCGAGTCACCTTCGACGAGGTAAATTTCGCACTTCTCTACATCTTTGGAAAGACAATCGCGTAATTTTCCGGGCAGACCACCGCCACCTAAAACCGACTTGCGCCTAACTTTATCTCTTGCTGCTCTTGCTGCTTCTCTTGCCTCTGCAGCTTGAACGCCTTTTTTGACAATTAATTTTGCGTCCCTCGGATTCTCTTCCATGAAGACTTTGAAATATTCGCCAAATGCTGAGGTAATAATTCCTTCAACTTCGTTATTCCCAAGCTTAGTTTTCGTCTGACCCTCAAACTGCGGTTCGGGTACTTTGAGTGATAAAATAGCTGTAATGCCTTCGCGGAAATCTTCACCCGTCACATTTAAGTTCTTTGGAAATAAATTATTTTTCTTGGCATAGTTATTTAATGTTCGCGTGAGTGCTGATCGGAAACCGGATACGTGAGTTCCACCTTCGTGAGTATTAATATTATTTACGTAAGAGTAGACCGATTCTGATAAGTCAGTCGTATATTGAAGTGCGATTTCGTAACCTACATCGTCTTGTTCACCCTGCATGTAAATTACATTTGAATGAATCGGATCACTTGATCGATTGATGTGTTCAACATATTCGATAATCCCTCGTTCGTAATAAAACTCGTCGCCTTCGTCGGTTCGCTGATCCTTAAAAACAATGCGTACGCCACTGTTTAGAAAAGCTAATTCCTGAAGGCGTTTACTAAGAACGTTGTATTCAAATTTAGTTGTTTGAAATATTTGACCATCAGGTTTGAATGTAGTTTTTGTTCCTACCTTGTCGGTCTTTCCTACCTTGTTAACCGGGCCTGTTGGTGTTCCGCGTTGATACTCTTGTTGGAATATATGGCCATCGCGATAAACTTCTACTTCACACCATTCAGACAGAAAGTTTACGACCGTAACACCTACGCCATGAAGGCCGCCGGAAGTTTGATAAGCTCCCTTTTCAAACTTTCCACCAAATTTCAAGAAGGTCATCACCCCCTCGAGCGTCGTAATCTCACGACCCTCTTGTTCGGTTAATTGTTGATGCGTGTCGGCTGGAATACCTCGCCCGTCATCAAGTACTGTAACTGACCCGTCCGAATTAATCGTAACGTTAATTACAGACGCATATCCAGCCATCGCTTCGTCAATTGAATTGTCAGATACTTCGTAGACTAGATGATGAAGTCCTCTTGCCGTCGTATCGCCGATATACATACTCGGCCTTTCGCGGACGTGCTCTAAATCAGAGAGCCGTTGGAGATCATCACCTTCGTATGTATCTTTTGTTTTCTTGGCCATAAGTTTCTATCAGTTATTTGAAATTGACTGTTATTTTTAACAATCAGTGATTTCGTCAGATTACATATTTCCTACTCGAAACCGAATATTTTTAAACTTCGTTTTCGAATTACTTTTATTTAATGCGTCGAGTAATTTCTTCTTCTTAAATTCCAACTGCTGATTAACTGAGGAGTTGGCTACATAAATTTCCAAGACGCCTGATTTCACTAACCCTACTTTGGTTTTTGAATTCCATTTCTCACCAACAACTTTTTTCCAAACTTCCTGTAGTTCATTCGCGTTAGAAGTTTGAGAATATCCTTTTCGAGCCATTAACCTTGCGAGAATATCTGCTGGCCGTTTGGGCTTTCTAAAATATCGTTGTCGAGATTTAACCAGGTGATTAGCCTGTTTAAAGTCAACTTCTTCGTAGGGATCAGGCAAAACTCTGTCCTTGATTGCTTCAGTTATTGATGTAGTAACGAACACCAGATAATTGCTTATCTACGATCTTTAGATAACGGCATGATTACATAGCCATACTTATCTTCTGTTTCGCAATATGCCGCCGCTTCTCCGTTTTCTACATCAAAAGTAAACGACTTCTCTTGCGGAAGAACCTTGAGAAAATCAGCTACATAACGATGGTCTAACGTAATTGTTAATTCATCGCTGGTATATGCTACTGGCATTTCAATTCGTGACTGACCGACTTCCGCTGTGTTATTAGTCAGTACGAGCGATCCATCCTTAAATGTAAAATCAACTCCCCTACTCTCTTCGCTGGTTACAATCGCAGCCTGACGCAACGCTGTATACATTTGGCCTACCGGGATATCAATCCGATTAGTTTTATCGCGTTTCGGTAAAACATCTCTCCACTTTGGAAATCTTCCTTCCACCAATCGCGTGTAAAAAACCCCGCTGGGACCTCTCATCAATAAATCATTTGCCCGAGTAGATATTTGAACTTTTGTATCGCCCTCTGGGAGAATTCGTTCCATCAATTGCATCGAACGAGAAGGGACTATGGTAGCTGTTTCTGGTTTTGGATCACCTATCTTTTCCAAACCACCTTCCATTTTGGCTAAGCGTCTTCCATCAGTTCCCACGGCAATAACCGTATCATCACTCATCTCAAGCAATACTCCGCCCAAAGCATATCGACTGCTTTCTGAATCTGTAGCAAACAAGGTTCGTTTAATCAGTTCTTTGAATACACTTCCTTGAACTTCATAAAAATCTTTGTCATCAAAATACGCTACTTCAGGAAACTCATCTGGATTCTGGGCTTGCAACTCAAATCTACTGTTTTGACCAGTGATATGGATTTTATCGTCGCTCGCATTAATCGTTAGAAATTCATCATTCGATTCCCTCAAGATCATGCTCAATCGAGAAACCGGCACCACCGCCTTTCCCGGATTCATCACTTCTGGATTAGGCACTGTTAAACGCACGCCTACTTCGGTATCAGTAGCTGTAAGAATAACGGTATCAGCAGTTACATCGAGTTTGATATTCTGAAGAATCGTTTTTGGGCTTCGGGCGGGAGCTACCGCCGCAGCTATTTGAAATACTTTAAAAAACGATTCTCGATTGATTTTTATTTTCACAATCAGTCCTTAAATTCAACTTTGGTTATGCAATCCATTTTTGTTTTACTAATCTTAATTTTCTTTTCAGTATTAGTAACAAAGCGACGCCAAAATTGTAGGTAACTAGTATTTTAAAAGTCTTAAGTTCTTATTTAGTAATCATTAACAACTATTTCTAAGATGTGGAAAAGCTGTCTATTAATTGTTTGGAATATG
The DNA here is from genome assembly GCA_011523945.1 of Mariniblastus sp. Taxonomy (GTDB): domain Bacteria; phylum Planctomycetota; class Planctomycetia; order Pirellulales; family Pirellulaceae; genus Mariniblastus. The sequence goes on along the minus strand of WTFU01000063.1, from coordinate 23,992 downwards.
TTGATAGTGGGTTATTAAAAACGTTTGCAAATGCGTTTGTAATTGGTTGTGTTCAAAAGTCAGTAATCAGCGCTAGTTTGTTAACTAATTAGGAACAGGTTTTCAAATGAAATTAATTTGACTGGCGAACATCTCGGTTAACTCCTGTTTGAGTTTGAAAACGATTGATTGAATAGTGGAATCGACTTCGCTTGAATTTGGATCGGAGGATACTAGTTTTTCAATCTTTCGATTTGCGTGCATAATGGTAGAGTGATCTCGATTCCCTAAATAGGAACCAATTTTAAGAAAACTAACTCCGAGAAGTTCTCTGTTAAGATAAACCGAGACTCCACGCGCCATAACAATTGATTGTTTTCTGGAATTACTCTTAAGATCCGAAACTTTTAAATCAAATTCTTTGGCCACACTTTTGATAATTAAGTGGCAGAGAGATTCAACTTCACTCGCGGACTTTTTAAATATCTGTGTAAGCTTAGCGGCGTCGATAATTTCGGCAGGATTACTTGCCTCAGCGGAAAGTGATGCTTTGATTTGGGCAAAAACGTGACTTAATTTTGGTACGGTGACTTGAAGCCGATCGGCTAAAAGTTGAGCAGCGTCATCAGATAAATTAATTTGATTGATGTTTGTCAGCTCGCGAATAATTTCAAGTCGAGCTTCTGGGCCTGGCGGATTAACGGGTAGACTTAATCCAAGAGAGAGTCGAGAAATAAGACGACTTGAAAGCCCATTACAGAGTTGTGGTGAATTAGGCATTGTTACGACAATTGGCCGGTTTTTAGCGGACATTTGATCTAAAACACGAACCAATTCTGCTTGGGCAGCTGTTTTTTGTTCTAAGCGATCGACATCGTCTATTATCACTCCAGCGGACTGGATTAGCTTTTTCCGAAAATCATTTACAGAATCAGTTTCGATCGCTGAGCGATATCTACGGTCAAATTCCAACGCTGACAAAAAGATAGGCTTCCCATATGACGGCTCTAACCTGGGTTGATTAAATGAAATTACTTCATTCTCCCGGTCAGATTTCTCAGTTAAATCTGAAATAATGGTTAACGCGAGAGAAGTTTTACCAGTGCCTGATGGACCGAAAAGAACGATAGGCCATTGAGAATTGAGTTTGTTTCGGCTTTCTTCGCTAATTAAATACTTTAATAGTAAATTTGAGGTATCACCTACAAACCGCGCAAGACCTAAAGGACGTGATGGAGAACAATTTTGTTCACCACCGAATTTTCCGTCCATGAGGAACCGGAAAGGTACCGAAAAGATCTGCTCAGCAGCCATCGGATTCATGCAAAAATTAGCTTGAAAAACAGGAAAATATACAGACTCAAACGACCGTTATCCTACCAGTTTTCCTTTAATTCGACGAGTTGGTTAAGGCGATAAATACAGCCTATTTGAGGCTTATTTCCCGTAAATTAGAGGCCTTTTCAGGCGAGGTTCACTACCTAGGGTAGGCATTGATTTTAAGTGCTTCACCAAACCGGTCTTTCCTAGCGAAAATCGTCGTTAATCGCGTAAAAGTCTACTTTGATGAAATCGTAAACGGAGTAATAGGTCCGATTAGGGGGGTAATTTCGATGAAACAAAGCCAAAGTTGGGGTTTTGTGAGTCAAATACGTCAGAACTGGGTCTAGTGAGTGCTAAGTTTTCGAGTCGCGAAATGAAGACCCCAGTTCGTCCACGCCGTAGATACGTACGCACGCTGCACGCCTCAACGAGAGCTACCCATGGAACGAGCACATTTAGACGAATTAATCGAATTAGAAAATCGATATTGGTGGCATGTTGCCAAACGAAATATCGCAACCGATCTGCTCCGAAAGTACGTACCCTCCCCCGCTCGAATTGTAGAAGGTGGAATTGGTGCAGCTGGCAATCTACTGAACTGGAAACAATGCGGTTATGAAGTTTCCGGTCTCGATATCATGGATGATTCGGTGACCCATGCAAAATCAATCGGTATCGAAGAAATTTACAAACATGATTTACAACAACCCTGGCCAGTCGCTGAAGATTCCTTTGGGGGTGTCGTGTTACTTGATGTACTGGAGCATGTCGCAGATCCGGTTAAAGTTCTTAAAGAAGCTGCGAAGACTCTTCAAGGAACGGGAAAAATTATCTTCACCGTACCAGCCTATCCATTCCTTTTTTCAGATTGGGATGAGCGTTTAGGCCATTACCGCCGCTATACACCATCGATGATGCGAGAGCAGGTTGCGGCAGCGGGATTGAAAGTAGAGAAACTCAGATATTGGAATTCATTTACTTTTCCAGCTGCCATATTCATAAGAACGATTCGTCGTTTTTTTCCTTCTCGCAAAGGAACAGAATTTCCCCGAGTAGGCAATTTAACCAACAAAGCTTTAATAACAGCTGCTCGAATAGAAACAAAATTTTCTAATAGACTTAGCGTTCCCTTCGGACTTTCGCTTGTAGGGGTCATCAGCAAATGAAACGGCCTCAAATAGAAGATTCGAAAATATCCATTGTCATGCCTCTTCTAAATGAGGTGGCAGTCATTGAACAATTGGTAAATCAAACCGCGACGGTTTTAAACAAAACTGGGTGTCAGTGGCAGTTTATCTTAGTTAACGATGGCTCAACGGATGGTAGTCGGGAAGTCCTCGACCAAATGGCCGGTATCGAGAATCGAATCGTCGTCCTGCATTTATCTAGAAACTTTGGTCACCAATCAGCTTTACATGCCGGCTTGGAACATGCAACAGGCGATGCCACGATCCTGATGGATAGTGATGCACAGGATGATCCAAACGCATTGCCGCAAATGATTCAACGTTGGCAATCAGGTTATGATGTTGTTTATGCCGTTCGTTATGGACGCAAAGAAAACCTACTAAAACGCACAGCTTTTAATTTGTTTCACCGAACTATGCAGTCGCTCGCCTCGATCGCAATTCCGCGAGATGCAGGTAATTTTGGGTTGATGGATGCCCGGGTAGTACGGCATGTCGTCAGTCTTGGTGAAACCGACAGATATTTTCCGGGACTTCGAACATGGGTAGGATTTAAACAATGTGCATTGCCTGTAGAGCGATTAAAGAGACACGATGATCAGCCAAGAGTCTCGCTTCGCGGTTTAGTTTCATTAGCGAAAACCGCGATGTTTAGTTTTTCGCGCGTTCCACTTTTAGCTTTTTATGGACTCGCTCTTGTTTCATTAATGATTGGTTGCTCCTGCATTATTTGGGCACTGTACCACAAATTGTTTACTGGGCAGGCGATTCCAGGTTGGGCATCAGTGACAACCGTCAGCGCTTTCTTTGGAGCCATCAACGCTTTGGGAATTGCTATCTTAGGAGAATATATCGCGCGTATTTACGACCAGGTTAGAGATCGCCCAGCCTATGTCGTTCAGGAGACGAGAAATCTCACTATCGAAGAGACCAATTCATCGGCTAAAACAGAACAAGAATTATTGTTAAATATTCAAGACCTCCTTGCTGAGTTGGAAGACGCTAAATCCGAAAGCAACCGACCTAATCTCTTCCCAAGAGTCGATTCAAATACGATTGGCATTTCTAACGATATGACTAACCAACGGTAACGAAGTGAAACCTGAGCATTCATCGCTGCCACCAATCGAAACGTCGGATCATGGCAAACGACGGTGGATCATCGGTTGTTGGGCAACCGCAATTTCACTTTGTATTTGTTTTGGTCTAAGCCATAGTTTCACAATGATGGCTAAATATGACGACGAAAGTTACGTCATGTTATCGCTCCAGACTTTCTTTCAGGGAGAGCGACTCTACGGTGAAACTTATACCCAATATGGACCAGCGTATTACTTAATCCAGTCACCGCTTCATCAGTGGTTAGAGATTCCAATTACCCATGATATTGTGCGACTTAAAACTGTGTTGACATGGTTTGCAATTTCGTTGCTAAGTGGAATTTTTGTTTGGAAGATTACGGGCCAAACAAATCTTAGTATTACTGGAATGCTCTTGGTAATGCTGCATCTGGAAAAGTTAGGGTTAGAACCGGCCCATCCGCAGGAGGTCATTTCACTTTTAGCTGCGGTCGGATTGATCTCATTAAAACCAAAACAATCAGTGATGTTGTTCATCGCGGGCGTTTGTGCCGCATTAGCGGGTTTGATAAAGCTCAATGTGGGTGCGACTTTGGCCGCCAGTTTTTTGTTTGCGGTTACCTGGAACCATCCAAGTGTAAGCCGACATGACAAATTGTTAAAATTGATAACCACTGTTTTATGCTGCAGCATTTCGGTAGCTATTGGCTGGTTGGTTTGGAAGAAAGTGTCCGGGGGACCTGAACTAAACGGATTGTTGTTGCCATTCGCTTTATTCCTATCCACGATAACTGTGTGTTGGATTGCTAAGCAGAATCAGTCAGTCAATGAGTACACCCAACAAAAAATAGTGAAAACGACAAGAATTAAAGACTTTTACTGGGTCATCATCGGTGGGCTGTCAGGCATTGTTTTGATTGTTATTTGGTCGATGCGACATGGAAATAATTTGCGTGAAATTCTCTGGGGGGTTTTGCTTCAACATTCATTTATGGCGGAATCGTTCTATCAGCCATTACGATTTCAAACACTAGCACTTTTAGCAGCGACGATAACTTTCTTGCTCGTCGTTTCGTATCTTTGGTTGAAAACACTAAAATCAAATTTAGCTAATAGACTCTTGCCATGGTTAATGACCATTCCAGGAATCACTTTGGTAATTACAGCAGTGTTGTCGATGGTTAGTTGTTTTCAACCAATCGAGCATGGCTTAAGTTTGAGAGGAGCAGCAAGCTTTCTCGCCATTACCGGTCCAATGGTAATGCCGATCATTTTGATCCATAAAATGTCCGCTGCTCGGTTAGCGGTCGCAATGAGCGGTTGCCTGTTTCCAGTGCTTGTGTTTCCTACACCCGGAACTCAGGCATCGCTGGGTACAATACCAGTTATTATTGGATTGCTAATTGGTATCTCGGATGCCGCACAATTCAAATTTGAATATCAAGAACTTTCAAAAACAATTGTCCGTTATTTGGGATGGAGCCTTGCGTTGGCGATGGTAGGGTCTACTTTTGTATTCTCAACTCGCTGGATTCAACAGACACCAATTAATCAACCGGGGTGTAGGTGGGTAAGATTAGAAGCGAGTCGAGCTATAGAAGAACAACAGGTCGCTGCAGCAATAAGAAATGCGCCAGGTCAAGTGTTAGCTTTTGCAACACATAACCATAATCGGTTTTTCTTTTGGACGGATAAAACTCCAGCAACCGCAATCAATCCAACATTTTGGCCGTGGATGTTGACCGATGATCAATCGGAAAAAATTACGAGAGCTCTATCCGATGAGAAACAGATTTGCGTAGTAAGAGATGAGTCCGGTGATTTAATTGACGGCGAGCCGGATCTGACTTCACTTTCAACAGAATTAAATGACGGTTGGAAACTCCTAACCGAAATAGGCCATTGGAAGGTAGGGGTTCGAACTAAATTGACAACCGACAACTTGAACAATTGAATCAAGGGAATTTACTAGTTTTCACTAAACTGGTTTAAAATATCCGAGATGATCTCGATTGTATTCTGAATCTCCTCGGTTGTGTTGCTTACGCCCAAGCTGATTCGGACAGAGTTCTCGACGATGGTTTTCTCAAGGCCCATTGCGAGTAGTACTGGAGATAATTCACTACTACCGCTTGCACAGGCGGAGCCTGTGGATATCGCCAATCCTTTCATGTCGGCAGCCATCAAAAAGGATTGCCGGTCAACGTTTGAGAACGACAAATTACTAACATGTGGTAAGCGGTTAGCTTTGGCTCCGTTGACGACGAGATCAGGAAACCGGCTTAATAATGTTTTTTCGAGATGATCTCGCATCACCAAAACATTTGAATAGTAATTGGTCGCGTTTTCATGAAAAGCTTCTAGTGCAGTTTCCATACCCGCAACAATAGCAACGTCTTCCGTTCCGGGCCGCAACGCCATTTGTTGGAAACCGCCAAATTGTAATGGTGACGGCGTTAATCCATGTCTTAAAACCAGACCTCCAATTCCACGAGGACCCCCAAACTTGTGTCCCGTGAAAGATAGTGCATCAACTGAAAGCTCTCGAAAATGAACCGGGATTTTACCGACTGCTTGTACCGCATCGGTGTGACATAATATTTCTCTATCTCGACAAAACCGGGCCACCTCATTTACAGGCTGCAGCACACCGGTTTCATTGTTCGCCAACATCAGGCTAACAAGTTTTGTGTTGTCTTTAATCATCGATTGCAGCTGCTCAACACAACAGACGCCGTCAGAATCGACCGGTATTTTATCGACGGAGTGTCCCAGCCTAACGAGCTGTTCCGCCGCACCAATTACACTCGGATGCTCAATGGAAGAAACAAGAATATGTTGCGGGGAAAAAATGGAGGAGCCGTTTTTTTCATTTGAATCGAGAGCATTTACCAGGCCGAGTATCGCCAGGTTATTACTCTCGGTTCCGCCGCTGGTAAAAACTAATTGGTCGGTATCCATCCCCGACGTTTTTGCTCCGAGAAAATTAGCAATTTTTCTACGAGAGTCCTCCAGATGTTTGCGAGCCAGCTGACCGGGCCTATGTTGACTTGCTGGGTTTACAAATCCAGCAGCAAAACATGCGGTCATTCTATCGACAACCTCTGGCAGCATCGGCGCGGTGGAGTTGTGATCCAGATAAATGAATTTTTTCATTGCGCCATTTCTTTAATACCAGAACTGGCAATATCATCTAAGAGGTTTTGTGCTTCCACACTCGACTCTGCTTCGAGCGATAATTGCAACCGAACCTTAGCCCGCTCCAACCTGCCTAAGTCGTAATCTATTTTAGCTAAATCTAGATATGCCAGGGCAACCAGTGTATTCAGCTCATCACTGAATTCGGTTGGATTTTTGGGACAATCGTTTAAAGCAAATTCCATAATTTCGGGAATCTTTAAGTAGGCCTCCTGCTGGGCCATTTCAATGATATGAGGCCAAAAAATAGGAGCTAGATCGGGGTGCTCCTGGTTCCACTCCACAAAGATCTCTAAATAATTTGAATTTGAGTAATTCTTCAGTTCGAGATAATGAGTTAAAAATCGCGCGTCACACTCCGGAGGAAGCAAAGATCTTGTGAGGTTTTGCTCTGAAATTAAATGCCAGTTTTTTGCAGTCGCGTTTATCGGCAGAATACCAAGGTCGATGAGTTCCTGTTGAATATAAGGTGTTTCGTCGACCGTCGATTTTCTCACGATGACCCAATCTAGATACGGCACTTTGTTGTATTTAAACCTTCGAATCGAAAAATTATCTGGCGAAAATTCCCGACCCACGACACTACCGTTGGAAACGAGAATTAAGAAACCAACAATCAGACCGAGGGCGGTGATGATTAGAACAGCAATCAGCCTGGGAAAAAGTTTCGAGAGAGTCATGGTTTTTTAAAAGACAACGTCGCGACAAGGACATCAAAAAGCTAGGAAATAATTGATTTAATTATAACAAGGATGTTCCGATAAGCGTTGATTTCAAGTAATTCTAAGTGTTTTTGCTTCATTAGATATTCCACAAATGCAGGCTTGTCGTCTCCGTTCGATTGCTCAATAATCACGAAACTTTTTGTCGGACATTCGTGCAGTATTTTTTAATATTTGCCGATATTTGCGGATAGTTGTTAGTACGATAAGTACTCACCTGGGAAGAGCACTCGAACAAGCATTGGCGCCGTATTTTGGATCCTATTGAATCTCAATCAGAATTGCGAATAAATGACGATTTATCGCAATCGGTCCACAGATGGCCAACCGACGCCAGATCCCGTCGCAGGCGGCTTGAGGCCGTCCTGTTCATGTCGCGAACACCTCTGCCAAGTCGAAAATTGAGTCAGTTGGCTGACCTGGAAGATGGCACCCAGGCAAGAACTATGATCAAGGAACTAAACCAGCATTACGATGAAATTGGTCGAGCGTTCCATGTAAAGCAGGTGGCTGGCGGCTACCAACTACGAACTCGTCCACAATTCTCTGACTGGATACGCAGGTTAGAGCACACTCCAAAAGCAACACGACTCTCCGCGCCTGCTTTAGAAACGTTGACTGTCGTGGCTTATCGCCAACCGATCATAAAAGCCGAAATAGAGGCGATCCGCGGTGTGAGTTGCGGTGAAATGCTTCGACAGCTATTAGAGAAAAATCTAATCAAGATAGCTGGAAGAAGCGAAAAATTAGGCCGCCCGTTTCTTTATGCGACATCCAAAGAATTCTTAGCTCACTACGGGTTAAACAGTCTCGCAGACTTGCCGCGAGCTAAGCAACTTTCTGGACAAGGGTTGCCTCAATGGGCCCCTTCAGATCAAAATCACGAAGTTTCAACACCTAGTCACGAAGCTATTCAAACACTACATACCCAAGTGCCCGGAAGCGAGAACGACGACGCGCAAATTAAGGAGGAAGAATAATGACCTTGATACTAGATTCAAAAGATGAGCAACTTGGACAGCGCGAACCAGATTTTTCGCAACTAGCGATGGAACAGCAAACAGCTTCTTTTTTCGGCAGCCTTAATTTAACCACGATTAAGTTTGAAGATGAAGAATATGAATACGAAGACGAGGAAGACGGCGAAGAGGAATATGAAGTCGATGAAGAATTAGAAGAAACTGACGACGGCGAATACGAGGAAGAAGACAGCGAATACGAGGAAGAAGAC
>WTFU01000063.1:0-15173 GCA_011523945.1 Mariniblastus sp. | reverse complement strand
GGCGAGTACGAGGAAGAGGACGGCGAGTACGAGGAAGACGACGACGAGTACAGTTACGATGACTTAGAAGAAGACGAGTGGGAGGAGGTCGGTGACGACGACGAAGAGGATCTCGGCGAAAATGATTGGGATGATGACGATGACGACTGGGATTAAGTCGTGGCGTTAGTTCGCGTCACTATCGCTTATTACTCGGGATCTAATCACCAAGCTGGAATAGTTTTTTTAACGCTTCTAGAAGGCCCCCAGAGACTTGTGGCGATTCCGTCTGCAGAGACTTTAATGGAGGGTGTAATATTTTATTGACCAGCCGATTGAACGACTGTTCGATTTCCGATTTCTGTTTTTCGGAGACCCCCTCAAGCCGATTCATCAATCGATCTAGCTCAAGTTGTTTTGCGTTATCTGCCTGACGTTTTAACTGAGCAATCGTAGAGCCACTGGAACGTCTTTGTATTTCGTTAAAAAACAGATCAGCTTCGTGATTAATTATCTTTCGGGCTTTGGGGTAATGCGACTGCCGTGACTGTCGATTGCGTTCACACTCTTTTTGTAGATCATCCAGGGTATAAAGGTAAACGTTTAATCGATCGCTTATTGAATTCTCAAAATCTCTCGGGACAGCAAGATCAAGAATAAAAATCGGTTTTTGTTTCCGTATTTCCTCGACACGATCAAATAGCTCAGAATTTACAACCGCTTTGGTTGCTCCAGTCGCGCTGATTACTAAATCAGCAGTCGCAAGTTCCTTTTCGAGTTCATTCCAATCTCCCACACGACCGTCAAATTTCATTGCTAACTGTTTAGCGTTCTCGATGGAGCGATTGATAATGGTGAAATCTTTTCCTCCTTCTTGAATTGCATAGCGTAATGTTTCTTCGGCCATCTCACCCGCGCCAAGAATTAATATCTTTTTGTTGTCCAGTCGCTCAAATATCTGCTTGGCCAAGACGCCAATAGCGACACTGGGAACACTGACACGATTTGTATGAATTTCAGTTTCGTTACTGATTCGGCGGGCAACCCTAATAGCTGATTGAAACACACGATGGATTAACGCTGCCGTTTGGTTGGTTTCGACCGCCAGTTTATACGCTTGCTTCACCTGTGAGAGAATTTGAGCTTCACCGACAACCATGCTGTCGAGACTGGAGGCGACGGAGAACAAGTGTTCTACGGCTTGCCGGTCTTGATGAATAAATATTTCTGAATTGATATCAGTAGCGGCGATACCACGTTGCTCGGCGATGAACTCGATTAATTCAGATTTACCCGGTACCGAGTTTGGTTTGTTGGCCGCGGTGTAAAACTCGGTTCGGTTACACGTAGATAGTAAAACCACTTCCGAATTGGGAAATTTGGAATAGTAGTTATCCAGAAACGGTTTGATTTGTTGTTCAGTGAAAGCGAGTTGTTCACGAGTAGCCACGCTCGACTGATGGTGACTACAACCAATGACCTGGAGATTCATATTCTTAATCTCCCAACTTCATTGTGAAATTCTTTAGAGATCGACGGAATTTTCGAGTATTGTGCAACTTCGGATTTTGAACTGGCTGTGGCGTGGCCAACCCACCAAACAATTGCTAACTCTAAAACCAGAAAGAGAAAACTCGCGATAACAAGATAAGCTACTTTTCGACCCTGTCTTGACGGTTGGTAGCAAAAACTAAAAACCGATACCAGTAAGAGCCAAGAAAATAAAATACCGGACGACCAGATTACAGGATTTGACCAGGCGATAGTTCCGCCGCCCGATAGAGCGTCGTCTGTTTGATTCGTCCAGTTGATGGCGATTCCCGAGACGAGCCCAATTGCCAACAGGAAAGTGGAAATGACTAGCGAGTACTCGCTGGATTTTTGCAACCATTCAAGTGATGGCAGGCGAAAGTGTTTTGATTGTGGACTCTTGTGTTTTAAACGTCGCGACTGGACGACATAAACAACACCGAAAACAAATCCGAGGGCAACGATTGCTGTTCCAAGCAACAATGCGAAACCGTGAACCATGTTCCAAATAGATTTCGCCTTAATCGAGTTGAATTGATTTTCGGTCCCGAATCCAACACCTAAGCCGATCAATCCCAGTATGAGCGGAATGAGGAATAAGCCGATGACAGATTTTGGCTGGCGAGCAGAAATCCAGATATAAGCGAATGCTAAGATCCAGGCAGTGGCAAGGCACCACCCAAACCAACTTCCAAGCCAAAGACCGTTCGATCCAAGAACCAGTTTGCCTTGCAAGACAAGAAAAACCGAGTGCGCGAACAAACCGGCCGCCGCGAAGCCGACGCGAACATATTTTCGAAAGCTAACGTCAAAAAAGATACGGGAAATTTCTAGAGCGAAAACCACCGCATAGCTTGCCGCAAAACAAGTGATCGAGATGTTTTGAAGCCAGTTCATAGCTGTCAAATTTTGGGTAAAAGGAATAGAAATGATCTGCAAAAGAATACCACCTGAAGATCCTTTTGTGGATTGATTTCAGGTCATCTAATGGTTGGTTAAGGATTCGGTGATTGAAAATACGGATTACGAGAATCTGCACGATACAAATTACTAAACCCGATCAATAGTCGATAGTTTTCGGGGTGATACCGAAGTAAATTGGACTTTTTTCTGAGTTGGTCGGTCATGCGGGTTGGGCAATCCAATTGTCTCAATTCTTTGATTAACTATCCTCTGTTTTGGGGCGTCCAAGACCAAACTTAGCCAGATATTTTTGAAGTGTGTTTCGATTGATACCAAGCTTTTTGGCGGCTTTAGTTTGGGTCTGGTTACAGGACTGCATTACTTGTAACAGCAACTCTTTTTCGACCGGTTCCACAATCTCTTTGTAAAGATCTTCTGCGTCGGCTTCGGATTTATTAAGGCGGTTGTAGACAAACTCTTGAATCAACGATTGGTCATCCGTAGGCCGGAATACAAATTCTTGACTTGCTTTCGAATCGCCGATAACTGCCTTGGGTAATAGATCAGGCACCAGGTGGTTATCTTGAGATAAGACAACGGCGCGTTCAATGTAGTTTTGAAGTTCACGTACATTTCCCGGCCAAGGATATTCAATCAACGCAGCTAAAGCGTCTGGATGAATTTTGGAGATGGATTTTTGATTGGCTTCACCATAAACGCCAAGAAAGTGGCGAACGAGTAATTCAATGTCTCCCTCGCGACGTCGCAATGGTGGTAGTGCAATAGGAAGAACGTTGAGACGCCAAAATAAATCTTCCCGAAAACGGTTTTCAGATACTTCAAGGTTAAGGTCGCAATTACTCGCAGCGATTACCCGCACATCAACTTGAATTGTCTTTGTATCACCAACTCTTTCAAATTCTCTCTCTTGCAAAACGCGCAACAATTTGACTTGAAGGGTCGATGAGGTTGAGTTGACTTCATCGAGAAAAATGGTGCCGCCATGAGCAGCTTCGAATCGCCCGGTGCGGTCTTTGACTGCATCGGTAAACGATCCGCGAACATGTCCAAATAATTCGCTATCGAGCAGACTTTCGGTGAGAGCTCCACAGTTGACACGCACAAAGGGACCGCTGTTGCGGTCACTTAATTTATGCAAGGCCGCAGCGATGAGCTCTTTACCCGTTCCGGTTTCCCCGAGTAGTAACACAGACGAATTAGCCTGAGCAGACAGGCGAGTTAGCTGGTAGACATTCCGCATTGCTGCCGAATTACCAATTAATCCATCGAGGGGGGATGCGTCAATTTTGTTAAAATACGAAATAGTAGTGCCTGCTTAGTGGTCAAAAATCAAAGCGTTTTTATTTCTACCACTATTTCACCCACTAGATTGACCGGCGCAAAGCCCTGAAACCAAAATATGCCTTAATATGAGGCAGTCATTTGCAACTGAAAGTGACGATTTTAGAAACGGACGGGTTTAGAGAGTGACAAGCCTGAAGATTGGCTGACTAGTGAACAAAAATCGGGGCATAAAAAAACCGAGCTCGATTTGAGCTCGGTCTGTAAATTATTAGCAATTAGATCAAAATTTAGCTGGCGATTGCGCCAATCTGAACTTTTACGTACTTTTGGCGGTGTCCAGTGCGTCGCTTGCTGTTTTTTCGACGGCGAAATTTTTGAATGTAGATTTTTTCGCCTTTGGTCTCACCAACAACTTTGGCAGATACACTCGCGCCGTCTACCGTTGGTTTTCCAAGCTTGAACGCGCCATCCGAGGAAACCGCTAAAACACGGTCGAAAGTGACAGTATCACCCACGTTTACGTCTCGAAAATCAATTTCAAGCATTTGACCTTCTTCAACTTTGTATTGTCGGCCGCCGTCAGCAATTATCGCGTACATGTTCTTAACCGTTGTTCGGTGTCTCTAAATCAGATCCGTCAAATAAATCGGGACGGCCATATCCGTCCTACAGAAGGGAAAATTGTAGCTGAACCACTGGAAAGCGTCGAGAGCCAAAATACCGTATTTTAACTATATTTTCGCCCGGGTAAGCGGTTTTTGCTGTCAATCGCCGGAAGAATCGTCATCCGGCTCCCCCATTCCTAGTTGTTTCATTTTTCGATACAAGTTGGAGCGATGAAGCCCCATTTTTGACGCGGCGTTTGTCATATTTCCGCGAGACCGGTCAATGTGCCTTGTGATGTAATCGACCTGAAACTGTTTAGTCGCCTCGGTGAGCGGTAAATCCATCGGCACGACGTTTTCTTGACTGGCTGGCGCGTTCACAAAATCCAAGTCATTAGCATCGATCTTCTGTCCATCGGTCAGATACGCCAGCCGCTCCATCATATTTCTTAGTTCCCGAATATTCCCCGGCCATTGGTGATTAAGGAGTTCTTTGCGAGCCGATGCAGAAAACGCAGGTGTATTTCGTCTTGCTTTCATGCAGAAATTTTCCAGAAAATGTTCCGCGAGCAACAGGATGTCATCGCCACGTTGACGAAGCGGTGGGAGCTCAATCGTGACAACATTCAGGCGAAAATATAAATCCTGTCTAAATTTGCGTTCAGAAATCAACTCGGCCAGATCCTGATTAGTTGCTGCAATTACACGGGCGTCAGTCGGAATGGGTAACGAACCACCTACATGAACGACCTTCTTTTCTTCCAGCACCCGCAGCAGTTTTGATTGGCCGTCGAGGCTCATATCACCTATTTCATCAAGAAAGAGTGTGCCCTTGTTGGCGAGCTCAAACTTTCCTTCTCGTTTTTGGTGAGCATCAGTGAATGCCCCTTTTTCGTGTCCAAACAATTCACTCTCTAGCAGACTCTCACTAATCGCCGCACAATTGACTGCGACCAGTATCTCGTCACGCCGCTGACTGAGATAGTGGATCATTTGGGCGACAACTTCTTTTCCCGTACCGTTCTCTCCGGTAATTAAAACGACAAGATCAGTATCGGCGACACGTTCGATTGTTTTCTTAAGTTTCTCTATCTCAGGGCACTCGCCAATCATTTGAACTTGATCGGCGGCTTGGTCAGCGACGGTGCGTTTTGAAGAGACCAATTGCTCAACGTGTTGGGTGTTATCAATTGCGACGGTGGCGTGAGCCGCAAGTTCAGTCAATGCGGCCTCATCTTCGTCGGAAAAACTTCCTTCTTGTCGATTGATGAGTTCGAACGCACCAATAATTTTGCCCGCACTGTTGGTCATGGGTACGCACAAAATAGTTCGAGTTTGAAAACCCAATTGTTCATCAACGGCTCGGTTTATTTGTTGCTGTTCAGCAGTAATATCTTCATCAATCCGGGCTGCTTTTCCAGTTTTTAAAACTTGCCCAACTACCCCCGCATCGATGGGAATTCTTAGTTCTCCTTCGTCGACACCAAGGGCGGGTCTTCCGATAAGCGAACTGTTGCTGGCATCCGGCAAAAAGATTGTTGCTCTTTCGGCTCGGATCAGTCGTGTGGCAGCCAGAGCAATTTTCTCCAACAATTGATCGGTTTCACGAGACTGATTCCAATGAACTGTCATGTCCAGAATTGCTTCTAGACGAGCCGCCCGTCTTCGGTGCTGGAATCTACGCTCCAACGCCGTCAGCGCGAGGCCAACCGCTGCGGTTAACGCATCAAACATCTCGGGCTCGACAGAAGAATCACAGGCAATCAGTTTTCCCGATGAATTGGGTCGGAAAACCGGAGCAGCGGTCCAACCATCAGATTGTTGACATTTTTCGGAATCGAGAGTTTCTGCAAGTAGTTCAACGGGAAGGCTGTTGCCAGAGCCAGAATTTGCAATGACTCTCCACTGACCCTTGACGCCGCGAACGAAGACGACACCCTTGGATTTGAGCGTTTTTCGGACTAAATCGAGCGCAGAGGATAGAAAATCACTTTCGGAATCAGCGTCGAGGGACAGGTTGATTAGCTTAACCAGCAGTTCGGAACCGCCCGGAACCGCCGTTATTCGCTCTGATTGGACTTCAAAGGACATGGTTTCGTGGGGTTGGTAATTGTTGTCGACGACTAAAACTGTTATCAAATTGCTGCGGAATGATAAAGTATTCCAGTAAGAGCGTAGTCATTTTGACACGTTTCAACAATCGTATTGTAAGAGGGTATCACCAGATGGGCTTGTTCGACGGTAAAAAAGGTTTAATTCTCGGGGTCGCCAACGATCGTTCAATTGCTTGGGCAATTGCAAAAAAAATCATGTCAGAGGGCGGTGAGTGCGGATTTACGCATTTGCCAGACCCCGCCGACGATGCAAGAAAAAAGAATCGTCGTCGCGTAGAAAAGTGTTTCGACAAACTGGAATCCGATGCAGCACCAAAATTCTTAGTGCCGCTCGATGTTCAAAATGACGAAAACATTGCTGAAGTAATGGATACTGCCAAAAATGAATTCGGCAAAATAGACTTCCTTCTTCATTCAATCGCCTACGCCGATCGAGCTGACTTAAACGATACGATAGATGCGAGTCGAGAAGGTTTTAAGTTAGCGATGGACATCAGTTGTTATAGCTTGATTGCTGTTACGAAAGCTGCCCGGCCAATTCTTTCGGAACGCGCCTCGATTGCCTGTATGAGCTATTTTGGTGGAGAAAAAATAGTAGCTGGATATAACATGATGGGCATCTGTAAAGCTGCTCTTGAGGCCACTACTCGCTATCTGGCTTACGATCTTGGTGAAAGTGGCGTACGCGTTAATGCATTAAGCGCAGGGCCATTAAAAACGCTGGCGAGTACTGCCGTTGGCGCCGGTGATATGCTGCAGATGTACGAACACGTCGCCCCACTTGGACGTAATATTGAACATCACGAGGTTGGAAATACCGGCGCATTTTTATTGTCAGAAATGTCAGATGGAATTACAGGCGAAGTAATGCATGTCGATGCCGGCTACAACGCCATGGGCTCACCGGGCCGAATGATTAATTTACTATCGAGCAATTAATCACTGAAAACGCTCGCTGCGATGGGTTCAAAGATCTATCCTATTTTCCACCAACTCTTAAAACGGTGCGGTCAGCAATGGCCCGCCGTTTTTTTGAGTAATAAGGCAGGAACTCAGCGCGAGGATCAAAGACGCGCGCGTCGATCTCGACATCGTCCGGGTGATCTGGCAGTCCGTAGCTCGCAAACAAAAAGTTTGATCCTTTCGATGCGGCAAGGGCACCACGCGATCGACTTTGAATAAAAGAGAGCCACAAACGATCGGGGACCGTACCCATCTCTGTTTTTGGCACATTTTCAGCGTAGACACTTGGCTTTAGAGGTGCCATCTGAAGTGTAAAAAATGAGAAACAAACGAACACGCCCGCAATCCAAACCGAGAGTATAGAGCGACCTACAAGCTCGGTAATCGGATCAAACTTTAGTCGATAACTACTAAGGACATCAGTCACTCCACGCAAAATAACGAACGCTAAAAGAAATACGAGCCAAACGGCGATGAAATCATAGAGATAGCGGTAAGACGAGTTCATCGTCAGCAATTTCATGGAAACCGGTTCAAAAGAAATGCTGGCGATCATGCTTGCAAGAAAAAGGTTAACCAGAGTAACTAAATTACTCCAAAGACCGAACCACCAGGTGCTGGCGACGATCAAGATGAACATTGTGATTGCAATAAAAATCAACATCATTAACTTTCTGGTTCGGGAGAGTGATCCCGATTTTTTGTTATGATTTTAAAACTCTTTGTAACTCTTCTACCGAAGTTTTTCCTGCAGCGACCATCACGATACCTTCCATCTGCAATGAGATGTGCCCTTGGTGTTTAGCAAGGGCCGATAATTTATTGGCTTGAGGTGTATTAACAATCGCCCGCCGGAGATCATCATTGATGGTTAGCATTTCAAACAAACCCGTTCGTCCCCGATAGCCAATCCCGGAACATTCAGAACACGGTTCAATTTCGATATCGTTTTCGTCCACCATCCCCGGTTGATAAACCATCGGCTTATATAACTCGGCAATTCTTCCTACTGGGAGTCCCAGTTTTTTAAGAAGCGTGGGATGGGGTTGGTACGGAATCCGGCAACTATTGCAAAGCAGTCGAATCAAACGCATCGACACGACACACGATAAAGATTCGGCAAACTTCTTAACATCTGGCTTTAATAACAACACGCGAAGCAACGCATCGACACAGTGCTTTCCAGGAATGCGAGTGAATATTGGAATCTTTTTACTGTTGGATAAATCAATAATATCATTGATTAGTTCACCGCCAGTTAAATCCGTGAACGCAAGAACATCGGGTTCCTTGAGCAATAACTGGGGAATCGGTGTCATTGCTGTTTCCCCTTTGGCGGGGTCAAACTCAACAGGATAAATGTTGATGACTTCCGGTTCGAGTTTTCCTTTTTCTTCCATGACAAAATAGTCACGCGTCAAGCGGTCACAGGAATCAAGAACACCCCGCCAGGCAGTCGTATATCCTTCACCGGGTACGCCACTGACAAGAACCATTCCTGTATTTTCGTCGTTAAGAACTGGCCGCAATTGCTCGAGCATTTTCTCTCGCATTCCTAGGTCGAGAGCCTTATCGAGCGGTGGACGTTTATAGTCGAGGTAAATAGCAACTCGTTCGCCAGTTTGAATTCCCTGGGAAACGATTTTGAATTTTTGTCTTTGTTTTCGGTACAGCGTGGAAAACTGACCCTCTTGGCGTTGTCGACGCTCTCGATAGTCAAGACCAGCAAGCTGTTTGAGTGTAGCTAGTATGTAATCGCCAATCTCGCGATCCATGGGAGCACCGGCATGCCACAGCCCATCGATTTGAAAGCGGGTGACTACCTTCTGCGCGCTGAAATCCATCACAGTAACATTGGCATCTTTTAAGATGATTTCCACCACCAATTCAGAAGCTGGTTCAAAACCTGGCGAGGGTTTGACGATCTTAAGATTTGTTTTCTGCTCCTCGGGCGTATCACCGGCGGCGGTAAATTCGATCGGGAGTTGCAAATCATCAAACATTAATTAACTTTGCTCTGCTGGAGATAAATAAGATCGGGATTGTGACGCGTCAATTGTAGAAGTGACGTGTCCGATTTACGAACGAAAAAAATGAGCTGTGCGGTAAATCACTGCTGCTTGAGTATCCTTTGCGCTTCAGCCAATGAAGTGACACCCAGCAATACAAGCTTGTAGGCTTCTTTTGTAATTGTAGTTTTTCCCATTTTAACGGCTGCCGCTTCCACGGCTGAAATTTTTGGAGTTTGCTTGATAAGTGTGCGAAGTTGGTCGTTGAGGGTCAACATTTCAAAAATCGCGATTCGACCGATAAATCCAATCCCGCCACAGGTTGTGCATGGAGGATATTCAATTGGCCGACCTTTATCGTCAACTCTTTGTTCGGGGGGAGGAAGTCGCCACTGGTTGTAAACAGTGCCTTGCGTCTTTGGGTCGCCGCCTAGCTGTTGGATGGTTTTCGGCTGGACTCGTACTTCGACGCGGCAGTCCGTGCATAGTCGTCGGACAAGTCGTTGGCATGTAATATTTTTTGTAGCTTTAAGGAATTGATCCCGATCGCCAGCCTGTTTGTACATTTTAAGCAACGCTTCGGTCGCAGATTTCGCAGGCACTCGAAGTAAAACCGAACGCTGCTGAGTAATGACTTGATTCATCAACAGGTCAAGAGTTTCCGTCGTTTCTAACTTCGGAACTGCCAGCAAGTCCGGTTGGGTCAACAGCAGCGTCTTCATAATCGGAAATTGACTTTTTTCAGTTCCTTCTTCGTACCGATGGATGACGATGTTTTCCTGAACGGTTTCGATTTCATCCTGATCAATAACGCCGACGCAGTCTCGAGTTAATCGATCTGCCGTTACCAATGCTCCCTGCCACGAAGACGTTAAACCACACCCCGGTGGAGCGGAAATAATAGTCGTGCCACTTTTGTCGAGAGATTCTTTGATTTGGGAAACCATATCCGGGAACATGCCCAACTGTGGAAACGCCAATGCTTCTTTCGCAGAGATCTCATATTTCATTAGGACGCGTTCACCGGTCGCTACGCCACGCGAGACGACTGAAACGGCTGCTTTTCCAGATTCCGATTTGAACTTAAATGAGCCGGTTTGCGGAGCGCGTCGTTCGGCAGGATTCAAGCCAGCCAAGTGTTTCATACTTGATAAAATTGCATCGCCGGACTCACGATCAATCGAATCAAGTGGATGCCATGAACCGTCGACTAAAATCCGCAGAGAAACACCTTCGCGAGTGAATTCCATTTGCAATTGTTCAGCACGCTTAAATTGAGTCAGTGCGAGCAACTCTTTAAAATCGGTAAAGCCGGCCGACTGTCGAGCGCGAATTAAATTGCCCTGTTTTTGACTTGAGCTTTCACCCGCTGGCGTAAAATCAATAAAAACGCCCTCATCTTGAGGAAGAGCTTCGGCAACGGGAGCTTCACCCGGTTTTAGCTTTAGGTATTGTTTTATATTTGGGTTTTGCTTGAACCGACTGCGGCGAATAAAAAAGTAAACCGTGACCGGCATGAAGGCAGTGATTAAAAATATCGGCAAGCCCGCGACAAAGATGGGCAAAGAGATGACTAAAATAAAGCCGGCAAGGAAGGGAAAAGCAATCAATGGGTTCCAAACTTCAGGCGCCATGTTTGTTCGTTCTCCGATTTTCATCGCGTCACGATTAACCCAGTCGGCCATTCGCACCCAGAAAATGAACACAGCGGCAATTAGCAGTAGTTTCCACCAGGAAAAATAGCCACCCGGACCCGATTTGTACTGCAAAGTACTCTCGGGTTCTTGGGCAAACAAATTGTCAGCAAAGGGTACAAGCAAAATGGCGACTGCGGCCGTAAGCAATAATACCGTTCGAGAGCAGCGAGCCATTAAATAATTCCAGGTTGCGAGACGTCGATACCTTTGAGCTTCATCTTTAATTCTTCTTTGTTTGGAGCGACTTGGAATGCCGTAGGGCGGTCAATTAGCTCGTCATCAATCAGGCCCTTCAAGCTCATTGTGAAGTCCTGCATGCCCTCTTCGACACCAATGCGAATCGCATCGCTGAGGTTGTGGTCTCGTTCTTCGAGGATCAGTTTTCTGACGGTTGGATTAAACGTCATGATTTCACACGTGGGAACACGACCAACTTTTGGATTAATCGATTTGAGTAGTTTTTGAGCTACGATCGCTTTCATGTTCATCGCGATAGCACCGCGAATGGCACCGTGCATTTCTTCAGGGAAAAGGTCGAGGATACGACCGATGGTCGAAGGAGCGGTGGACGCGTGAATGGTTCCAAATACGAGGTGACCGGTTTCCGCGGCGTGGATCGCAGTCATAAATGTTTCTTCATCTCGCAACTCACCCACCAGAATAATGTCTGGATCTTCACGAACCGCGTGTTTCATCCCAACACCAAAGTCGACAACGTCAATTCCAATTTCACGCTGGTTGATTAAGCATTTGTCGTCGGTGAAAACAAATTCAATCGGATCTTCGAGTGTTAGAATGTGTTTCGAATAAATGCGATTGATGTAATTCAACATCGACGCAATGGTTGTACTTTTTCCCGAACCGGTAACGCCTGCCAACAAAATCATTCCCTGTTCAAAATGGCAAAGCGTTTCCATCGCTGGAGGAAGATAAAGACCTTCGAAGTTAGGAATGTGGTTGTTCACACGACGGGCGACCAATCCAATCTTTCCTAATTGCTTTAACATGTTGACACGGAATCGCCAACTAACGCCGTCGACATCCACCGTGTAGGCGAAGTCAGCTCCCCCTTCGTGATCAAAAATATCCCGATTGCGTTCGTTCAACATTGGAAACAGCAGCCGCGCCATTTCTTCGACTTCGATGGGGCCTCGATTGAGTTCCTTAAGTGTACCGTTGACCCGAACGATCGGTGCTTTACCAACCTTCATATGAAGGTCGGAGCCTTCCAGTTTGACAAGCGCGCG
This sequence comes from Mariniblastus sp., assembly GCA_011523945.1. GTDB lineage: Bacteria > Planctomycetota > Planctomycetia > Pirellulales > Pirellulaceae > Mariniblastus. Next base: position 2,821 of record WTFU01000063.1, on the reverse strand, counting down.
AAAATATTTATCAACGGGTTTTTCTTCTTGCTTGACGACAAACTGCCCCACCATTCGCTCAATTGCTTCGTCTTCGCGTTCTTTGAGTGATTTGCCGTTAGATTCTGAAACTTTGGAATTTTCAGAATCGGGAGCTTTTTGTTTTGGCTTGGACATCTAGATTTTCTCAAATAGGTAGGTCTGTCAGTCCAGTTGGTAATCCAGATAGACAGTTTCGTGCTTTATCAGTTTATTGGAAAACGCCCTGCAGAGGGAAAGGTTTGCTTGGTTTCCGCCGGAAAGTGGGTGAAAATTGATCGATTCTCAAGGAACACGCTTTTTTCTTTGAGGAAACCTCTAGCTAATCATAGCGTCTGATTTGTCTACTTTGGTGCAAATTGAAAACGATCTCTAACTTTAAGTTCGGTCGGGAAAATGGTCAACCAATCGTGCGTTTTTGACGTTAAATCATTCGGTTTAACCGTTATCATCCGGTCGATATACGGGGGATTGAGAAACGGAGAGAAATCCAGTTTTTTGAAGAAATCTGAAGCGTCTTTGAGTACCGATGCTACCTCCACAACCCGTTTTGCACCGGTTGACCTGATTGAGGATGAGTTAACAATCATGGTCTTAGAATTTCGTCTTCCCTCGGTCTAATCGCTGGGCCTTTGTCACAGCCTGAAATATTAAAGAAGTAAACACATGGACTCTGATCTTACCAACCGGTCACAAGCGATTATTGAGCGCATCACTCTGCTTCGAGACAGTCTTTGACTACGATGCCAAGTTAAAATCCATTGTCGATATTGAAGCCGAAATGGCAGCTCAAAATTTCTGGGATAATCAGGAATCTGCTCAGGAGACGGTAGGCCGATTAAAATCCGTGAAAGCCATCGTCGCGCCGATGATGGAACTCAGTGCGGCCGGTGAGGATCTCGAGGCATTGATCGAGATGGCTGATGAAGATGAGTCGATCGTAGGAGAAGTGCGATCGGAAATCGAATCACTCGAAAAGCAACTGGACTCTCTTGAGCTCAAAGCGCTTTTAAATGGACCGTATGATAATTCCGGTGCCATTTTGACGATTCACGCGCGAGATGGCGGAACCGATGCCAACGACTGGGCGGAGATGATGCTCCGCATGTATGCTGCCTGGGCTCAAAAAAATGATTATCAAGTCATTGAATTTGATCGAAATAATAACGACGAAGCGGGGATTAACAGCGCTTCTATCGCGATTCGCGGTCCGATGGCGTACGGCTACTTAAAGAGTGAAACGGGACTCCATCGATTGGTTCGAATCAGCCCCTTTAATTCAGAGGGAAAACGCCAAACCAGTTTCGCAGCGGTAGATGTGTCACCCGAAATTTCAGACAGCGTAGAAATTAGCATCGACGAAAAAGACGTTCGAGTTGATACCTACCGAGCCAGTGGTGCGGGCGGCCAACACGTCAACAAAACTGACAGCGCAATTCGCTTGACGCATATCCCAACCAACACGGTTGTGCAGTGCCAAAGCCAGCGAAGCCAGCACAAGAATCGGGATCAAGCCTGGAAAATGTTGCGGGCTCAGTTGGCTCGAATAGAAGAGGAGAAACGTGAAGCGGAGGAAGCTGATAAATATGCCAATAAATCACGGGTAGGCTTCGGATCACAAATTAGAAATTATTTTCAGCATCCAGATCAGCGAGTGAAAGACACTCGAACCGGGTTTAGTATGGGTGATTTTCATAAGGTGCTTGACGGAGAGATTCAGGGTTTTTTGGATTCGCTCTTAAATTGGCGGGCAAAAAACAATGGTTAACTCAACTGATAATCGTTCTCTTTGCAGCGATGTCTTTTCAGTCGGTAACGGGACAAACGAAGCTAACGGCTTACTTGCCGTCCTGCCGAGTTAGGCGCTCAAGAAATTGGCCTCCATGAGCCATTACCACACCCAAAGGTTTCTAAACGGCAAGGGTGGTGATATCCGCGAATTTCGGATTGTCTCGGATCGAATCGAAATCAGATTCAGAGGCAATTTTTGAGAGGTAATCTGGATTCAGATTCAATGCAAACGTGAGGTGCATCAATGCATCGTCAATTTGCTGGTTTAAAGCACAATAGCAAGCAAGATTGTAATGACTGATACAGCTTTCCGAATTCATTTCGACCGCTGTTTGCATGACCTCAATCGCCCGCTCGATCTGTTGTGTTCGTTTGCAGCACCAAGCCAGAGCGAGGCAGGTATGGAGATTCTCGCCGTCGATTTTATGAGACTGTTCAAAAAAAGTGATGGCCAAACGTGGACGTTCAGCAATCCGATGAGCCTGTCCTTTTAAGAATAAGATATACGGCTTATGGCCTGCGGGACGAATTACCTTGTTTAAAGAACTAAGGGCAAGATCGACTAACTGTTTTTTTAAATCTAAACTGAGACAGCACGAGCCATCAAGCGCGGTTGCTAGTTCTAGATAACCTTCTGCCGCCACAATATTTTTTTGGCGTTGCGCTTGTTTGCGGTTCAATGCTTTTTCCTGTCATGACCAACTACAAGATTCTTTGGTGGTGTGAAATCACATTGATGCACGCTCGCCGAATCTCTCTTCCTAAGAGTTTACCTTGGCAGATTCGAGTCAAGGCAAGAAAGCAAAAATTTAGCGGGCTACCCGCGCTTACAAGCACCTAAAACCGCAACGATTGTTACGACAATCGAATTCATCGGAAACAACTCAAAAACAGCTTGCTGCGAAATGAGGTCTTTCGTCACCATCTGCGAGACACGTGGTTTTTCGACAACATCTATCCGGCAAAAAACTTCAGAAACGCGGGGTTTTTCTGATTTTTAGCCGTGGCATAC
>WTFU01000077.1:2538-54875 GCA_011523945.1 Mariniblastus sp. | reverse complement strand
TGGATGATTTTGGAATGACTGCTGTCCCCCGTGTCACGGCCCAAGCCAACATGAGTTGTCCAGCGGAGATTTGTCGTCGACCGGCAAGCTCTTTAATTGTCTCGTGTTCAAACAGGTTGGGATCGGTTGCACCTCGCATTCGTTCGGGACGATCGCCAGAGCCAAGGGGAGAATATCCCACTAACTGAATGCCCTCTTTTTTGCAAAAATTGAACAAATCCTGTTGAGGGAGAAAGGGGTGACATTCGACCTGGTTCGCAGACGGTTTAATTCGGCAAGTGGCGAGCAGGCATTTTAGTTTTTTGATACTGAAATTGCAGACACCGATGTTGCGGCAAAGACCTGTGTCAACGCAGTTCTCAAGTGCCTGCCAGGTGTCACTTAGAGGCATATCCTCAAGACTGAGAAAATCTTCCGGCTTTTCGGGGCGGTGGACATCATCTCGGAAAACGATAGGCCAATGAATCATGAATAAGTCCAAATAGTCTAGCTTCAGATCGGCCAGCGTCGACTCCAAAGCGCCTTGAACCAAATCGGGTCGGTGACGATTGCACCAAAGTTTTGAAGTGACCCAGACATCGGAGCGTTTGATATTGCCTTGCTGAAAGACACTTTCAATGGCAACACCGACATCCGACTCGTTCAAATAGATTGGAGCGCAGTCAATATGACGATATCCCAAATCCAAAGCGGTCTTGACGGCACTGGATGCGCTACCGTCCTCCATTTTCCATGTTCCCAAGCCAATTGCGGGCATCTGACCATGAGGGAATTGATAAGTCTTCATCGTGTTTCCTGATTCTGTTACGAAGTCTATGTTTTATCCGATTGGGCGACCAGCGCCCACATTAAGAGTCCCAACAACATTCGCAAATTAGTTCTTGAGCCTTGTGCGACCGGTTCGAATAGTATTATCTTTTTTGTTTATGAAATTCTAATTCCTGGCGAGTTTCTTAGCGGCCTTCCGTTTGATACCGCAATCCGTGCAGGCCTGTTTTCGCAGTGGAATGGAAGTTCGTGTGTTCTTAATTGCTTTGCTTATTGGAAGCTTTTTTTAATCCACGCGGTAGCAAAAGCGTGTTGTGCACGGACTGTTAATTGCCGATGCAATTCGTCTTAGAAATTGGCTATCGCTATCGACATCATTGGATGAACATGATTTTTTGATTCAAAAGGTATGGCCACCGCCTATAATAAAGATATCGAAGGGGATTCTAGTTGCGAGGTTTTTAGTAAAAGTGTCAATCACCTGTAAAAATTCCTAATTTTAGATTGCCTATTTATTCAAAACCTTATTTTTGTATTCGTTGACGGTTGCGCGACTGTAATTTCGTTTTGGAGTTAAGTTCCCGAAAACGGTAACTTAGCGATGCTGATCGAAATTAGTGGAACCGTTGAGACGACCGGATAATTTTCAACCGAATTATTTTGCAGGGGTTCCGTGCCTAATTTTAAATAGTTGTACCTGCATAGGGAACTTATTTTAATTTGAGCCGGCAACATGGTCGAAAATTCAATTTATAATATTGGGAGTCTTAGATTTGAAGACATTAGTTTTTCAATGGACGACACTGTTTCTTTATATTTTTGCGTTGGGGTGCAACACTAACAACCCAGAACCGGACGCCTTAACCGTCGATTCACCTGCTCGTCCAGGATCACAAGACTCAGAGTCGCTTCAGGAGAAAATGGAACACCTTTACCCAATCGTTGGTGTGAAACTAAAATCCAGGCGAGGGCATGTGTTTGACCTAGAGAATGTTGATGAGTATTCACTCGACCTGCTCACGGATACAAATGACGATGATTTTTTCGTTAATAGTTTTGGCCAATTTATTCAGTTTAATGAAAATGAATTTACAGCGCATAACAGTACTATGTGCGGCAATGATGTAAACATTGTCACTAAAGGGACTTGGAGATGGGTGGCAGACCGACAAATTGAGGTCTTCGTGGAGAGCATTCAACGGAATGAATACTGCAGCAAACCAAGTGAGAAACCTCAGAAGATCCTCGGTGTTTTCGAGCTGACGTGGTCGGGTGATGAGAAGAATTTGCTGAATTTGGTTCGCGTAAAATAATCGGCTTTGTATTAATATTGGTACGCCGCGAGTTCCGAGCCCTTTAAATTCTCTGGTTCGCTCGTGCTTAACTTGTTTTAGTGCCTTTTAACCGAGTTGTGCAGTTTGTTTGCGGGTTCTTAAGCGTATCTTGCATTTAGATTTACAGGGATAACGCGGTTAGATGAATTCTTAGTTTCGTTGAGTAGTGTCGGGGTGTGGCTTAAAACAAACTGCGTGGAAGAACAGGGGTACCGCAATAAACGCAATTACCAGTTTTTTTGGAAAAACTCCTGTGGCAGTTAGGGCATTTCAGCGTTGTTTCATCGCAAGATACTTTTGATTCTTGTTCCGCCTCAGCTTGGTGATTCACAATTTGTTCAAGTAAGCCATCCTCTAGATCAAGTTCCACTTTTAGAATTTCCCACATGCCTTTGGTAAGTCTATTAAGTTTTCGAATACTAAACTCGAGTTCCTCTATTTGAATTTGCGCTCTTCGTAATTCCTGACGAGCTCTGACTTCCCGAACGTTTCTGCCCATATGGCGTTGTTGACTTGCGAAAAAAAGCTGCGTCCACATGTCATTTTCTACTTTCTGATAAACCCAAAACCGAATTACGCGGCGGCAATTGCTAAGCACCCTGTTTTGCCGTTATCCATTCGCTCTCATTTGACAAATATTGGTTGAATTCCATGCCAAATTATTGAAGTAATTCACGCAAGAGAAAATGACAGACTTAATCGTCGACTTATTAAATTACCGGTTCATAGATTGATGAACGGAGTTCATAAGTTTTGAATGAAATCGAGTAAGTTTAAGCCAGGTCAATGAAAAGATCAGCGATTGTGCATCCAATACCAAGCAAAGCGATGACGATTCCCGCCCAGTGCATTGGAAAGAAGAAGAAACTATGGCGGGACAGATTGAGCACCAATCGTTCTCCAGTCTGTTCGTCAACTACTATGCGGTCGGTCCGTTTTTTGAGCATGAACCCGACCGCTGAGGATATGACGCCGCCGATTAAAAGGGCGATTCCGATGGCCCAGAGATTGGATGAGTAATAGCCCTCGCCAAACTGTTGATCGAGCAGGAAGTTGGCTGCAAGGCAGGAACCGAATGTAATAACGGCAACCAGAAAACCAAAACCGTTATAGATCATTTGAATTACCCTTGAATCCTGCGTCGTTTTTGATTGATAGGAAAAATCACTCAGGTGTCGATTGTGAAATTTTCGAGGCTAAGCAGTTGTACGCGATTTCCGACCTAGTGGATGAATGGAGCCTTAATTAAGGTTTCGCACGTTACCTGATTGTCGCAGTTTAATCTTTCCTATCAAGCTCGAATAAGATGGTGTTTGGAAATGTTATTCGCGAAGTGAAAACGTACAGCCAACGACAAGAAAGCAGCCTTTTAAAAAAGTTCTGATACTCAGCATTGCGCTTGATTTGCATTTTTATAACCTTTGAGAGGGCGCCGTTGCCTAGAGCGTTGCTTTGTTCATTTGCGAAAATTCGATTCATTTATCGATGTTTAAAACGATTGCTAGATTGACTTTGTTTAGTGACCACAGGGCTAGTGTTTGTTATTTGTAGTTGGAATTCTCGTTTTTGTGGTGGCGACTCCTAAGTGCTTGGTCCTAAAAAAGTTCACATAACCAGATGTGATTGGGTTTGACCTGATAGTCTGGGGCGTTGCGGGTCTGATTCAACTTGCGTAATCAGTCAAATTGGGGGGCGATTCTATCGCCATGGGTCTGACTGGTTTGGCAGAAACCGACACCGCATTAATGGCGTCCGAATTTACGACAAACGTTGTTACATGTGCCGGCGGAATTCCACTCGTTCAGATTGGATAGGTCTGCGTTTTTACAGCAAATATTCGGTTTGTAGTAATCAAAACTCGCAAAGAGTTATAATATCGCCGCGATTGAGTTGTATCGTTGAATCGTTGTTTAAATCGTTTTACACTTGGGGAACGAAACTCCTTAAAATCAGAAGTCAGGCTAAACCGGTTGCTTTGGTGGACTTGTTATCTTTTCAATTTTAGTGGTGATTTGCAAAGCTGGAGGGAGCAGATGGGAACGACGAGAACACTTGTCGATGAAAACTATAAGGGCTGGAAAATCGAACGAGTTGTCACCGAATATATGACGCCGCAATCCTCAGAACCTCAACGTGATATAAATTTTGAAGCCGAGCATCGCAATAGTCGAATGGTGAATCCTATTCGCGATCTTAAAATCGAGGGTCTCTTAAAGCAAATCGATGACTGGTTCGATTCTGTGAAGCGCTAGCCTGCGGCAAGGTTGAATTTTCAATCAATCAGGGTGGGCATGGCGAGCAGCTAAGTTTGAGATGCTTGATTTCTCTCAAATCAGACTTGGTTTTAAGAACGGATCGGCTGTAAATCTACATCCAATTCTTGCTCTCACCCGACGAAACGGAAGTTCGGTTTAGGCACGGCTTCGGAAATTTGACGAGACTTCTTGAACTAGGATTGTCGCCGGATTTTTAAGAGACCTTCTTGAAAACCGCACATTGTCGAGATCATTAGCTTTGAAATAACCGGTGCTTTACAAGAAAGTCCCATCGTCAAATCACGTATCCATCCGAGGGTTCGTGAATCGGATTGAAAAAAGGGAGTGAGGAATCGTGTAGCCCATTGATAGTATTGCAGTTGTCCACGTCTCTTATCCGCATACAGCTTTAACGCTGATTGTATCTCATTAGACTGCGTCATTGCGTTTGCAGGCGTCATCGCATCAAGCAGCGCTAGATTACATCCCTGGCCTAACTGTGGACTGGTTGCATGAGCAGCGTCTCCTAAAAATATTACGTTGCCCTCGAAAGGGAGACGCATGACTACGTCATAATACGGAGCGAACACAAGTTGATCAATCGAATGCACTTGATCCAAAATAGGTTCGGCATGGGGGGCTAACTTAAGAACGTTGTTCTTCCATTGACTAAGTCCTTGAGCGCGAAACGAGTCAACCTGATCTGCTTTAATGCTCCAAAATAGGCTAGTTAGCTCGGTGTTTTTATGGTGCTCGCGGCCTGTTGGTAGGATGCCAAGCATTGTGTGTACCTTCAAGGTATTGTCTGAGAACCTTGGGAGTTATGGTGTTATTATTTTCTGCAACGAACCAAAGGGCACCCCAAGGATACTCTTTGACGGTATGTGGAATACCCACTGCCTTTCTTAGATTTGTGCGAGCCCCCGAGGCAATGACGACGAGGTGAAATCCACTAAATTCACGTTGATCCGACGAGATCAGCGAACACTCTCCACCTCCATTTTCCGTGACCTCGCATATATCGGTTCCAGTTTCAATATTTACTGGTTAGTCTTGGGCTGCGTTGTAGAGTGGCTGAAATAAAACGCCTCTGTGGAGGCCAACACCGTAGTGTTTTTCGTCCAGATCCCGGTAATGGAGGTCAAGAACCACCTTCCCTTTCGAAGTCGTTGCGTGGAGCCGCTCTACAATTGCGCCCATTTGTAAAATGTCGTCTTGTAGTCCTAGTTCTTGTAGAACTCGCATACCGCTTGGTTGCAGCATTACTCCGGCGCCAATGGCGGCAGGATTTTCGACTTTTTCAAATAGTTTAACCTCGTGTCCCAAACGGGTAAGAAAAGGAGCTGTCGCCGCGCCGGCGGTCCCGCTCCCGACAATAGCAACTCTTTTCGTGTCCATCAATTTTCAACAGGTCGGCAAGCCCCTTTTCGAGGAGGTTTTAGCGAAAGTTGGAACCAAAGCAGGAATGAGCTTTATAATGAAGGAATTTCAGTTGAAAAAATATTTGAATGTGATTTCTCAAGACCAAACTAACGCCTGCTCGCAAAAGCGGCCTGAATTAAATTTTTATCAAACCCGCCCGCGACAGTCCCTTCTTCAGCGTAGATATACAAAGCGGCAAGCATGATAGAGCTCAGCGCCGAGGAGATCAGCGAAACCGTCAACACCACGATTGCCCCAAGCAAAATTAGAATGATTCCAAGAACAACCATTTGGGCGCTTAATGCTGCAACTCCACAGCCGATTGGAAGGATGCCAACCAGCATTCCGAGAAAGGTAATGGTTCCAATTCCAAAATTGGCCGCCAGAGATTCACCCCATGTATTTTTCATGATGCTTACCGATCGTTTGATGGCTTCAATAGGTCCGGCTTTTTCAACCACAAGAACCGGAATCACGAAAAAGGTGGTTACAGACCAGACCATCCCGAACAGACTGGTTAAAAACCGGCCTACTTTGTCGCTTCGCGATTCTATAATCTTTAAAATTAGGCCAACGGTTGCCGAAACGAAGGCCCAGGCAGTGATTTGTGGCAATCGCGCCATTGCTGCACCGATGCCATCTCGTAATACTGGGTCACCCCCTTTAAGCCGAATGATGGCACAGGCTACCAAAGCTGAGTTGAAGAAGATAATGATGAAATAGGTTGCAAAATAGAATAGGAACATCAATCCATAAAACAATAAGTTTTCCGGAGCAGCGGGATTGTTTCCTTCTTGGTTCGCAACTTTCTCAAGCATTCCGGAGAAGATAAGTGGCGCCGCAAAACTGGCCGTAACCACGACGCATGCCAGGCCACTTAGAATTGGAAACATTAGCAATTCTTTGTCGAGTCTTAGGACGTTAAGTGACTGTTTAGCGAGTTGCCAGCCAGCGGAAAGGCGTTGAAACATTATGATTGGTTTCCGTAGTGGAGTGTGACGGAATCGTTTTTGACACCGAAGTGTACCCCAATCAATCAGAGTCCACAAATCTTTTGCGGAGGTAGATTCATGCTTCGTAAATGAAGGAACCGCGGCCGGCTTAATCAGTTTCTATTTTTTAAGGCTAGTTCCAGTTTGACTGGATCGCATCAAATTTGACGTCGAATATCGCTGTGAATTTCAAGATAAATTTGTCTCGGTGGTCGCGTGAAGTTGTGAGCGTCGTTGAAATCAATCCAAAGCGAAACGTCTAGGGGCTGGCTTCATTTCAATGCCTAATTATTTTGTATAATTCAGTAGGTCGAATTGGTTAGGTTGCGAACTGGGCTTTCGGATCATTGGTGGGTGATGACTGATGGAATGTTATTCACGGCTGTGTTGGCGGATCTTTTGTGAAGGGAAAAAGTTTGTGCTTGTGCGTAAGAATGTTGAAGAGGGTTTGCTTGAGGTTGCTGAAGAAGAATTTGGAAACTCTGAAGAGAAGACAATTCGTATTTATGGGAAAGAGTACCCGGTCGCTCCCTGTAACGAGGACCTCGATTCTATCTCCGAATCAAGCAAAGGCTGTGCGCATGTTTATGGTCAATTAGTGAAACTTTCGCGATTGCTTGAAAATGATTTGCTAGAAGTTGTCGCATGTGCTAATTGCAAATCTTTTAGGCTGTCGAATTTTTCTGCTCAAAGCGGACGGCTCGGTTATTGCCGTGCTGAAGATCCTTGCAGTGTTAATGCCGCACACCATTGTCATCAATATGAATTTGCCGATAATTGGAAAACTCGTCATGGCCTGACTTAGGCATTGGCAACTATTGTTCAAAAATCATCAACTCGAATAGGTGACTGTTTTGATTGATTTTCATTGAACCGGCGAGGGCGCTGTTCCCGGCTTTGTAAGATATGTGAGTTGTTGTCTGTAATGTATTTGTCTATTTAAAAAAGGTAAGACGTTGAAAGAGACAGCCTATTTATTTCAAGCTGCGCTTCTGTGTCTTTGGTGGGCGGGTCTGAGCATTTCGTCAGAGTTCTTTGCTGTGTTTCAATTCGATGGAATTCCGTCGGTTTCGTTTTGGTCTTTTTTTGGTGCTGATTTAATTTTCATAGTTTCTTTGTCGCTGATAAGGGCGTATTCCAAAAGAGTTCAAATTGAGTTTGTAATTCTCGGAGCGTTTGGTTACGCGACCATTTATTGCTGGAATGCTAGTTTTTTGACGTCATCCGGTTACCTGTCGAGCGGCGTGATGACCCTCGGTTTGGCATATAATATTTTTTTATGTTTCAGTTCTTTTCTATTTAGAAGTTCGTCCTCCGGCCTGTTGTTGAATTCGACTAAGACAATGGTTCAGATTGTTTGCATCTGGTCTGTTGCGTTGATAGTCATTCCATTCGTTTTACTAGATTCATTTGGTAACGAGTTTTCACTTAAGTCTGGGCTTTCAACGGCGATAGGAGCAGGGCTTTTTTTGCTTGCAAGTCTTTTAGGACTCGCAAGCGCGTTTTTTATGGTTCGAGATGGAGCGGGTACACCACTCCCACTCGACCAGACAAATAAACTCGTTGTTTCCGGTCCATACCGTTTTGTCAGAAATCCGATGGCTGTTGCAGGGATTTCTCAAGGGCTCGCAATTGCCTTGATTTTTCAATCGGTGGCGATATTGGTCTATTCACTATTGGGGGCGTTGATTTGGCACCTTGTCGTCCGTCCATTTGAAGAGGCTGATATGGTAACTCGATTTGGTGAGCCCTATTTGGAATATCGTTCTAAGGTCGCTTGCTGGATACCTAGGCGTTGATGCGAGATTTGGTTGTCGTTGTCGCCGCGGAAGGGTCTTGGCTTCAGAATGGTTCCATTTCTTTGCAAGCGTAATCGCGGTGCCAGCGTATATTGAATCGCAATTCACTACGCATGGTTCGGTTCATTTATTGGAGAATTCGCAAATGCTCGAGGTTGGCGCACTGCAGGGAGTCATTCGGTGAAATCTAAAACATTCTCCGTTAATTTCTGCTATCGGGAAATCTTTGTTCCAAGCTGCGGCATACGAGAATTGCTGGTTGTGTTATATTCAAACTGAAATTTAACCAACTTTCCCAAGCGAGAATGTGATGTATCGACAACCTGTTCTATCTTTGTTGGCGCTACTTTTAATTACTGTGACAGCGATGGCCGAAGATTGGCCACGATTCCGAGGTCCAACGGGTTCCGGAGTGGCTAAGTCGGGAACCGCAATTCCCTCCTCTTGGTCTCCCAACGCAAATTTGGCTTGGAAAGTTGAGATGCCTGGGCCAGGTGCGTCGAGTCCGATCATTGTTGGAGATAAGGCTTTTGTCACCTGCTATTCGGGATATGGTTTGGATCAGGCAAATCCCGGTGAAATAGAAAATCTGATACGCCATCTTGTTTGCGTCGATATGCGAACTGGAAAGATACTTTGGCAGAATGACGTGAAAGCGGCTCTACCCGAGGATCCTTATTCTGGCGTTGGCGTTACTGCCCATGGATATGCCTCCCACACGCCTGTGTCTGACGGAAAAAATATCTATGCGTTTTTCGGTAAAAGCGGCGTGCATGCTTACGATTTAGAGGGAAAAAAGTTATGGAGTGCGGAGGTCGGTAACGAGTCAGATCCAAACAAATGGGGCTCATCCTCGAGTCCAATTGTCTACGAAAATCTTGTGATCGTGACAGCGTCCGCTGAAAGTCAAGCAATCATCGGTTTGGATAAAGATACCGGCAAAGAGGTCTGGCGACAGGAAGCCACTGGTCTCGATGGAATGTGGGGGACTCCCGCACTTGTAGAAATAGACGACTCCCGCACTGATCTTGTGATGTGTGTTTCGAAAGAACTTTGGGGACTTGATCCTGCCGATGGAAATTTATTGTGGCATGCTGGAGCGACGGGAGCTGAAAATGCTTACTCGAGTATTATTCTTGATGGGAATCGTGTCTTTGCGGTCACTGGTCGAGGCGGCGGGAGTGTAGCGGTAGACGCTGGTGGAAGTGGTGACATAAGTGAAACCAATACCGTTTGGACGGGCGGAGTATCGGGAAGCTTTGCGTCGCCTGTGAGGCATGAGTCAAAGATCTATGCAGTTGCTCGTGGAATCGTCACGGTAATGGATACGGAGACCGGCGATGAATTGGAAAGATTTCGATTGAAGGGTGGTGAACAAACAGGTGGAAGGTTTGGCTCTCTAGACTATCCGTCTCCCATCGTGGTAGGTGATCGCTTGTTTTATATGAACGGCAGTGGGCAGATGTACGTCTTTGCGTTAGGTAAAAAAATGGAACAGTTGGCGGTTAATAAGGTAACCAAAGAGAAGGAGATATTTTGGGGTACGCCAGCAGTTAGCAATAACAAATTAGTAATTCGAAGCTCAAAAAACCTTTACTGCGTTGCCGACAAAGGAGAGGAAGTCGAGCCTGAGCCAGAGGGCGATTCCAATCGCGAACCTGGCGATGAACCAGGAGTGGGCGGCGGTCGTCCTGCAGGCGGATCGGCTTTCGGCGGGGGTAGACCGTCAGGCGGGAGTCGTCCGGGCGGCGGACGTAGTTTCGATCCGATGAGCATGTTTAATGGTTTGGATGCCGACAAAGACGGCAAAGTGACTTCGGCTGAGTTAGCTGGTAATCGAATGGCAGATCGATTGAAGACACTGGATAAAAATGGCGACGATGCAATTTCCAAGGAGGAATATAGCACAGGCATATCGGCACTCTTTAGCCGAGGTGGTGCGGGCGGAAGCAGTCGCGGCGGTGCGGGTGGTGGTAGTCGAGGGGGCGGAGGATATGGTGGCAAAAGTCAAGATAATCGCCCTAAACGACCCCAACGCCCATCCATGAAGAAATAGCTTTTGGGGGCTTTCGATTCTTGTTCCGAGCATTGATGTTAAAATCGATGCTCGGATTTTTTTACGAGAAAATTTTAATGGTTCGAGGCTTGCTTTTGTTTTCGATAGGGAAGGGAAATTCCTTTAGGGTTAATTTCTTGCACGGTGAACTTAGGGCAAATAAATTATAAGCGCTAGAGTCATTTAATTTTCGGTGAAGTTTGGATTGATTGGTTACCGGGTAAGCGGCCAAACTTCGACTCTCTCGGTGACAACGGACTTTTCGATATTCCTTTGACCAACGCAGGTGAAGCATCGTAAGAAACAGATGGGATCAGACATGAATGAAGAAGCAGCAGTTATTCCTAAGTGGTTTTGGGTGGTTGCCGGGTGTGCGTTAATTTGGAACCTAATGGGTTTTGTGATTTTTTACGGAGAGACATTCCAGCAAGAGGCTGTGATTGTCGGTTTCGAACCGGAGCAACAGGAGTGGATGCGTTCGACCCCACGTTGGATCTACGTGATTTTTGGCCTGTCGGTTGGAACGGGTATTTTGGGTAGTATTCTCTTGTTAGCCAAAAAGAAAAACTGCATTGCCCTTTTTTTTATTAGTTTTATTTCCGTCTTGGTTCAGATGGGCTACACGATGTTGATTGCGGGTGGTTTAAAGGTGATGGGGCCATCGGGAGCGATCATGCCATGTGTTGTTATCTTTCTTGCCGGATTGTGGTTCGGTTTTTCAATTAAATCATCGCGGCAAGGATGGCTTGACGCATAAGTTGGATTCCGCGGCGGACATTAAGGTGTTGGCCGGCTCTCGGTGTTGCGGAAGGCAGTTCGCTCTAAAAACGATGGCGGGCTTGCAAATGTGGCGTTCTGGGAATCTAGGGGGCTCGTCTAAACGGTATTTAAAACGGTAAATTCATCTGTTTATTCCGGGACCGGGCAATTTTGTTTTGCCGATTTTGTATTTCTTATTTGATTTGGAAAGAAAACTGTTCTTCGAAAATACGATCCGTTTGTAAATAGGTCTGTTTTTTCTTGTCGTCGTTGTCTCGGCTCCATTCGGTAAAGGCTTTGTCTCGATCGCTTCTGCGATCTTGATCGTGTGGCAAATCTTTATTCCATGAGGATCGTGGGTCAGATGTTTCACTCAGTCGATCCCGTTCGTTGGAAGCCTGGAATGAAGGACGATATTTCGATTTGTTATCTTGGCCTCTATTGGAATCGAGCGAGAAGTTGTATCTACCGTTTCGTCCCGCTCTCCAAATAATTTTTGCCTTATACTTGAGCGCTTTATCAGGACTTTCGGTAAAGGTTTTCTTGATAGTTTTCACAAAGGGGAAGTCAGCCACCACGGTTAGGTTTAGATTTTCCGTTGCCCTGACATCGTACTTCCCTTTTCGTTTCGTTCTGAATTCCGCAATCGAATCGATTTTTAGTTTGTTTAATTCCGCAACTACCTTGATGGTGTTGCCTGACGTTGGTTCCTTGTCGCTGTCCAGTTGAGCGAAGATCAAGGCATTGGTATTGATGTCCGCCCGTGCAGAAATAAAGCCCTTCTTCAGAAGAGTTTCAAAGTCTGTTTTGCTTACCCGAATATCGTCGAGAATAATAGCTTTCGCTTTGGAAATAATTGGGTCAAAAGGATGGATTTCCAGTTCCGAGTAAGTATTTCCGAAAGTGAATGTAGCGCTGCTCTCGATGTTAGCTTTCGTCAGGATGAGATAGTCATTAACCAGAGCTTCTGATGGACCTAAAACTGCAACAGCAGTTGAAGCGGCATTCTTAATTTTTCTAGCAACCATGGTCAAATCGTTGCCTGCGTATAAATCAACTGAGTTTGCAATGGATAGTGTATTCATTAGATAAGTGTCGATAATTGACGACGCTTTCCGGAACGCTAATGGTGTTGGTGATTTTGCCTTTGCGTAGGCGTCGGAAGTAAAGAGAGTCTCACTGTCGAAGACGATATCACCGCCAGCAACTATCGTGGATTGAACCGTTGAAGGGAGTGTTTCAGCCCGGGTTGAGACCCAAACGTCGGCATGGGCGAATGCTTTAGAAACGCCGGCCAGGCCGATCAGCTTGGTTGTTGCGTCAAGGTCTAGAATATTATTAGATCGGGCTGAGAGCTCGAAATCATAGTTTGCATCAATCTCAACTCCGCCTTCAATTTGTGCATGAACGACGGGCCGAATCTCAACCTGAGATCGAGCAACCCGCCCTCCAACGATTGCACCACCTTGAGAGGTTGTATCGGCGATCACTTTCCGGGCAGTATCTTCGTCGCCGTTAGCATGATAGTTACTGTAGGCTTTGATGGCGACGTCGCCACCTGAATGAATAGGGGTTTCTTCGTGAATCGTGGTCTTAGCAGTTGGTTCCCAGTTAGCGTTTGCCTGAACACTGCCCGTATTGAAGCCTAACGCAACCCCTGTTTCTTTTGCGGCTGACGTAACATCGCCCGAAACGTCGGAGATAATATTAACGTCGAACGTCCGTTCTGTTTCAATCGGATTTTTCGAGTCGACATGGGCTAGAACGACCGGATTGGAGGTTGCGGATGAGGTGGCTGCATTAGCGCCAACTACCGCTGCGCCACCTCCAACCTTTGCGTTTGCATCGGTATTACTGCGACTCTTGGCAATAATGTTGATATCTCCTTCGTTGGCGATAGCGGAGTCTATGTTGTTTAGCGAAGACTCTGTTGTTCCAGCGGAAGTCGCTTCAGATCGGATTCCTCCAACCGCCGCAACAAGGCCAAAGACAAAACCGTCCGCGTCCGTTTTAGCATCGCTGTGAGAATTTGACGTCACGTCGATTCCCGAGCCAGCATTGAGGCTGGTTGAGTTGTCGACGATCGAATTAAGATTTGGCGTAGAATCGGCAAATGCCTTTGTATTCTGAACGCTTGCCCCAACAGCGACGTTTGCTGACTCGGCCTTCGAATTAGCTCCATAATTTAGTGGATTTCCGAAGGCGTCAACATTGTGGCGAGTCTCCACCGAGATATTACCTACAGATTGGACGTTGTTGCGAGGACTGATTTTCGATTCGACAGACGGGTTTACGGTTGAACTGGCCGTCGTGTTACCGACGCCTACCGCGAGCGTGCCGACCACCCCTTTTGAATTTGAATCAGCATCCCCAATGGAATCGGCTGAAATGGTAACGTTTCCGTCGGCTGAGACATCTGAATTGAGTTTGGAAGTCACTCGATGGTTGACGGTCGTGTTGGTATTTGCGCCACCGAGGCCGACTCCAAGTGAGTAACCACCTGCTGTGGACTCGGCCTTCGCGAGTCCAGTCGCCGTAGCAGAAATGGTGATGTCATCGACTTTCCCAATGATTCCATTGACAGCACTGGTGACAACGCCCCCGCTTTGGACGTTTGACTTGCTCTTTCCCCCGCTTAGCAAGCCGCCAATACTAAAGGATTTGTCTCGGGCAGAGAGTTGATTAGTTGTGGATGAGGTGACGGTAAGGTCTTGTACATCGACGACGGAAGCTCCGGATTGAATTTCGGCGGCAACCAGTGGATTGGCAGAGGCATCTAAAGTAAGCGCTAAGCCACTCAGGCCAATTCCAATTTGTCCTCCCTCACCAGTTACGGAGTCTGTTTCACCCGCGATTGTGTTAAGCGATTGATCAGCGGCAACGTTCAGGTTCCCGAATGCGGTAACACTGGCGTTGCCGCCGAGCTTGGCAGTTACAGTTGGCTCGGCTTCTACCGTGGATTCAGTTCGGCCAGCTCCGGCTCCACTAACCCCTAGTGTCTGGGCGTGGGCTTGAACGTCTGAGATTGAATTTGAGGTGATGTCGATTTGGCCGGCGGTATTGACGGTCGAGGAGAGTTCGGATTTTACAACGGGATTTACGTGAACCTTCGATTTTACTCCAGCCCCTGAAATGAGGCCAATGGAGGTAGATTTAGCGCGGGTAGTGGTCGTGTTTTGGTCAGCGGCGTTGATTAACAGATCGTGGGTTTGATTGATTTTTCCTGTGACCCTGGCGATCGTTTTACCTTCCGAAAACGCGTCGGCCTTGGTGGCACCTATTGCCGCACCTGCCGATAAATTGAAGGCATCGATTTCTGCATTTGAGTTTCTATCAGATAGGGTTTCCACAAGCGTGTCTCCTCCTACGTTAAGGTTGGAAACGGAAGAGATCATCGAAGTGGAATCGAATGAGGCATGGGAGTCAACTCGTGTCCCAACGAAGTTTGCGATTCCAACCCCTGGAGCGGTGGCGAAGGTATCAGCATCCCCAGCGACGGTTGAAACTACCGAGAGATTGTTTCCCACTACCAAGTCGACATTGCGGCCAACCTCGGTCGAGATATAGCCTGAGGCAGCAGCGAGTCCACGAATTACCCCGCCGCCCACCAGGGCGACAGTGAGTCCATAGGCGTCGGTGTCTGCCTTCTGGGAGATATTGGAGGCAACCAATAGGTCTCTTCCGACTTCGACTTGGGTCGTTCGGTTCCCAAGCCACGTTCGGGCATTGGGTTTTGCAATGGCATCTGCGATCAGGCCATTTCCGTTGAGGACTGCAATGGTGACCGCCTGTCCTGCGGAAGTGGAATTGGTGCGGTTATCTGACTGAATCGTCATATCGGTTCCAACGCAAGCCTCCACCTCGCCGAGGTACGTTCGAATGTTCGGTTGCACCGTTGCTTTGGAGATTGCAACGCCATAGCTCGCGCCATTGAGTGGCGAGACTCCCAATCCATCGGTGGAGCCGTTAATCAAGGTATCGCTGTTTACAAACAGTTGTTCGGCAATTTGAAGTTGGGCTCCGTTTCCAACCCATGTTGAAAATTTCGGTGTTGCATCAACCTTCGAGATGGTTCCTGCCCCAGAGACGATACCTGCGTCTATCGCAGTTGCTTTGCTTTCCAACTCGATGGCTGCATTAGTTTTAACTAAAACATTGTTCACGGTTGCCATTTCAGGATCACACGGTTGGTCGCCTCCTCCAGGTGTTTTTCCGTGCCCAATGGTGGCGTCCGAAAGGTAGGCTTCGGTGGTTCCATTAGCGTTGATTTTTGAAACAGAGGCTCCTACTGTTCCCAAGCCGAGGACGGCTTGGTTAGTTTTGGTTTCGATATTTTGAATGACATCGGCTTTGATTCTTAATTGATCTGCCTTCACAACGGTAGCTTGTTTGGCAGCGCGAGCCGTTTGGTCGCTGGTTTCATTGACAATGGCAACCGAGGCTCCAATTGCTCCCAAGCCACCTTGGCCAGCCCACGCTCGGGTGTTGTTTGTTTCCTCAAGGCTTGCTTGAACAAAAATATCGTCTTCTGCGCTGAGAGTACCATAAACATTTGCCTCAGTGTCGCTGTGGACGTTCACCAGAGTCACGGATGCTCCAACACCCGCGATTCCGGCTCCGACACCGCCGGCGGAATTGTCGATTAGGACCCATTCTCTGGCTCTTACGTCGATGTCATCTCCGGCCTTGATTTCAGCGGTTTGTTTTACAGTAGCAATTACGCCCGATGGGCTATCCGCGGAATGAAGGTCATCTTTGAGGTTTTTCGTTTTAGTGTCTTCGGCATTGTTGAAAGTGTTTCGACGCGATGTCGTAACATTGGCGGCATCACTGGCAAAAACATCAATGGTCGTTCCATCCGCGTCGATTGAGTTTGATTTGACACCTTCGATCCAGTAATCGGTGTCAAATTCTGAACCGATATTCCAGACAGAAACAGAGCCTGAAAGACCTGCTACGCCCACACCTACGGCTCCAACCTCGGATTTTATATCGATCTGGGAAAGTCCATGAAGGTCGACGTCGTGGTAGGCGGATACTTTTGCATTGGCATCGACGTGAGCCCAAACAAAATGATCAATTTTACCGACGTCTACGGCACCGGCGATTCCAGCAGCACCTACTGCACCCCCTCCATCCGTTGAATCCACGGTTAGATTACTTATCGCGGACACGTTGACGTTTATCGATTGTTTTTGATGAATCGGATCGTTGGGATCGACGCCAATGCCAGCAAAGTTCGCATCCACAATCGAGTTTTCACCGATCCACGCTTCTACATGAGGGCTGATAACCTCGACAGTCACTGCTCCGGCGACGCCGGCGTACAATCCGACTCCGCCGGTTGCACTTAAATTGGTGATAGCTTCATTGGATGTGGCCTGGACGGCGACGCCAAAGATTTGTTCGGTTAAAAATTCTCCGGCAGAGTTGTACTCTCCACTGTAAACTAAGGTCGGTCTCAACATATCGGTTGCGGCAGAAACATTCGAGTTGTCTCCGATATAGGCCAGCGTATTTTTGTGAACCTGGACAGTGCTCACACTAGCCCCCACACCCGCGGCGGCAATTCCAACCGCACCGGTTCCAGCGAGTGAGTCGACCGTGGTTGTGTCGATGGATTCGACGACGACGTTTTGGCCGGCGAAAACCGTGACTTCGTCGCCAATCCTTGCGGTTACCTCCGAGTCAATGTGAACGGTGGCGATGGAGCCTGCGAGAGAAAATCCGTTGGATCCAGATCCGGAGACTACATTGGTGTCGAGAACATTGTCAACATTTGTGTGGACGAGCACATCCTCACTGGCATTGATTGTCGATCCGTTGTCGATGGTGCTTTCGACGGTTTGATTGACACGATGGTTTACGCTTGAGCCCGCAATAGCCGCTGTGGCGGCAAGGGAACCACCAATGCCAATTCCCTTTTGCAGGCTTTTGACATCGACGTTAGTGGTTACGCTTCCACCAGCAGTGGCTGTCGCGTTGGAAATTGTTGCCGCTATCTCACGATCGATTTCGTTATCGATCACCGCAATTCCTACGGCGGCTGAACTCGAGATTCCAATGCCAGGTGCAATCGCTTTGATGGCGGAATCATCAGAGGCGGAGACAGTGATGTCACCCCCGGCCGTAATGGTTGAATCATCCATGATGCAGGCTCGATTGTCGACATCGATTTGATTAATGGATACCGAGCCGCCCAGAGCGAATGTCCCGGCGTAGGCGCCGCCGATGGCGAGAGCCTGAATTTCTGACAAATTATCCGTGGCAACCACGACGTCGCCGCCGGCGGTTACGTCCGACTCGACGATGCAGGCTCGAAGATTTGAGTCAATTTTGTTAACTCCGACCGCTGCGCCAATTGCCGCGGTGGAAGCTCCGGCAACGCCACCGGTCAAAGCCTTAATGGTATCTCGATTACTGGATGTCACCGAAACATCAGTTCCCGTTTCAAGAGAAGTACTGGTGACATGCGCGTCAGTGCTGGAATTGATATTGTTTGTCGAAACGCTGCCGCCAAGGGCGAAACTCTCCGCATAGGCGCCACCAACGGCGAGTGAACGAATGATCGACTCGGTGTCTGCGGAAACATTTGTAGAACCTTCCTGAGCTTGTATGTTTGATTCAACGATCGACGATTCGACTTGGTTGTTTTGGTTATTAATGCTGACTGCGGCCCCAACAGCGGCGGTGCCAACTCCAGCGAAGTTCCCCGAGAATGCATTGATCGTCCCTTGGGACCCTGCTCGAACATTGAGTTGGCCGCCCGTTTCGGCATCACTTTGACCTATTTTGGCAACAATGTCTGTTTCGATGTTATTAATGGCCATTGAGCCGGCCAATGTAAATTTGTCGCCGACGGAGACGCCAGCTGCGAAACTTTGAATACGCCCTTCTGTTTCTGCGGTGACGGTGGTGGTTGCTGTTGAGTTGGTAGATGAATTGTCGATTTCTGCGGTAACCGATTGTTCAACGTTGTTCCCAGAGAATCCTCCTACAAAACCGCTTCCCTTAGTTACAGTGGCAGCACCGGATATAGCCAAAATATCGGCGTCGTCGGTTGCGTTCACATGGATTGCTGCGGCGTTGACGTCGGCAGAATTAGCGATGCGAGCGCTGACGTTGCTGTTAATTTCATTGATTGCGATTGTTCCAGCGACCGCCAATTTTTTTCCGTTCGAAAAACCGCCGGCGACAGAAGTGATGCTTGTTTCATTAAGAGCAGCCAATGAGAGATCCCGTGCTAGTTCCAATTGCGATCCCTCAACCAATGTCCTTGTGGTTGTTGTGAGGTCATTTTTTGAGAAAGAAGAGCTAAAACCAAGTTTGCCGGAAAAATCAACCGCCCCCGCAAAACTCCAGACTTTGGAATGGTCATGTGCGGAAAGGGTGGTGCCTGCAGCAGAGAGGACGTCAGCTAGACTCAAAGCTGATTCTGTAATCCAATTTGTCTTATTCAGGGAGACATTACCTGCGACTTCGATATTTCCAGCTGACGCGGCGGACGCGTTAATTGACCAAAGGCTTCCCCCCTTTTCTCGTTCGGCGATAATTGAAAGTCCGCCGGAAGTTGTTTGGATTGTGGAATTTGTAATCCAGGCCTTCACTGAACCGGCCAAGATATTGTGGGTATATGTCCCTGCCAGCCCGACGGAATCTTCTTTGCCATTAATGGCGGCAGATCCAGCGACGGCAACCAGTGGAGCTTTACTTTTGGCTGAGACTTTGATGTCTTTCGCGATAAATATACCTTCATCGTTGATAAATGCCTGCGTATTGTCGTTCACTTTATTTATGGATACATCACCGGAGATACTCAAACCAAACTTTCCGGTCTTGCCTTTGCTTACAAAGTTAGACGGAATGGGAATAGAACCCGTGGGAACTGTGCTGGGCGCTACGTTAGACGCAGTGCCTTTCGATGGAACAACGCCTGACAATGAATTGGTATAGAAACCACCTTCTGAATTAGCCGTGACCGATAATCCACCAGGGGTGAAAAACATGGAATCAAAGAAAAGTTCCCCGGGAGATCCGATATAGGCGAGGTTATTTCGAGTGATCTTGTTGGTAGCGATGGAAGCTCCGAATCCATAATTGGAACTGCGGATCGCCGATCCTGCGAATGCGAAATTGTTTACGTCGCTCTCACTGGCGATAGAAATTTTACCTCCAGTTACCTCTGCACCCTGATCGATGAATGCACGTGTATTTGATAGTTGGCGATTGTGAGCGAAACTCCCGGCGATTCCAGTTTTCTCTGACTTACCTCCGGCCGCAGCGAAGGAAAAGTGATTTATTTTTGAATTAGCCGTGACCTTGACGTCTCCATCTGATCCTGCGCGGATTTTTGAATTCTCGCCAATACTAGCTTCGGTATCGTCGAAAATATCCGTAAAGGACCAGGCACCGCCAACGGCTGTGTTTTTTGCATCTGAACCGAGACCTAGGTCGGACGAATTGGTGTCCTTTGTTACGGCCTTCCAAACAGCATTGGTGAAGTCGATGAATCCATCATCTTTAAGGATGTTCCAGAAATTACTGGTATTTAAGACCTCAGCTAAGACAATATCCAGCTTGAAAATACCGGCGATGTCGATCAATAATAAGTTCGTTTCGGCATTTACTTTGACCGATTGGTCGATATCCCACGCCGCCGGCAACTGATTGATGTTGGCGTTCGAACCAATTTTCGCGTGTGTGGTAGTGTTGTAGTCTTGATAATTAAAAGAGCCTGCTACAGTAGATTTGCCATTCAAACTATGGCTTCGTGCCCAGGAGTTGCCTTTTAGTTTTAATATTCGGGTTGATCCTTTTTCGATGAGGCTAACCGGATTTTTAAAGGGGTATTCGGTGGTCGCATTGACGCTGATCGCTCTTTTCGCATCCGCCGTAGCTCCATCATCGAGAATGGCGCGGGAGCTGTTATCGTAAAGGCCAACGACTACAGCGGTGCTGGACATGTCCTTTTTGCCAGCGTCGGCAGTTTGGTCATCAATCGTACTTTCGGCGAAAGTCCGCATTTTTGATACTAGGTTTGATTTCACGAGGATATCTTGATTTGAATACAAGTTGGATTCACTTCCGACTCGTGCCAGTACATCGTTGTCCGATTCATTCAATGCCAACGCACTGGCGAAATCGATTGGAATATTTGTGCCGTTGGTCAGATTTTTAAGTTTCAACCCATCCAGTATTGGCTTTATTTTTTTTGTGAAGAAATTCTTCACATTGGCAACGGTAGGTTTTGGCTTAAAGCTTGGTGCATCCCCACCGAGGCCTGAAATCGCTTCGGAATCCTCTTCCGTTTCCAGCTCTGCTTTAATTGTGATCCCTTGATCGTCTTCGAAACCGGGAGTTCCCGTGTACGCAGTAACGTTGCCCTCGACCTCCGCGGCGACATTCGCATTCGGAAATGAGAACGCAAGAACTAGTCCGATTCCCCCTTCCGTATAGACACTACTGGACGCTTTGCTTTTTACCTTTTGTTTACCTTTGGCATGAATGGTTACATCCGTGCCTGCGGAGATGTTTGCATTGGGAGAGATAAAGATGGTTGACGTCAAATCCGTTTTTGCCAAAGCAAAGGCGAATGAGAGCCGTTCTTCGGTCTCGGTGGGCTTCTTGTTTTTTGCTGTAGTTGCCTTGGCTTCTGCAGTTAGCGTAACATCTGTCTTTATCTCGACCTGATTTTGGGCATCGATTTCAACTCCCTCCTCGATCGTTACGTCAGCCTCGGATTTAGACAGCATGACGGCGATTGCCTGGTATTTGCTTTTTACGTTTACAGCTTCTGCACTTTCCGTTTTTGCAGAAATCTTGACTTCGCTGGCTGCGTCGATGATCGAATTTTCTCCGATGGTAACGTTGGCAAACGTCTTTTCATTAGCGAAGAAGGCAGGCAAATCGGTTATCGACATAAGCAAGCCGTCAAGTAAGCTGTCGGCATAATCGAGAAGATAATCAGCAGTTGTCTCGAGGAAAGTGATGTTTGGGTCGTTAATCGCGTTGATGATTTGACCAATGGTCGGCACCTTCGAGCTTCCACCGGCGAATGCTTTTAGAACGATGTCTTTCCCTCGAATTTCAACGGTACCTAGATCAATAAAAGCGGAGGCCTCTTGATTTAGGAAATTCAATGCATCTAAAGGGCTAACTGTTCCAGCCGCGAGGTCGTCCATAAGTGAGGCGAATTCAAGGAAGCTTGCAAGCTGGTCTTGGGCATCAAGCGTAACATCGCCCGGGGTCTGGATTGAACCCGTTTCGACATTGGCGAGGAAGGTCGTGCCATCGCCGACACTGATTTCTTTCGATTTCAGAGAAATATTGGCTGAGTCTTCCGTAGAACTGTCGGAAAAATGATTGCCCCCCGGAGCAATCACTCTTGTTGAAACAGTTGCGTTATCGCCAATGGTAATGTTGCCGTCGAAGCCCGGATCTTTGATCGTAAACCCAAGGGGGGCAGCGATAAATGAATTGTCAGCGATCGATGTTTGCTCAACTTTTACATCGAATTTACCGCTGGTAGGTAGTAGGTTAAGGTCGCTCTGAATGGTGAGAGAATCGATATTGGCACCACCATCGATGGTGACATCTTTGATGCCAACATTGGTGCCGATATCAAGTTCAATTGAGTCCTGGCCACCTTTTCCCTCGATGGTTAATGAAATGGGGGTTGAAGGGTTTCCCATTTCATAGAACTGTACGCCTGCTACGGTGTTATCGAGATCGTCCGTGGGTGTACCGCCGGCTTCACTCCATGTTAAACGATTAGTTAACGGGTCCACTTGAACAACAAAATCGTCTGCCGCATTATCACCGGTGAGCGTGAATTCGCCTCCTGTAAAGGTTGCGCTGGTGGCCAGAAGTTGCCTAGGTTCAAGTGGTCCGTAGGATAGATTAGATTTTGCTCGAGATTTTGGCTTGTTTGCTTTTGCATGCTGCGCGTAGATCCATTTGAACATGAGGCACCGGCGAGTGAGAGAGGTGGGCGGGAAGTGTCGTTACACCTCTTCGCAAGGTTCGTGCCAATTGAAGAGAGTTGATGGCGGCTTTCGGTAAAAGCTTATTTTTATTGACTAATTTCGCAGTAATCTGGTTGCGTTATGAATTGGAGAACCAAGGAAACGTCTCAATCTGCGACATTGATTCTGATTACGAGACAAATTTGGGCGGGGTATCGTTTTTAATCGTGCCCAGCTGATCCCACTTAGACCTCTTTCCGTTTTGAGTTGGTTTTGATTCGGTTGAGCTGGGAAATTTCTTGACGCAAGATCTTAAGAGTCAGGATCAAGTCTTTTACCTGATTCAAATTCAAAACCGACGAGCTTTTGATTTGAGCCAACAGAAGGCTCCTCGGTCGCTGGATTCAACGTTCGCACATATTCGCAATAAGTGAAATTGAATAACGGTTTGTCAGGTATTAAACTTTCAATTCGCAAATTTGGTTGTTTGGGAAAACTATGAAAAACTCGATGCTAATTTTTGGCCCTCTGGCAGCCATCCTGTTTGGAAGCATGCTGGCGGGTTTGGGGTTTTCGCATGAAATTTGTATCACTGCGGCGATAACCGTCTGGGTTGCCGCTTGGTGGATTACCGAGCCGATTTCTATACCAGCCACGTCCCTGATCCCGTTAGCATTGTTTCCCCTGTTTGGGATTTTATCTCCGGACGCGATTGCCAGGGCTTATGGCAACAAATTGGTTCTTTTGATGCTCGGTGGTTTTATGCTATCTGCGGCAATGGAGTCGAGTGGGGCTCATAAGCGAATCGCACTGGGAATGGTGAATCTATTTGGGCGTGAAAGTGGGCGGCAGCTTGTTTTTGGTTTTATGATGGCTTCGGCATTTTTGAGTATGTGGATCTCGAATGCGGCAACCACATTAATGTTATTGCCGATTGCAATGGCGGTCGTTGCTCAGACGAGTAATCGGAATTTACAAATAGCTTTACTGCTCGGAATTGCTTACGGAGCAAGCGTAGGCGGTGTGGCGACACCCATCGGAACACCGCCTAACTTAGTATTCATGGGTGTCTACGAAGAAGCCACGAACGCTGAAGTTGGCTTTTTGGACTGGATGAAGATGGCGCTTCCAGTCGTTTTGATTATGTTACCGATGGTTGGCTTTTGGTTGACTCGCGGAATTGGTGCTATCGATCCGATTCAATTGCCTAGTGTTGGGAAATGGCGTAAAGAGGAAATTCGGACGTTAATTGTATTCGGGCTGACTGCTCTATTTTGGGTGACGCGCCAGCAACCTTTTGGTGGTTGGATAGGGCTCGCGGAAGGGCTGGGGATTACCCTTGTTTACGCCAACGACGCTTCGGTCGCGTTAATCGGAGTGCTGTTCTTGTTCGCACTCCCATCGGGGAATGGAGGTCGGTTGCTAGATTGGGATACGGCTGCAAAGATTCCCTGGGGTGTTTTGGTGTTATTCGCAGGCGGATTATGTTTAGCCAGCGCTTTTAAATCCTCCGGATTGAGTGAAATGCTAGGAAACTCAATTTCATCCTTGGGAACACTTCCTGTACTTTTGAGCATTGCCGCAATTTGTTTGGCAGTTACTTTTTTGACCGAGGTAACAAGCAACACGGCAACGACCACGATTCTGTTGCCAATTTTAGTCACGGCAGCGATTGCGTCTGAGATCGATCCAAGGTTGTTTATGATTCCTGCAACCATTAGCGCGAGCTTTGCCTTCATGTTGCCAGTCGCAACGCCACCCAATGCCATCGTTTTTGGTTCAGAGAAATTTACTGTCAAACAAATGGCACGGGAAGGTTTGGTTTTAAACTTCGTTGGTATTCTGATAGTAACCTTGGTTTGTTTCGTACTTATCTGAGTTATAAATGTTCGCGAGTGTTGAATGGCAAGTAATCGGTTCCAGAAGACTAGATTTGAATCGGCCATTTGATAGAACAGCACTTAATTCAGAGTTTTGGTTCGCACGTCGATTAGTCGGATTCAATATGACAATTAGGTAATGCGGCTCTCAGATTTTTGAGGTCCATTGGTGAAACGTCTGTTCCACCCAGAGATAGTCTTGTTAAATTTTGTAGGCTTTCAAGTGGTCGGAAATCGGTGATCTTTGTGTTGGAGAGGTTCAGCGTTTCTAGACCAGTTAGCTTTCGCAATTCTTGGATGTCATGAATCGGTGTGTTGTCGAGTTTTAAATATCTAAGCTCTGCGCAGTCTGCCACGCCTTGAATGTTGGTAAGGTCACAGTTGCTAATTTCGAGGTATTGGAGGTTGGATAATTCCTTTAGTGCGTCAAGTTGGGTGATTTTTGATTTAAGAATTGAGAGTGATTCTAACGTCTTTGCGTTTGCTATAGGGGACAAGTCTGAACCGTCAAACTCGTTGATTGATAGATGAGCGATGTGATTCACGCCACTCAAGGGAGAGAGGTCCGAAATTGACTTCGAAAAATAAATTCCTGAAATGTTGTCGATGAAATCAACCCCTGGCCAAATTCCCAAAATACCGTATTCAGCTTTCGAAAAATGTTGTGCTGCTCTATCTTCAGTAACATATGAAACATTTCCACCATTTTGTCTCACCCATTCTGCTGCCTTTTTCTGCTTCAAGGAGGGCAGTACCCAAAATCCAAAAATTAGGCCGATTAGTAGAATCGCAATTAGCAACACTCGAAGAGAGATTCTTAGAAAGGGACTGGTTTTGCTTGCTTCGTTTTGATTCATTGGGTTTAAAAGTCGGAGTCGACCAAGGAATTCATTGTGTAATAGTGCCAACCGAGGTGGGACCGTTGTGCCACTCAACGATATTGTTAACGCAGTAGGAATTGGTGTAAGTGGCTAAGCATTTCGTGTGAGCGGGGATCTTGTGATGCGTGATTGAGATCTGAGTGAAAAACCATCCAAACCCCGTAAGAAAGCGCAAGAAATAAGGTCAAAACCATAGCAACACTAGCCGAGCCGTTTGCAAAGTACCAGAACCGTTGACGCATTTTGACAACCAGTGAAACACGTTCCGAAACAGAGCGATGTGGGAAGTTTAACATGTTTGCATCCAGCGTTTAAATGAAATTGGAAAATACGCAATGTTTTGATTGGCTGTCTGATCGCTTGGTAAGCCCTTAGTTTTGTCAAGGCTGTAATAAAGTGCGTTTTTTCTCCGTTAGAACTGCCAGTAATAAATTCAGTTTTCCAAATACTTTGATCTTTCCTTTTCCATCAAGAAAACACTGGCCTGAATACAAATAATTCTGTCCCCGTGGGTTTCAATTCGTTATAGTTTGTGGAGAGAACATTATCGAATCGACGCTTTTCAGTTTGAAGCGTTTCAAAATGGCTGGAGATCAAATGACAAGAAAAAATACACGGCGCGAATTTATTAAAAACTCCGCCGGGGCTGGCGGTGCGGTTGCGATAACTCCTTATTTTAGTTGGAGTGAAAAAGCGTTCGCGAATCAGGATAAGAATGATCGGCCGAGCATTGGTTGTATCGGAGTCGGCAGTATGGGAACTGGTGATGCCCGTGGCCATGCTAGATTCGGCGATATTGTCGCAGTTTGCGATGTAGATTCGAGGCACGCCGCCCGCGCTAAGAATGACGCAAAAATTGGCAAGGGGAAGGCGGATCAATATGAGGATTATCGAAAGGTACTTGATCGGAATGATATCGATGTTGTCAGCATCGTTACTCCGGATCACTGGCACATCAAAATTGCGGTTGAAGCACTGGAGGCGGGCAAGCATGTTTTTGTGCAAAAACCGCTTACGTTGACTCTGGAAGAAAACCAGCTGATTCGACGTGCTTGTGAAAAGCACAGTGACAAGGCGTTTCTAGTTGGAACCCAACAGAGAAGTGATCGCAACAAATTTATGCGTGCGGTGAATATGGTTCAGCAGGGAGTGTTGGGCGACATCAAGCATGTAACGGTAGGCATTAACGGCTCACCAAAGGGGGGGCCGTTTCCGGTCGCAGAGGTTCCTGAAGAACTAAACTGGGAAATGTGGCAAGGTCAGGCTCCGGTAAAAGACTACCGCGAAAAACGTGGGCATTATCAGTTCCGTTGGTGGTATGAATACTCCGGAGGAAAATTCACAGACTGGGGAGCTCACCACGTCGATATAGCCATGTGGGCACTGAATAAAAACGGTGCTAAGCAAGGGCCTCTAGAGATCGACGGAACGAATTGCTCGCATCCGGTTGAGTACAAAAACGGCTATCCGACAGTCGATGACTGTTACAACACGTCTCATGATTTTTCAGTGATTCATAAATTTGACGACGGAATCACCATGGATGTCACCAGTCATGGTGATAATGGAATTACTTTTGAAGGCGCCAAAGGTCGAATCTTCGTTAACCGAGGTAAGATTGTCGGGAAACCTATCGAGGAGAATTGGGATAAGGATTTGTACACGGATGAAGCGGTGACCGCGCTGTACAAAGGAAAGCCGCACGAAGGTCACAAGGATAATTTCTATCGTTGTATCCGTGAGGGTGGATTAACGGTATCCGATCCATTCAGTCATGTTCAAGCGATGGCCGTCTGCCATCTCAGTAGCATTGCCGCTCGATTGAATCGAAAAATTAAATGGGATCCTGTTGCTGAACAAATTGTTGGCGACGACCAGGCTGCAAGTTTTCAAGCGAGAAAACGACGGGAAGGCTACGACATCTTAAAGGTTTGATAGTTGATGACTTAGTCAATTGTAGTTTCGAAACCACTTGGTTCTGCCAAGTGGTTTTTTATTTTGAGCCTGGTTTACAAAACTCGGCCGATCGGTGCGCTAAACGGTTGACGAGCCTTTCCGTATCGATGCGCAATTGTCCGATGGAGCAAGTGTGGTCACGCTTAAGCGATTGTAGGTGCGTTTTCAGTTACTTGTATCTGCGTTGATTGTCGCATTCAATTAAACCCAATGACTAATAAAGCCATGAGTTGAGCAGAAATCCATAGGCAATAATGGCAACAAGCCAGCCAAGGATAAAAGCCATGCAACCCTGCTCTTCGATGGTGCGGACTTTTTGCTTTTTGTTTTTTGAACTCATCGTTACCTCGCCAATCGCTCCATACTCCGGCCGCGTCGTGGTAGACGTTAAACTCTGTCAATAAAACGTAGGATCGATGGTTTGCCGAATTTAAAGAATTTCCTTCATTGGTGACGTTGATGCTGGGGAACAGTGCCTGATATAGAATTTGGACTGGAAATATCGTCCCCACCTAGCCGGCTGGGGATCGATTTTGAAGGGGTGGGGCAAGTGAGAATGGGTACTGGGATAGAGCTTTCCCCATGACAAACGAAATAAAGAGGCGCCTCGTTTAAGGACCTGAGGTTTTCGTCTACACGGTGCTTGCTGTCGCGAAAGCTAGCATTTGCGAAGGAGATTCAAAAGCCAAGCCGATGTGAGTTCGGCTGAATTGCTGTTCGCATTTATCGGATAGTTGATTAATCTTTCAGCGTCCTAACCCACCAGATATTGATTCGATTTTTTATATCGTCTTCTTTGCCTTTTGAAACGCGCTATTAAATATTCCACGTTTTAGGTGTCTAGATGAAACCCTTCCGAGTCTCGTTCCGTATCGGCTTCGCAGTAATTTGCTTAGTCGCAATTGGATGTTGGGCGGATCAAACGGCGACGGAGTTGGAAGAGGGTCTTTCTGCATCCAATGCGGGCGATTACAAGGGTGCGATCGTCAATTTTACCAATGTGATTCGTTTAGAGCCGGGCCATGCAGAGGCTCATTACTATCGTGGCCTTGCGCGTTACAAGATTGGTTTACACGAAGAAGCAATCGCGGATTATTCGCGAGCAATTTTAATCCGGCCAGCCTTTCCGGAGGCGTTCTTGAACCGAGGTCTTGCGCGTCATCGACTAGGTGACTATCAGGCCGCCATCGAAGACATGGAGCAGGCAATTCAGTTAAATCCACGAGACGGAAATGCCTATCTTAGTCGTGCTAAGGTAGAAGCTGATAGTCGAGAGGTTATAATTGGACCAGCGATAAAGCAGGATTAGCATGTTCTATAGTTTTCTCTCGAAAACTAATTGAGTTTTATGGACAGCACTTAAGCAAAGAATAGTGAGAGGAACGCGATGAATATGAATCCGTTTGGCGGTCGCTTTGAAGGGGTTGTCAGTTGTTGGTTTGTGGCCTTAATCGTAATTATGGTGTTTAAACCTGAACGCATTAAAAATTCATTCTTATTTAGACTGTCGATTGCACTTTTTATTATTCAGTACTTGCTGGGCGCAGCTCTTGCGCTTGCCCCCACGGTTTTTAATGGATTTGGAAATTTGAATTCATTTTCGAGGCTAAATGGGGCGGCTACCTGGATGCCGATCTATCAATTAGTTGATATTGGCAAGGGTCTGTCCGATGCGCTGGGCATATTGGCTTTATTCGGCAGTTTGGGGATTCGCGGAGCCCTCCCTCGGAAAGTTAAGCCGGCCGCGCCTCCAAAAAAACACCCTCTTGATGATTGAGAATGTCGACGGGGTTACTTTTCGTTTTCACCGCTTGTTTCGAACATCGAGTCGTCGTGGACTGCTCAAAGGGGAATAAAAACGCTAGACTAGTGGCGTTAGAGAGTTGTACAAACGATGTTGTAAGAATACCGCGATTTATTTCCATTGAGACAAAATGATTATTTCCTCCAAAACCACCGACGGACGACCACATCGCTGCCATGTTTGCAAGTCGGACGTGTCGGTGCTTCATTTACAGGACGATGGCGATACTCCGTGCCCAAATTGCGGTGAGGTACAGGCGTTTGGCGAGGAAATGATAACTACGGCGCGGGAAATCGACTCTTCCGGAGTCGAGAGTCTATTAAAAATAGAGGATGCAGAATTTCCGCGTAAGTTATTACTTGACTTCTCCAGGGTCAACACAATTAACTCGGGTACGATTTCCAATTTGGTTAAGCTTCAGAAAGCTCAGGATGCACGCGGGGGCAGGCTCGTTTTTTGCAATGTTGAGCCGATTGTTCTAGAGGTTTTCGAATTAATGCACCTTGATACGGTTTTTAAGATCTGCGGTGATGAAGCCGAGGGCACTGCGTTGATGCTGTGAGCGGTGCCAAGTGCGAACTGGCTGAAAAAGCTGTCGGCACCTGATAACAAATCGATTGATCGACACGCGTTACAGAAAGTTACATCTATTTTCCAGTGTTTGGGGAATGTTTTGAAAAGCAAACTTGGCCGCAGCTTGCGAGATCTGGGAGTGTTGGCACTTTCAATTGTCATCATAGTTGGCGTCGTGTTGTTCGAGCGCGTTAATTTCCCGAAAGGAGGAGATGTTTTCAGCTACCCGTTACTGGCATGGCTTCAGGGTAATACTCGGCAGATAATCAGGTGTGAAGAGATTATTTACCAACGTGTCAAGATCGTGGGGCATCGCGGTTCTGCACTCAACGTTGAAACCATGATTGATGGTGAACTCGAGATCACGAGAATTGGTAATACCAAGCGCGGGATTGAGAAGGCCGTAAAAGAAGGTATCGATTTTATTGAAATAGATCTTCGAACATTTGCTGGCGATGAACGGGATTTGGTGTTGTACCACGATTCTAATTTGGGCAAGTTGATTCTTCCGGAGAAAATGAGGGAACCGGTGCCGCTTCGAATTGAAGATTTAAAAGCAACCGAAATAAAGGGATCGACTTACCGAACGACGGAAAAGGACCGTGTTGTTTTTTTCTCAGAGTTTCTTGAGCTCATTGCTGGTTCAAAACAAAAAATCATTTTGGATTTAAAATTTTCTGATCATTTAGACGGACGGGAATTGACAGTTGCTTTTGATAAGATGGTTGATCAAATGAACCAGCACCCAAAAGCGTATGAATCGGTGATAATTTTTGGTGATTACGAAGTTCTCCGTGAATGGAGGTCTTACGTGCGAACGCGGGTTTTTAGTTCCGATTTTGCTCCGCAGAATTTTCAAATAGGCTACACGGTTCTGGCGAAGCACCCGCGAAATCGATTGGATGTTTTATTGAGGCCAACTCAGGTATTTGAGCGATTGGAACAACTTTCCACGACTGATTCGGAGCCAATTCTTGTTTTACCAGCCTGTTTTGCGAGCAATGCGATGTTGAAACGAGCAAACGAAAGGGATCTTGAAGTTTGGGTTTACGGCACTGATGAGATTGAGGATCTGTGTAATCTTAATCAACGCGGCGTCGATGGATTTATTTTGGATAATCCAAAGGCGTCCCCCAATTAGCCCCTTAATTCCCGCCATTTACCGGGCGTTGGCACTCAAATCGTGTTAATTGCACCGTTTAGGGGTGGGGAATGAAATGTTTAGTGACGATATATCGCGGATAATTTACGGCATTCGCTCCTCGACGTCGAATCGTAGTTTATTTTTCAAACGAATTACAAGGCTCACTTTGGTGCCGAAATCAAATCATTTCGTTCTAAATGAAGATGTGTTATTGAATTGCGAGTGAATCGGCGAAACTCCGACGGATCTCTGTGAAACTCCATTTCAAGCAACGCCAGTTTGGGCGCGTACAACGCAATTTCTCAATGTGGATTGTGTTGATACGCGCCCAACTAGGCGTGTTGCTCGTTTGTTGTTCGTTCGACGTTGAGAGTCCCGTTCGTCTTACCGCGGTTGTCGTGCTCGGATTGGAAGCACCGCTTCCTCTGGCGGGAACCTCTGAGTTAGGCGCGTTCAACGGTCTTTTTCGATACAATCGGTGGTTGGTTTAGAGCAGATTCCGCAGGTCGTTTCCCCATCCTCATTAGTTTGATTCGCCAGTCCGCCACACGACCCCGTGATTGGCTTCTTTGCGAAAATTGCGCCGACAGACATTGAAACAATCACCAAGCCAAAGATGACGGCTGCGCCAATGAATACAGGCAGTATCTGCTGGACAATGGTAGGAGATTGGCTCGATTTAGCTTTCTCTAACAGCGGAAAGGTACTCGAGGTGTACTCCGTTAATTGTTCACCAAAATCCGACTCGCGCTCCACGAGCAGGCAATCCGCGCCTAACTCATTACACAGTTGTTGTCCTCTTGCTCGGCCCATTACCATGATTGCTGTGGCTAATGCGTCTGCGGTCATGCAGTCCTCGGAGATAACACAGGCAGACGCGAGCGTGTGATTGACCGGTCGGCAGGTCTGCGGGTCGATGGTATGGGAGTAGCGCCGCCCATCGATTTCATGGAAGTTCCGATAGTCTCCGGAAGTCGCCATTGCTTGGTTGGAAATTTCAGCGATATTTGACAAGCTAACGGCTGAGTCATTGGGCCGTTCGACACCGATCCGCCATTTGCCTCCAGAAAAACGCTGGCCACGAGTAAATACTTCGCCCCCAACTTCAACGAGAAAGTTTTTGCAGCCTAACTCATCTAGAGCCGCCGCAACCTGATCGACCGCATAGCCCTTTGCAATCGCTGAAAGATCGATGCTAACAGCACCAACATGTTTTCGGATAGCTGGCGGTTCGAGTTTAACATCGAGATAGCGATAGCCAATCGTGTTTTTGATGGCGTCGGTTTGCTGGAGGGTTGGTACTTCGAAATTGGCGTTTTTGGGTCCGAAATCCCACAGATCTACGGCGGGACCAACCGTGATATCAAAGGCGCCGTCGGTTAATTTACTGATTTCGATTGCTCGGGCGACGACTGCAGCGGTTTGGGGATCGACCGGTTGAAATTCTGTAGAGGAGCTTCGATTGAAACGACTGACATCCGAATCAGGTTGGTAGGTCGACATCAGTTGATTGACATTGTCGAGAACTGCTGAGACACGTTCCTGAAGTTCAGTTGGAGAAACAGAATCGGGGTGGTGTGCGACGGATACTTTATACGCGATCGGCCCCATCGTTTTGCCAAAAATATCGAAGGGAACGGACACATCACTTTCTTGAGAAAGTGTGGCCGCCGAATAGAGCGACACAGCCAAAAGAAGAAGGAAACTAAGCCCGCGTCGCAACTGTAAGAAGAGATTCCGCGGTTTCATTTTCTATTTCTCATCGGTAACCCAAATTCAGGATGCCCATGGATGGGTTTGCCGCTATTTGTCCAAGCGACAAACCGCTCCATCTATCCGATTACTTCTCAGTTTGCTTAGCGGCTTCGATTGCTTTCGTGTCGAGGCGGGCACCGTTAAACAGTCCTTGCTTAATAATTTGATCAATTGTCATGGTTTGCTGGGCAACTTTTACAAATGCCTTTTCGAAATCTTTCCCGGCCATTTTCTCAAACTCATAAACTGCTCCTTTGTCTTTGCCAACTGATTCAGGATCCTTTGCTTTGGCAGCTTCATCGATCGCTGTGGCTTCGGCAAATTTTTTCGAGAGCCCCAGCCCCTTCATTTCCTGGTAAATACGTTCAGCAAAGGGAGTGCGGATTTTTCGATCGTCGCTGTCGGGATGACAGGTTTTGCAAGAGAATGACTTGAGAGTGTATTGCTCCTTAAGCACATCCTGAAAGATGTCATGGGCCTTAGCGGTCTGGCTACTTCCGACAAACAAAACAAACAATAGTGTAGTGAAGGACAATCTTACGAACATGAATAATATCCCCGGTAAAGGCAGGTTGGGCCAATGAAAAATGTGCGCCAAAAATGCGCACTCTTATTGTAACATCTCGGCACGATAAGCAAATTCAGTTGAATGCTACCTAGGAATTGCGCTTAAAACCGCCAAACCGGTCGTCAGGCAATGAAGCCGACTCTTTAAACGCTAAAAACCGAAGTGATGTGACTGCAACGAGGCGGTTTAGCCTCCGAAATCATCGAAGGAGATGTTTTCGGGTTCAACACCGAAATCATCACACATCTTCATCACGCAGCTGTTCATCATTGGCGGGCCGCAGAAGTAGTACTCAATATCTTCCGGAGCGGGATGATCTTTAAGGTAATTGTCGATCACTACTTGGTGAATAAACCCGGTATAGCCTGTCCAGTTGTCCTCAGGAAGCGGTTCTGAAAGTGCAAGGTTAAATTGAAAGTTCGGGAATTCCTCTTCGAGCGCACGGAATTCATCGATGTAAAATAATTCCCGTAAACTTCGACCACCGTACCAATAAGAAACCTTTCGGCCGGTTTTGAGGTTTTTAAACAATTCAAAAATATGACTTCGAAGAGGCGCCATTCCAGCACCACCACCGACGTAAAGCATCTCTGCTTCCGTCTCTTTGATAAAGAACTCCCCGTAAGGCCCTGAGATCGTAACTTTATCGCCCGGCTTTAAATTGAAAATAAAGGACGACATTTTACCTGGCGGGACGTTATCCATTCGTGGAGGCGGAGAGGCGACACGAACGTTGAGCATGATGATGCCTTTTTCGCCCGGGTAATTTGCCATTGAATAGGCGCGAATCACTTCCTCTTCGACGACCGATTTATAACGCCAAACATCATATTTGTCCCAGTCCGGATGGTATTCCTCTTCAATGTCAAAGTCTTTGTATTCGACAACGTGCGGTGGCGCTTCGATTTGGATGTAGCCACCCGCTTTAAAGTCTACGTCTTCACCCTCTGGCAGTTCGAGAACTAGCTCTTTGATAAACGTGGCGACGTTATGATTAGAACGGACGGTGCATTCCCATTTCTTTGTGTCAAACGCTTCGTCTGGAACCTCAACGACCATGTCCTGCTTTACCGCGACTTGGCAAGAAAGGCGACATCCCTCACGTGCTTCACGTTTGCTAATGTGTCCCGTCTCTGTCGGTAGGATATCTCCACCACCGGATAAAACCTTTACTTCACACTGTGCACAAGTTCCACCGCCACCACAGGCGGATGAAACAAAGATACCTTCCTCTGCAAGCGCGTTCATCAACTTCCCGCCAGCAGGTACGCTAATTTCTTTCTGATCGTTTACGAGAATCTTTATGTTCCCGCTAGAGACCAAAAAGCTCTTTGCCAGAAGGATCAGTCCTACCAACGCAAGAACGACAAAGGTGAAGGTGGCAACGCCGAATATAATTTCCATAGCAACAGTTCAAATTCTTAAGATGAAAAGTAATCAGTTGTTCAGACGGGGCGATTCTAGGACGACGCAGTTTTAACTAAATTCCAAGGAATGCCTGAAAACCCAAAGCCATAAGACCTACGATAATAAACGTAATTCCTAACCCGCGAAGGCCGTGTGGAATGTCACTGTATTTCAGTTTCTCTCGAATGCCGGCGAGGCCGATGATTGCTAATGCCCAACCAAACCCGCCACCCACTCCAAAAACGACGCTCTCAACGAAAGCATAATCACGTTGTTGCATGAACAACGTTCCCCCAAGGATCGCACAGTTCACGGTGATCAGTGGAAGGAAAATACCAAGCGTGTTGTAAAGCGAAGGAAAAAACTTATCGAGAGTCATTTCGAGGATCTGCACCATCGCGGCGATCACACCGATAAAACAAATCAGACTCAAAAATTCCAAGTTGTATTTCGGAAGGAAGAGTGAACCCTCTTTCAGGAAGAGATTCAAAATTAACTGATTGACAGGAACGGTGATTGCTTGAACGACAATGACCGCAATTCCAAGACCGATTGCGGTTTTTACATTTTTGGAAACCGCAAGGAAGGTGCACATCCCGAGAAAGTAGGCGAGTGCAAGGTTGTCGACAAACGCCGAACGCAGAAATAATTCAATGAGATCTGTCATGGTTATGCTTCCTCCACCTGTTCTGGCTTCCAGGTCCTAAGCACCCAGATGAATATACCGATAATGAAAAATGCACTTGGTGAAAGTAGCATTAAGCCATTGGGTTCATACCAACCGCCGGCAGACTGTTTTGCAAATACGGTGATTCCAAAGAGCGTGCCGCTTCCAAAGAGTTCACGGAAGAAACCAACGACCATCAGAATAATGCTGTAGCCAAGTCCGTTTCCGAGTCCGTCGAAGAAACTATCGGAAACTGAATTCTTCATGGCGAAACCTTCGGCACGGCCCATCACGATGCAGTTCGTAATGATGAGGCCAACAAATACCGAGAGTTCTTTGCTTAATTGGAAGGCAAACGCTTTGAGGACTTGGTCCACGAGAATCACGAACGATGCAATGATCGTCATCTGAACAATGATTCGAATACTGCTCGGAATTCTGTCCTTAATCAGGGCAACCGCAGCACTCGAACAAGCGGTAACGGCAATAACCGCAAACGACATCGTCAGTGACGTGGAAAGTTTAGTGGTGACGGCGAGCGCCGAACAAATTCCAAGAATTTGAAGAGCAATCGGGTTGTTGTTAAAAACTGGATCCCAGATCAGGTCCTTCGCGGATGTTTTACTTGACATTGTTACCTCCGGCAGCTGGCGTATTCGAAACACCGCTGTCCTGATTTTTCATTTTCTCAATGAAAGGGCCAAAGCCTTTGCTGCCCATCCAAAAGTCGATCATGTTTGTCACCCCGTTTGAGGTGATTGTCGCACCTGAGAGGGCATCAACTCCATAGTCGTTGCCCGCCTTGTTCCCTTTAATAACAGCCAGTTTCACCTCGCCGTTGTCGTAGATTTTCTTGCCATTCCAAAGGGCTTTCCAGTCCGGGTTTTGAACTTCACCGCCAAGCCCGGGTGTCTCCGCTTGTTGATAAAACGTTAGGCCGACAACCGTTTGGAAATCCGGTTTGACTGACAGGTAACCCTGCATTAGAGACCAAAGCCCGTTTCCGCGAACAGGAAAGACATAAAGCTCCGGCTTGCCGTCAGTTGAGTTCATGATGAAAACCTCGGAGAACTTTTCACGACTCTTAATCCCGCAAACGTCAGTTTTCTTGTCTAACTTTTCACTGAGTCCCTTGTCGGGATTTACTTTGGAAGCCCATAGTTGGTCGTATTCTTCAGCGAGGTTAACTTCCTTGTCCTTCGCCTTGTTCATCGCGGCCTGACACTCGTCTCTAGCGTCTTCGCCCGTGTCGAGATCAATGATTTCGACATCAAAACGACTCTCGAAAACCTTTTTGATGCCTCCTCCTTCTTTGATCTCTTCAGGTGTGAATCCACTCACTTGAAGAATGTTATTTCGACGGTCAAGCTGAGCGTTCT
The DNA here is from genome assembly GCA_011523945.1 of Mariniblastus sp. Classification (GTDB taxonomy): domain Bacteria; phylum Planctomycetota; class Planctomycetia; order Pirellulales; family Pirellulaceae; genus Mariniblastus. The sequence continues at coordinate 18,512 of WTFU01000077.1, read as the reverse complement.
CTAACTGCCGCGGACGAAGCGTAACGGAGGCAGCAGATACGACTAAAGCGCACGTTAGGCAGAGAAGCGTCGCGACAAGAAAGGTGTTGGGTAATGAATCCTTGTTAAGCGGCATAACGAGCGGCCCTCCTCTTGATGTTTGCTTGTACGACGCACCAGTCAATAAACGGTGCAAAGACGTTCGCGAATAAAATCGCCAACATAATTCCTTCTGGGAAAGCAGGATTTATGGATCGAACCAAAACGGTCATGAAACCAATTAATGCTCCATAAACCCACTTGCCCTGCCGAGTCATCGATGCAGAAACGGGGTCAGTCGCCATAAAGACCGTGCCGAATGCAAAGCCCCCGATCACCATATGCCACCAAGGCAAGATGTTGGATACCTCACCCCAGGATTCTGTGGTGGGGAGTAAGTAAAGTAAGATTGAGAATGCACTCATTCCTAACACTACCCCCGACATGATTCGCCATGAGCCAATCTTGGTGAAGATTAAAAACGCAGCACCGATGAGGCAGGCGAGCGTTGATGTTTCGCCCATCGAGCCATGAATGTTGCCGATGAAAAAGTCAAACCAGGTCGAGTTCATGTTGGCGACCGTTGTTCCGATCGCGGCAGCACCGGGTAATGCAACTTCACCCAGCACCGTTGCTCCAGAGTAACCGTCGACGGCGGTCCAGACCGAGTCACCGCTAATTTTTAACGGGTATGCGAAGTACAGGAATGCCCGACCCGTGAGTGCAGGGTTTAAGAAGTTCCGTCCAGTTCCGCCAAAGATTTCTTTCCCGACGATTACGCCGAAAGCGATACCAACCGCAACCTGCCAGAGTGGGATCGTCGGCGGGAGCGTGAGCGGGAATAACATTCCTGTTACTAAAAATCCCTCGTTAATTTCGTGCTTTCTGATAATGCTGAAGATGACTTCGCAGTTACCGCCAACGGCCATGCAGACGATGTAAACCGGTAAAAAGTAAAGTGCCCCGTGTAGCGTGCAACCAAAAAGGCTGCCAAAACTAAGAAAAGAGCCCGGCGAACTGCACGTGAAATTCGAATCAAGAATTCCGAACCATTGCAGAACATCGAACCGCCAGTTGCCCGTCCAAATGGCATCAAACAAGGTTGCACTCGTTGGAACGGCTTGTCCTTCGGAAATCAAAACCTGAGCCTGATAGCCGGTATTGTACATTGCCATAAATATACAGGGGATCAAGGCGACGATGACCATGGACATCATCCGCTTCAAATCAATGGCGTCCCGAACCTGGGTTTGACCGTGCGTAACCTCACCGGGAGTATAGAGGAAAGTGTCGTTCGCTTCGTAAAGAGGGTAAAGCTTCTCCAGCTTTCCACCCTTGTGAAACAGTGGTTCGACCTTGTCTAGTAATTTTCTCAACATCGTGCGTCTATCCCTCTTTCTCAATAAGGGTCAGGTTCTCACGCAAAACAGAACCATATTCGTACTTGCCCGGACAAACAAAGGTGCAAAGTGCCAGGTCCTCTTCGTCCAACTCTAAACACCCCAACTGTTGGGATTCTTCGGTGTCTCCGCTAAGCAGAGCCCGTAGCAACTGAGTGGGTAAAATATCCATTGGCATCACTCGTTCATAAGCGCCAACGGGCACCATGGCACGTTTGCTGCCTCCCGTACTTGTCGTAAACGGAAAGAGCTTGCCCTTGAGCCAAGATCCACCGTAAATATTTGTCACTGAAAACTTATCGAAACCGGGTTTCTGCCATCCGAGAAACTCTCGGTGGTTCCCCTCTTCGAGGATTGAAATTTGATTGTGGAACCTGCCCAGATAATTTTTCGTTGGCTCTGATGCCCGCCCCGACAAGACCGAACCAGAAACGACGCGGGAGTTATCCAAATCGGGATCCGAAACCACAACGCAATCGTCAAGGCAGGCACCTAGTCTCACCTTGTACAATCCCGGAGAGGTGGTTCGTGGACCGCCAATGGCTACCACCCTTTCGGTCATCAACTGCCCTGTCTTAAAGAGATGGCCGATAGCAATTACATCTTGATAGCCGATTTGCCAAACCGTTTTGTTTTCGCTTACAGGATCTACAAAATGAATGTGAGTGCCAGCGAGTCCCGCGGGGTGTGGGCCATTGAACTGTTTAAATTCAACATCTGGAATCTCACTGCCAGGCACCCGTGAGTCGTCGCGAGTACAAACATAGGTCTTACCGAGTGTGAGTTGGTTAATGACCGTTAGACCGCTGACAAATAATTCGGCGTTCTCAGCAATGATCAATTCAGGTTCCGCCGAAAGCGGATTGGTATCCGTAGCGGTAACGAAAATTGAATGAGCTTCACTACCCAAGGCAGGGGTGCGACTGAACGGCCGTGTCCGGAAAGATTGCCACATCCCGGAGTCGACCAATTGCTTTTCAATCGTTTCTTTGGGAATGGACTGGAGATCTTGAAAACTTTCAAAACTCTCCTGCTCGTCACCGTCGAGATCAATTTCGATCGATTCGAACTTTCGCTTTGCTCCGCGGTTAATTGCCTTAACCGTGCCGCATCCCGGCGAGGTAAAAATCACTCCGGGGGTCTTCTTGTCGGCGAAAACCGGTTGTCCCAGTTTTACTCGATCTCCAACAGACACCAACATGGTGGGTCTCATTCCGACGAAGTCGTCAGCAATAATTCCAACCGATTTTACGTCTGCACTACCGCCAATGTCTTGGACTGGCTTTCCTTCAATGGGAAGATCCAATCCGTTTTTGATTTGATAAACCATTATTTTGCTTTGCACGCGTGAAGTCACTGCAGGCGATTTGACGCCTGCAAAATTAAGTTGCCGCGACGATTATGACATCGTGAAATTTTTCACAGGGTTTTCCCGAGAAAATGCCCACTACAAGAACCATTTATGGCCTTTGAAGTTAACAGGAACTCGCGACTTTTTCGTGATAATCAACAGTAAGAACGAAATGGTATTGAAATTACGAAAAACCGCAATCGCAGAATCACTCAATTTGACTTTAAATTTTGATACTTCCGAACGATTTGGTGGATCTGCGTAGAAAATTGGCCTGGGGCTCAAATCCCTAAATTCCAGAGTTCTTCGGTATTGGATTCCGGCGTTCGAGCGAACTCCCATGAAGTTGTTATTCCCACCACCGCTTGCATTTAACGTGAATCATATTCCCGCTGAATGCTTGGCGTTTTAAGGCTTAAAAATAGGCTGTTTGGCGGGTTTGGCGACCATGGAGGAGGTGGTTTTTAGCGGACATCTATGTTTGATTTTTAGACGTAGGCACCGAAGTCAGAGTTTTACCGGTTATTTGGTTTTCAAGGTGTATTTGAAGACGAAGGAATAGTTATCGCTCGGGTTAGTTGGCGTGCTTCGGCTCCACGGCCTTCGTTTCGTTCGTTGTTGAACAATCAGTCTCTCTAGATTGCATCTTTCTAGATTGCGTTATAGTGAACAAATGTATAAGCTTTGGCTGCGAATTAAGGAGCAGGATATGTTGCAAGAGAAGCTAACTAAGCGTCAGCAGACCATTTTTGATTTTATACGAACTTGTATCGAGGAGCGTGGCTACGGACCAACGATTCGGGATATTGCCGAGGAGATGGGGTTTCGTTCTCCGAACGGAGTCATTTGCCACCTGACGGCTCTTCAGAAAAAAGGGTTGATAAATCGGACCAACAATCAGTCTCGCTCGATTGTCTTGACCGATGAAGTCAACGAGGAGTTAAAGGGATTGCCACTAGCGGGGCGTGTAGCGGCCGGTTCGTTGATGGAAGCGGTAGAGCAAACCGAGCGAATTGATGTTGGGTCAATGTGGCCAAAAAAAGGTACGTATGTACTCGAGGTTGAGGGTGATTCAATGATTGATGCGCAGATCGCCCCGGGTGATTATGTCATTGTGAAGCGCCGGCAGACCGCAAATAAAGGTGACATTGTCGTGGCCCGCACTTCAGAAGGTGAGGCTACGCTCAAGTATTGGTTCCCTGAGAAGAACCGGGTTCGATTGCAACCGGCCAACAAAACCATGAAACCAATTTACTCGCGTGATGCCAAAGTCATCGGGGTCGTCATCGGTGTCGTGCGTAATCTTCGCTAGGGAGTGGTCTGCTTAGAAGAAACTCGTTCAGTGCTTGATCGGTTTTTCCAATTAAAATTAACGACTTGATTGAATTGGGTTTTTCGCGTTTGGTCGGTATAGCCAGAGAAGGCCGGCAGCAATGATGGAAGCGACGGCGCCCACGAGTATTGGATATTGTGGGGCGAGTCCAGCTAGAATTCCTCCACAGAAACAGAGCAGGGCAGAGCCGAGGACGCGGACTGAATGGGAGACGCCCAACATGCGGCCTTGAGCCTCCGATGGGGCGGTGTCGGATAGCAGTGCTGACATGTTGGTGGTTGCTAGCGCCATGGAGGCTCCAACGCAAGGCAATATTAGACACAGCCACCACCAGTCGTTCGGTAGAATTTCGAGGATTAATAGCCCCGATAACGTAACGGCGCAAACCGCCGTAATCGCGCGGGGTGTTCTCTCGCCTTGACTCACCGGTTTTACTAAAAGCCACTGGGTCATCACCATCGAAATGCTGGTGTAAGATAGGAGCCAGCCGACGTGGGAGGACGTAAATTCCCATTTTTGAACGAAATAGACCGGATTAAATTGAAAAACGAAATCAACTCCGAGATACAAAAAGAAATTTACGATTAGCAATGCCCGAAATGGAGCCAACTTAAAGGCGTCACCTATTTCAAGAAATCCACGGGTTAGCTGGAGCCCGCCAGAATCAGATTTCGAAGGAGCGGAACTCGGGAAACGCCAAAGAATTAATAAGGTGCAAAGCAGGCAAACCAACGCCGCAACATAAAACGGGAGGGAATAAGAGGCCCAGGAAAAGTATTTCGGGTCTGCGAGATGACCGCCGATGACGGGCGCAAAAACATAAGCGAGGCTGCTTGCCATGTATATTAATCCAAATCGACGGGATTTTTCGGGACCGGAAGAAAAATGAGCAACCTCGGCTTGGGCTAAAACGAGAAGGACGCCAACGAACCCGAGGAAAAATTGCCCTGCGACAATAATCCAGAATTGGTCAACCGAAATTGCCAAGGCAATAGCGAAATTCCCAAGGGCTGTGATTGCCATCGCGGCAGCGAGTATCAATTTTCGACCAAATTTATCCGACAGTTGACCGAGAATTGGCGAGCCAAAAAATTCGCCAATTCGGAACACCGCCATCGCGATACCTAGCAAAAATGCGCGTGTTGCGGGCGAAGTCTGGGCGGAAAGAACTCCGTGATCCTGAGGATGAAGAAACATGGGAGACAACACGGGTGAAACCAATGCGCCGGCGAAAAATCCCAAAAAAACGAGGACGTATATCAAGCCCATCAGAGTTGATCCTTAAAGACATCGAATTACAGCAGCCGGCATGCGAATCTATAGTCCCGGCATCTTAAAGAATTCCTCGTCCGACGCCTATCAGCTTTTCCAATCGGCTCCAGAGCGAGGCAAATCGAAATTTAGTGTTGCTCTTCGACAATAAATCAAGTCAAAGCGGGTTCCGGACGGACTGGACGACCCTTAAGCAAGGTGATTCCCCTTTTTCCATAGGGCAATAAAAGTCGATACCGAGCGGTGCAAACTAGGGGATTAGTAATCAAACACCGCTAAATCTCCCGAACAAGGTAGTCAACACGGAGAATCTCTGGGCGTGTTAAGAAGTTCCGAGGGCGTTGATTAGACAAGACAAATAAACGTAAATCAGCGCAAAAAAAACGAAGGGTTTCAGCTCGCCGCTACTGAAACCCTTCTAAAATTGGCTGTCCGATTATGGAATAAATCCTTATCGGAGACCCACAGCCATTAAACTCATCGACAATCGAGCAACGATTTTTAAGAAAAAAGGAAAATGGCTGCTTAATCCGCTACAACTGGAAAAGTCTATCGTTAAATTATAAGTTAATCGGACTAAATCACAGTTTAAACTCATCAATCAATGTTGGAGCGTTGAATGATCTCGGATGGATCGCCTAAGGAAGACGTATTGGAGACGCCTCAGTCGGGGAATTTACCGTTTTTTGACCGTAAACCTGCCAAGTTGGCCTTGGAAGACGGAACTGTCTTTAATGGTTTCGCGTTTGGAGCAACGGGCACCTGCGATGGCGAGGTAGTTTTTAATACCTCCATGACGGGGTATCAGGAAATTTTGACGGATCCTAGCTATCGGGGCCAGATTATCACGATGACCTATCCAGAGATGGGTAATTACGGGATCAATGAAGAGGATGTCGAGAGTCGTTGTCCGCACTTATCGGGCTTCATCGTTCGAAATGTTAGCCGAGTCGCCAGTAACTTCCGCTCCTCCTCCAGTTTGCAGGATTATTTGGAAAAACATGGGGTTGTTGGCATCTCAGATATAGATACCAGAGCGCTCGTTAGAAAAATTAGAAGCGCGGGTGCACTAAAAGGGGTGATTTCGTCGGTAGAATTAGACGACGAGAAACTGGTCGAGATGGCGAAATCGAGCCTTGGTTTGTTGGGAAGGGATTTGGTGAGTGAGGTGCTCCCTGAACAGCCAGTCAACTGGGAAACTCACCTGAGTAAATGGTGGGATACTAGAACCAATGCGCCGGCGCCTCAAGTTCCAGATGCAGATGCTCCACATGTTGTAGCGCTTGATTTTGGAATGAAGTGGAATATCGCCCGGCATTTATTTAACCAGGGATGTCGGGTGACCGTTCTCCCCGGTACGGCGACCGCAGACGAGGTCATGACGCTAAATCCTGATGGTATCTTTCTATCCAATGGGCCGGGAGATCCGGAACCGCTTCAGTATGCGATTGATACGATTGCCAAATTGATCGGTAAGGCTCCGCTTTTCGGAATCTGCCTGGGCCACCAGTTGTTCGCGCTCGCGTGTGGTGCAAAGACCGTCAAAATGAAATTTGGTCATCGCGGAGCCAACCAACCCGTCATTGACGAAAAGACTGGCAAGGTTGAGATCACTTCTCAAAACCATGGATTCGTTGTGTCAAAAGACGATTTCCCGGCTGATCTCGAGGTCACCCATTTAAATTTGAATGACGATACCATTGCCGGACTCAAACACGCCGTCCATCCTGCGTTTAGTGTGCAGTATCACCCGGAAGCCTCGGCTGGACCGCACGACAGTCAATATCTGTTTGGACAGTTCAAAGAAATGATCGATTCAAACCGTGTTGCGACAGAGGGCTAACAGTCCTCGACCGTTTGGGGCGATAAGGAAATGTTAGCTGAATTGCTTTGGAGATACATTGGAAATGAAAAGCCAGTGATCTCTAAGCGATCGGATGCTGTTGGCAATCAATACCAATCTGCATTATCACCTACTTGAAAGAATTTTTGACGAGGGGATCGTTGAGGACGACCAATCCCCATATTCCAAACGGAATTCCCAAAAGACAGCAGGGCGAGATGCACGGGATCATTGCTAGAATTGATGTCGTAAACGCGAATCCGTAGGACTGCAGTTTCATCATTTTTATGCAGCCAAAAATAATGACTCCGCCACCAATAAGTCCAATTAAGCCTTGGATCAATCCAGCGACGCCCTGGCCAACAACGGACGCGAATTCCGGCGTTGGTGCTTGATCTGCAGCGACCGCAAAAAGGCTCAACCCCAAAATGTTGAGAGCCAGGCCAAGAAGGGCAAGAAGCATCCCGACACTTGTCGAGATTAGCATGCCCAACGCTGGGCCTTTAACTTTACTAGAAGCAGAGGCTCCGCCTCCTTGATTTGGCAATTGCCCAGGGGAGTTTGACTGTGGGGTGTATGGGTTGTGGGACATTCGATTTTTTTAAATAACGTTCAGAAATAGATTGTTTGAATTCTCAGAAATATCGCAGGAAGAAGAGAGCTTGTCAATTATTTCGACAATAGCCAAAGGTAAATACATTGCCATAGGTTCCGCCTGTTCTACTGTGTTTTGAATTTGTTCAATTCATTGGGGGCTATTTTTCATGGAGGTTTGACGATTCAAGCGAAGCGTTTTGCGGACAGAGCATTTAAAGCCTCTGAAATTCCAAATTGGTGGGCATGAACAAATCTCTAGGTTTGCCTAATAAGCGAGGCCCAACAGTCTCAACCCCAACAACAGCCAGGCAGGTGTGAGAACCAAGCTAACCAGGGATGTGGCTAAGCAGACCTGTACGGCTACATTTGGTTTGCCACCGTAGTGTTTTGCCAACACGATCGGAAAAATTGCGGCTGGCATTGCAGCTTCGATAACTAAGACCCGCTGCAGTTCCTGCGATCCGGTCAAAATGTCTGCGACAGCGATAAACGCGAGTGGCATGATGGCAAAGCGGACTAACAAGGAGCCAACAATTACTTTTGGACTAATCTGAATCTTATGACTGGAGATTACGCTTCCGAGTGTTGCCCCAACTAAGAGAAGGCTAATTGGGATCGTGCAGTTTCCAAGGTCATGCGCCGCCTTTTGGGCAAACGAAGGGATCCAGTGGTGAAAGTCGGTGAAGTTCAACAAAAGCCCAGCGATGATTGCAATGGTCGGCCCATTGATTAAACGCTTTAGAGCGCCTTTGGCCGTGCCGCTCAGCAAGACAATGCACACGGTCCACATTGCTAATTCCAGCCCTAAATTGTGAACGAATAATACGCCTAAAGTCTGGTCGGCGACATCCGGGAACAGTGCCGTAATTAATGGAATGGGAATGAAGCCATAATTTTGCAGGGCAGTGGAGACAGAAAACGTATTGAGCCCGTCAGTTTTCTGAATTTTGAATGCGCCGCCGACCATCCGTGACACCAGCAAGCCCGACAAAGTAAGTACGAATCCGGCCGTCAATGCAGAAAAGACGACAGACAATTGTTGCAGGCTTTGATTGCCGGGTATCCTGGTAAGGATGAAGCATGGGTAAAGCACGTTGACCACGAGGCGGACGATGCTCTTTTCCGATTCGTCGGTGATGACTTTTAGCTGCCGAATCAGATACCCAACGCCAACCATTAGAAAGACGGGCAAGGTGTGAATGACAATTTCGAGAAAATTTTCGAGGGAGTTCATAAGGGTAAGGGTTCGCTGGTAATAAGATTGGCTGTGATGGTGATTGCCGAGTCAACGAACTAGGATTCGCTCGAATAAATATGCCATTTCCGCTACTTCCCATTGCGGTTTCAAATCGCCATTATCGGCTGTTCTGGGGGTTTGTCGATAGCTGAATTTCAGCCATGACTGGAGAATGGTCAGACGGGTAGCGTCCGTCTCTGTTCGCCCTGATGATCGAAGCAGTGATGACTTTGGCCTCAGGTTGGACAAAGACGTAGTCAATTTTTTTTCCGTCCGTCCGACCCTCAAATCCGCCACCGGTACCAACGCGTTTTTTATGGGGATGCAGTTGGCGAAAAGTATCGACGAGAACAATTGGGCTTAAAGGCAAATTCTTTGATTTGCGTTTGAGGTAAAGAATCACAGGATTGTTTTCATCAGCATTGAAGTCTCCTGTTACCACAAATGGATCTTTGTGCTTCTGGTTGTTGATCCGCTCGGTAATTAGCTGCGATGATTTCAGACGGGCATTCTGAGATTGATGGTCAAAGTGGGTATTGTAAATATAAAAAGAACGTTCCGTTGTTTTATCCTTCAACCGAACCCAGGTGCAAATGCGTAAATAGCGATTCCCCCAACTTCGTGATTTTATATCGGGAGTGTCGGATAACCAGAACGTACCTGACTCCAATGCCGAAAAGCGTGAATTGCGATAAAGAATCGCGGAGTATTCACCCTGTTTGCCTCCGTCGCGACCTTCGCCAACCTCCTCAAACTCAGGTAGTTGTTTACGGAGATCGTCCAGTTGAAATCGAAAAGCCTCCTGTAAACCGATGATGTCGAGCTTGGCTTCTCGGATGACATCGCCGACAAAAGTCTTTCGATTTTTCCAACGGTTGTCACCATCGTTAGCCCGTCCATTACGGATATTGAAGCTCATTACGCGAAGGTTTATGGCCTCCGGTTGCTGAGCGAAACTTTGCGCGGAGGTAGCAAACCAAACCAGTAGAGTTGCGAAAATAATAACGAACTTTGAACTGGCAGTTGGGAATCGAGTTAAACGAAAATTACGCGGGTTGGCTAATTTTAGCATAAAGAAATCCAAATAAGTAAATTGCCACGGGTCATGAAGTTTATCAATTCAGGATTTCCAATGCGTTCCGCAATTTGTCTGTTCCGTTAAGGTACTGACATAAAAGAACTGCTTGTTAGGTTCAAGAAGCATCGGAGCGCGATGAACGCACTACTTTTTGGATTGCGAATTTGCTTTCAGTCGGACGCTCAAACTTCCATCCATCGTCAGGGCTGGTTTGGTTCATCGAGCCAAACGAATCCAAAACAACGACGCTGGTCATGAGCAACGATGGTTTTTTTCCCAACAGTCCGTCGGAAATAAACAATTGCGGTTTTTTTATTCACTCGGCTAACGCGGTTCCGGAATGGTTTAACCGTCTGGTTTGGCACGTCGCAGTGGATGTCGCCGCTGCAGCCAGACGTACCGCGTTTACTACATGTTGATCTCGAATCCTTTTCGGCTCTCGCGAGCCAGGAATGAGTTAGCTTGATCGTCGCCAATCACCGATCGGCTGTCGGCATCCCAGTTAAGTGGTCGACCTAAACGCATCGCAATGTTCGACAGATGGCAAATCTCAAGCATTTGATTGTGCGTTGCCACATCCGAGATTGGTTCGACCTTGTTCTTGATCGCTTCTATGAAATTGAGCGTGTGGTTCTCTGGTACAGGGCCGCCATAAACATCTACCACGGCATTGGCTGGCAGTGGATTGTTCTCTAGATCCTCAACTGGCTTCCCGACGATTTTTCCTCGGTTTACAAAGAATCTTCCCTTCGTACCCTCGAATAAAATGCCATTGTCACCTTCATTGGTGATCAAGAGTTCAACTCCATTAAGCATATCAACTTTAATATTGTATTTGATTGCAATGTCATACTTGTCATCGACCAGTGGATAGCCCTCTTTGTCATATTCAACATCGAATTGATAATTGACCGGGGTGATTTTTTTGGCTCGTACCTGAACCGAAGCTCGATCATTGGCCCCCTTGTTTTGCGGTGAAATCGCCCAGCAAGCGATATCAACGTGATGGGCCCCCCAGTCGGTCAATTTACCTCCGGAATAGGCATGCCAATTCCGGAAGGCATAATGGCAGTTGCTGTAGAGTGGCACACCCCCTCCGTAACCTTTCCGCATTTCGGGGAGCGCCCGATAGGGAACCTTCGGGGCGGGGCCGAGCCACGTATCCCAATCGAGTTCCGAGGGGACGGGAGCTTCGGGAATGGTTGGCGAAGGGCGGAATCCGCCAATGCCGCAGGTCACCCTTTTCACTTCACCGATTCGACCAGCTCTAACCAAAGCAACGGCTTGTAGAAACCGGTCATTGCATTCGGTTCGCTGCATGGTTCCGACCTGGAAGGTGCGCCCCGTTTTTGCCTTGATTTTCTCAATCAATTTCCCTTCGTCGATTGTCAACGTTAACGGCTTTTCGCAGTAGACGTCTTTTCCAGCCAACATCGCTTCGACCGCAATTTTGGTGTGCCAGTGATCGGGAGTGGCAATCATGACGGCATCGATGTCTTTGCGATCCAAAATTTTGCGGTAGTCAGAATAGGAGTCAGGTTTTTTATTTTGTCGCTTTTCCAGGTCAATGACGTTTTTGCCGAGGACTTTGGAGTCAACATCCGCCAAGGCGGCGAAATCGGCGAACTTGGTTGATTTGTTGGTGATGGCCACGCCCTGGTTGCGTAATCCAATCGTGGCAAAAACCGGCCGCTCATTAGGCGATTGGTAGCCGAACACCCGTTCGGTGGATAAAAACCCACCAGTGGCCAATCCGGCAGCAATGGTTCCTTGGACGAATGTTCTACGTGTAAGTTGTTGATTGTTTTTCATATCTAATCTCGGGTTGAAAATTGAACCGAGCCGTTTGTGGGTCAGTTTAGTTGTTGCTGGCCCAAAGAAGGTCGGGCATCCGTTTAGAACAGTTTGAGAAATAAGGTTTAAAATTACGGCGAAAATACGGGAACGTAATTAAGAGGCATTTGAAGAATTATACACCCCATTGCTGCACCAAATTCAGAGCCCGCTTCGCTCGATCGCCATGAACCTTCTGCCGTTTGGTTCTTGATTAGCTGGTTTCTAATTAGAGGATACCATTCGTCCCATGGTTTTCCACCAGCGTGCCACATTGCCTGGACGGCGTAGTAGTTGGAATAGAAGTAATGTCCACCGCCTTGTTGCGCACCATTTGGTTTAAACTTCATTAAGTAGGCAATCGCCTTTTCAACCTGTTCCCCTTCGTAGATTCCGGCGCTGTACAACGAGGTGACGCCCGCAGCGGTCATCGCGAAGGTTGTGTGTCCGCCTTGCATCGTGTAGCGGAAACTGCCGTTGGGGTTTTGGCTTTTTTTGACGTATTCAATGCATTTTTTTCGGACTTCGTCCGGGACGTCGATGCCTGCATCGCGTGCTCCGCGTAGCCCCATGATTTGGCAAACGGTGATGGAGAGGTCAGCATCGCTTTTGGTTGGTTGGTATCGCCACCCGCCCTGATTGTTTTGACTATTACACGTTAGCTGGACTGCTTTTCGTAGTTTATCACCAATTTCACGTTTCCGCGTCATCCCGTAGGCCTGAGAAAGAAATAGCATACTAAATCCGTGGCCGTACATATTCTCTCTTGCGCCGCCGTCGCGAGTTGCAATGTAACCCGTTTCACGCACATTCTTTAAAACATATTCGACACACATGTCGATCGACTTGCCAAACTTGCCTAAACCCGGCATGTGTCCGCCGCACATCATTGCGAGTCCACCAAGGGAGGCGGTGGCGACGCCGGACGAAATTCCGCTGTTACTAAATGCACCCCGGTTACGTCCGGATTTAACTTGGCTTCGAAGTAGAAAGTCGAGACCTTTGTCGATAGCTTTCCGCGCGGGAGCAACCAGTTCGGCAGGTGACTTCTCTGTTTTGGAATCCTTTCGATCTTTCGGCCACGGTGGGGTAGTTGCCGCTGAAATTGACGGGACCGCTAATGCCCCTAGGCCAGCAGCGGCGAGGCGGTGGAACGATCGGCGACTTATCTCTATCGAGTTGGAAGTTCTGCTTTGATGCATCGCCGGAGATTTAGAATGGTCGTCGCGTTTTCCAATGGGGGGTCTCATCGCACTTCCCTTATTAAAGTATGTCCCTAATATATTAGTCTTTTGCCTAAAATACGTCAAAAGCAAAGTAAAATTCGACCTGATTTTGAACGTTCGGTCGGCGACTCAGTTTAGATTGTCATAAAACAAGTAGGTTTAACGTCGGTGCTAAGGCACGTGTGAAAATCCGAACTTGCCAACGGCTGTGCGTCCGTTGGTTAATTGCGTTTGACCGAACTTAACGTCGGGTAATAAATTGTTGGTCGTACAGCTAACATAATTCGCCTTCGAAGGCTAGAATTGTCGAAGTCACCATGCGTCAAAATGATTTGGATTGGCCGCATCGAGAAGGCCTGGCAACTTTGATCAATCAAATTGGATGCTTGAGATGGGCCATTCTTAGCGGGTGACACTGGAAAACAATAATCATTAGAAAATTGGCTCAAATAGACGCCGAATGAAAAAACGCCACGACAGTATCGCGTGGGCAAAATCGCAATAAGGATTCAATGATGACAGCATCAGCTGATGTACAGGAAACAACAATCGATACCATTCGCACACTTTCAATGGATGCAGTTCAGGCTGCGAATAGTGGGCATCCGGGTACACCTATGGCTTTGGCGCCAGTCGCCTATTCACTCTGGGCAAATTTTTTAAAGTACGATCCTGCCAATCCGAATTGGGTTGCCCGTGATCGATTCGTCCTTTCGTGTGGACATGCTTCAATGCTCCTTTACTCGCTCATCCATCTTGCTGGTGTGGCGAAAACCGACGATGCTGGAAATCCAACCGAAGAATTGGCCATTTCTTTAGACGACATAAAGAACTTTCGCCAAATTACGAGCCCTTGTGCAGGCCATCCTGAGTATGGTTATGCCGCTGGAATCGAAACCACGACTGGGCCTTTGGGGCAGGGGCTCGGGAACAGTGTCGGCATGGCGATCGCTGCAAAATGGCTGGCAGCGACCTATGACCGGCCTGATTTTGAACTTTTTGGTTTCAATACCTATGCAATTTGCAGTGACGGCGATGTGATGGAGGGTGTAGGGTGCGAAGCGGCATCGCTGGCCGGGCATCTGAAGTTATCGAACCTTTGTTGGGTCTACGATGACAATGAAATTACCATTGAAGGTCGAACAGACTTGGCATTCAGCGAAGACGTACCAGCGCGATTTGAGAGTCTCGGTTGGCAGGTAATCACTGTGGCCGATGCCAATGACATGGCTAGTTTAGACGCCGCGTATGCTAAGTTTTTAGAGACCGATGACCGGCCGACTTTGATCGTCCTTAAGAGTATCATCGGTTTTGGGGCTCCCAATAAACAGGATACTTCGGGTGCCCACGGATCGCCGTTGGGTGAAGAAGAGATCGCGTTAGCGAAAGAGAACTATGGATGGAAACATGAGAAGTTCGCAGTCCCTTCCGAAGCATCAGATGATTTTCGAGCAAAACTTGGCGGGAGAGGCGGCACCGCGCATGCTCAATGGGCTGAGAAGTATGCGGCTTACGCAGAAGCATTTCCGGCCGAGTTTAAAGAGCTGACGACACTGTTCGCCGGGGAACTTCCCGAAGGTTGGGAATCGTCGCTTCCTGAATTTGAGCCGGATGCAAAAGGGATGGCGACCCGAGTGTCTTCGGGCAAGGTTTTGAACGCTGTTGCCTCCGTGATCCCCAACTTTATTGGAGGTTCTGCCGATCTGGCAGGATCTAACAAGTCCAACAATGATGATCCGGCTGCCGGCCACTTTAGTGGTTCTGATTTTAGCGGCAAGAATTTTCATTTTGGAATTCGCGAGCATGCGATGGCAGCGATTGGCAACGGGATGTCACTGTGTGGCATTCGCCCCTACGTCGCTACCTTTTTCGTGTTCACGGATTACCTTCGACCGTCGTTGAGGCTAAGCAGCATCATGCACCAGCCGGTCCTGTACATTATGACACACGATTCCATTGGCCTTGGAGAAGATGGGCCAACGCACCAACCGGTAGAGCATTTGGCGGCTTGCCGAGCGATCCCAAATGTGCTGGTTATGCGCCCGGGGGATGCGAATGAAGTTGCACAATGTTATCGAGCTGCCTTGGCAGATTCAAAACGTCCAACGGTGATGGTGCTTAGCCGGCAAAATTTGCCGACACTAGATCGAACTCAATACCAAAATGCGGAAGGCGCGACACGGGGAGCGTATACGTTACTTGATACCGAAGGCACGCCGGATGTGATTTTGATTGGTACGGGAAGTGAAGTTCAGTACTGCCTTGAGGCGGCCGACAAGCTGGCAACCGAGGGGGTACAGGCCAGAGTGGTCAGTATGCCTTGTTGGAAATTGTTTGATGAGCAATCCGCAGAGTATCGCGAGGCGGTATTGCCGTCTGCAGTAACTCGACGGGTTGCCGTCGAGGCGGGCATCAAGATGGGATGGGAGCGTTACCTTGGGGCTGGCGGCGCTTTTGTGGGAATGGATTCGTTTGGTGCTTCAGCACCGGCAGAGCTTCTCTACGAACACTTCGGAATAACCGCCGAAGGTATTGTGGCTAAGGTGAAATCGATTTGATGGGTCGTGGAATCTTTCTATCACTAAAAATAGAACGAACGGCCATTGAAGGTTCGCTTACCCCGTTTTTTGATAAAGTCGGCGGTATTAAGTCAGCACGAGCTTCAAATACCGTAATGAATAAGTAATGGAACTTGGGGCATCGTCGAAGGTTATCGTCGAATTTGTTCGGTTGCGGCGCTATTTGGTCACGGATAAGATGCAGACTTCTAGGTTACTTGTAGCGAA
>WTFU01000077.1:0-2528 GCA_011523945.1 Mariniblastus sp. | reverse complement strand
TTGGGTTTCCCGATTTTATAAATACGCTTACACGCGTTTCTATTGCACTTGTAATGCTTTCTTTGATGTTGAGGACCTCCGCAGCCGACGAGGGGATGTGGCTGTTTAACGATCTGCCGATTAAGCACTTAAAAGAGAAGTATGGTTTCACTCCGACTCCTGAATGGTCGGAGCACGTTATGAAATCATGCGTTCGATTTAATGTAGGTGGGTCAGCTTCGTTTATTTCGAGCAACGGCCTTGTCCTGACCAACCATCACGTGGGGTCTGATACGCTTTTTAAATTATCGAATGAAGAAAACGATTATTACAACGATGGATTTTTGGCCAACAATTTCGAGGAAGAATTGAAGGCACCTGACCTCGAATTAAACCAGCTGATTAACATCGAGGACGTGACGGAGCAGGTGAATTCAGCGGTTGCCCCCGGGTTATCGGCGGCAGAGGCGGCTAAAGCACGTCGCGCAGCGATTGCAAATATTGAAAAGAAAGCAACGGATGAATCGGGGCTGCGATCCAACGTGGTGACGTTGTACGGCGGCGGTCGTTATCATTTGTACCAGTACAAAAAATATACGGATGTTCGCCTGGTCTGGTCTCCAGAGGCTAATGCGGCATTTTTTGGCGGTGACGCAGACAATTTTGAGTATCCCAGATATTGCCTTGACGCTTGTATTTTCAGAGTTTATGAGAATGGAAAACCAGCCAAGATCGATCATTTCTTAAAATGGTCCCCAAATGGACCTGCGGATAAAGAACTTGTTTTTGTTGCTGGTAACCCGGGTCGAACAAGTCGAATCTTCACCGTCGCCGCACTCAAGCATCAGCGCGACGTTCGCTTGCCTTATATTCTTGATTTTATCCGCCGACGTGAGGTTCTCCTTCAGCAATTTGCTCTCCAAGGAAAGGAGTCAGCACGGCGTGCTCATGACGGTTTATTTGGATTTCAAAATGCAAGAAAAGCCAGAATGGGAATGTTGCAAGGATTGCAGGACCCGGCAGTGATGAGTGCAAAGGAGCAGGCAGAAGCCGACTTGCTGGCGAAGATTGAAGCGGATCCGAAGCTTCGCAAATACACGGGTGCCTGGGCGCAAATCGCGGAGGTCCAAAAACGCCGCGCTGCCTCTCAGGGGATGGGGGTCAATTTAAATGAGCAGTTATTTAATCTCGCCCAGCAGTTGGTTCAGATGGCGGAGGAAGACAAAAAGCCTTCCGCTGAACGCTTACCGGCTTATCGGGATTCAAACCGTGCTTCTTTGGAGCAGCAATTATTCTCGACGGCTCCGGTTTACAAAGACCTCGAGCAAGTGATCATGGCCGACCTAATCAGTCGAATGGTGGAAATTCGAGGTGGCGATGATGAACTTTGTCAGAAAATTCTTGCGGGGAAAAGCCCGATCGATCGTGGTGAAGAGCTGATCAGTGGTACCAAACTGGATGATCCAGAGTTTCGGAAGACGTTGGCGGCGGGCGGATCGAAAGCCATCGAAGCCTCGACGGATCCGCTCATCCAATTAGCGCGAATGGTTGATTCGGAAGTTCGTGCGGAGCAATTAGCGAGCGATGAGTTGGCCGAGATTGAACGGCAGGCCTATGCTCAAATCGCCGAGGCTCAGTTTGCCACGCAGGGAACGTCGACCTATCCGGATGCTACGTTTAGTCTCCGCCTAGCGTTTGGACCCGTTCTTGGCTACACCGAGCAAGGGAAAGAAATTCCTGCGATGACAAACTTTGGGGGGGCCTTCGATCACGAAGCCTCCCATGCTGGGCAGGAGTATTTTGACCTGCCGAGAAGTTGGCATGCAGCACGTGACGCGAAAAAAATTGACCTAACTACTCCTTATAATTTTGTTTGCACGGCCGATATTATCGGTGGAAATTCTGGGAGCCCGGTTATCAATGAGAAAATGGAACTCGTAGGCTTAATTTTCGATGGGAACATTCAATCGTTGACCGCGGATTACCTGTATAGCGATAGACAGGGACGATCTGTCAGTGTTCACTCCGATGCGATCCGGGAAGCGATTCGACACATTTACGGGGCTGATTCGCTAGCGGATCAGCTCGGGAAATAGTGGTCGCCACGATGATCAGACGAGTCCGACCGGAAGATGCGGGTGAAATTTCGGCAATTTACAACCACTATATTGAACAGACGACGATAACTTTCGAAGAAAGTTGTCTGACGGAGTTAGATATTTCTGCGAGGATTAGCGAGCTCACCTCGCGGAATTTTCCGTGGTTTGTTTTCGAACTTGATGGGCGGGTAGCCGGGTATGCCTACGCGGCGCCTTGGCGGACGCGGTCGGCTTACCGATTCACGGTTGAAAGCGCAGTCTATGTCGATCATGCTCAGGTCGGGGCGGGAATCGGAAGCCAGCTTTATAAGAAATTGCTCGAAGAATTGGCTGAAAAAGGGTTTAAAACCGTGCTTGGCCTCATTGCTTTGCCGAATGAACAGAGCGTGCGGATGCACGAAAAGTTTGGTTTCCTCCCGGTCGGACATCATCGCGAGGTCGGGTTTAAAT
>WTFU01000151.1 GCA_011523945.1 Mariniblastus sp. | reverse complement strand
AAGGGATACCCTGGCGAAACTTCCCAACTGCCCAATGCCCTGTAATTTTAGCCCGTCTGAAAACCTAAATGTCGCCGGCAATTTCCCTAATCTTGGGACTGAGCCAGCGAGCAAAACGGTTCGTTTCGGGTAAAATTTCTATCGGCTTCCGATTTCCAATTTGAATTTTAAAACCGGTTTCGGAAAACGCCATTAATTTGCCAAGTGGTTTTAAATTTGGAGTCGGAGTTCTCATGAACGCGACTGCCGACAAGTAATCAGCCACACGAAACTCAACGTGATCACCTGAAAATACCAACTTGGCATCATGGCCGACGACGGCGATTTCAATCTCGCCGGCCATTAAGACTTTGGGGAGGCAGTCTTGTCGTTTGTACTAATTTTTAAAGAGCCATTGAGTACCCATTCGGCGTGTTCAGCGTCCGCACCCGTTCCGCTGGGAATTTGAACTCTCATGTCTTCAAATCCATAGTTAATCTCAGCATTGTTCCCCGTCAAACGATCATACAGACCAATTGCCAAGTCAGGCCAATTTTTTGTGTGTTCTGAACTCATTTGTCGCTCCCATAAAATTTCTAAAGTGAACTAGTTAAATATTTGTCGCGTTTCTACTGTGAGCACGCTAACCGCAAATGGGAGAAACACTCAACCAAGAAGAAAAAATCTAGTCCGTATCTGGCGTTTATGTGCTTGGAATTGCTGCGCGAATGCTTGCTCAACCAATTCAGCGTCTTGTCGCCAAACCTCCATCGAATTCAGTGCTGGAGCAAACGGAGAACTGACAAAAAGTATGATGCGCGGTTTCTCGTCGAAACCTTTAAAAAACAAATGACTCTCGGTGATGAAAATCTGTTGCAGCGTCATTTCGTTTGCGGTTAGGGGTTGTTGTTGTTCGGCGTGCGCTAATTCCTGAAACGCTCGCTGGGTTTCACGCCAGAATTTTTTCAACAGCATTGGTAAAACTGCTCAGTTCTCGATTACGAAATTTTCGAAATGAAAAAAGAAACACTTCCTGAAAAAACATGCGCCGTTTGTAACCGTTCGATGACTTGGCGGAGGAAATGGTCTCGAGTCTGGGATGACGTGAAACACTGTAGCGAGCGTTGCCGCCGGCGCGGCAAAGCACTTCGACGAAACGCTGGTGAGAGTGACCTGAGGTTGGAGGCATGAAGCGGTTAGAGTTGAGCGTGGCTCAAGTGGATCGCATTATTCAAATGGCTTGGGAGGATCGTACAACCTTTGATGCGATTAGGGTTCAGTTCGGACTTGAGCCAGGTGAGGTTATTAAGTTGATGCGAAAAAATTTGAAGCCATCTTCTTTTCGAAACTGGCGAAGCCGAACGACGGGTAGAACGACCAAACACGCTTCAAAGCGTTCGTTCAAAGTTGGACGTTTTCGGTGCAAAAGCCAGCGAGGTTAGAATCTTGCGTTGGCTTTTCTTGCCAGTTATCCAAGTACGGTACACTCACGATTATGAGATCCCGCGATCCGAACGATTTTGTAAGAGTCTTGGGTTATTGAATCGAGCCGCAACTACCAGGAAATAAATGACGCAACTCCCAGTCATCCAGCGAAAGCTGTCCATCCTCGCCGACGCGGCGAAGTACGACGCATCGTGTGCCAGCAGCGGCTCTAAGTCGACTCGAAAAGAGAGCAGTATTGGCACCACCGAAGGGACCGGAATTTGTCATAGCTATACGCCTGACGGGCGTTGTATCTCATTGTTGAAAATCCTGCTGACTAATTATTGTATTTATGATTGTCAGTACTGCGTTAATCGAGTGACCAGTGATACGCCGAGAGCACGTTTTTCGGCCGATGAGGTCGTCAACCTAACCATGGAGTTTTACAAACGGAACTACATCGAAGGTCTCTTTCTTAGTAGTGGCATCATTCAAAATTCAGACTATACGATGGAGCAATTGACCTTGGTGGCCAAGAAGCTCAGAACGGAGCATCGTTTTGGTGGATACATTCATTTAAAAACAATTCCGGGAGCCGCCGAAGAGCTTATCGAGGAAGCTGGATTATGGGCGGATCGACTGAGTGTTAACATTGAACTGCCAACAGAGATTGACTTAAAGCAACTCGCGCCGGAGAAAAAAAAGACGCAAATTGTAGGTGCGATGTCTGGAATTAAGGACAAGATTGACGAGATTAAATCGGATCGCAATTCAGGCATGAGGCCGCCTAAATTTGCGCCAGCGGGACAAAGCACTCAAATGATCGTCGGTGCTACTGCAACACCGGATAACGAAATTCTAAAAACCGCGAGTGAGCTTTATACGGGGCAACGTTTGCGCCGTGTTTATTACTCGGCATACAGCCCGATTCCGCATGCGGATTCCCTTCTTCCCGGGAAGAGTCCCCCGTTGGTTCGTGAACACCGGCTTTACCAAGCCGATTGGTTGTTGCGTTTTTATGGTTTTGACGTGAATGAGATCGTCGTTCGTAAAGACAAAAACCTGGACCTCGAAATTGATCCGAAACTTGCCTGGGCACTGCAGCAAAGGGGGTACTTCCCTGTAGACGTAAACACGGCCAGTCGCGAACAGTTACTCCGAGTGCCCGGGATTGGAGCAAGAAATGTTAAACGAATTCTATCGATTCGCCGCCACCAACGGTTACGCACCGACGATTTAAAGAAACTTCGTGTAGCCTGGAAAAGGGCAAAATCATTTGTCATTACCGAAGACCACAATCCAGCGCTTTCGGATCTCGATCGCAGCGACTTGAGACAGTTGATTGCCCCCAAGGAAAAACAACTTACCTTTTTTGATACCTTTGATGCAGCACTCAAAGGCGAGTTGTAGAACATGCGGACGATTCAGGTTAAAGACTTCGATGACTGGCGATCGAAAGCACGAAAACTGATTGGGAACCAGGTTCCTCCATCCGAAGTTCAGCTATTCGATGACGATGGCCAGCGATCTCTTTTTGGAGATTCGCCGGACTTGGATGAGGCGAGTTTGGCAACCTTTCGTGTTTCAAAAGAGTTTCTTTCGTTAGCTCAATCAGTTGGTTACCACCGGGATTTTAATCGCTGGAACTTGCTCTATCGTGCGTTATGGCGAATCAAAAATGAGCAACCCTATCTGCTGGAAATTGAAACAGATGTCGATGTCCATCGATTGATACAGATGGAAAAGCAAGTTCGTCGCGACGCTCATAAAATGAAAGCCTTTGTAAGGTTTCGCAAAGTAGAACGGGATGACAAAGAGTATTTTATTGCCTGGCATCAACCGGATCATCGTATCGTCCGCCGCGTTGCTCCATTTTTTTCGCGTCGATTTAAGGGTATGAATTGGGCGATTCTTACCCCCGATGAGACGGTGACTTGGGATCAGAGAGAATTGCGTTTTGGTCCGGGAGTGACTCGGAGCGATGCTCCCGGTTTTGACGAACTGGAAGATCTTTGGCGAACCTACTACGCCAATATTTTTAATCCGGCTCGGGTCAAAGTGAAAATGATGAAAAGCGAAATGCCGGTTCGCTATTGGAAGAATTTACCCGAGGCAGACATTATTGACGATTTGCTGACTGACGCGCCAAAGCGTGTGGAGGACATGATTCAACAGCACGAAGGGTTTGAGCAAACGGCGGCCAATTTTATAAAACAAACAGAAATTGAATCATGCACCCTCGCGACATTAAAAGAAATGGCCGCTGAGTGTACCGCCTGTGATTTATGTCGAGAGTCTACTCAAACCGTGTTTGGAACCGGGCCTGTCGAGGCAAAAGTCGTTTTGCTGGGTGAGCAACCGGGGGATCAGGAAGACATCAAAGGGACTCCGTTTGTGGGGCCGGCGGGAAAAGTGCTCGATCAAGCGATACGAAGTGCAGGCCTAAATCGGAGCGAATTGTATTTGACGAATGTGGTTAAGCACTTCAAGCATGTCAAAACTAACAATGAAGATGTTCCTAATGGAACTAAGCGTCTTCATCAAAAACCGAACGCTCGCGAAGTCCGTTGTTGCCGACCGTGGTTCGATGCCGAATGGAGTTGCTTGAACGATGCTGAATTTTTAGTTTGTCTTGGTGAGACTGCCGCGAAGGCGATTCTTGGCCCGGGGAATAAAGTTTCAGCGGTTCGAGGGCGTATACTTGCAACAGACTACTGCGAAAAAACGATTGTAACCTGGCACCCTGCGGCAATTTTGAGATCACCGTTTGAAGGCCAGCGACAGGAAAAAATGCGTGAGCTGATTAAAGACCTGGGTTTAGCTGGTCGGTAGTATCTAGGTGCTGCAATCACTGCAGACGATCAACGGTGTGATGCTTTCTTTGGGAAATGGCGTGAAATAGAGTAAGTTGAAGTGAGTGTGACACGTCTCGGTCGTTATCTGGTCAGTTTGACCGATAGTCCCCTGCTCTATTTCAATAGTTTTCTGCCTTTCGCGATTAGTTAGCCATGCAAAAAAAAACGATAAGTCCAATATTCCTGTGTCTCCTTTTGTCAATCACGTCGTTTGCGGGGGCGGAGCAGAATCTTGAGCTTGCCGCGCCATTCACAAACAACATGATCTTGCAGCGACATACTCAAGTCCCGGTTTGGGGTTTCGATGAACCCGGAGCCAGGATCACTGTCGAATTCGCGGGACAATCGAAGACAGCCATTGTTGACCGGAATGGCGACTGGATGGTGAAGCTCGATCCTCTCGAGGTATCGCGTTTAGGGCGTCAGATGAAAGTAACCAACGATCGAAATGAATCGATCGTTCTTGAGCAGGCCTTGGTGGGCGAAGTTTGGTTTTCGTCCGGTCAGTCAAATATGGTCTGGACGGCAGGCAAAAGCATGTGTGCCGATCTGGCGCGAGAGATCGCTGCTTCGGAAAAAGATATTCCGATTCGAGAGATAAATATCGATACGGTATCCGCGTTGTATCCGCAAAAGAAAGCGACTTCCGATGGTGGTTGGAAGACTCACCAAAGTGCCAGTAATTTTTCCGCTTTGTCACTGGCGTTTGCTTATCAGTTGCACCAAGAACTAGATATGCCGATTGGCATTCTCCTCTGCGCACATAGCAACACCAGAATTGAGGCATTTACCCAGCGTCAAGCAATTGAAAAACACCCCGGGTTAGAATCAGACACAAAACTCATTCACGATGCCGATCCCCTGACCGAACAGGGACGCAATTCTCTTGCACAATACGAGGAAGACATTCGCGCTTGGCAGAAATTAGCGGGCGAAACTGTAGTAGCGGGAGGTCGAATTCCGTCGCGACCGGCAGTGCCGGGAATCGCGGGGATGTGGAGAGGCCCGTCACAATTCTTCAATGGCAAAATTAATCCAGTGATTCCTTATGCGATCCGGGGTGCCATCTGGTGCCAAGGTACGAGCAACTCAGGCGACGGTAGAATCTATGCAGCACGGATGGAAGCGCTGGTTAATGGCTGGAGAGAGGCGTGGAAGATGCCAGAAATGCCGTTCTATTTTACACAGATGCAGTGCTACGGATCTCCCGACCCCGACAATGTTGGTTTCGCGGACATTCGTCAGGTGCAGCATAAATTCTTCATGGAAAACCGTGAAAACGTCGGGATGGTCGTGCAGTCCGATCTCAATTCAGCGAGGCCGCAGGGGATCCACTATTTCAATAAACTTCATCCCGGTATGAGAATGGCGCGGTGGGCTTTGGCGAAACAATATGGGAAGAAGATCCCCTACACGGGACCCATTTTTTCGGGTTACGAAGTCAAAGGAAATCAGGTCATTGTCTCATTTGAAAAAGAAAGTCTGTTTGGTGGTTTGATGGTTGGCAGTAAAGGGTCGGCGAAAGACTATCGTGAAGCGAATCAATATGTCGAGCCAGCGAACCCTACGCCAAATGAGAAATTAAATCATTTTCGTTTGTGCGACGAGAACAAAAAGTGGCACGCAGCAGAGGCAATCATTGAAGGCGATACGATTGTCGTTGCTGCGAGCAGTGTTCCGAATCCGATTGGTGTGCAGTATGCCTACAGTGCAGTACCTGAAAATTCCAATCTCTATAACAAAGCTGGTTTGCCGGCGACTCCCTTTGCGATGGTCCAGGGCAAGTTGATTTTTGAGGAAGACGATTTAGAGAAAGCGGCGGCTTTGAAAGCACGCTATGCAGAGTATACCGATCCGGACTATCCCATTCTGCAAGTTGTTGAATACTTTCGGGACGGAGCAATTATCCAGCGTGATCAACCTATTCCTGTTTGGGGGCATGCTAATCAGGGAGTTAAGGTAGAAGTCACACTTGGCGGAGTAACAAAAACAGCAGTCGCGAATGATTTGCAACAGTGGTCCGTTGAGTTTCCACCGCGTTCGGCATCCAGTAAACCGATTACTTTGCAGGTCGAGTCCAGCCATGATCGAAGTCGAACCGTGAACGATATTCTGGTAGGCGATGTCTGGTACTTAACGGGTTCAACCATGCTCAATGGAGAAATGGCTTACGATCGTCGCGATAAGGATGCGGAGATTCCAGTCGCTTTGCCATTAGTTCGCGAGTTTAGACGAAAAACGAGTGCGAGTACTTTTGCGACGCCAAGAAAGCGAAAATTCGAGACGGGCGGGGGAAAGTATCGATCTTCATGGATGCCCGCAGATTTCTCTGCGGATGATCGAGAGGTCACGATGTTTGCCTATCACTTTGCAAAAACACTTAATCGAAAGGGAGTTCCGCAAGGTTTTATCACGATGTCATCCGGTCGTGGTGGACGGTCAAAACAAATGGCTTCACCACTTTCCTGGACTGCATTTAAAGGAGTGAAAGACGTTGATCTTCCTGAATTTCGAGCGCGTCTCGACGAACTGTTCATGCAGTTTCCAAACACGGCGGTTGCTCAAAAAGCTACTGAAGCCCATCTCAAAGAAGTGAGATCTTTCGCGAAGACCATTATCGATGCAGATCGGCAGAAAAAGGATCTAGCTAAAGTCGCACCGCTTGGCGGACCGGCGTTCCCGGAGGCGGGAAAAAGTACGGAAGTCTCGGCAGATACGATTCCAACCTATGCTTATAACTGGTGTGTTAGTCCGATGACACCCATGGCAGTGGCCGGTGTGATCTGGGTCCCTTCGGAGTATAACCTTGGCTATGATCCTAAAGACTATGCAGCGGAATTAGAAATTTATGCAAATAGCTTGTCGTCAACTTACGGGCAGGAGAGCGTGAAATTTATTTACGCTCAACCTGAAAGCTCGTTGGTTCCCAGTATTACAGCACCGAATCTCGCCAAAGAGACTAGCGTTTCTTTTTCTCAGTGGCCAAAGAGTTTGAAAGATCTTGCCGTTGAGATGGCCAAGCTTGCTCAATAGACCAGCCTGAACTTAAACTCGAAAACAAGACACAGTCTTCATCTCTGTCATTGCTTTGTAGGTTGGTTGAAAATAATTGTGGAGGATTTGACCTGCGCTGGTGTCACAATCGATATAATGAGAGAGAGAAGTGCAAAACCGGATTGCTCGATTACTCTCTTTCAATTAAAGGTAAGTGCCCAAGCATCTAGACTGTATTCTGAAAGATAAACTAGCCGAAAGACTCACTTTGATGACGAACTCGCAACACGAACACGGGCGTCGTAATTTTCTGCAAAAATCTGTTCTTGGAACGGCAGCAGCAGGAATGGCAATCGCCTCTAATACTCATATCCAGGCGCAACCGATTCAAGATGCGTATCAGCCTGAAATTGTTAACGAGGTAGATGTGCTCGTCATTGGTGGCGGTACGGCAGGGCATGTTGCTGCGATTCAGGCTGGTCGTGCCGGAGCAAAGACGTTGATCGTAGAGCGTAATAGCCAGCTTGGTGGTACGACGACGACGGGTGGGGTGGCTTTTCCCGGTTTATTTGATGCCTGGGGGAAACAGATTATCGCAGGGATTGGTTGGGAGCTGGTCAAGGAAAGCGTGGAGCTCGATGGTGGAGAGTTTCCGAACTTTGCCAAAGTCCCCCAGCGGCATTGGCAGAATCAGGTTTTTACCAATCAGTTTCTCTACGCGATTCTCGCCGAAGAAAAATGCGCGCAGGCGGGAGTGGAGATCGCTTTCTATGAGTTTCCGCAATCTGTAGAGCAGACAAGCGATGGTTGGCAAGTCGATTGTGTCGGGTTTGGAACTCGCCGGCGAGTTCGCTGTAAGCAGATTATCGATTGCACGGGAGGAGCCGAAGTCGTAGGGATGCTGGGATTACCGCGACTACGTGAGGAGGAACGGCAGCCGGGATCGTTTCTTTTTATGCTAGGTAAAGAACACCAGCCCGGAAGGAATCAGATTCATCGACTCTATGTTCATGGGGCTGATTCGACCAACTCCCGAACCGCTACCGAAGCGAATTTGACGGGTCGGAAATCAATCCTTGCCAGAGTTCGCAAGGAGAAAAAACGATTGATGCATATGCAGCCGGAAACTGGTTTTCGTGAAAGCTATCGGATTCAGGGCGAGACTTTGATAACCGTTAACGATTACACGTCCGGTCGGCTTTTCGAAGATGCGATTAGTTATGCGTTCTATCCTGTCGATCTTCATACAAAATCTGGTGTCAAGCCCAAGCCTCTCAAGCGGGGAAAAGTCCCAACTATCCCTTTGCGAGCTTTGATTCCCAAGTCGAGTAAAAATATTATTGTAGCGGGTCGATGTGTTAGTAGTGATCGACTGGCGAATTCAGGGTTAAGAGTGCAGGCCTCGTGCATGGGGATGGGACAAGCTGCCGGCGTGGCTGCTGCGTTAGCGGCTAAATCAGGAACCACACCGTTGGATGTGCCACTGAACAAAATACATGCGTTACTTCGGGAACATGGACAGATTATCCCCGGCAAAGCTTAGGTACCTGCGGCCACTCGAATTGTTTTGATTTCATTTTTCCGTCATTTACGCCCATGAAGAAACGCAACCGAAGCTTTGTCTCGCTCCTGATTGCCTTCAGTTTTGTCGTTCTTTCAGTGACAGGAATTCTTGCATTCGTGTTGCCCTTTTCGCTTCAAATCGTAGGGCTTCATGCGTTAATGGGTTTTGTATTCATTGGAATTATTGCCTTGCATGTGGTGAATAATTACCACCATTTGTCGCGATATATGAAAACCCGAGTATTGTGGTTGACCGTCGTAGTCACGGTAGTAATGACTGTGCTCTTCTTTTGGCAGCCCAAACCCATCCAAAATTTTTTGACATTGAGTCAAAACCTTGGTCCCGCGGTGGACCGGTTTGAAGTTCAGGACGATGGATTGATTTATCACTACTCTCCATCCCCGGAATATAGAATGACCCTAAACCTTAGGGCTGGAGAAACCTTTGACAAGAAGGCTCCGCCTCACGTTGCCATATGGCTTGAAAACGCATCGTTCTATCATATTAAAACCTTACGCGAGCCGGATGATTCTGTCACCGGCCGAGCAGCACTTCCGTATTGGGATTTTAAACGTCGAGGTTGGGAATCGGCGAAAGTTCAAATGGAAACCGGGGGATTGGATTCAGAATTGCCACCCGAAATAGACAGTGTCTCGGGCGCGACGCAGAACAGTTCTTTCGATCCTGCTGACTACATTCTTCCCGCGGATCCAGATAATCCGATGCCCTATCGTTTGCTCGTCGAAATTAACCAGCCGAATGATAACCAACCGTCGCTGGTTTATTCGGTTGAAATTGACAATTCAACTCCAAAAACATTTCAGTTATTGGAGTTGGTTGGCTTCCCCAAACAGGAAGCTAATGATGTTGATGGGAAAGAGGTTTGGGCACTCTATTTTGTCGACGACCAGTTTGATTCATCGCTTGATTTGGTTGACAGTGGGTTGCTGACAATCGATCGTTAGCTCGCTTGACGAATGACCCAGTCGCCACCGCGCATTAGTCATTGGGAAGGGTCATTGGGAAGGGTCATTGGGAAATAATGATAATTGAAAACGGAACAAGATTCTTTACCACACTGGCCCTTGGGGTGTTGCTGGCAAGTGAGATCAACGCTGCTCAGCACTTGGATGAGCCTGCAGCATCGCCTAATGTGCTCTTCATTGCCGTCGATGATTTAAATGACTGGGTTGGGTGTCTTGGCGGTCACTCGCAGACGCACACGCCGAATATGGATCGGTTGGCATCTCGCGGTATGTTATTTACGAATGCTCACTGCCAGGGGACGATGTGTAACCCGTCACGAGTCAGTTTGTTATGGGGAAAGCGGCCTTCGACGACCGGGTTCTACGACAACCATTATCATGTCTCGAAACATCCTGAGTTTCTCAACTCACATGTCAGCCTGCCAGCCCATTTTGCTGCCAGTGGTTACAAAACGCTAACCGCGGGAAAGGTGTTTCATGGGGGGGTTAATCTCAGGCAGCAATTCGATATCGTGGGACCACGTTCGGGACAGTGGCTCAAGGGGCTTGATAAAAAAATTCAAAACAAGCCAAAGAAATGGCATAGCACCTGGGACTTTGGCCCTCAGGATTATGACAAATCAAAGTTTACCGATCATGTCGTTGCCACGTGGGTCACCGAACAACTTAGCATCAAACACGGCAAGCCAATTTTCCTCGCTTGCGGTTTCTATCGCCCGCACGTACCGTTCTTCCCACCCCGCGATGTTTACGAAAGTATCAAGGACGTACAATTGCCGCGCGTTGACGAAAATGACTGGAGTGATATTCCCGATGCCGCACGCATCGTATCCATGAGCAATCCAAAGATTCCGACTCATGACTGGATGCGCGATCAAGGTCGCTGGAAAGAAGCGGTTCAATGTTATCTCGCCTGCGTTCGATGGACGGATCAGCAACTAGGGCGAGTTCTCGATGCACTGGACCGGGGTACGCATGCAAGAAACACCATTGTTGTTCTCTTTTCAGACCACGGTTATCACCTTGGCGAGAAACAACGCTGGTCAAAGTTTTCGCTCTGGGAACGCACGACACACGTTCCACTGATTATCAGTGTTCCCGACGGAATTAAAGGTAAGACAAACAAGCCCGTTGAATTACTGAGTCTTTACCCAACCCTCATTGATCTATGTGGACTACCAGAGAATCCCAAGCTTGAGGGAGTCAGTTTGCAACGTTTATTGGAAAATCCTGAGGCCGACTGGAATCACGCTGCGATTTCTACGCTTGGGCAAAACAACCATGCCGTGCGAGATGAGCGCTGGCGGTACATAAGATACGCTGACGGAAGCGAAGAACTCTACGATCACAAGAATGATCCAAATGAGTGGCACAATTTGGCGGCAAGATCTCTTTCTCCTGAGGCCAAGAAAGTGATCGAGCGTTTGAGATCAAAAATCCCTCAAATCAATCTGCCTCAACGGAAAGGCACAAATTAACTAATCACGCAAATAACAATCTCAACAAGTTACAATAAAGTGGAGCAGGAAAACGCTTAATCGGGGCTTACGAATCAATCACCCCCTCGCTGTTTGGTCGTTGAAATAGGTTATCGGAAAATAATGGTAATAAAAAAGGCAACAAGGTTCTTTGCCACTCTGGCTTTATTAGTATTGCTGGCGAACGTAGTAAATGCTGCTCAACAGCTGGATGGGCCTGCTACTTCCCCGAATGTTCTTTTGATTTGTATTGATGATCTTAATGACTGGACGGGTTTTCTCGGGGGCTACCCCGGAGTGGTAACTCCCAATATGGATGCGCTGGCCGCGCGCGGTCGAAATTTCGCGAACGCACATTGCAATGTTCCCGTCTGTTCCGCTTCTCGTGCGAGCGTGATGTCAGGGGTCGCCGCGACGACCCACGGTAGTTACGAAATCGGCCCGAAGTATGACGACCTGCCGGCACTGAACAACATCCCTACCTTGCAGCGGTATTTCAAAGACAATGGTTATTACACGCTGTCAGGTGGTAAAGTCTTGCACCACGGATTTAGTGGGCGATTAGCTGGAGACATCGACCGCTCGCTTGGGAGAAAGAAAGGCCCTAATTCTCCGAAACCGCTCAACCGACCTTCCGACTGGAGTCGAGCTTGGGATTGGGGTGAGTATCCAGAAGCGGACGCAGAAATGGCGGATTATCAATTGGCAAAGAATGCTGCGGCAGCATTACAGGAAACATTTGATAAACCCTTTTTCATGTCCGTCGGTTTCTTTCGTCCGCATGTGCCACTCTACGCTCCACCCAAATGGTTCGATCTTTACGATGCGAGCCAGTTAGCGTTACCAAACAACCCAAAGTCTGATCTTGATGACTTGCCAAATAATTTTCTAGGAATCAACGATTATGCGGTAGCACCAACCCATGCCGAAGTCGTCCAGCATGGCAAGCAGCGAAGCCTTACTCAGGCGTATTTAGCAAACGTTAGTTTCGCAGACCATTGTGTTGGCATCGTTTTGGATGCATTAGAGTCGAGTCCGCATGCTGAAAATACGGTGGTCGTATTGTGGAGTGATCACGGATTTCATCTCGGCGAAAAACAGCACTGGGCCAAGCGAACGCTCTGGGAAGAATCGACGCGGGTTCCGTTGTTAATCTCTGGGCCGGGAATCAAGCCGGGCGAGCCATGCCAACAACCAGCCAGTTTGCTCGATATTTATCCGACATTAATTGACTTGTGCAAATTACCGAAAAACGCACGGCTTGAGGGGCTCTCTCTTGTTCCGCAGCTCCAAGACCCAGCATCAGAAAGAGATCGACCGGCAATTACATCTTCGTACTACGGAAATCACTCCATACGTAGTAAGGACTGGCGATTAATTGTCTATGAAGACGGAGCAAAAGAATTATATGATCACCGAAATGATCCTGATGAATTTAATAATCTTGCCGGCAATCCCGAATACAAGGTGATTCAAGATCGTCTACTAAAGTGGTTGCCAACAAAAACTACACCCGAGTTCAAAACCAAATCGGAACGGTCTCGAAAGAGATCGAAGTGAGGCCCTCGCTGCAATAGATGCTAGGATGGTTGTTGAGATGATAGATAGATTGGGTCAGAAAAATCGTGTGCATTAAAAAAATAAATCAACCGATTGGTTTCGTCGTGATTTGTTTCACAATGTTGATTGCGATTTCAACGATGGCGCGAGCGGATTCTCAAGGAATCGTATCTACCAATTCCAATCAGGTGGAGGCGGAAAAGCTACTTGCCGCGTATTGCTTTGATTGCCATGGCGAGGGAGGAGAAGGTGGCCTTAATCTTGTCGGATTGTTGGAGCAAGGCGATTTTGATGGCACGTTCTTATTCGAAAACTTGATTACAAGCAAGATGCCTCCAAGCGACATGGAGCAGCCAACGGCTGCTGAAAAACAGGTGATATTAAAATGGCTTGCCGCCCGTCAGAATGAAACGGCTCCAAGTTCATTTCGCCGAATCAGCAGGCATGAGTTTGTTCATAGCGTGAATGATCTTTTGGGAACCAATCTTGAATTGGAAAATGAAATTCCAGAAGACCGTGGTACGAACGATTTTGATTCTGACCGGCGAATTCAACTAAGCAAGGAACAGATCGAATCCTACTTTTCAGTTGCAGATAAATTGGTCCAGCATGCATTTCCAGTGGAAGGTTTTCCACAGGAAAAAATTTGGATAACTAACAAGCTGAGAGATAGTCATGAGACATACAATATCTACGTTCGGGACTACAAGGAAGGCACGCTGTTGTCGTGGACTCGAGCGAACAACGGTAACAGTTATTCATTTTTTTATGACAATTTTGAGCCGCCCGTAGCGGGATGGTATGACCTAACTTTTGATGCCATGAAGGTAGGTGAATTCGACGGTGATGTCAGTATTCAAGTTCATTCCGGAAAATACTACTACGCGGATGACCGCCCACAACCTCAAAGATTGCTTGATGTCATTTCACTTAGCAATCGGCAATTAGAATCTCATTCCGTCCGTGTTTTCCTGAATCCAGGGGAGAACGTGTCGGTGCATTGTTACTCACAGCATACGTACCGCAATAAAAATCCCACCGAGGGTGCGTATATCAAGCAACTGAAAGTGCGGGGGCCTATTCAAGAGCAATGGCCGCCAAAACCGTATCCGACCGTTTTTGGCGAACTATCCCTCAAAATTTCACCCGAGCGAGGGCAAAACCAGGGGCTTGAACCAACCGTCGTTTCGGGCTTCCAATCCAATCTAAAAAAGATTGGTGGAAAGCTAACGGTCAGCAGTTTCCAGAAGGGAATGGAAAAAGAAAAAATGCAGGATGGTTCTAACCGAACGTTCTGGCACACTCGATTCGAACCGACCATCGCCGATTCACCCCATTTTGTAATTCTTGAAAACCCGCGGCAGATCGAAATAGAGGGGCTGTCCTACGCCACGT
This sequence comes from Mariniblastus sp., assembly GCA_011523945.1. Lineage (GTDB taxonomy): Bacteria > Planctomycetota > Planctomycetia > Pirellulales > Pirellulaceae > Mariniblastus. Next base: position 40,645 of record WTFU01000151.1, on the reverse strand, counting down.
GGTCAGGAGGCAATGGAAATGGTCAAGTGCGAAAGTTTTCAGTCTTTGTTTCCGATGACGGCAAGACGTGGGGTGACCCGATCATCGAAGGTGATCTTGAAATTAGATTGGCAAATGAGCAACCGATCCCTTTTACCAGGCCGACAACAAAACGGTTCATCAAGTTTTTAATTACTGATTCTTTTAGTTTGGATGGCAGATCTTTGGCGTCGATTGGTAAGCTCGATGTCTTGGTAGGGTTTAAGTTAGATCATCCAAAAACCAAAGTAGTTGTCGATGCGAACTCACCTGACGATTTAAAACGAGTCGTTCGCCGATTTGCAGCGCGTGCCTTCTCGTCTAATTTGAGTGATAACGAACTTAAATCTTATTTCGGTTTAGGGCTGCGGCGGTTGGCGAAGAATCAGGAGTTTTCTCAAGCGGCTAAACTGGCGTTGAAAGCCATGATTGTGTCCCCCCGTTTTCTGATGGTGCCTGGCAAGCACTCCAGTCCTTCGTATTCCAAAGTTGCTGCACTCGCCCGTATCCTCTGGTTGTCGGTGCCGGATGACGAGCTCCTCGGTCTCGCGAATGAAGGCCCAATCAGCGATGAAGTGCTTGATGGTCAAATAGAACGCATGCTGAGTGATCAAAAAAGTAACCGAATGGTCGAATCGTTTTGCGAGCAATGGCTTAATCTAAGGTCGTGGCGAACGATTACGCCTTCGCTAAAACTTTATCCGCATTACGACGACCTTTTAGATTATTACCTGCCCATGGAAACGACTGCTTACCTGGAGTATTTAATACGGGAAAACTTACCGGTGGGTAATTTAATCGATTCAAACTTTTCGATTTTAAATCAGCGTTTGGCCAGGCACTATGGAATCGAAGGTGTTGTTGGACAGAAAATGCGTAAGGTTTCATTTTCCTCCGAGGTTCCACGTGGCGGTCTGTTGACGATGGGGAGCGTGTTAAAGGTGACCACCGATGGGTTTGTGACTTCGCCAATTTTGCGAGGCGCGTGGATTTCGAAGAACATTGTAGGCACACCCCTTTCGCCACCACCTGAAGAGGTGAAGGCGATTGAGCCAGAGCATGGAAAAACCGCTGCTACGCTTAGGGAACAGGTCGAACGACACAAGAGTGATCCGGCGTGTTACGCTTGTCATAAGAGCATCGATCCTTATGGTTTTGCGCTTGAGAATTTTGATACCACTGGTGGGTGGCGAACAAAATACCGCGTTGAGAAACCACACCGTGGAACATTTCAATTCCGCTTGAATGGTTACTACGATCTTGCCCAGGAGGTAGACGCATCAGGGGAAATTGGCAATCAGGAGTTTGGAAATGTTTTTGGTCTGAAACAGGCTTTATTGTTGGACCATAAAAAAGTGGCTTATAATTTCGCGAAGAAGTTTTTTGAGTTTGCCAGTGGTTACAAGCCAACGCTTAAACAGCGGATCGATTTGTTCAATTTAATTGAAAATGATCCGGATGACTGTCGAGTACGGGACTTGATCAAAAAGGTACTCGTATACTCGCTTGAGGGAGAAGAGAAATGAGCTATGCAAGTCGGCGAGATTTTCTGAAGTTTGGTGCGGCTCTGCCCCTAGCTCTCCATTCGCTCGATCTTCGCAAAGCGATACCAAAGCGAGCAACGCCACCACGTCGCGTCATGTTCATCTGCAATTCCCTTGGATTCTATCGTCCTAATTTTTTTCCGGCCGCTCGGGGTGATTTGTCGAGCTCGAAGTATCTTGCGGGAATAAAAACCAAAGATAAGTTAACGGTTTTTCAAAATCTTTTTCATCCCGGGATGGAGACGAGTAATCACGATTCGGAGAAATCATTTTTAACGGGAGTCCCTAAACCCGAGTCTCCGAATTTCATTAATTCTATTTCTGTAGATCAAGTCCTTGCACAACACATAGGAAACGAGACACGATTCCCCTTCCTTCCCCTTAGTATTTACGATCGCGGATGGGGATGTTCGTGGAATAATCGCGGAATTGCGATTCCTCCCATGAACGACGAGACGAAGGTCTTTGATAAGCTGTTTGGAAAAGAAGATTTACTGGCGAAACGCCAACAAATTGCCAATGATCAACTGGTGGTGAACTGCCTCTATCGAGATATAAAAACGTTGGAGAAGTCGGGCGGTGATGCTGCCAAGATTGATTCTTATCGAGTGGTAATCACTGAACTTGAGAAACAGATTGAGCACGATGCTTTCTGGTTGAATGCACAAAAACCGGAGGTGCCCAACACTCTAAACACCGATGTAGAGTTTGCTTTTTCAAATAAGATCAAGAATATGCTTGAGCTGTCGAAGCTCGCTTTTCAAACGGATTCCACCCGCGTAATCACATTTTCAATGGACTGGATTTATGGTGCGATCAAAGTTCCCGGTGCGACGGGAGGCTGGCACACGCTCTCACATCATGGTGGAAAGAAAGACGTTCTCGAAAAATTATTTAGAGTTGAGAGTGACATTATCCAGCATGTAAATCAGTTTCTGGCTGATTTGGATGGAATCCAAGAGGGTGACGGAACGCTGCTAGATCACACGACGGTCGTTTTGGGCAGTAATTTCGGTGATGCGTCCAATCACACCTGTAATAACCTCCCTACGATTGTGGCGGGTGGCGGCTTTCATCATCAATCTCACTCGGTTCTGGAACGCCCGACCCCACTGTGTAATTTGTGGCTGGAAATACTGAACGAACATAACGTGGATGTAGGTCGATTTGGCAGCGGTGATCAGAATTTAAATCTTCTTGCTAGTTAACGGTTCTGTCGTTAGGTTCGTCTCATGTCAGCCCCGCGCTCTATCGGTTGTTTACATCAAACTCAGTCAAAACCGCGGCATGGTCGGACGGAAACTCGGGGAAACTTCTTTTTGATTCCGAAGAGTGATGTGATATCACGCGCGAGTTGTTGGTCTTTAAGCGAGAGCCGATGGAGTAGATGAAGTCGATACGCGTGTAAGGATCCCGGTATTCCGGTTCTGGGTTTTCTTTGACAGGAACAAACCCCTTGTCTGAAATGTAGGTGTAATCAGGGCCAACCGTGGTCCAGGTATATCCCAGAGTAGTGGCAAGAATATCCGGATTCCCGTCGCGAAAGGTGTCGGCAAATCCATACTTGTGCATCGCTTTGGAAGCTTTGATCGGCAAGATCCGCGATTGGTTGAGCTTGCTGTCCCGAGTGGCTGCTGTGTAATCAAGGTGCGAAACGCAGTTGAAATCGCCGGCAACAATGACCGGGACATCGTTTGAGTTAGCGAGATGCCTTTGGACGTCTTCGTGGTCGAGAAATTTTTGGAGCATATCAAATCGAATGTCATCGCCTTTGCAAAAATCTTGATCCGAGATTTTTTTGTCTTTGATCTCGACAATATGACGTCCACTACTGGTCAACCAAATGTCATAGATTCGAACTTTTTGTCCGCTCGGTAGCGTCGCAGTGGCGGCAATAAAAGAAAAAGACGAAAGGCCTTTGAGCGGCTCAATATTCGAAAGTGGATAGCGGCTAAAAATGCACAGATTCGCATCTGCCGAAGGAGTGTAATGAAAAAATCCAAGTGACTCGGCGATCTCTGCCGCTGATCCATACGTTTCGATCATGGCAATAACATCAGCCCCACTTTCCTGAATGATCTCGATTGTTCGCTTTCGGGCTGTTTTGTTTTTAAGTGTGTAGCGCGGATTCTGATTGAGCCGACCCCAAATATTCCACGTCATCACTTTTAGCTTCGTCGGTTTTTCTGGTTCAGGAGTGTGGATTCCCTGAGGCCACGTAGTGATTTTTTGACCTGTTGTGGAAGGAGTAATTTTTCGTTCACGGATTGCCGGAACGACGATCGATTCAGATGCTGCGTTCTCCCGTTCAAAGAAGTTAACGGTCGTGGGAGAGTCACCTTGTTTCCAATCAGTAGATTTTCCCTCTAGGTGGATAGCCGAGTTAGCAAGATCGATGGTAAGCGTGGTGTAAAGTGGATCTTGGTAGTACGCCATCCGTTTTTTACCGCCAACCCAGTAGTACGATGCGGAATTGATATGGAGGTACGTAACCCCGTCGACCTGAAGTAACGAATCAACGTGTGCATGCCCGTTGATGCACAAGAGAATTTTACTTCTATAGTTTGTCAGCAATTGCTGAATTTCAACGGCGTTGTTGATCGCAGATTGACCGGCCAGGGGTTGGTGGCTAAGGATTAAGACTGGCCTGTCAGTTTGTTCCAGTTGTTGAGCAAGCCAGGCCTGTTGTTGTTTGCCGATATAGGAGTGGTAGCCGCCGGCATAGGTGGGCGAGTTTTTTTCATTGCCATCGAGAACGAGAATTCGAATTTCCCCGACGTCGCGTTGATAGTATGCCGACTCGATTCCCCACGCTTTAAAGCAATCGTCTCTTCCCAGTCCAAAGTCAAATTCATGGTTTCCAATGACATGAATGGTGTTCTCGTGGGCTGCATTGAATTTATCACTGAAGCGTTGATGTTTCTTATTGGGATAGGCAAAGTCTCCGAGTTGAACGAGTGCATCGACCTTTTGTTCTGCCACTGAGTTTAAGAACTGGTCGAGTCGAGACTCTGCATCAGAAGCTAGTCCGCCATGCAAATCAGCGATCACACCCAATCGGATTGGTTTAACGGACTTGGGATGGAATGCAGTCACCGTTGAAGGTAAGGAAATTGCCGCGCAGGAGGTCCCTAATATTTTTAACGCGGTTCTTCGTGTTTGATTTTGCATCGTTCCAACCGAACAAGTGATTAGCCAAAATTTTATTCGTTATTCGAATCGTACCATGCAAGTGCAGTATCGGCTATTTCTCGCTCTGCGAGCCTATGCGAATGACGGTTCGGTACTCAAACGGCACTCAAAATTCACTTGTTTGCATAACGGAATTCCAGCCGTTGGAGCCCTTTTTGAATGTGCGTATTTTGACGAAGGAGCCTCCAGATTAGCAGCGTGCAATGGTTCTCAGACATCACCAGCACGAGCCCTTAACCGTTGCCGAGATAGCTCTTGCCAAACCACTGCTGGTCGACCTTTGCTTTCGCCTTATTGCTTGAAAGCCACCAATCAAATAAGCGATCCCATTGTTTTTATGGCCCACGCAATTTGTGAGACTTTGCGGATTGCGGTGCATTTGCGGATCGTTTAGTCGCGGCCGGAGTTGGAAAACTTAGCGGACGATAACGACGATACGGTTCGTTCGGGTAATACTGCATGTGTTACTGCGATGGCTGGGCAGCCGATGGGTAGAGATTCAAGGATGACGATAATGTTTTGTCAGCTATTAAGGTTGGGCGTTTGGTTGCCTGCGGTCGCACTCGTTGCGGCTTCAGTGGGCTGTCATTCCGGGCAGCGAACCATCGACAATCGTTACCGGCAACTATCGCATGACTTTTTGAGCTCGCAAAATCAACCAGTCAGCACGTCCGCTGCTCTAAATCCAGTTGTACATACGCTGAGTGGCCCGCATTCTCTTGAGGAATACATCCATGTTGGCCTGCAACAAAATTCAGAGATCCAAGAAGTTCGATTGATGGTCGAGTCAATGGCGAATCGAGTACCTCAAGTCGCTTCCTTGCCAGACCCCATGCTTAATGCGACGGCTTTTCCTTCGCCGGTACAAACCGCAGCTGGTGAGCAGGAATTCGCCCTTTCGATGAATCAGAAATTCCCATGGCGAGGGAAATTAGCAACTAAGGCTGGCATGGCCGAAGAGGAGGTGAATTCCGCTCGAGCCCAGTTGGCAGCCGTCGAGCTGAAAGTTGTTGAGCAGATTAAGAATGCGTACTATCAACTTTATTTCGTTCAACATGCTATCTCGATTGTTGGAAAAGATAAACAAGAACTTGAGCGAATTGAAGATATCGTTGACCAAATGTATCGCGTTAAGCGAGAAGTGACACAACAGGATGTCCTGCAGATCCAAGTGGCGTTAGCTCGCATAGATGCAGAATTGGTGCAGCTGAAGCAGCAAGAAGAGAGCACGCAGGCTCGACTTGCTCGGCTCCTACACGTATCGCCTGAAACGAAACCGGAAGCGATGGATAGCCTGCCGCCGGATCAAACGGTACAAAACATCGAGCAGTTATACGAACTCGCGGTTCAGTCACGACCAGAATTGCATGCACAGCTGGCAACAATTAAACGAGATCGAAAAGCCAAATGCCTTGCTGAATTACAAAGTTACCCCGATGTTACATTTGGATTTAACTGGATCTCGAATTCCAGTGAGGGGATTAGCCCTGTCGCGAACGGCGATGATGCGTTCATGTTGACGCTGGCAATGAATTTACCCCTCTATCGAAAACGGCTGGACGCTGGTGTTCGCGAAGCTCAAACGAGGGCACTTTCCAATGCTCGTAAGTACGATCGCTTGAAAGATGAGACGATGGAGGTTGTCGCCGATTTATTTGCAAAAATTAAAAGTCAGCAAGAGACGCTTCGTTTATTTCGCGATGACATAATTCCGCGGCAGCAGATGGCCTTTACTCAATCGAGAGACGATTATCAGGTCGGCAAAGTCGATTTTCTACAAATGATCGATAATTGGCGCCAGTTGCTCCGCTATCAAATTCAGGAAAAACGACTTGAAACAGAATTGCAACAGACACTTGCTGCATTAGCACGTCAAATTGGCGACTGGGACGTGCCAGAATCTGCTACAGCTGGTCAACCTTCAGTTGAAACGAATTGTCAGGTTAGTAATGAAAATGATGGACCAACAATCGAAGACGTGAATTGAATTGCTGCCGATGTGAAAGGGGGTCCTGCATGGTGTTTTTAAAACGATTGATTTACCTGCTGCCGCTGATTTTGTTGGCTGGTTGTGCAAGAAATTATCATTGCTATCCCCACGGCCAGGTAAATTGCAACTACAGAATTCCCAACCCCTTACCGTACTCAGTTTCGGAATCGAGCAATTGCCTTGACTCGACGCAGCAAGGGCATCGGGTGAACTTACAGGCTGAAATGTCCGTAATGGTAGATGCATTGGAAAATTCGCAAAATGCATCAAATTAAGAACGTTTCGGTGTTTCAGTCGAAAACTAGGGCGAAAATTGCTTGGTTTTACCTTGGCAAAGCTATAATGCAGCGGTTATTCCTCTTGACATATTTTCGAATAGATTTGATCGTCTAAGTCATCCGAAATAGATGCTGTTTGTCCCTTCCCCTCCTGTTAGCCAAAGCGGCAGAATTAAGTGGCTTCAATCACGAAAATTCGCAATTTCGCCCGCCAATTAATGACATATTTGGCTATGTTCGTTTTGCTGGTATCGCCTGTCTCTGCGCAGAGAGCAGATTGTGAATGTTCATCTGTTCGGGAAGTGTCGCCTGCCAGTTGTTGTGTCGCTACGAAGCCATGTTTCGGCTTTGCCCAAAAATCGTGTTGCTCCGGGAATTCGGCTGGTTGTAACACAACGATAGATATTGCTGATTCTCCATGCAGTTGTGGCGATCAATGTCAGTGCGGTGCTGTAGATGTTAATCAGTTACCGAATCCCTTTGTTCCTGTTAATGATACTACAAGCCAGCAAACACATCTTCTCGCGCTTGCTGTTCAGACAATTGCCAGAATCGAAACTAAATGTTTTGGCAACGAATTTCGACAAAAGGAATCGGCAAGCCCAGTTCCTTTGACGGCTCACGAAGTTTGCGTTCTTCTTTCGCGATTTATGTGTTGATTTAGATGACGAGAGCGCAGCTGCGCGCTTTCCCAATTGTATTTTGGTACTTCAATTGTGCCTTGGTCACGTCATTTCAATCAACTTTACGTTGCTTAACGACCAGATCTGATTTATAGGATCTGCGCACGTCGAGCTAAATCGCGAGACTCTTTATGAGTGAGAATTCTCCAAAAGAAATATCAGAATCGACATTCAATAATCGACGTCGATTCAATATTGTAGTTCGGTTTGCAGCCTATTGGTTCAAGCTTGTTGCACAGCCTGTTCTTGCCATTGTGTTTGTTTTAGCCTTGGCTTGGTTGTTTGGCTATGCTCAACGCAACTTCAATTGGTTCAATGATGCGGCAACCAGCATCACCAAGACAGACGCCAATGAGGATTCGCTTTATGCATGCTCCATGTTATGTGTCTTTGTAAAAGCGCCAGGCCGATGCCCTGTATGTGGAATGGAGCTGCAGGAAATCGAAGTAAAGGGTGATCCTAAAGATATCTTTGGAGTCACCATTGATCCAACTGCGCGGCGCCTGGCAAACATTCAAACAGTTGCTGCCCTTAATTTGCCGGTCTCAACGGAAATTGAGGTGCTGGGTAAGATTGCTTACGATGAAACGAGTGAATCAACGATTTCAGCTTATGTCGATGGCAGAATAGATGACCTGCTCGCCGATTTTACCGGTGCCAAGGTAAAAAAAGGTGAACCTCTGGCTATCCTCTACTCTCCCGATCTCTACGCAGATCAAGTTGGCCTGTTGAACGCGAAGAAACTGTTGGCGGAAAGTACCTCTTCCAATGAACGTACGATTGCGTCAAATCGTCGCCTCTATGAAAGTACCCGTCTTCGGCTCGTTGAATTTGGTTTGTCTGCGGAGCAGGTCGACGAAATTGAGAAACGAGGTAAGCCGGACAGCACCGTTCGGATTGTCGCTCCTATCTCAGGTACCTGTGTTGAGAAACTTGTAAAAGAAGGAGACTACATCAAAACAGGCCAGCCAATCATGAGACTGGCTGATCTTTCCAAAGTCTGGCTGATGCTGGAAATGTTCCCCGAGGACAGTCGTAACTTGAAGCTTGGTCAAAAAGTTAATGTTACGATTCAGTCACAGGTGGGGCAAAAATTCGAAGGGACGATTGCCTTTATTGCCCCAATGGTTAATCCGAAAACGAATGCGGTTAATGTTCGTGTTGAAGTCTCAAATGAAGCTGGATTAATCAGGGTCGGAGATTTCGGCCGAGCGAAAATTCAAACCCAACACTTCGCGAATCAGGAAATGGTCGTTGTTCCTCGTGAAGCAGTGTTAATAAATGGCTCAGATTGTATCGCTTATGTAGAAACAGAAGCGGGTCGTTTCGAATTTCGAACGGTAGAAGTTGCCGAATTCATGGGCGATAAGATATCGCTTTCGTCAGGAATTAAGCCTGGTGAAATGGTCGTTGCCAGTGGTGTTTTCATGCTGGACTCAACGTTTAACATTCAGGGAAAAGTTTCGCTGATCGACCCGAACCGCGCGGTTCGGAAGGACTATGCGAAACTAGCGGAAAGCGAGGAAGCGAGGGAAATCGAAAAAGCGTTATCGATACTAAATGCTGAAGATCGACAATTTGCGAAAGAACAGGTCATTTGCCCGGTCATGAAAGTCAAGTTGGGATCGGCTGGAATGGGGGCGCCGATTCGCGTTGATCTCCCCCGTCGTGATGTAATGATTTGTTGCGAAGCCTGTCGTAATAAGCTGATCGATGAACCAGAGAAATACTATGGAGTCCTCGACGATTATCTAAATGATTCCCTTACCGAAGAAGAGCTAGCGGAAATTAAAAAGTCTTTTGCTCCACTATCCACAAAAGATAGAAGGCTTGCGGAAGACCAGGTCATCTGCCCGGTTTCCGAAGTCCGTCTTGGCACGAAGGGGATGGGAACCCCGATTCCTGTCGAAGTAAACGGGGCTCTGGTCATGATTTGCTGCGAAGGTTGTCGCGAAGGCTTACTCAAAGAACCAGAGAGGAACCTTCAGGTTTTAAAGGCCTATCACGAAGGCAAGAATAAATCGCCAGCGTCGAAATTGGAAAGCGATGCGTCTTCAACTGACATCCCGCCAATGAAACTTCCACAAATGGAACCGCTCAAGTGATCAAACCCATCGTCAACTTTTGCGTTCGCGAACGTCTCGTGGTTCTTTTAGTTACTTTGGCAACGGCCGCGTATGGCTGGTATTCGTTTCGCGAAGTGCCGATCGACGCTATTCCGAATGTTAGCGAAAATCAGGTGATCGTGCTGACCGAATGGCCGGGGCGTAGTCCCAAGGATATTGAAGATCAGATCACTTATCCATTATCGGTTGCACTGCAGTCGGTTGCGGGGGCCGAATCGGTTCGTGGTAAGAGCATGTTCGGCTTTAGTTTCGTTCAGGTGACGTTTGCAGATGCGGTAGATTTTTATTGGGCTAGATCACGTGTCTCCGAGCAGCTTTCGGCGATTGGTAGTCAACTTCCCGAAGGCACCACTCCCGTTCTGGCGCCCGATGCCACCGCCCTTGGTCAGATCTACTACTACGTTTTAGATCCGCCTCGAAATATGGATTTGGCGCAAGTTCGTAGCAAACAGGATTACGTAATTAAATATGCCCTGCAAAGCGTTGATGGTGTTGCAGAAGTGGCATCAATCGGAGGCTATGTTAAACAGTATCAAATCGAAATTGATCCGAATAAACTTCGCATTCACGATTTGACACTTTCGCAAGTTTTGATGGCGGTGCGGAATTCAAACATTGACGTCGGTGCAAAAACTATCGAAGCCGGGGGAATGGAGTATCTGGTTCGAGGGATTGGTTTCATTGGAGCTGGAAGGACTAAAGCGGAAACGATTAAGCAGATTGAAGAAACGGTCGTCGTTACGAAGGACAGTCTGCCAATTATGATTCGCGATGTTGCTGCAGTTCAGCTCGGCCCTGCCTTTCGCCGTGGTGCACTCGACTGGAACGGAAGCGAGGCGGTTGGCGGTGTGGTAGTGATGCGGTATGGCGAAAATCCGCGGCAAGTTATCGAGCGAGTTAAGTCTCGAATCAAAACTCTGGAACCTGAGCTCGGCGGTATCAAAATTCACGGTGTATACGATCGAACGCAACTGGTCGATGAAACGGTCGCGACGCTCACCGGATCACTGGCGCAGCAAATTGGTATCACGATCGTCGTGATTGTTCTTTTTTTATTACATATTCGTGCGAGTCTTGTGGTTGCAACCACGCTTCCTATCGCTGTGTTAATGTCCTTTATCGCGATGAATACGTTTGGTATCGAAGCGAATATCATGTCGCTGGCTGGTATTGCCATTGCGATTGGAACGATGGTCGACATGGCAATCATTATTTCCGAAAACATTTTCCGAGGTGTCGCTGACTGGGAGCGTGAAGGCCAGCCGGGTGGCGATGAGGGAAGGCTGAACCGAATTGGTGAAATGACGCGAGAGGTCGCTCCTGCAGTCATCACTGCGGTATCCACAACGGTCATCAGCTTTCTTCCCGTTTTCTTTTTGACCGGCCGTGATTATCGAATGTTCGCACCGCTTGCGTGGACAAAGACCTATGCTCTGGTCGCCAGTTTGATCGTAGCCGTAATGCTCGTGCCTCCACTGGCAAGACTTTTGCTTAAAAATCCTACCGAGAAACGATGGAAAGCCACCATTGCATCGATTGTCTTTGGTGGATTGGTTGCGGCGTTGGGAAATTTCGTCTGGCATAATCGGGCAACCCAAATTGCTGAGTGGATCAATGACCTAGCCAGAATGGATTTGAGTGGCTCCCTGATCGTAAGTGTAATTAGTTTATTCGCTGCAGCGTTAGTTTTTGCAATGCTGCGAGAGCGATTGCGCCCGGTAGATGAGAACTTTGTTGCCAGATTCGTTAATCTGCTTTACGAGCCAACGCTGCGTCTTTTTCTTCGGTTCAAAAAGACGTTTTTGGTCTTTCCGTTACTGATCGTCTTTTTCGGAATGGGAGCATGGTTTGGGCTGCCTAAAATTCTCAGTCCAATTGATCAGTGGGCTCTGAGAAATTTGAAGGCGGATTTCAACGGTTCCCAGAATTACGTCGACTTCAAACACATGTTCACTGGGCTCTCAACGGATGATTGGATCGCCCTTGATGAAGGAAGTTGGTTTTACATGCCATCTTTGTATCCAGCGGCCAGTTTTTCACAGGCAATAGAAACACTGCAGACCCAGGATGCGATGATTCGGCGAATACCAGAAGTCGCCGATGTCCTTGGAAAAATTGGTCGTGTTGAATCAGCACTTGATCCCGCGCCAGCCGCCATGATCGAGACCTACATCATGCTGAAGCCACGTGATCAGTGGCGAGAGGGAATGACAGAGGTCAAGATTTGGGATCAAATTAACGAATTGGCAACATTGCCCGGAATTACAATTGCCGACAAACTTCAGCCAATTGAAGGTCGAGTTGTAATGCTACAGAGCGGTATCAAGGCTTCCATGGCGATTCGGATTTATGGCGACTCACTGCTTGGATTGGCCAGTTCAGCTAAAGCAGTGGCAGAAAAAATCAAACAACACCCCATGGTCAACAGCGATACGGTTAGCCCTGATATCGTTCTTGGAAAGCCGTATGTCGAATTTGAAGTCGATCGTACCGAATCCGCTCGGTATGGCATGACGGTTCGTGACGTCACTGAGATTATCGAATCCGCTTTGGGTGGCAAAAATGCAACCACTACAGTGGAAGGCCGTGAGCGTTACGCCATTCAGGTGCGTTACCAACGAAGCTATCGTGATGATATCGATGAGCTTTCAAAGATTCCCGTGGTGACAAACACCGGAAATGAAGTTCCGCTAGGTCGTTTGGCATCCGTTAAGACAACATGGGGACCCGCAGTCGTCAACAGCGAGGACGCTAGGTTGGTGGCTCATGTCGCCTTTGCTCCTCGACAGGGGATGGGGCCACTGGAAACGGTCGAACGTGTTATGGAATCACTCAATAATGCTCGATCGGTTGGTGAACTTAAGTTTCCTGAGGGGAACTTTGAGTTGGAAGCGGTCGGTTCATTTCAAAATCAGATCGAAGCCAATCAGCGACTCTTGATCATTATTCCGATTGTTCTTTTACTCAACCTGTTTATTATCTATTTGCAGTTCCGCCGACTTCCTCTTTCGATGATCGTATTTGCGGGAATTCCTGTAGCTTTTGGCGGCGGAATGATAGCTCTTGCTATTGCAGACGTCCAGTTGAACACAGCGGTATGGATTGGATTTATCGCATTGTTCGGCATCGCAATTGATGACGGTGTTGTTATCGCAACTTACCTTGAACAGATTTTGAAGAATCATCGGCTTGACAGCATCAATGACATTAGGCATGCAGTAGTTGAAGCTGGGCTCAAACGTATTCGTCCTTGTTTGATGACTTCGTTCACAACAGTGATCGCACTGTTGCCTGTGCTGTTGGCTTCCGGACGAGGAGCCGATGTTGCTCGCGCCATGGCAATTCCTGTGTTTGGTGGAATGCTGGTTGAACTCATTACTCTATTCGTTGTGCCGGTTGTCTATTGCGGATTTCTTGAATTTAAGATGAATGCCGGCCTGAAGGATGATCGGTTTTTCATCACCAAAGATGATGAGTTAGCCACATCGTAATCCCCATCAGTGGCTAACCGGCCATGTAAATCAGCGATCACACCCAAACGAATTGGTTCAACGGGCTTGGGATGGAATGCAGTCACCGTTGAAGGTAAGGAAATTGCCGCGCAGGAGGTTCCTAGGATTTTTAACGCGGTTAGGTCTGCGGTACGGGCTTTATTTTTATATCGTTTTCCGAATGATTTGCGGACCCAAACTAACTTTACAAAGGATTTGAAATCTTCAACAATCAGAGGCAAATACGCGTCGCGGTTAAGAATCACCAAAGCCAAAGAGAGAGTTCGATTTTTCATCAAAATCAAAAACTCTCGGGGGAAGTAAAAATCATGTGCTGCAACATCGCGGTCTTGTTGACCTTCGTGCTGAGTTTGATTTCATCAAGTGCAACTCTACAAACGTGTGAGGTGAACCGGATAAAGGCCGAGCCAAACGGGTGCGGCAGTTGTAAGTTTGCAGAGGATTCCGGTGATAATACAAACGAATCAATCCGAACTTCCGCGACCACGGTTGAGCGAACCCGTCCTAATGTACTATTCATTTCTGTCGATGACATGAACGACTGGGTCGGCTGTCTTGGTAGCGATCGCGTGCCGACGCCGAACATCGATGCCCTTGCCGATCGCGGACTTTTATTCACAAACGCGCATGCTCCCAGTCCCAAATGTGCACCCAGCCGTGCTGCGATTCTAACGGGTAAGAGAGCGTCAACGACGGGGTTGTACAGCAATAGTCATTGGTGGAGACCAGGTTTCCCGGACATGGTAACGTTGCCTCATTATTTTAAGCAAAATGGATATCACGTTGCTGGCGGCGGGAAGGTTCACCACCACACCCCCGGCTTTAATCCACCTGACCAGTGGCATGAGTACTTCAGTTTGATTGGAGATAACGAGCTAATCAAGGACTATCTTGAAAAGCAAGGTGACAAGCGGCGCTATTTGACCGACATGCCCCGCCACCCCAAAGGATCGCTGGACTGGGGAGCAATGGAAGTTGATGACATGGAAATGGGAGATGGTCATACTGTCGAATGGGCGGCTGAGTTTCTTTCGAGAGAACACGATAAGCCGTTTTTCCTTGCCGTTGGTTTGTTTCAGCCTCATCTGCCATTCTACGCGCCGAAGAAGTACTTCGATCAGTTGCCACTTGATCGCGTAACGTTACCGGTAAATAAAGCCGACGATCTAGATGATATTCCAGAGGGCGGCCGAATGATGGCTGAAGATCGTCGTAATGACCTTCGGATGATTGAAAAGCATGGCGGTTTGAAGCATTGTGTCCAGTCTTATCTTTGCAGCATCGCCCATGCCGATGCGCTTATCGGTAGGCTGTTGGAAGCATTTGATAAGAGCGCTTACCGCGATAATACCATTGTCGTATTTTGGTCCGATCATGGATATCATTTCGGCGAAAAGGATCATTTCGCCAAGAATACACTGTGGGAGCGCTCGACGCACGTACCGTTCATTTTCGTTGCACCCGGGAAAACCAGGCCAAAGTCTCGTTGCGATCAGCCAATTGATCTAACCTGTCTGTTTCCCACGTTGACGAATTTATGTGGCTTGCCCATTCCCGAAGGACTCGATGGTTTCGATGTGACTTCGCTGCTTCACACTCCGGATTCTTCATGGGAACATCCGGCGATCATTGACTTTATGAAAGGCAACACATCCGTGCGTACAAAATATTGGCGATACATTCAGTATGCGGAGGGTGAACGCGGCGAAGAGCTCTACAACCTGCGATCCGATCCTGATGAGTGGTACAACATCGTTGCCGATCATCCAACGGTCGTAGCGAAGCTGAAACGCGCTCTGCCGACATCCTATGCCGCAACGCGCCCGAGTAAGGGAGACTATCGTTTTAATGCCGAGGCTTACCAATGGAAAAACAAAAAGACCGGCAAAGTAACTTACGGAGGGAAAAGATGAGCCGTATTAACAAAATGCTAATTGCTCTTTTTTTCATCTGTTTTTTGCCTGTCGGTAATCTCTGTGTGGCTGACGATACAAAAACCAACGTCATCTTGATTCTGGTAGATGATCTCGGTTGGAAAGATCTTGGCTGTTACGGCAGTGAGTATTACCAGACGCCAAATATTGACCGTTTGTCAGTTGAGGGGATGCGGTTTAGCAACGGTTATGCTGCGTGCAATGTTTGTTCGCCTACGCGAGCCGCGATCTTATCGGGTAAGTACCCCGCACGACTGCTGCTGACTCAGTGGCTACCTTCAGGACGTTGGGACGCCAAAAAAAACAAACTCCGAGAGGCTCGCTACCTCTCCAATTTGCCGTTGGAAGAAGTGACCATCGCTGAGGCGATGCGCGAAGCGGGCTACCGAACGGCCTTTATGGGTAAGTGGCATCTTGGCACGGAAACTTATTATTACCCCGAACACCAAGGCTTCGACATTAACATCGCGGGGCGCGACTACGGTGCTCCCGGCAGCTACTTCTATCCGTTTGAAGGAAGTTGGCGAATTCCAACGACTGGCAAAACGTTGCAAAAGGAATCTCCCCTGTCGGGCAAGAAAGGTGATTATCTCGTTGATCGACTGGCTGAAGAAGCGGAGGCGTTTATTCGTGATAGCGCTGATAAGCCGTTTTTCCTAATGCTCTCTCACTACGCCGTTCACACCCCTTTGCAGGGTAAGCCAGATAAAGTTAGTCGCTACGAAAAGATTCCAAAAAGTAAGCGGCAAGGCAAGCCAGCCTACGCCGCGATGGTTGAGAGCATCGACGATAGTGTTGGACGAGTGATGAAGACATTGCGTGACTTGGAACTTGAAGAGCGGACACTCGTTGTTTTTACCAGCGACAACGGCGGGTTCGCCCGGGCGACGGACAATTCTCCGCTGAGAGCAAATAAAGGATCCAATTACGAAGGCGGTATCCGAGTCCCATTTCTTATCAAGTGGCCAAACCATATTAAGGCAGGTACGCTGTCCGACGAACCGGTGATCAGTACGGACATTTATCCGACGATTCTGGCGGCGACAGGAAATAATTTACGACCGTATCAACATGTCGATGGTAAGAACCTTGTGCCAATTCTGACTGGCAGCGGCAGCCTGGAACGAGAGGCGATTTACTGGCACTACCCGCATTACAATCAGCATCCAGAAAGCTTCCCGAGTGGTGTGATTCGAGCTGGCGACTGGAAACTAATTGAAGCCTTTGAAACGGGTGAGCTTTCGCTCTACAACCTCGCTGTCGATATTGGCGAGACAAACGATCTGTCGGCCAGTGAGCCCGCTAAAGTTGCCACGCTACATGCCAAGCTAAAAGCCTGGCGCGAAAGCGTCGGGGCTGATCCAGTCAAAGCGAATCCACAATACGAGGGAGCAAAGCATTGATTGCTTTCTTAAATCAGTTTAAGAACCTCCCAAATGACGTCGCCGGACTTGCAAGCGGTCGAGCGAAGAATTAACGTCACAGGCTGGGGGCACAAGCATATCGGCAACACGATTAGGAAAGCATTGCTATGAGAATTCAAGCCGTCTCTTTGATTGCTTTTGTTACCTTCTTCCTGTGGAATCCGTTATCCATTAAAGGCGACGATTCACTGGAGCGACCCAACGTGCTGTTCATCGCCATTGATGATCTGCGGCCGGCGCTGGGTTGTTACGGAGATGACGTCGCCATCACGCCGAATATAGACCGATTAGCTCGCCGTGGTACGGTCTTTCATCGGGCGTATTGCCAGCAAGCGGTTTGTAGTCCTTCGCGGCTTTCACTGATGACCGGTCGTCGACCGGACACGATTCGTGTTTGGGATCTAAAGACACACTTTCGGGAAGCGTTACCTGATGTGGTAACGTTACCACAGCATTTCAAGAACCACGGTTATCAGACCCAGAGCCTTGGTAAAATTTATCATGGTGGCGGGAAGCCATCGAAAGATCCACCGTCGTGGTCCTTCGAACCGGAATACGATTCTGTCGGCGATCCTCAAGTACGATACGCGCTTCAAGATAATCTTCAAGGTGAAGGGCTCAAGCGTTCGGCAGCCGAAGCCGCGGACGTGCCGGACAGCACCTATCTCGATGGCATCGTCTGCGATGCAGCGCTGCAAACACTGGGCAAGTTGGAGCAGAGTGATCGGCCGTTTTTTTTGGCCGTTGGCTTTCGTAAACCGCACCTGCCTTTTTGTGCTCCACAGAAATATTGGGATTTGTACAACCGCGATGAGATCTCGCTTCCAGCGGTAGGCCAACATCCGGACAATGCTCCCGAACTGGCAACACGCAGTTGGAAAGAATTGGAAGGCTACACTGACATTCCCAAAGACGGTCCGTTATCGATTGACAAGGTTCGTGAGTTGAGGCACGGGTACTACGCCTGTGTCAGTTATGTCGATGCCTTGGTCGGTCGATTGCTGGATGAGCTTACAACGTTGAAGCTCGCCGAGAATACAGTCGTTATTGTGTGGGGGGATCATGGGTTCCATCTTGGTGAACAGGGCCTTTGGACTAAGGCCAACAATTACGAGCTGGCTACGCGTGCGCCCTTGATTATTTCGGTTCCGGGGCAACAACGGCCCGGTGCGAAATCTGATGCACTCGTCGAGTTTGTCGATGTCTATCCGACCTTGGCAGATATCTGTGGTCTCGAGTCGCCGCAAGGAGTGGAAGGGATCAGCCTCAAGCCATTGCTGAAGAATCCGGAGCAAGCCTGGAAGCGTGCCGTATTTAGCCAGTATCCACGCGCCCGCAGCGGCAGTCGCCATCGGGGACACGGTGCGGTAATGGGGTATGCTTTGCGAACGGATCGTTATCGATACGTTGAATGGCGGGATTGGAAGTCGAAGGAGGTGGTGGCCCACGAACTCTACGATCACCGTTTCGATCCTGATGAGTCTTATAATCTCGCAGCTGAAGCTAAGCACTCGACAACGGTTCAGGGACTTGCCGAAATGCTAGAACGCGGTTGGCGATCTGCATTACCCGCGCTTGCGGAGAAGACGGAATGATGAAATCAAAATCCAATACCGAACTGTTAAAGGCGTTTGAGACCGATGGCTATGTGGCCCTGCCGCAGTTTTTCAGCGGCGAGGAGTTGAAGGAACTGCTTTCAAACGTGGATCGATTCATTGGTGAGGTCGTGCCGCAGTTACCACCAGAGCAAGTCTTTTACGAAGACAAAAACAACGCGGGAACACTAAAGCAGATTCAGCACATGGGAGACTATGATCTATGGTTTCGCGAACTGTTTACCCGTAGCCGATTCCGAGAAGTTGCAGAAGTTCTACTGGATGGACCAGTGGTACCTAAAAACATGCAGTACTTCAATAAGCCGCCGGGAGTTGGTCAGCCAACCCCTCCGCATCAGGATGGTTATTACTTCATGCTTGATCCTTGTAAGGCCGTCACCATGTGGTTCGCCCTAGAAGACGTGGATGAAGAGAATGGTTGCATCCGGTACCTGCCTGGATCGCACCGCAAAGGCATGCGCGAGCACTCGCGGACGAAGACACTCGGTTTCAGTCAAGGTATTGTAGGTTATCCCACGGCTCTCGAACGTGAATCGGAAACCCCGCTTCCGGCAAAGCCCGGCGATTTACTGATTCATGACGCGATGACTATCCACCGCGCTGATGAAAATCGATCAACGACTCGCTCACGTCGCGCACTCGGATTCATCTACTACAGCGAGATGGCTCGCGAAGACACCCAGGCTCATGCCGCATATCAACGCCAGCTCGCCAATGAAATGAAATCACAAGGGAAAATATAAAATGGCACCCCGTATCCTAAAGTATTTATCCGTTTTTGGTTTCACATTACTTCCTCTCAGCTTACTTGAGGGGAACGCGTCATTTTTTGAGGTCGGTGAGCCTAGCACGATTGTAAGCGCTTCAATTGACACCAATGTGGTTGTGCAGAGCGGCGACACTTTTAACGAGAAAACGCAGCCCAACATTCTGTTGATAGTTTCTGAAGACAATGGCCCTGAGCTTGGTTGTTACGGCGACCCTTATGTCCAAACACCAGTGCTCGATGATTTTGCTGCCAAGGGTGTTCGGTTTCACAATGCTTACGTTCCTCAGGCTGGTTGTAGCCAGTCGCGCGCGGCATTTCTGACCGGTTTGTATCCGCATCAGAACGGGCAAATCGGCCTGGCGACGTGGAAGTTTCAGATGTATCGGGAAGATACGCCGAATATGGTTCGTAGCCTAAAGCAAGCCGGTTATCGCACAGGCATCGTCGGCAAGCTGCATGTGAATCCGGCCTCAGCGTTTCCGTTTGATATAAAAAAAGCAACGTCCTCGAATTTTAATCGCAAGAAACTCGGGGACTACGCCAAACATGCCGCGGAGTTTTTTGCGGCAGGTGACCAGCCGTTCTTTCTCAGCGTAAACTATCCGGATGCGCACCGGCCATTTATTAAACAGGTAAAAGGACTGCCGGAAAATCCGCTGACAGGCAAAGACGTCAAACCGCTGGCCTACTTCGGCCTCGACGCGCCGCAGCTTCGCGAGAATACGGCAGATTACTACAACTGCATGAGTCGCCTCGATTCGAAGATTGGTGATTTGCTAGACGCACTCAGAAAATCGGGAAAAGCTGAGAACACACTTGTCGTCTACATTGGCGATCATGGCGCAGACATGCTTCGCGGTAAACGTACGTCTTACGAAGGTGGTGTTCGGATACCGATGATGATTCAGTGGCCTGGTGAATTACAACCTGAGCAGGTTCGTAATGAACTGGTTTCGACGCTTGACTTGATGCCAACGTTGCTCGAGGCCGCCAATGCAACGCCCGTTGCCGACCTGCCGGGGCGATCATTAGTGCCGTTGCTCCGGAACGAACAAACGGATTGGCGAACGTACTTGTTCACGGAGTTTCATCTTCACTCAGCGCACAACTATTACCCTCAGCGCACCATTCGCAATGAGCGATTCAAACTGATCCACAACTTAATGCCCGAAACAACCAACCCGGGCTATGCATTCACACTCAACAGATTCTTCAAGGGACTGCCTGAGATCATTGAAGGTGCGCCGAATCACATTCGAGCGGCTTATCGTCGCATGCAAGCACCGCCAGAATTCGAGTTGTACGACCTGGAAGAAGATCCCTACGAATTCCGAAACCTGTCAGAGGATTCAAATTATGCAGAGCAATTAAGTGAATTGCAGACGCGGCTTAACCAATGGAGAAGGAAGTCAAATGACCCATTGCTCAATCAAGAGAACTTGCTGCGGCTAAAGGGTGAGGTCGATGCCTGCTTTGAGCGTGATTCGGCACAAAAAAGCCGCTTGCAGCTAAACTATCTCGACTATTTTTTTGAGGAGCCTAATATTGGAGAAAAGCACGAATAGCTGATATTGCGTTCGCAATCAATTAGACCGTCTCAAAATGCACTGCGCATCGAGCTCCGGTGCGAATGAAACTGGATACATTCGGATTTACGACCGATTCGGGTCGCGATCACCTGTAAAGCTTGAAGCCCTAGAAAGCAGATGAGCGCAGGGGAACGAAAATAGCCGACCTGAGAAAGCACCCCGAGCAGGATTCGAACCTGCGACCTATTGATTAGAAGTCAATTGCTCTATCCAGCTGAGCTATCGGGGCTTTTTGTAGGTTTTTATAAGGTATTGACGAGTTTTGGCTTTGTCATACCTATTAAAGCGTCGATGACGAGTAGCTGCCCGCCACCGACTTTCAACATTCGCACTGTGAGGGTGTGAATGAAGCTCGGCTAAGTTTAGCAAATTTAGGCCTGGCTATCGAGGCGGCACGATGCAGCTTGTTTTGTATCGAACTACAAGGCAAAATCGCAGGAAGTAAAAAGATAAGACCATCTATCTTGATTTGGACCCGAAACGCGATACGTTCAAATATGTCTCGTCAGCTGTGAGAAGAATTGGGTTTGCCCCTTCGCCGCACCCGCCTTAGCCAAACGCAATTCTGAAAAGTTGTTGAAGCCGGGCCAGAATCATTCAGCGACTTGAACCACATAGATAGTCAGCCATGGCTATTCATTGATGATCTTCTTCAGGTTGTCTGCGAATTGGATCATCTTTACGTAATCCAGCAATTGAGCCAACTTGAAATTATTGTTAAAAATCAAAAGCGCTTCGCCGTTGCTCTCGATGTGGTTCAAGCCGCTGATTTCGATCAGCCCCTTGAATTTTTCGGTCAAGAATTCGTCCATCGCCTTTCTGTTTTCTACCTTGACCACAAAATCTTTGGGGAAGTCGTTATAAACAACGTGGTCGATATCCTTGTGTTCCGAAAGATGCAAGAACCGATCAAAGAAACCCTTTTTTTCAATTGTAAACTTTGGAATAGGAAATGGCATCTTGAGGAGGCCTACTGTCGTTTGGTGTTCGTCTGGAAATATATCCGCGCCTTCTTCGAAGGTGACATCAATCAACTCAAGGTGCATGTCTTTGTCTTGGTCGGATATGCAATTGCTCTCCGCCTCGATAGGACGTGTCTTAAAGAAATAAAACGATTGGAAATAATCGAAATCCTCGAGCGGTTCGACTTGAAAATTCCAACCATAGCTTTCCGCCATCTCTTTCAACATTTTTTGGCGCGGATTTAAGGGTTCGTTAGTGTCGGTCTTAAATCTCAGAGCAAATTTGTGATTGTTCGTGGAAGTATGCGAATCCAGACCGCAGATTTCTGCTTCGCCGCCCGTGTTCTGGTGCAGCTTCTGAAAGTCGTAAAGATGTTCCATCACTGTAAAACCAACCAAACGCGATTCGGAAAGATCAATCGTTACTTTTGCACCGCCGGGTATTTGCTCCAACAATTTGTCGAGACTTAAGATACTGAGAAAGTTCGAAATCCCTCTTACCTTTAGGTCGTAGCTGCCGTCAGGCTTAAGCATTAGGTTGGAACCTCCTCTCAAGATCAAGTTGAAGAAGCGCGGAACGGAAACCTTCGCGATTAGCAATTGGGAAATTAATGCCAAAAGGAGGCCCCCAAACAATCCAACCAATAAGTTAGTGTATAAGGTCAGAATCAAGGTTCCGACAAAGAAGATCAACTGTTCAATTCCGTGACTTAATACCTGTTTAAATACCGCTGGCGATGCCAATTTAAATCCGGTGTGTACCAGTAGAATCGCAAAGGCACAGAGCGGCACCTGTTGCATAATTGGCCCAAGTACGACGATAAGCAACAGCAATATCAAGCCTTGATACATGTTAGACCATTTTGTTTTTGCACCATTGTGTACGTTGACCGTACTTCGAATGATGACTGCAATAATCGGCAAGCCGCCGAGGAAACCGGCAGCCATTGTGCTGAGGCCAATTCCGGTAAGATCTTTGTTGAGATCTGTCTTCCTCTTGTAAGGATCAATTTTGTCAATCGCTTTGGCAATGGCCAGCGATTCGATCGTACTGATTAACAGGATTGAAAAGACCGTAATCCAAAACGCTGAAGTATTGATCATGCCAAAATTTGGATGCATGATGGACGCCATTACGTTGTCAGGAATATCCAGCAACAATTTTGGCCCAACGTGATAATCCTCCCCGAACAGCGACATATCGTGGTCTTGAAAAAAGTCAAACATGTAGGCGAATGGAATCGAAAGAGCGATCACCCACATCGGCGTTGGAAGAATATGAAAAAACTTATAGCTAATTTTGGAGTGAAACATCATTAAAGCAAAACCGGCTAACGAGATTATCACCACAAACGGGTTGGCTTGAGGCACCATCAGCACTGCATCGATAAGGTTTTGAACGATATTCGGGCTTTTTGAGTAGGTCCCCATCGCCACATGAATTTGTTTTGCAAAAATGATGATTCCAATGGCCGCAAGCAGTCCATGAATCACTGAAGAATGAAAGAGGTCTGCGAAACGACCCAGTTTCAGCATCCCCATAACGACTTGAAGCGCACCGGAAACAACAATCGCCGCCAACACGTAGTTGAAGGCTTGGCCTGAACCATCGTCCATCATGGCAATGCCGGCAAGGATGACAGCGATCACGCCCTTGGCTGGACCATTTACCGCGATGTGTCCGCCTCGATAAAACGTGGTGACCACGCCGCCAACCACGGCGGAGATAATTCCAGCCATTGCGGGTGCCCCGGCTGCAAGTGCGATGCCCAAAGAAAGAGGAAGAGCGATCAAAGCGACGCTTAAAGCCGCGATAACATCGCTCTGCCAGTTTTCAATGAGTCCTTGGAATCCTGTTTTAGGGGCAATATCGGCCATTTGGGTTTTATTCAGTGCCTTTCAATGTTATTTAATGTTCGTTACGTTGAGCAGATCGATATTCCATTGTTTTTAGTTCCTACATTCCCGCTTGACGTAGTTGCTTTTTTTTAACCCTGTTATCAGTTGAAACCTACGTCAACTAATTCAAAAATCCAACTGTTGTGGTTAAAAACAAATTAGAAATTTACCGTTTTTGAAGCTTTGATCAGGGTAATGTGAGTGATCCGGGACGAGCAAAGCCGCCAACTGAAATCGTCCCACTTCAGCGATCGATCTAGTCTGCTTTTTACATGCCGGACCGCCATTGCTCTCTAGAACGCTCACTCAACTTGGGTGACTGCCACCGACTTTCACCATTCGCACTTTGAGGGCGCAGCCCCCGACCGACGAGTCTAGCAAATCTAGGTCTTCCTATCGAGGCGGAAAGATACAGCTTGGTTTGTATCTACCGGCAGAGCAATAGCGCAAATCTCTATAAGTTAAACCACTGAACCTTGATTAGTGGTTTTCGAGGTAGAGAAATCGTGCTGGAAAAATCAGCTATAGCTAGCGTTTGTTCAGGTAGACAACCAACTGTGGATTTGAGTCCGCTGCCATTAGCCCAATACCATGAAACCGCCGCTTTGACGATTGCAAATCAGACCACCCTTCGGAAATATTCTGGGATGGTCTTGAAATTCATGGGATAGTTTTGCGAATTGAACAAGTGACTTGTAAACTTGGAGTTTCGTATCGTCCGTTGACTGTACGCGGTGACACCACATAGCGGTGGCGAGAATCCGAGAAGGCCGTGGAGTTATTTTTTTTGCAAACCCTGATGAGCTTTGAAAATGAATTTGAGACTATGTGCTGTGGTGGGAACCGTTTTTGTTTTGTTGTCTGGTAGTAACTTCCTGTCTGCTCAGGATCGACCATCGATTGAGATTTGGCCAACAGGGCTCCCAGCAGGATCGGTTGTCTTACCACCCGCGAAGGTGAAGGCGCTGAAAGAAAAAGAGAAAGTACATCCGCGTGGCCATGTGCTTTATTGCGATACACCTACGCTAACTGTGTATCCTGCTGATCCCGAAATAGCGACTGGCTGTGGTGTCGTAATTTGTCCTGGCGGTGCTTATCAAGTCTTGGCGTGGCAACACGAGGGTGTTCAATTGGCCGAGTGGTTTAATTCCATTGGAGTGACAGCGTTCATTCTTAAATATCGAGTGCCACGACGGATACCAGACAAAATCCACTGGGAGCCAATGCAGGATGTACAGCGGGCGATCCGTGTCGTGCGTCGGGATGCAGACAAATTTAAAATCGCCAGCGATCGAATCGGAGTGCTTGGTTTTTCGGCAGGTGGTCACCTGACCGTTATGGCTGGTGTTCAATACGATACGCCATGCTACGAGCAGGTGGATGAAGCAGATTCTTTAAGTGCGCGGCCGGATTTTATTTGTCCAATTTACGCGGCCTATCTTGGTGATGGGTATTCGGATGCTAAGCCTGAATTAGGTTCGCTGGTCAAAGTGACAACTCAAACGCCTCCTGCTTTTATGGCGGTGACCTGGGATGATAAATTTCGGGGCGCTCAATCTGCGCTGTTGTTTGCAAAGCTAAAAGAGCACGGCGTTCCCGCGGAATTTCACGGGTATTCCAAAGGGGGACACGGTTACGGGATCCAGGAATCTGAACTACCTGTTTCAAAGTGGCACCATCAGCTCGCCAGTTGGTTAAAAGTCTCTGGCTTTCTCGATCCGGAAACGATAGCCTTGAAGTGAGAACGCTTCTTTTGAAAGTTAATAATGAGAATATTTGTAATTGGTTTGGTCGCTTTTGTAGCGGCAGGTTCGGCTTGCGATGCTCAACAATCGATTCCGCATGTCGACGAGCTGATGAAGCAATACGATTTTGATCAGAACGGTCTACTTGCTGCGTCAGAGGTTGCAGGCAGTCGTTACGCCCGGCAATACAATCGCTGGGATACTGATAGTGACGGTTCGGTTTCGAAAGAAGATGTGATTCAATTTCGAGCAAAATTTGGAATTGCAGCCGATGGTAGTCGCATGAGTAAGCCATCGAGTTTGCCAAGACCAGTATCACCTCAAAGTTTTAAGATCCCCAGCATCGCTTCACTACTCCGCGTGGACCGAGATCATCCGCCGACACGACAGTTGAGTTCGAATTCAGAATATATTCTTCGGACGAAACTTCATGAGATCGCCGGTGAAGCCTATGTGGTACTCACCGATCACACGGATTCCAATTACCTTGAATCGCTGAATCAGTTGGCTGATCATCACGGGGGGGATTTGATACAGGTGGAAGATCTTGCGCGAATGGGTGAATCGGAGTCTGAGCTTGAGCGTTTGCGAGGGGAGTTGCGGCAGCGAAAAGTGAAATGGGTAGCGATCGCTCCTCGCTTGGAGACATTTCGAGAGAATACCGTTTTGGGGGCATGGGAATTATTGAGTTCTCTCGATTCGGACGTTGAACTCGATTGCCAGCCCGGTTTTCTTTTGGCTTCAGACTTTCCAGCATTTAAGAATTTGATTGACCAATCCATCCACTACTCCTCAATTCGCTCGAAAGAATTACGGCCGTTTGCGATTAGCCAAGTGCAAAATTCAACGGAAACCCGGTCGCTTCAAAAATCAGCAATGTTGAAATCCCATTTTAAAGAATCTGGAATTGCAGTTCCGATTGTTGCGATTTATGGTGCTCAGGCAGATGCAGCTCCAAGATTGCCGGGAGAGCAAGTCTGGAATCTAAAAGTTAAATCCAGGAAAAAATTTATTCAAACAATGCCCCCTGACGCTACAAAATCGTTACGAGATTCCAACCTTGTGGTCATGCATGGGCACGGAATTCCCGGCATGTCTTGCAGCCTCGATGTAGACGGTCTACCCACAGATATGTCGGGAAAAATCCTTCTATCGGGATCGTGCTTTTCGGCGTCGCCGGTAACGTCAGACCTGCCAGCGATGCGTCAGGCTCCGGGAGGTTATGAAGTTCAACCGCGAGATGCGTTTATTTTGCGTGCCATTGATAATGGTGCGGTCGTTGCGTTTGGCCACCAACGATTGAGCAGTGGCTTTCCGCATTTGTATCCTGTATTAGAGTCATGGGTGGCAGGACAAACCGTCGGTGCTGGTTACCAGCAACTAATCAATGCACTCATTGAGTTAGGTGATTTTAAACCGGGTAAATTCTTGATTCAGAAGGGTCAAATAAACAATAAACGGCTACCGCAAAACCGTCTTTTGTATGTGGTGATTGGTGACCCTGCTCTTCAGCCAATTCAGCAAGCGAACTAAAGGGTTGATTTTAAACAAACACTCAAAACACGAGTAACGCGAATATGTATTTTCAGATTTTCTCTTTGTCTTTTCTTTTTTCGTGGGCCGCGGGGATCTTCAGTCTACCATCCGTTGGTATGGCAGACTCAGAAGCGAATCTTGAGGATCGTCCCAATGTAATTGTTTTTCTTTCGGATGATCAGGGCTACGGTGATTTCAGCTACACCGGAAATCGAGACTTGGCCACTCCCAATATTGACGGACTGGCGCGTGATGGCGCATTTGTTGAGCAGTTTTTTGTCTGTCCAGTCTGTTCTCCTACACGGGCAGAATTTCTCACCGGCCGATATCATCCACGCGGGGGTGTTTTTTCAACGGGAGCCGGTGGCGAACGACTGGATCTTGATGAATCGACGATCGCCCAGGCATTCCAAGCGGCGGGGTACAAGACCGCAGCCTTTGGGAAATGGCACAACGGAATGCAGGCTCCGTATCATCCGAATTCTCGCGGATTCGACGAGTACTATGGATTCTGCAGTGGTCACTGGGGAAATTATTTCGATCCGGTCCTCGATCACAACGGACAAATTGTGCGAGGCAAAGGATTTATCATCGATGACTTTACGGATCATGCGATTGAATTTATCGAGAACCATCAGAAGAAACCTTTTTTCATCTATCTTCCTTACAACACTCCGCATTCGCCAATGCAGGTGCCTGATAAATACTGGAATAAGTTTAAAGAAAAGCAGCTAACTCAGATGCCAAATTCTGGGGCCGTCAAGAAAGGCAAAGGCATGGATCACGCTCGTGCGGCTTTAGCGATGTGTGAAAATATTGATTACAACGTTGGCCGGGTTTTAGAGAAATTGGATGAGCTAAAATTAGCGGATAACACAATTGTTCTGTACTTTTGTGATAATGGTCCTAACGGTCCGCGTTACAACGCCGGCTTCAAAGGTAGAAAAGGATCGACCGACGAAGGCGGAGTACGCACGCCTTTATTCGTTCGCTGGCCGGGAGTGATTCCTGCAGGTAACAAAGTAAATCTAGTAACCGGCGCGATCGATTTGTGGCCCACGTTAACTGCTCTATGCCGGATTCCTCTGAATGAACAACAAGATCATCCATTAGATGGAATTTCGTTTGATCTGGAATTGCGAGGCGCCAAAGTAAAACGAAGTCCGCGATATTTTTTTAACGCGTGGAAAGGAAAAGTCAGTGTCAGAACCCAACAGTACCGGCTGGATAACAAAGGCGTGTTGTATGACATCATGCAAGACCCAGGCCAGCAAACGCCCGTCACTGATCGTCCAAAAATAAAACAGGAGTTGCAGGCCGCAGTAGACAATTGGAAGTCGACAGTGCTGACCGAGTTAGTGGAAGAGCAGCGGGTGTTTCCGGTTGGGCATCCGAGTATGTCAGCAACCCAGTTGCCAGCGAGAGACGCCGAGGTTACCGGCGCGATTAAGCGATCCAACAAGTTCCCTAATTGTTCTTATTTTGGTAACTGGGTGAGTCGAGAGGATACGATCTCGTGGCCGGTCGAGGTTATGAAATCTGGAAAGTTTCGTGCGGAAGTTTATTACTGCTTAGCGAAAGAAAATGTAGGCGTTGAATTGCAATTATCTATGGGCGGCCATCAGATTAATCAAGAGGTCAATGAGGCAAACGACCCCCCTGCCCTCGGTGCTGAAAACGATCGTTCAACTCGGGGCGAGTCATTGGTCAAAGATTTTAAAGCTCTCGACATGGGAGTGATTGAGTTAGATCAAGGAGTCGGTCGCATTGAGTTACGGACGGTGGAGATGCCCGGTAAGGAATCGATCGAGTTCCGTCTTCTTATGTTGACTCGAATCGAGTGATTTTAGAATGGAGACCTCCCCCAACCTCAAGGAACTTCGGAATTCAATACGTACCGCTCGTAGATCGGTAGCCGATCCTCTCCGAATGCAGTGGAATGAGCAAATTGCCGCTCACCTTTTTGAGACAAAGGAATATCAAGCGTCTCGGCGCATTGCCGGGTTTCTTGCGTTTGACGGTGAGGCTGATCCAAGATGCGTGATGAATCAAGCAATTGAAGATGGAAAACAGGTCTTCGTCCCTTTGATGCAAGGAAAGACTGAGCCATTGCTGTTCATCGAGTGGTTTCCGGATATCCAGTTGAGGCTCAATCGGTTTGGGATTGAAGAGCCCCTGCCGTCTGAAAACGCGATTGTGCCTGCTACATCACTTGAGTTGGTCATTACACCGTTGGTGGCATTTGACGCAGAATGCAATCGAATTGGAGTTGGCGGTGGATTCTACGATCGTACGTTTGAGTTTCTGAATCCGGAAAATGAACATTTTCATCTTTCCAGCGGCACTGCAATGATCGGCTTCGCATTCGAGTTGCAAAAGCTCGATGAGATCGATGCCAAATCCTGGGACGTCGGTTTAACAGGTGTGGCTACTGAGGTGGGAGTTTATCGTCCCCGCGTCGTTTGATTTGGGTGGCTAACTCGAATTGACTTACGCGGGGGCGACCAAACTGTCCGTGCTATTACGAGTGAAACTGCTCGTTTTTAATTGGGTTGAATTCGCTCGCCCAGTTTTCCCTGAATGCTCGAAGCTAGTTTTTGAATTTCTAGCAGTAACTGTTTTTCGGACTTATTGCCGATCGAATATTTATCGAGCATTGAAGCCATCCAGTCCCCTTCTTCTACATCGACCTCGCCAGGTGAATTCATATCAAAGATGATCAATCGAGAAATCGACGTAACAAAAAAGGCAGACCATTCAGGGCAGTTCTCATCGTTCTGGTTGAGTGAATGGTTGACTCTCAGCAATTGTTCCACTTCGGTTTTATCAATCACCCAATCTTGGCGAACGAAATCTTCCAAGTGCTTTACCTGCTCGGCGTTAATGGAAGAGTTGTCAAAGATCTCTTTTAATACGTCTCGAACGGGATGGTTCGCTGAACCCATGATTGGTTCCCTAAAAATTGCTAATGTTGGCCTTAAAAATTCAGTTGTCACCATGTTAACACTTTACTCGCAAATTGTTGAGAAGGTAGTTTGAAAAGGTTGATGGTGATCTATTCGTTTCCGCCCCTGAATTATTGGTATTTTTAGATTGATAATTTTACGGCGAGGGTTACTGCTGATATTAAGCTTGAAATATCGGCCTTTCCTTGCCAAGCGATGTCGAGGGCGGTGCCATGGTCGACGCTGGTGCGAATGAGGGGAAGGCCAAGAGTAATATTGACACCCGTGTCAAAGTTTAAGGCCTTGAAGGGTATTAATCCCTGATCGTGATACATGCAGATGTAGCCATCCGTCTCTTCGCGTTTCCACGGGAGGAACGCGGTGTCTGGAGGGATAGGGCCGGCAATATGAATGCCTTCATTAGTAGCGCGGGTAACTGCGGGAAGAATGATATTTTCTTCTTCGTTCGCCCCGAACAGCCCCCCTTCTCCAGCGTGCGGATTTAGCCCCAACGCGATTAGTTTTGGCTGGCGGCCGAGTATCCGCGTCAGCGCCTCGTCCGTCAGTGAAATTACCTCGTGAATTCTATCGGTGGTCATCAAATGGGGAACTTCATGATAGCCCACATGAGTCGTTACGAGACTGCAGCTGAAAGTGGGAGCTGTCATCATCATGCAGAAACGATCGGATCTTGCCCGGTCGGCAAATAGTTCGGTGTGGCCGGGGTACTCAATTCCCGCCATTCGCCAGGCTTCTTTGTGGATAGGCCCTGT
The DNA here is from genome assembly GCA_011523945.1 of Mariniblastus sp. GTDB lineage: Bacteria > Planctomycetota > Planctomycetia > Pirellulales > Pirellulaceae > Mariniblastus. The sequence goes on along the minus strand of WTFU01000151.1, from coordinate 10,110 downwards.
GACGACTGCGTCCGTGTCTCCGGAAATCGCCGATGCAATGGCGGATTCGATAAATTGAAAAGAGGCTCTGCCTGTTTGGGCGCTGATATGCCCGGCGACTAAGTCGGCTCCCACGTCACTCGCGAGGTCGATGAACGTTGCGGGACCATCCGTTTGCTGGTTAGCGAGATTGCCCTGAACAATGGCGCATTCGGGAAAGCTAATTCCCATATGTGCGGCTGTTTTTTGGATGGCGTTCAGGTCGCCAAAAACAACGGGGTGGCATTCCGTAAGTACAGACGTTGTCGACAAGAGTTGCAGGCAAAGTTCTGGTCCAACGCCGGCAGGGTCGCCCATCGTGATCGCAATGCGGGGGGATTTCAAGGAAAAGTACTCTCTGTAGGGTGCGAGTCAAAAATTGAATTTTGCAACAAACCAAATTATACACGCAAATGTGGCGACGAAAGTTCTTGCTTTCGAAAGGATAAATTCAGTGATAGAATGAGCCAACGCGTATTCGAAGTTAGCGTTCCCTATTCCATCTTTTGTAAGACGTCATCATGTCACGAAATTTGTTTTTGTCGATTGTCACGGTAATTCTTTTGGTTGTCATTGGTTGTGGTTCCGGTGAGAAACCGGCAGCGCCTTATGACGGCAAACCGCTTAAGTTAGCGGTGATTCCCAAAGGCACAAGTCACGAATTTTGGAAGTCAGTCCATTTTGGTGCGGAGAAGGCGGCAAAAGAACTTGGGAATGTCGAAATTGTTTGGCGCGGACCGGTGGTTGAAAGTGACACGGGGAGTCAGATAGAGGTTGTCAAAAATATGATCACGCTGGGAGTCGATGGAATTGTCTTAGCTCCAAACCAAAAAGGTGGACTCGTCGATGCGGTGGAAGAGTCGATTGATGAGAATATTCCGGTCGTAATTTTCGACAGTGGCCTTGATGAAGGGCCGAAAATTGCCGGTTACGTTGCTACGGATAACTTTAAAGGCGGTCAATTAGCAGCGGCTGAAATGGCAAAGGCGATCAATGAAAAGGGAAATGTAATTCTCCTTCGTTACCTTGCCGGTAGTGAAAGTACCGAACAGCGAGAGAACGGTTTTTTGGAGGGTCTGAAAGAATTTCCAAAAATCAAAGTCGTTTCTTCTGACCAGAGAGGTGGAGATAACGCGACTTCTTCGAAAGAAAAAGTGGATCAATTGTTGCAATTATTTGGCGATGATCTTGCCGGTATTTTCGCTGTTTGTGAGCCCAATGCAAACGGTACCCTGGAAGCCTTAAAGAATGCGGGGCTTGATGGCAAAGTAAAATTTATTGCATTTGATCCCAGCGATGCGTTGATTGAAGGGTTGAAGAACGGATCTTGCGCGGGAATTGTGCTGCAAGATCCGGTTGAAATGGGATACCGAAGTGTTCTGACACTCGTCGATCATATTCAGGGTAAGACGGCAGAGCCATTTACTTCGACCGGAGAGTATGTCGCGACGCCCGATAATATGGATGACAAACAGATTAAAGAACTGTTGACGCCTGCGATCTTTGAATAATCGTTTGAATTTGGCCGGCGCATTTGGGCTGGTCTAATTCATTTAACTGAATTGACTTTTGACATGATTGCACGCGAGAGGCAGGACGTGATGAGAGGTCAGTCTATTCTCGAAGTCAATGAAATTTGTAAAACGTTCGGGCCGACAAAAGCACTGAGGGGTGTCGATTTAAAAGTTCGTTCGGGTGAAGTTCTGGCATTGATCGGAGAGAATGGAGCCGGAAAGAGTACGCTCTTGAAAATTTTGAGCGGAGCTCATCGGGCGGATTCCGGTCAAATGTCGATTGGCGACCGTCCTTTCCGCCCTTCTGGCCCGTCCGATACGAGGCAGTCCGGTGTGGCGATGATTTATCAAGAGTTGAATCTGGCTCCGGAGTTAAGTGTCGAGGACAACCTGCTGCTTGGCCATCGCGGAACGGGTGGCGGCCTGTTGATTCGGAATCGCCAGCGATCGAAAGTACTGGACGCGCTCAGAACGGTTGGCCTTGATGGAATAAGCCCGATGGCAATCGTGGGTGAGCAGTCCATTGCAACGCAACAGATGATTGAGATCGCCCGAGCTTTGGTTGCTGAGGCACGAATCATTTTGTTTGATGAACCGACCAGTTCGCTTCCTCAAAAAGATGTCGCTCGTCTGTTTTCAATTATTAATGACCTGAAAAAGCGTCAAATAGGAATGGTTTACATCAGCCATTTTCTCGAGGAGGTTCGAGAGGTGGCGGATCGTTATGCAGTATTGCGCGACGGAGAAAATGTCGGCGAAGGAAAATTGGAAGACGTCGAAGACGATACGATCGTTTCGATGATGGTCGGAAGAGATGTTGAAAATCTATTCCCAACCGTCCCCCACTGCCCCGGCGAGCCATGGGTAAAGATTCAGGAATTGACCGGTTTCCCATATCCCAAAAAAATCAACATTGAGCTTCGGCGAGGGGAGATTTTTGGAATTGCCGGCCTTGTTGGGGCTGGGCGCACAGAGTTGATCCGCACGGTTTTTGGTTTGGATCATCTATTGACCGGAAGTGTATCGGTAAATGGAGAATCTGTCCGTTCGTCAATTGGCGAACGCATCAAAGCCGGTTTTGGAATTATTTCAGAGGACCGAAAGAACGAAGGTTTGGCGCAGAATCTCTCAATCATTGACAATCTCACGCTCAGCCGACTCGCAGACTACACAACCCTGGGTGTACTCAACTTAAACCGAAGAAAGCAAACTGCTGAAAAGTTACTTAATCGAGTGCAAGTGAAGTGCAAGTCAAGCGGCCAGGCGGTGTCCGAGTTGTCGGGTGGAAACCAGCAAAAAGTTGCAATCGCGAGAATCCTTCACCAACAGGCAGACATTCTCTTAATGGATGAGCCGACCAAAGGAATTGACGTTGGAACCAAAGCAGAGGTTTATCGAATGCTTGGCGAATTGGCTGCGACTGGCAAGACCATTATTTTTGTCAGTTCTTATCTCCCCGAGTTGTTGGCAGTGTGTGATCGCATTGGTGTAATGGCACGAGGAGAATTGCGGGATGTCAGAGATACGTTGGACTGGACAGAAGAAGAAGTCATGAGAGTGGCAATTGGTTAAGACAATCAATTCAAACACAAGCGATGGAAGTGATCATTTTCATTGGCGATAGAAATAGAGCGAGCCTCAAACTTAGATGAATTTCCGAAGAATTTTAAAGACTATTTTCCAATCTCAGCTTGGGCCAATTTTTGCGCTGGCTTTCATTTTAATGTTGTTCGCAGTTGCTGATCAGCGATGGAGTTCGGGTAACTATCTTTCTCCGAGAAACTTTCGTGTGATGATGAATTCTGCCGCGCTGATTGCCGTGCCGGCGTTAGGGATGACGATGATTATCATTGCCGCGGGAATTGACTTGTCGGCCGGGACTGCGCTCACGTTATGCGGTACGGTTCTTGCAACCCAATTCAAGTATGCCGCGGTTGCTTCGGGCGAACCCGGATTTTTCTGGGTCGTGCTTCAGGCTGTCGGCTTGACCTTGTTGACCGGTTGTCTGTGCGGATTAGTCAATGGAGGTTTGATAAGTTTGACGAAAGTTGTGCCGTTTATCGTGACCCTTGGAACGATGACAATTTTTCTTGGCGTTGGCCAAATCATTTCAAGAGAGTCAACCGTTTATGCAGACGAAAAGAATATTCCGGGATGGCTGAGTGACTTTTGCTATACCGGTTCCAATTCAGAGCGTTACCTCAATTTTGGGTTTCTTCCGAATGTCCCCAATAGTGTTTTGCTCACGCTGATTCTTGCGATCGCCGTCGTTTTGTTATTGCGATACACGGTCTTTGGTCGCAATGTATTTGCGATTGGGTCAAGTGAGTCGACGGCACGTTTATGCGGCGTCAATGTACCCTTTACGATCATTACTGTTTATACGCTTGCTGGAGTTTTTGTTGCTCTTGGAGGGTTGATGTATTACGCCAACGTAAAGAACGGAAATCCCTCCGATGGCATGGGTAAAGAGCTTGAAATAATTGCTGCAGTCGTCCTTGGAGGGGGCAGTCTCAGCGGTGGACGAGGTTCAATACTGGGGACACTCATGGGGGCATTGATCATTACGGCGATCCGCAGCGGTTGCGCTCAGCTTTCCATTCTAAATACATACACCCATATAATTATCGGTGGAATTATTATTGTCGCAGTGATTGTTGACCAGCTGCGGCACGGTTCACCCGAGTGGTTTTTCCGTCTGCTGCCTGCGAAAAATACGGAAAGTTAATGCGAATCAATTAGATTTTCTCTTCTTAAGCGTGGATAAGTATTCCACCAAATCAACCAATTCATCCGTGGTTAATTCTTTGTGGAGGTCGGCAGGCATCAGCGAAATTTGTTGCCGTTTCCGGGCGTCAACTTCCTCCACTGGAATGTTGTGTTGGATCCCTTTGTCATCTTTGATCTGAATTTCCGAGTCGGTTTCTCCGAGGAGGACTCCCGTAATACTGCGACCGTCTGATTTTTGAATCATCCAGTTCTCGTAGTTGTGGCTGATTCCAGCGGAGGGGAACAAGATAGATTCATACAGGGCAAGTTTGGATAATTTATTTCCAATCTCAGAAAGATCGGGGCCGACCTCAATTCCCTTGCCATTAACGATATGGCACTTCGCGCAGGTGCCGGCGTTCTCAAACACAAGCTGGCCTCTTGCGGCATCGCCCTTACGATTGCTTAGCTGATCCATCGAGGGAAGTGGTTTGCTGTTTTTAGTGGCTGCAATTGGAAATAGTTCATTGGCCTTTTGACGGATGTCCTTCCAGCGAGCACTGTGGAGAGTGGCTTGAATGGCAGGAAGGGTTCCCGGGTCAATCTTCTCTTTTTTCGTTATCCAGGCGAGCACTGTTTGCGCCCCGGATTGACTTTCCCCCATTTTTCTAATCGCATAATTTCTCAATGACAAGTCAAAGAATCGCTGTTTTGCAATTCCGGTAAGAATGGTTTCTCCTGCTTTGGTTCTTGAGTTTGCCAACGCATCACAGAGGTTTCGCTGAATTTCAGGTGGTGAGTGGAGGATTAGATCTTTAACACGTGTGTCTTGTTTCTTATCTAACAGCAATTTCATGGCATCGGCCGCCAATTGAGGATTGGAGGAATCGGCACTTATTTTTAATACATCTGCATAAAACTGTTTGACTGAAAAACGTCTAATGAGAGAGATGAAATCGGGCGTTCCTCGTTTTTTTTCAATGAATTGATTTAATTTTTTCACTTGGTTCTCGTCAAGGGAATCTAGGGTTAAGCGATTCGCTGACTCGATCAAAACAACGTTCGATTTTTCATTTTCGTGGTCGACATCACCGAACGCGATTTCGGCAAGAACACTTGATTTGTCATCCGAATTCAAAAAGTCAATTGCTCGGAAATAACGTTTGGCTTGATCGGCAGAGGTAGACGGGTGTTTAATAATCTCTCCCAGTTCTGCCATGGTGGTTTTGCCGCGGGACCGCCACAAAACATCTCTCATTTCTTGGGAAGCCATTGGGTCTCCTGATGAATTGGCTCGCCATTTGGAGAGGCAGACATCCCAGTGGTTTTCTGCGGCAATCCCGAGCGCTTCCAGAAACCACCGGTCGGAAGAGCGGTACATTGATGCGATGGTTGCCCAGGTTTCAACTAATCGTTCGGCTTCTTGAGGCGACGGATCGAGCATCCATTGACGCATCCCAATTAGGACTGCTCGCAACATTGCAGGGCTGGCATTTTTGAAGTTAATGTTGTCACAAATATCGGAAAAGGCTATCTGACCTTGCAGTAATACCGCTAAGCGGATCGCTGTAATTTGCAAATCGACATTAGAGTCGCTTAACCCCGATTCGATGTATTTGAGTTTTTGCATTTTAGGAATGTCGAGGTTTCCCAAGGCCCACAAAGCACGGGCGCGGTAGCGAGGATTGTCTTGACTCCATAAAGTTTCAAGGGCAGTAACTGACCGGTTACCAAAATCCTGTAATGCCTTCCAGGCGAGGTAGCGGGTCGCTAAGTTTGGACTGCACAAAGCTTGAGCGGATAATTCTGGAGTGGAAAAATCGACCGCAGGCGACTTGTATTTCCCTCCAGCGTTCTTCGCGGTAACGCGGAATAAGCGACCTCGCTGAATATCTTGCATACGATGACCTCCCACGCCCGGATCGTACCAGTCGGCAACGATTAAGGAACCGTCAGGCGCCACGCACACATCCGACGGACGGAACCAGCGATTTTTCTCAGCGCCATCAATCATATTGACGATGGAAGCGGTGTAGCCTGCGCCGGAAACTTCGACCGGATATGCGCGAACGATGTTTGGGCCAGCGTCGCAGTGGATCATTTGGTTTTGAAAAACCTGAGGAAGCGAGTCGCCTTCGTAAACGCAAATCCCGGTTGGCGAGCCAGCGCCGGTGATCAATAGATTGGGAATGATCCCAGGGTCGTTTTGATACCAGTGCCGCGTTGGAACGTCCGGGTGCATGCCGGTTCTTTGCGTTCGCCAACCCGCTCCCGTTTTTTGATCCGTGTAACCATAGTTTCCAAATGGCATCACAAAGTTAATTCGTGTAGCGCGGTTGCCATCATCGTCGTTGTCGGATTGCCAGAGTGATCCAAAAGAGTCGATGCAGACTTCCCAGTTGTTACGGAAATTCCAAGCCAATGTTTCAAAATCCGAGCCGTCGAGATTGCACCGAAAAATCATTCCCTGATTGTAAGGGCGGCTGTTGGCAATCACTGGATTGCCTGCTTTATCGATGATTTGCTTTCCGTCTTTGTCCTTAATCTGACGACCACTGTTGCCAAAATTGAAATACAGTTTCCCGTCGGGTCCGAATACAAATGCATGGATCCCATGATCGTGTTGTGTTCCTCCGATTCCCGTGAAGAGAACCTCTTTGCGATCGGCTTTCGAATCACCATCAGAGTCGATCAGGTAAAAAACCGAGTCGTTCGCGGATACCAAAACGCGATCTCCAAGAATACATATGCCATGGACCGAATCAATATCACGTCCCTGATAGAACACTGTTTGGCTGTCCGCTTTTGCGTCGCCATCGGTGTCTTCTAAGATGAGAATCCGGTCACCCTCCTCACGGGGTTTGGAGTCGCCATTTCGAAATTGCCGATAATTAATAACTTCGCAAACCCAAACACGACCGAGGTGGTCAATGTCGATGTTGGTAGGATTCGCCATCATTGGTTCCGAGGCAAACAGTTCGACATCCAGTTCCGGATGAATAGCAAATTGTCCAATGGCGTTTTCAGATTCATGAACTTTGTCGGTCTGTCCCATAACCCAGTTCGCGTTTCCAACGGTAATGATTAGCATTAATCCGAGCGCGAGTTGATGGATCGAAAACGGCAAACGGCAGTGAGCAAGGTTTAGATTCATGGAAAACCAATCAACAATTAAAGGGTTAGGCTGTTGATGAATTTTAACAAATTCAATGGAACGGTGGGGAACTGTTTGTTGCATTGCCTCGCAAAAAAATGCCATGCGATGCGAGCGACAAACAAGAGCATTTACTTGTTTGTCTGGTAAAGAGGTAGCATTCGATGACGAACCTCAAGCGAAAGTAAATTCATGGTTGTGACATACAGTCGCCCGCCGAAACCGCCCCAGCGATCGGGAACAGGACGGTAAGGGTTCCAGCTGCCAGCGAGATCTCCGGATTTTTCCTGAGATCGAATGAGCATGGGCCGCAGGAGATTATTCCATTGGTTCCATCGCTGCCCGTCGACGAACTTTAAAACCTGTGTGGCGTAATACCAGTAATAAGTATCTCTGACCTGAGGGCTCGTGTCTCCTGGAAGCTGGGATTGCAAAAGATAATCTGCACCTGCCAGTAACCGCGGATCGTTTTTATCCCAGCCGGTATAGATCCGCATTAGTAAACCAACCGATGTCATCGAAGGCGTTGCCTTACGCCCCTGTATTCGAGAAATACCTTTTGAATTAATGGCAAATGGATCATACCGATAGATCGACGGATTATCAGGTGCAGCAGCCACTTCAAGCCAATCGTCAATCGATCGAAAGGTTTCGGGATCCACATCCAGTCCGGCCAGTCGTCCACTTTGAAGCGCCATCATCATCCATCCCGAAACGGAGGTGTCGGAGGTAAGGTTTCCCGGTTGGTCAAAGTACCGCCAGCCTCCGCGGCGTGGATCCTGGGTTGCCTGAATGTAGTCCAGTGCTTTTTGAACTGGAATTTTCAGCCGTTCATCCTGTGTCATTCCGTAAGCTTCCGTAAGCGCCAGGGTAGCAATCCCGTGACTATACAGCCGGCACGCATTGTTTGATTTCAAATTACTCGGAACGTATAGCCCGCCATTTTCGGATTGGTTATCAAGTAGCCACTGAATAGCTCGATCAATCTGAGTCGCGTACTTAAATTCTCGATGATTAAAACCAGCGCCTTGAAATGCGAGCACGGCGAGTCCAGTTGCCGCGGTATCGCTTTCCAGTTGCATGATTTTTTGACGCGAGCCAGAATCAAATCCACCGAGCGTCCAGTTTCCCTGTTGCGTCTGGTAACGGGCTAAGAATTCAAGTCCAAGCTGAATCGAAGCCTCCGTCGTTGGTTCGCCAGAGCTGGACATGCCGTTGGGTGTCCGGTTTTGAAAAGCCTCCTGGGCGAGAACTGCATCGGGATTGAGGGCAGGTGTGCCGCCGGCGGTTTTACTTCGAAAGCGGGTTTGCGGTGTTGGCTGTAATTGCGGGCTGTCGGTTGAGGCTGGGCGTTCCATGATGCCTGCCGAATCCGCAGGTCGAAGTCCAAGTCCAGCCGATCCTTCGGGGGCTTTGACTTCAAAGGCAAGGCTTGAATTATCTGAAACTTCGGATCGCTCAATTTTTGCCATGGCATCGCCACCAGCGTTGGAATTGGTTGGAGATTTTTTGTCTCCGTCTTGTGAATTTACTGAATCAAATTTCACGGTTGCATTAATTGAAGGCGCGATTGGCCCCGTGCGTGACCCCGAGCTTTGCTTCGTTCTCGCCGCGGATGCGACTCCGCTATTCGACGCTGGAGTTTTGCCAAGTTTTCCAGATTCGCTCATGCGAGACAGAGCGGATGAGATGGAATTCGCCGAGGCCGCTGGTGGTGTTAAGGCAGTTTCAGTCGGGGCATTCAATCCGCCGCTGCTACTGCCCGCGGTTTGTTTTTCAACTCGAGTTTTCTGAGCATCGAGAGAATCGGTGCTGCCTTTTGTTGTCGTTGGGTTTACTGATTTTGTTTGCGAGGCTCCCTCGCCTGCCCCAGCTAATGAACGGATCGTCGGCGCCTGAGCGAGTCGAGTTCGCTGGTTGCCCCGTTGGTTTTTGAGTTGTTCGTCGTCATCCCTTGGACTTGCCTCCTCGGTGTCTTGGCTTGCTTTTTGGCGCGAGTCAGATAACTGATTTGAAATACTCGTGGTGCCCGCGTCGGCGATTTCCCCCGAATCGGCTGCGGCCCATTTTTCGGATCCGGAGGTTGATTCCGCAATCGATCGCGAGTCAACGGTCAATTCATCGGAATTGTCGAGAGCTTCAGTTGAAGGAGGAGCAGGCGGTGCGTTTGAGGGAGCGGAGACTGCGGCGACCGTGTCAGCTACGAGTGACGGTTGAAAGTTGGAGCGTTGTTTTGACCGGCGGGTAGATTCTGGATTAAGTTCTGAAATTTCCGTTTGGCCACCGCCGGACCGGCGCTCAGATTTTCGTTCTGAAACTACCTTGGTCGGACCCAGATCAATCATGCTGGTACCTTTGGCTGCAGATTGATTGTCGCGGGATTTCGTGGCTGCTGAATCGACTGAAGCGGCCGAAGATTCCGTGGTTTTATCACCCATAGTTTTTCCTCCCGCCAGCTTTGCAGGAGCCGTTGTGTCCGCCATTAAAATATTTGTTGGCTGGACATTTTTTCCAGAGGATCGTCGTTTGGTTGATTTTTGCGACGAAGTCAACATTTCTGGACTGTCGGCTCGACTCAAGTTTCGGGTTCGCTTTGCCGAATCGGAGGCCTGCGCTGCAGGGCTGGTTTCCCCACCATCGAATCGTTCCAGATTTTTAGTTTTTCCCGAACCGGCAATTCCAGCCGAGTCGCGGGTAATCGAAATTGTCTTTGAG
>WTFU01000004.1 GCA_011523945.1 Mariniblastus sp. | reverse complement strand
ATGGTAGGCCATCTACAGATGTAGGGCGAAAAACGGGTCCCACTAAACCAGCGAATGCTCCTAGTTCATCATCTGACGCTGGCCCCTGAAGAGTTTCTATTAACGATAACAAAAACACACGTTCCTGCACTTCAATTTTGCCATCCGCACGGGCAATACGAACTAGCAAGCGGACTAGGTTCGTCTGTTGCTGAATATTCAGGCCGATGCGTTTAACATCGTTAAGAAATCTCTCAATCGCAACGTCAACCGATGCATCGATATCTACCTTGGCACGCTGAAATTCCTCAGCGATGTCCAGACCATCGAGCAAACTTGAGCGAGAAGATTCGGCCTCGAGTTCGGCCAGCTCACTATCTGCAATGTCTCCATCACAGGCAGACATGAGGACAGCACCCCGGAATACCAATCGACTAAAATCTACTGACTTCATTTAAAACCCTACAATCCTTTCGGCGTCGGCCTGCTTGTCTGAGGGTAGCAAATCAATCAACTTCCCTATCAGTGCTGCGGTTCGGTCCCAGTCCTCATCATCAACCGCATCCTCAGTAGCTTTGAGCAGTGCTTGACCTTGGATTTGATCAACGAATTCATCTCGGGAATTCTTCAAAAATTCGCAGTACGATCTCAGGAAGCCTGGTGTCCTCCACACGATTTCATAGTACAAGTTAGTCAGAGACTCAGTGGCCTGCGTGATAAGCGAAAGGCTCTGTGAATTCAGAACTCCCTCTTCCTCGGCCAATATTTCGCGTAAAAATTTGTGTTCCTGTTCTGTCCCATGCTCCTGCACGATTTCTTGACAAGCTTGCTTTCGTTCATGGTATTCTCGCTTTGCCTTGATAACCGTCCCCTCTTTCGTTGCGGCATGAAAATCAGATACCAAAGATCCTAACTCGTTGGCAAGCTTTTGCTTCTCGTCACGCACATCATCATCAGTCAATTGACCTATCTCCCATTGAAGCTCTGAAGCACGCTTCTCGATCGCACGAAACTCTATCGAGTCTGTGTGATTCTCTAACTCTTTTGCCAGTGTCGTATTAAATGCCTCAGCGTCCTCAATCAGAACGCTCGGTTTCAGATCGACCATTGTTAAACTGAAAGACTTCTCAAAACTTTGATCTGACATGGCAAGATACGCTCGAATCGTAATTATGCGACTTTCGTCGATCTCAATCTCCAAATCGATGTCTGAGCCTTTCAGTACGTCCTTGGCCAGTTCCTTCCCCGCTAATTCCCAATAGCCTACCGTATTATTCGCAGCAACCGGATTCTCTGAAGGCCCCTCCACAATGCGAAAACGGAATCCGTCAAGTTCTCCGGCAGCGATTGACTTTGTTACCGGTCGGCGAATTGAAGTGCTTACAGGAAGAATAGTATTCTTCCTGAACAGAGGCTGTAGTTTTGTTAGACCTGTATCGAGATCATCAACCTCCAGTGAGATGTCGTCTGGCAACGGTTGCCCCGCAACAGTAACGCCGCTGTTTATATGCACCTCGCCTTCGTTGACAGCCACTTGGTCACCAGTGGAATCTTGCACCTCTATTTTAAAAACATTGTAAGTTCTGGCACCGATCGGCAGATCAAAGTCCATTTTTTGCTTGAGTTCAACCCAGCCTGAGTCGAACCCACCATCCTCTCGAAAAATCCTGCAGGAGAATCCCTTTTCGTATCCGTCGAGTACTTTAATCAAAATCGGAGAGCTTTCGTCACGAGTCGCTTTCTCGTACACCAACTTCCAAGATAGAGCTGCTTTTTCCTTCGTGGAAGAATTGCTGTCGGCATTTTCGCTCGCCTGCTTAGAGCCAGCATAATAGGCGGCCCCAATCGCAATCGCGGTAGTAGGATCCACCGAATGTTTCACCTCGACTTGCAAAACCTCGGAAATACGCTGACGCACGTAGGGTATGAAAGTGGACCCACCCACCATCAAAGCAAAATTAACATCCGATGGCTGCAGATTATTTTGAACCAGTAGCTGTTTCAGCAACTTTGAAGTCAGATCGACAGTTTCTTGAATAAGAGATTCGAACTCACTCCGTGTTACGGTTAATTCAAAGTCTAGATCCTCATCTTCATCATCAGTAATTCCAAAGATGTCAATTTCGGTGGAAGTGGCTGTAGACAGATTAATTTTTACTTGCTCCGCCTTGACAAGCAAAGTTTCGTAGTCACCGTTTCGTGAACCCGAAGCTTGCACGAGAGAACCCTTCAAATCATCAAATGTGCCCTCCGATTCAATAGCGGGAACAAAGAGTTTTTGCACGATCAAATCATCAAAGTCTGCCCCACCCAGATAATTGTCTCCCTCATGATCAACAACACGCACATCGCCATCTTCAGATCGCAATAGGGCGACATCGAAAGTACCACCTCCTAGATCATAGACAATCCAATATCCATTCGGTAAATCATCACCACCAGTTGAGTTTGCATATGCCAAACTCGCGGCTATCGGCTCCTGCAGCAGGACAACCTCTTTAATGCCCGCTTCTAAACCGGCTTGCATAGTCGCTTGAGATTGTTGCGTGTTGAAGGCACTTGGGATTGTGATTATCACAGAATCAACAATCTCGCCGGTGTGAACAAAATTCTTTAGTTCCTTCACCACGAGCGACGACAGTTCGATCGGGGTCAATGACTTCTTGATGGCGGGAACCTGCAAAGTTTCAGTAGTTCCCATTTTTCGTTTGAATAAGGATTTTACATTGCCCGGATCTTTGACAGCGTATTCCTTCGCTTTCGTTCCTACGAAAATGGAGGTCTTTCGAAAACCAACAACCGAAGGGAGTGTACTGCGGCCATAATCCTTGGGGTTGGAGAAAACCTCCACTTCGCCCTTGTTAAACTTCGCAATGGCTGAGTTAGTTGTTCCTAAATCAATACCAAAGTCAATCGTCTTTCGTTGGCTCATTGCTTGCCTCCTTTTCAATATTCTCAGTTCGTTTTGTTACTTCGACCAATGCGGGTTGCAGTATTCTGGTTTTGCCTTCAGCAGTACGCCGGCGAATGATGGGTTTGTGCACTTTGCTAATCACCAGATCTTTCAGTTCGCCATCTTCGAACTCGCATCCAACAATCTTTGCCTCGCAGTCCGTTCGCGTAATGTCGTAATCCTCTCCGTCGGGGGCATACCATTCGAGCTTGTCCGTAGAGCCTGGAATTCCTTCAAGGAACCTTTGAATACCTTTCAGGTTATGGTGAATCGTGGTTTTTTGGTCGAGCAATCCAAGCTTTGCGTGTACCGCAAACAAGTCGTTGATTGCGGCAATCTGCTCAGGAGTGATACCTTCACTTCTTCCGTTTCCCGTCGAAGTCCGTCCAACGCCGCTTGATGTATTCCGAGGCCTATTTAAAGTCACGGTTGGTTCCCCCGCGTAAAGTTTTATAAAGTGGATCGAGAATCGTGATGCGTATGAATGCGCTAAGCTTTGGCCTTCGTTTCAATTTGGCTGCAATTGATGGCGAAAAAGTATAGTAGAGATGAATAAAACAGCGTCCGGGCAAGGAGTTACTTAATGTTTGGTCCCGGAAGCTTCGAAACACAGTCACTTCATCACAGGACTTGTTTCCGTAGCACGCAGTGGCAACAAAACAACCATCTGCTTTATTTTTTCGCTCCATTGTTTGTGCATGAAAAGAATTGAGAAATTCCTCTCTCACCTTGTCATCCCGCAGGGGGGCAAGTCGATTGTAGTGCGTCAGGGCAACATCGGGAGGCAAATACTGAAGCACATAAATATATTGCTTGACAAGCGTGGTTACCGCATTGCGATTCTCACTTTTCGCAAGGTTCCGGATGTGTTTATGGCAAAACAATTCCGTAAGAACGGATGAAATCTTGTCAGTATTGACAGAACGGATGCCGTTGATCCTGATCCTTTCTTGGATTCCCTTGAGCAATTCACTTGTACTCAGCAAGAATTGTTGTTCCTGTTTACTTATATCATCTTTGATTCCTTCCAGAGTCTTTCTTCGATCCTGCAAAGCTTCGTAAGCATCGTTGTCTGTTACGGAAATTTCCGACGCGATGTCCAATAGCCTCAATCCAAAATTGACATCCGTTGCATCGGCGATATTCTGACAAGCAAGGAGTGTCAATCCCCAACACAAACTGTTTCGAACATCATCAAAGATAAATGGCAAATTATTGAGTGCTGAAATCTGGGATTTCGAAACCGGAATGTTGGTTTTCGCTAGAGAGTGAAGTCCGCCTTTTAACGTTTCAATTAAATCCTTAATAGAGGTTAAAATCCGCTCCCAGTCCTTTAGTTCCCTCTCATGCAACTCGTGCAATTCAGCCTCTTGCCAACGATCCGACAACTCCTCATGCGTTTCATACACATACAACTTGTCGCGACCACTTGTCCTGAGTTGCTTTGCCCTTTGCGAGATATAAAGCGCGTCAGCCGCATTTCCCGTGGCATTGTAGACGACGATGGCAAGTTGGGTTAATTGCCGTGCCAAATTGTTGAGATCACCATCAAGAAACGACGGTAACGCATTAATTTGTCGAGGCCAAACAAGATAGAGCAAGAAGTTCCGGTAATAATCGCGATTGCCTTTGGGTCCTCCTGAATTCAATTCCTCTATTTCCGACTCCACAGCATCAATTTTGCATTTCAAAAGTCGTCGTATGGGCGCGTATGTGTTGTCAAAATCATGATTTAAAACGATAGGTGTGAATCTGCACAATCGTTCAATGGCGAGGATATCTGGGCGTGCTTCCGCCATGCGTTCTTCAAGTTCTAGCCCGTATTGATAAGCAAACCTTGAAGAAACAAATTGCAGAAACTCAGGTTCTTTCAGAAGAACCCTGTGATGCTTCCCGTGATTTTTCCTAAACAATGCATCATTGCGACAAACTAAAAACCATTCCAGTTCCGGCCATTGAAGCAGGCGCTGAAAATTAGCTAACAATTGGCTGTTATCTAATATTGCATTTGCCCAATCAGAAAAGTCTGCTTTGCGAATCGAGATTTCTTGCTTTCGAGCACATCGACTCCGTGTAATATCCCGCCCATCGTCATCGTACTCGCGGCTCCCTTGTGACAGGGTGGGTGGCCGTTCGTCGCGCCCGAACTCTACGTGCAGAACTCCATCGTCCAGATCAAATTCAAGCAGTTTACGTTTGAGTGCGTTTCGCAGCTTACCGCGATCTTTACCATCAACGTCCAAAATGCTCAGAGGATTCAAGAACTGCTGCATAACAACGACAAGTAAAAGTATTGACTGTATGATATTTCCGGTGCTGCAACTATTGCATCACGAATAGATTATCCAATAAAGTTACACACCCCTCTAGGTAACCCACGTGTGAGAGCGTCAGTTCAGCATGCCAAACACACCAAGCGGTGGTGCAAAAACCCAGCACAGCACCCCTCAGTCACAAGCTCCAGAAGGCTTGCAAAACACCCAAAAAGGCCTGAAGATAACGAATTTCACAAACCAAAGTTACTCTCGCAACCAAACTCACACAACTTTTATTTATTGGATGAGCTTCCCGTGGCTAATTCGGTTGATTTGACAAGTTGGAATGACCACTCCATGACACCAATCAACCGTTCGACTGACGCTGATTCCGCCAAATTGTTTAAATCTACGCTTGGCCACTTTTCGATCGCATCGCCGGAAATAGAAATGCCTTCGATCTGACCAAGCTTTTCGAGAAGCTGATCTCTGCAGTTCGAAGAATCGCAGGGCGGATACTTTTTCATCCATCCAAATGGTATTTGTAAACCGACGGATGGGAGACGTTTCGTTTTCCAGTCATGGCACGAATCAAGCTCTATCCTATAACGAAAAGATCACCGTCCCAGTTTACGATTCCGCGTTTTACTGAGTTACGCAACCTTACTGCTTGCAGATCTAATTTAAAAGCTGCTTCGAATCTATTAATTTTATACGATGGCGGTATTTCGACTGTCGCATCCAAGCCACAAGCCCCTCCATGGATTCTTCGATTGACTCAGATGTTTGATCGCGGATGCAACACTCCCAGACAATGCCAACATACCAATTCTAATCACAGAGATCCTTGATATTGCGTTGATCACGCTTCTGATTTCCAGTCAATTTGCTACGCCAAAAGTTCTGATTGGACTTGGGTAGTCGAAAGTACTTGCAATCGTGGCAATGCCAGAAACATCCATGCACAAAGACAGCAGTGTCAAATGCTGGCAGCACAATATCCGGCTTGCCGGGCAGATCCTTACGGTGCAGCCTGAAACGCAAGCCATGACGATGCAGAGCACTGCGCACAACCTTTTCTGGCCGGGTGTTGCTGCCGGTGATCTTCGACATCATTCGACTGCGTGTGCGAACATCAACAACATCAGTCATATTTGTGGCGTGCCTTATACATTACAAATGCATCTTGAGCACTCATCCCGCTGGAAGCTCAGGAGCACACTTAGCAGCGTTTACCATTCGCTGTTTTAGTTCTTCAGTACTCAAAGGCTTCTTTTGTCGATGCAGCACAGCAGGGCAATTTGGAAAAACTTGGGCGTTGGCGTTAGGCAAAAAGATAAATCACTCCGGCGAGTGAAACAAAAAGTATTGCAAACATTGAACCGCAGCCAACGACATCACCGATTTTATGGCCTATGTGAAGGCCACGCTCTCCAAAGCGAACACTCCTCTCACAGTCAGCCAAGTGTTCACTTGTAAATACTGAACCGTCTTCCTCTACATATGCCCTTAATTTGATTGTTTCCAACCGTAGAGCTATCGTTCTTTCTGTATCCGTGAGTGGTATTCCACTGTTATATGCATCGACATGTCCTACCAACGTGTGCTTTGCTAAAGTTCGAGCCTGCTCCGGGGCTATTTGGATACCCAGAGCGATGCATGCCGCTTCAATGTTTTCAGCGATCCTCGCTTCGCTGCCCCCGCGGTGGGTGTTTTTAACGAGGCTCAATTGCTCTGGCGTAACTTGTTCAAACACGGGTTTCTCTCGGCTTAAGAGGGATTCGTCCAAAAAATCCACGCTGCAAGTGTAGCACATAGGAATTGAACTGGTCGCTTGCCCGCATTTGATACTGTTTTCCAGATTTTTCTAGCCTGCCGTTTCAACAGATTTCTATGCCAATCGATCGCAACGTACATTCTCGTTGTGTGTGCTTTGGTATCGCCAGCGTGCGACTCGCGTGTGATGGCATCCATGCATAAAAAAATGACAACCTAAGGTTCGACGATTTTTCCATTGACCACAATGAGCTCTCCTGTTTTCACACGGTCCATGACTATTTGGATGGTTCTCGCTGTAGCTTCATAGAGTCGCACGAGTTGCTTATTTGCTTCTACTCTAGAAATCTTACCTGACTCTACCCCATCCAGAACGCAACAGGCTTCTGAACATTGCACGATCATTTCAAGCATTTGTTCAGGGGGAGCAGTGTCAATGAATGAAGTACGCACTTTGTGAAGAGCATCGCCTATTGTCCTACAGAGATTCTCCTCTTCTAAGCTTGCAAGCTGCTGACAAGACTTTTGTATGATTTTTCCAATCTGCGGCATCAAGGCCGAGTGTCGCTCAGCAGAATCGGATCGCAGTTGGCTGCACTCGTCTTGAGAATAAATACGCTGTGCCTGGGTCGTAGCGGAGTACATAATGTCGACCATAGCAAGGAAATATGAACCGGCAATATCGTCTGCCCGTTCGTGGCCGGCAAGTTTTGCTAACGCCCAAATGATTGCTTGCTCGGCCAAATCACGCTGGTATTCGTCAACAAATTCATCAAAATCACCGAGAACAGCATTGAACCGATCAATCTGGCTTGGTGAGTCGATCTCCCGATTCCGTGTAAAGCGGATTCTTTTTTGATTCATGTCGTCGACACAGGTCGGTATGTGGTTAGGGCAAAGGCAGTGAATGCGTAAAAGCCTTATCGAACGCAACAATTAGCATTTGCGACAAATAAGAAATCGCAGGGGCGTAACACCTCTAGTCTTCTC
>WTFU01000086.1:44287-55641 GCA_011523945.1 Mariniblastus sp. | reverse complement strand
GGACGGTAACGGAGGCGACATTGTAAAAAATTACGACCGGAGGAAGGGCAATAAGGACTGCTGACTCTAGTTTCAGTTGTTGAGTCGCTGGTAAATCGTGTGTAGTGAAGATGACTAACGGGAGTCCAATAAACGCAAGGTTTCCTCGAAACCCCGCTTGTATAAACGTACCTCGAGCATTTCGGTTGATTTTGCCAATTTGGATGACGATCCAGCTGAGGCAAACGGTCGCAAGTGTCGCTCCAAGTAAGGTGATCATATAGCGGTTAGCGAGGCCGTCGCCGGTGGGAGCCGTCCCGATTTTATGGAATAAAAATACTGGCAGTGCTACGAAGTAAGCGAATCGGTTGAACGCTTGCGTGGTTTCGTGGGTGAGAAAGTTTCGACGCCGCAGGATGACACCCAGCAGAATGACAGAAAAAATCGGCACGAGGCTATTGAGGATCTGCATGAAGCGGCAAGTGTAATAGGAGTTTGAGGAAGACGGGGCGGCGTTTGAGTCGGTTGGGGGAATATTAGATATTAATCTCTTTAAGCTGATAAGTCCGATAGAGTCGCAAAACATAATTGAAAAACGGGTTGAAATTCCGGGAGTCGCTGTTTTGAGAGTTCGCTTGGTTGTTGTCCAGAAATTAAATCTGTTAGGATGAACAAAGCGGGCGCTGGTCATTGTTTCCGTGATTCCGGTCTCGTGATTACATGGTCATTTTTTAGTAGCTAGGAATCCTTTTGGGATGGATGTAGCAGTCCGTTGATGAAGCGTTTGGTTGTTGCGGTGTATCAGTTTTCTCAGGAATTAGTTTCGTTAACGACAAGCTAAACAATTTTAAGCCTGGTTTTGGAATGTTCGGTGGCGTCTTTACGCCTTGCACATTGACGATTCTGGGCGTAATTATGTTCCTAAGGTTCGGCTATGTCGTTGGGCGCGCCGGTGTCTTTGATACGTTAATGATCATTGGTGCAGCCACACTGATTACGCTTTTGACGACGCTTTCTTTGTCGGCAATTGTCACCAACACGGAAGTCAAAGGTGGTGGCGCCTATTTTTTGATTAGTCGAAGTCTCGGTGCCGAGTTTGGCGGAGCGATTGGCTTAGTCTTTTTTGTAGCGCAGGCGATTTCCGTCGCGATGTATGTGATTGGTTTTTCGGAAGCGGTGGTGGCGTCGGTTTTGCCCGGTCAATCCAGTTTACTAATCGCAACTATTTGTAATGTTTTTGTTTTCGGGTGTGTGTTTCGAGGCGCCGGGTGGACGATCCGATTACAGTATTTCATTCTGGCAATTTTGCTGGCCTCACTTGGTTCGTTTTACGCCGGGGCGATTCCTGACTTTGATACCGAGGTCTTTCATGGTAACTGGGCCAGTCGATTTTCGGATCCGCCAAAAGAATCAATCTTTACTATGTTTGCTTTGTTCTTTCCTGCGGTAACCGGAATCATGGCGGGTGCGAATATGTCAGGGGATCTTCGTGATCCATCAAAAGCGATTCCCGCTGGTACTTTGCTATCGATTGTATTTACGGGAGCTATTTATTTTAGTTTGGCATTATTAATGGGCGGGGCGAGGGAAGCGAGTGTGCTTTCGAATCTCGATGGTGAATCTCTTGTGATTGCCGATATCTCAGCGGTTCCATTTTTAATAACTGCTGGAGTATTTGCAGCAACACTCTCTAGTGCCCTGGGGAGCATGATGGGGGCGCCGAGGATTCTTCAGGCATTTGCGAAGGACGGTGTTTTTCAAAATCTGCGCCCGTTCGCGACGGGAAGCGGAGAAACAAACGAGCCAAGGCGCGCGACAGTTTTGACGTTTGTTATTTCTCAGGCCGCGATATTGTTGGTCGCGGATCTAAACGCTATTGCGCCCTTGATCACAATGTTTTTCATGCTGACCTACGGCTTGCTAAACCTCGCGACTTTTTATGAGGCCATTACCAAGAACCCCAGTTATCGTCCAAGATTTCGGTACAGTCATTGGTTGACTTCACTGGCGGGTGCCATCGGTTGTTTGCTGGTGATGTTTTTAATTAACTGGGTTTGGGCGGTGGTCGCAATTTTTGGAATGGCCTGCGTGTACCTCTACATCAGTCAGAAGGAGGTGGAAACGCGATGGGGAGATCTCAATCGAGGCTTGTTGTTTGAGAGAACGCGGAAAAATTTACTAAAACTTGAGAAAGAACTGCATCACCCAAAGAACTGGCGTCCAATAATTTTGGCTTTCAGTGGTGCTTCCTGGGAGCGACCGCAGTTGGCATTGTATGGCCACTGGTTCACCGCCGGGCATGGTGTTCTAACCTTGGGCTATGTGATTCAAGGAGATGTTGAGAACCGGCTAGAACGATTGCAAAGTCAGGAAAGAATTTTAAACGCGTTCATTCAGGAGCAAAAGCTGGAGGCCTTTCCTGCGGTTGTAGCTGCACCGACGATCGCTGCGGGAATGGAATCACTTGTTCAGACGCATGGGCTTGGTGCTTTGCGTCCCAATACCGTGCTGCTTGGTTGGCCGAATAACGCAGATAAAATAGTGCCGTTTTCCACAACGCTCAGAAGTATTCACGCGCTAGAACGAAGCGTGATTGCAATGCGGTTCAACGAACCGGCGCTTGAGGTAGATCCAAGGACAGTGCCGTTGGGGACGATCGATGTTTGGTGGCGCGGAAACCAAAATGGTGAGTTGATGCTTTTGCTGGCTCATTTATTGGCTCAAAACCAAAGGTGGCGATCTCGTCCAATTCGACTTCTGAGGATGATTGAAAACGAAGCGGGGCGCGATGAGGTATTGAATCATCTGGCGGGTTTAATTGATAACGCGCGAATTGTTGCCACGCCTCACGTTGTTGTCTCTGAGAATGCGGTCGCTGCAATTCAAGCGACCTCTCGTTCTGCAGCAATTGTTTTCATGGGGATGGCGATCCCGGAAGAAGGTGAGGGAGAGGAGTTCCATCAGCGAATGACCGATTTGGCAGGCGATCTTGCAAGAGTGGTGTTTGTTAAAAGCGAAGGCGGAATGTCGATTCATTCTTGACGCGTCGCGTCCTTGTCAGGATGACGCGTTTTTAATTGGTCCGTCTTGCAGGTGAGCGGTGTAAGAATGTAAAGCGTGTCGGTCGCTGAGGTGTTGCTCGGGGGTAGATTGCAAATCGTTCAACTCAGTGACTTGCTAAATCTTTATAAAATGTTGGTAGTGGGAACCGATAAGCCACTTCGCAACTGCCCTGTGGTTCGTTATCGTTAACTGAAATCTCTACAGCGTTAAACCCAAAGAATTTATGTCTCAAAACCAAGAAACCAACGAGTCCAAATTAAAGGATGGAGATGTTGCTGAAGTTCGCAGTGCTTCTAAGGGTGCGCTGGGGGTTATTTTTTTAACGGTCTTTATCGACCTTCTTGGTTTTGGAATTGTCCTTCCTCTGCTGCCGTTGTACGCGGACATTTTTGGAACGGATCCGAGTGGAATCGTTATTGGTTTGCTGATGGCCTGTTTCTCGATCATGCAGTTTATTTTCGCGCCGATTTGGGGAGCGATCTCTGATCGAATTGGACGCCGTCCGGTCATTATTATTGGCTTAGCGGGAAGCGTCGTGTTTTATACGCTGTTTGGTATTGCGGCGATTTACCAAAGTCTATTCGGATTGTTTGTGACACGAATCGGTGCTGGTGTAGCAGGGGCAACGATCCCGACCGCGCAGGCTTATATTGCCGATACGACTACCAAGGAGAATCGGACACGGGGCATGGCATTGATTGGGATCGCGTTTGGTCTCGGGTTTACGCTTGGTCCGCTGTTCGCCTATTTTGCAGTACCGCAGGAGATCGCGTTAGAAGCAGGGGCCGAAGTCAGCCAGCTTGGTGACCCTGGAGCGGGCCCGGGGTTTGTTGCAGCCGGTCTTTCTGCTGTCGCCCTTTTGTTGGCAATCTTTCGCCTCCCGGAATCACATCAAGCTGGTCAGGGTAAATCAGGGAATACTCGCAAGTGGTTTGATTTAAGTGCCTGGAAAACTGCGGTTGGCAATCCGGCAATGACTTACCTGTTGCTTGGTTTTTTCGTTTGTATTTTTTCTTTTGCGAACTTTGAGACCACACTGAGCATGTTGATCAAGGGCTCCAAGTCGTTTGAAGAGGCGCCGTTTAATTTTTCGTTCAAGCAAGTTTGTTTAACCTTTGCAATGATCGGCTTTATGGTTGCGGTAGTTCAGGGCGGCCTGGTTCGGCGATTGTCCAAGAAAATCTCTGAGAAGAATCTGGCTGTTGGCGGTGCCGTGATTGAGTTGGTTGGGTTTGGTATTCTCGCCTACTCGGTGAAGCTTGCGTCGGTTCAATGGTTATTTGCTGCTTTAGCCGTAGTGGTCGCAGGGTATAGCTGTATGCAGCCAAGTCTTTATTCGCTTGTCTCACGTTGGTCGGATCCGAAGGAGCAAGGGAAGGCGC
This sequence comes from Mariniblastus sp., assembly GCA_011523945.1. Classification (GTDB taxonomy): domain Bacteria; phylum Planctomycetota; class Planctomycetia; order Pirellulales; family Pirellulaceae; genus Mariniblastus. The sequence goes on along the minus strand of WTFU01000086.1, from coordinate 51,217 downwards.
TTGGGGTGAGCCAGAGTGTAAGTGCGATGGCAAGGATTTTTGGATCTGCCCTTGGAATCCCTATGCTGAAGGCATTTGTGTTTTTGCCTTACATTGTCGCATCGTTTTTGATGCTCGTTGTGGCGGTGTTGATTGCCATTGCCTGCCGGACCGGCGAAGATTTCTCTGATCAACCTGGCTAAGTCGAACGCTACCTGCGCATGGTCCTTGACCTTTCTGGTCTTTTGCTAAGTTTTAATGGCGTGCCCTAGGAAAAATGCATGCGCAGGTTGAAAGTGTTACGATAGAGGGGTTCGGTAACTGATTCCTAGGATCCATGATGTTGGTTTGCCGACCCTAGACATATTTTAAGGAAATAGCGATGGCCAAGATTGAGTTGTTTACGAGTGCTTTGATAGTGTTTCTGATGGTTCCGGTTTTGAATCTTGGTGCCCAGGAAAGAGACGATCAAGACAGGAAGATGGAAGAGCTGTACGCCCACGCAAGGGAGTTAGCAGAGAATGGCGAGGTTGAAGAATCGAGACGCGTGATGGGTGCGGTCAACAGAATGAGAAGAGCTTTGAGTGAGGATTCCGGGGATGAAAGGTTTCGATCGAGACGTCAAGTTGATTCAAGGGACGAAATTGGTGATTTGCAACGGGAACGAGAAGAATTGCGATCGATTCTTCGCCGGGGCGTTTCTGACCGAGAGGCCAATGAGATTCGAGAAGAGCTTGAGCGGATTGAGAGGGTGATCGAAGAAAAGGTGGTTGCTCATCGTGAGTCAAGGGAGCACGCCGGCGACCGGCGAAGGCAGGGCGAGTTTGAAGGTCGCCGAGATGTGGCGGATCGGCACCAACGCGATTCTGACGGCGATGAATGGGAGCATAGGATGCATCATCTGCACGCGGCAGCGGAGCACTTACATGAAGCTGGTTTGCATGATTTAGGGGAACAGGTTGAAAATCAAATCGGCGAATTAGAAAATGAGAGGCATCAGTCACACGGCCGTGAGTCAGCTGAATTAGAGTCGCTGTTGCGCGAGATGATGGAAAGAATGGAAGACTTTCATCGGCAAATTGATGACTTGCGAGAAGACGTGCGAAGGCTAAAAAGGTAATTCGTGCGATGAGCGGACATAGTGAATTTTTACTGGCAACGCAGGAGTCGGCTCGGGCGTTGGCGGAGCAACTGAAGGTTAATCAGACTGATCGTCTAGTAATGGCTGAGAGTTGTACGGCGGGTTTAGCGTCGGGGCTTCTCGCTCAGGTTCCCGGGGTGTCGCAATGGTTGTGTGGTTCGGCGGTTACCTACCGCGAGTCTGTGAAAGTAGATTGGCTGGGGGTTTCTGCAGCTACTTTGACGTCTCATTTTGCCGAGTCAATGGAGACCACCAGTGAAATGGCACTGGGTGTATTGGGACGAACGGACGAGGCTAGTTGTTCAGTTGCAATAACCGGGCATCTTGGGCCGGATGCTCCTCCGGAAACGGACGGCCATATTTTTATTGCTGTTGCAAAGCGAGCGGGGCAAAAAACTTGGATTTGTTCAACCCACCGTCTCAAGTTGCGCTCTCGCGAGAGAGTTGCAAGGCAGTATGAATCTGCAGACTGCGTACTTAGGTGTGCAAGGGAGGCATTGGCCAGTGGCAGTCCTGATTCTCGCTGATCACAATCGCGAAAAAAAATTACGTGGCTCAGGTTGAGTTGAATTTCGTTAATCGAGTGATCGATAGGGAATGATTTTATTTAGCAAGGCCGGTTGAAAAAAGCGAGTGGTTGTTTAACAATCTTTCCCGATTGGGGGCAAAGATTTGTTCTCATGGTTGCGAACTGATTCGCCGCGGCCAAGTGAAAATGTTGTTGGGAATCGACTAATTTAATAGTTTTCTTTTAGCGATGGGGTGAATCCCTCGTCCAATTGGATAATATTTCGCAGGCACGGTTATTGAAATGAATTCTCCTAAAATTAAGCGCGCGCTGATTAGCGTGAGCAATAAACTTGGCATCGTCGATTTCGCGCAAGGATTGGTGAACTCGGGGGTAGAGATTTACAGCACCGGTGGAACACGCCGTCATCTGGAGCATTCGGGTGTGCCAGTTATTGATGTGGCTGAATACACCCAGTTTCCGGAGATGATGGACGGTCGAGTGAAAACGCTCCATCCGAAAATCTTTGCCGGCATTCTATGTAGGCATCACCTCGACACCGACATGGCATCGCTTGCCGAGCACGAGATACATCCTTTTGAATTGGTTGTTGTCAATTTATATCCGTTTGCTGCGACGATTGCTCGTCCGAATGTATTGCAGCATGAAGCGATTGAACAAATCGATATTGGAGGGCCAAGCCTTATCAGAGCTGCTGCCAAGAATAGTGATTTTGTTACGGTGGCAAGTAGTCCTGATCAGTACAGCGCGATTCTTGAGGAGATTGAAGCGGAGGGAATGACGACGACCGGGTTGCGACGTAAATTGATGGCTCACGCCTTTCAGCATACTGCCGACTACGATAAGACGATATCCGAGTATTTCTCAGGGCAGACCGAAGGCGAAGTATTCCCATCGACTTATCAACTCGTGCTTAACCGGAAAGACAATTTAAGGTATGGCGAGAACAGTCACCAAAAAGCAGCCCTTTATAGCGTGGGTGATTGTCGGGATGCTAATTTGGTAAATGCAAGGCAGCTCAATGGAAAGCAATTGTCTTACAACAATCTTCTTGATCTCGACAGCGCGTTGGCAATCGTAAGAAATCAGGAAGGGCCAGCGTGTTCTGTGATTAAACATAATAACCCTTGTGGTGCAGCGACGGGAGAGACGCTAGTTGATGCTTGTCGAAAAGCTTTTGCCGGTGATCCGGTCAGCGCCTTTGGGAGTGTGATTGGTATCAATCGCGAGCTGGATGAGACCACTGCTGAGTTTCTCGCCGCAGGAGACTTTTTTATTGAAGCGATTGTTGCACCGGACTTTAGTAGCGCGGCTCAGACGATTTTGACGACCAAACCTAAATGGAAGAAAAATGTTCGGCTTTTGAAGGTAGGGCAGCTTGCACCAGCAAAGCCGGCTTGGGAGGCAAGGTATCTTCTCGGAGGAATGCTGGTGCAGGACGTTGATAACCAGCCTGATGATCCTTCGAAATGGACCGTGCCTACCGATACTAAGCCGGACGATGCCATGATGGCTGAATTGCGTTTTGGCTGGGATATGGTTCGGTATATTAAGTCCAATGCGATCTGCCTTTCGAAAGACCTCTCGCTGGTAGGCGTCGGGGCGGGGCAAATGAGCCGGGTGGATGCTGTAGAAATATCAATCAAAAAAGCAGGGGAGCGTTCGCAAGGCTCGGTCTTGGCGTCGGATGCTTTTTTTCCGTTCGCCGACTCGATTGAAGTTGCTGCGGCGGCGGGCGTAGTTGCCATCATCCAGCCGGGCGGTAGTGTGCGTGATCAGGAGGTGATCGATGCATGCAATGAGCATGGAATTGCAATGGTATTCGCAGGTAATCGTCACTTTCGACATTAATTTGATGAGGGATCCGCTTGGCTTGACTGGTTCTTCAATCATGAAGGTTGCGTTTCATCTTTGTAGTTGAGTTTGCGAGATTTGAGATTCTAGTGCGAGGGCAGAGGCGTGAGACGCAGTGTCGCAATTTATGGACCCACGCCTCAATTCGTTCGGTGGGCTATTTCGTATAATTGCTCATTCCGCGATGCGGGAGGAGAAAATCTACCCGATCGTACGTTTCGGCAGCTGCGTGGGGTGCGTGAATTTTCGCGGGCCACAGCTGAAATGCGAGTGTTTGAAGATTACTGCATACATCGTGATGCGGTTAGCGGCGCACCGGAAAAAGCTCGAGGGTTTCATAAGAATGAAGTGCTTGCTTCTCTGGGAGAACAGGATTTTGTTTCAAAGACTTGTCAACAGTGTCCAGCGAACGCGCTTTCTGATTTTCGTTCAACGGCCTGGGCAGGCTGTTACGGTGTGCTTGCGGCGACAAGCGGTTTTGATTTTGAGACATTGCAAGCTGCATCAGTAGATTTTGAAAATCTTGAAAATTATTCAATTTATCAACCAGGTCGTTTTGACTTTGTCGAACTCATGGAACAGGCTTTCGATGAGCTAACCTTAGAGGTGGAACCCGATTTGTTTCCGCTGACTTCCCCGCGTTGGTTTGGGGTGTGGAGAGATGGGGGATTCAATAGACACCAACTCAGCATGCTCGCGGAATTACTCGAGTGCATTAACAAACGCTGTCTGGATTCTAACGCAAGTCTTCCTGAGATCAGTGAGGTCGTCCAACTCCGATATGCGGTGGATCGATGTCTAAAGTTCGATTTAACGCTGAGTGTTGAGTTGGTGCCGCCTGGACACTCGGATGGATTGACATGGGTAATTAACTCGCATTGCCCCGAATGTAAAAAGAGCATGTCCGGTGATGCTGATCGTTGCCAAGTTTGTCGCAGAGTGGGGCGGGCTCAAGGCGAGCGAAAAAGTAAAGTGCTTGGTTCGAGGCCTTACGTCAACTTAGAGGGCGTGCTTGGGGAAGAGAAGACCGTCGACCTTTTAAGACGGTACGAAATGTCCAAAGCAGAGGCTAAGGGGGGGAATGCCTAGGCGGGGTGTCTTGTGATTGCGCAAGAGGTTGACAATATGCACTACCTTAAAATCATCAGCCTAGGGTATGAACTGAGAACCAATTTGAACACTTGATCAACGCCGTAACATTCCCCGTAATGAACTCATTGTGGAAAATTCTTGGTGTCTCGCTTCCAGCGATTTTAGTTGCGTATCAAGCCACTTTGATAGATCGTTTAGGCAGCTAAAACTGGTTTCCTGTCGGCAATCGTTGTAACTATTGACGCGATCATCGGGTGAGCTTTCAAATTTGTTATCTTGTAACATCGTTAGCCTCCTCCGCGAGGGTGATTGGTTGCTTGCTTTCCCTCTCTCTTCTTTAATACGCACAAACAGTGCCGTTCTTGTGCGGAAAACTTATTTATTTATAAGTAATTGCTAAATAAGAGGTTGTGGGGTTTTTTGCCCCAGCCGAAAACCGCTTATTGAGTGTTTTTGATAACAGTTCGGGGTCAACTTGATCCCATGCTATTTGAAAGTCTATGTTCGCAAACACTCATCCAAAATTTTTCGAGGTTTGGCAATCCTATTTGGCTTTATCGCTTTTGATAAACCGTTCGAGTGCTAAGCGGTAAACCTTTTTGAAATCTTGTTTTTCGTCGTGATTTAAAATCAAATTTGAATAGAGACACATGAGCGCAATTGCGATGAACAGTCCTGTCGCGGTTAGCGGATTAGCCAGAAGAATTAAAGGGAGTAGACTGCAGATCCAGATGCCGGAATTCATCGAACAGCCAAATCGGTGATTCAGCAATACCATCAGTGCGACTAATGCACCGTTACCGCATGCAGTTCCAATCACGGCTCCAGGGAGTCCAATTTTTGGTATTAGGATTACATTGACAACGACATTTACCAGCAGTCCGATGCCACTGGCCATGGTTGCCCATTTCCCTTTTTCGGCGACCCACAAATAGTCTTGAGCCACAGTCATTAATCCAAACCAAATGCAATAAACAAGGGTCAATGGCAAAATCGCTAAACCATCGTTGTATCGACCTTGAAGAATCCAATCAAACAAAAAAGGAGCGGTGAATAGGATTCCAATCCCCGCTGCCGTGAACGAGACGGAAATGAGTTTAAACGACCAGTTCAGTTGCTGGTGAGCTTTCCCTTTATTATTGGATTCCCACGCTTGGCTAAGGTAAGGAATGAGTACACCTGCAAGCATCGCTGCAATGCTCACTAATACCAATGGTACAACGCGTCCGCTGTGGTATTGTCCTACCGATGCTTGGGCCATTTCAGAAGAGTTGGATGACCAATGCAAGAGCATGTATCGGTCAGACACTTCAATTGAGTTGCTTAAAAGATTTGTCGCCCACATCCAGGCAGCATAAGGAGCGATTCGTTTCCACATTGTTGATTGTTTTAAGTTTTCGCCGTCATTGCGTAAGCCAGTGCGGTGCTTCCACAGTATCCAAATGGCAGGAAGCATTCCTACAAGGCAGGAAATCGTAAATGCGAAGGTAGCAGCGGAGGCTTTGTTTTGCCAGAACAGCAAAAGTAATACTCCGGATACGGCGAATGTGATACCAGAAATAAATCGAGCTATGGTAACCACGCGAACCTGGCGAAGCGATTCTAAAAGGGCGCCGACAAAGTTAAACGCGCTGACTGCAATAATTGCAATTCCAAGGTACCAAGCCAAAACGATTTGTGACGGATCTCGGAAAAGTAGTTGTGCCGTAATGCTTGGGAAGATAAAAATCAAAATCGAAATGGCTAAGGTCGTGCAACAACTAATGGTCGCAATTCGTAGAAGAAAGGTTCTAAGTTGTCCCCTTTGCTGATAGTGCTCTGTAAATTTGCCAAAACATCCCGGCAATCCGATAACGGCAAAAGGAACCAACAACATGAGATAGCTCCATGCCATTGACCACTGTCCGAGTTGCTGGTCGGTCATTAATCGGCAGAAGAGTAGCCCACGTCCAAATCCGATGGCTCGTTGGCTAACGGTGAGGATCAGCGCAAAAGCCAAGCCGATGGCGATCGAGTCTGAGACGAACGCCGCGGGGGCTTTAGGTTCGTCTTTCAGCAATTGAGGGTTGGCTTTTGGATTCGCGGTTGCCATGGCATCATGGATTAGTTCGTCTAAGTAAATCTGTCAAAATGTTGGTTATTTGCGAGTAGAAATCTAAAAAACTCTCCAAGTTGGACTCAAAACCTCTACCGTTAGCTTTGCCGTAGCAAGGATGGGACTGTGGTGCAGGTTATAGCGATTTGAAGTGGATCTTATTCTAGCTCGACAGCACGGCATAAAACCGCCGCTGAGGGGGTTTGAGGGAGTTTTGGAACCATGGATCGCGGGTGTGTG
>WTFU01000086.1:41512-44187 GCA_011523945.1 Mariniblastus sp. | reverse complement strand
CGATTCCAACTTGCGATTCCAAACTGCTTTGGCACTTCAATTGTGAATTTTGCAGAACGTGCGCGAAGTCTGATTTGCCCCTGTTCATCGGTTGGCTCGGCATGATAAACTGCTTATATGCGTTCTTAATGGCAGACGTGCCATTTCTACGACTTTTTATGGATTAAGAGATTGCCAGAGCTTCCAACACAAGGGGATGATCCGTTAGGTGATCCCCTGAAAATTGATTTTTCCATTGTAGCGCGGGATTTGAAACTTCCACCCGAGAAGATTGCGAAGACCGTAGAGTTGCTTGATGCTGGAAATACGATTCCATTCGTAACTCGTTTCCGAAAGGACTTGACCGGTGGGCTCAATGAGCAGCAGGTCTTAGCGATCAAACAGCGAGTGGGCCAACTTCGTGCTCTGGCAGAGAGAAAAACATTTGTACTGAAGTCCATTGAATCGCAGGGAAGTCTTTCCGAAGATCTGGCATTGCAAATCAACAAGGCGACAACGAGTCGCCGGTTGGAAGACTTGTATCTTCCGTTTAAGCCTCAGAAACAGTCCAGGGCTGGTTTAGCAAGACAGCAAGGATTGGAACCGCTTGCCGATGATATTTTGCAGGCAAACTCTCCTGATGTTGAGATTGCCACACGGGCGACAGAGTTTGTGCGGGTTGATAAGGGATTGAAATCTGTCGACGATGTCATCAAAGGAGTAGGGGATATACTGGCCGAGAAGTTCAGCGGAAACGATGAGCTGCGGAGCAAACTGCGCCGGATCATGTGGTCCGATGGAAAGCTCGCGGCCGAGTCAATCGTCAAGCCGGAGCAAAAGTCCGAACTTAGCTCAGCGACTCCGGCAGCGGATGAGACAGCAGCAGCAAGTGAAACCGCGCCGACGAGTGAGTCACCGACAATTCAGGACGCGAGCAAGCAACAGCAAAAACTGGATTCGGATCAAGCCGTCCAAGTAGCGACACCTTTAAAAGCGGTTCCAGATTCAGCTCCGGCTGAATCAGCCACGGAGACTGAAAATCCAGCCGAGAGCGTTGCTGGGAAACGCTCGGACGAGGAAGTGGAGAAAGAGAAGGCAGCGAAAGAGAAATATGTCGTTGCTCCCGTTGAGGGGGAAGGGGCGGTCGCGGAAGGGGCACAGGTTGTTGCAGCGGAAACAGAGGTTGCCGATCCAACGCCCGCTAAACCGCCGAGCACAGATGAGTCATCGGATGAGGTCGCAAACTCCGGTGAAGAAGGCGGCACTGGTGGTGCGGTCGAGGCAGTCAGTGAAGATACGGCTGGTCCAGTTGTCGACGCAGCAAAGGCAGAGTCGGATCCCAAGCCAAAGAAGAAAAAAAAGAAGAAGAAAAAGAAAAAGCCGGTTGACGATCCGTTTAAGGACTATAAAGATTTTGCACAGCCAATTAAGCAACTCCCGCATCATCGCGTGTTGGCGATCAATCGCGGTGAGAGGTCAGGCAATCTTCGCGTAAAAATATTGGTTGAAGGTGATGCCCTTTCGGCGATGGCGGACTCCATCTTGGTGCCGGCAGACCATCCTTTCCGTGAGTTTTTACTTAAATGCTCCAATGATGCGCTATGCCGCTTGATCCAACCGGGGTTGGAGCGTGAAATTCGCCGTGAACTGACCGAGGTAGCAGAACAGCATGCAGTTGAGGTTTTTGCAAATAATTTGCGGAACCTCTTGTTGCAGCCTCCGATGCGGAATCGGAAGGTGATGGCGATTGACCCCGGATTCAAGCGTGGTTGTTCGGTTGCTGTGTTAGATGCTTCGGGGAATCTACTGGATTCAGGGCACGTGTTTGTTGTTGGTAATCAGACGCGTCGCGATGAGAGCAAGCAAAAACTCTCCGTCTGGGTAAAGCAGCATCAAGTGGATTTGATTGCGATTGGTAACGGTGCTGCCTGCCGTCAGACAGAGCAGTTAGTTTCGGATTTAATCGCTGATGAACTACAGGATTTGAAAACGACTTACACAATGGTTAACGAAGCCGGTGCGAGTATTTACTCGACCAGTGAGATTGGCCGGGTAGAACACGCAGATCTGTCACCATCGATTCGAAGTGCGGTGTCGATCGGGCGGCGATTGCAAGATCCGCTTTCCGAGCTGGTTAAAATCAGTCCTGCAAATATCGGTGTGGGGATGTATCAGCACGACGTCAAAGCTAAGCACTTGAGTGAATCGCTCGATGAAGTCGTTCGCTTCTGTGTGAATCAAGTCGGGGTGGATGTTAATACGGCCAGTCCTTCGCTATTGAAATACGTTTCTGGCTTGAACTCTTTAACCGCGCGGCGGGTGGTAGAATACAGGCAGGAGCACGGTCGATTTGAAAATCGTGACGACTTGAAGAAGGTCAGCGGCTTTGGGGATGCGACCTTTGTTCAGGCAGCCGGTTTTTTGCGTGTGCATGGAGGTGATTCTCCACTGGATTGCACATCGATTCACCCTGAGAGTTATAGCATCGCGGAAGATGTTCTCACCCGAATCGGTGTTTCGATCGAGGATTTCTTTGCTCGAGAGATCGCTTATGGAAAAGCGAGAGCATTGGCTGTAGCAGCCGAGACCGCTACGACCGAAACAGCGGTAGTTGAGGCGGCGGAAGCCGGCGAAGGTGAACTTCAGACGAGTGTTGCCGGGAAATCTGAAACGGATGCTGCTGAGGTGGAAAAAGC
>WTFU01000086.1:0-41412 GCA_011523945.1 Mariniblastus sp. | reverse complement strand
TTCAGACGAGTGTTGCCGGGAAATCTGAAACGGATGCTGCTGAGGTGGAAAAAGCTGAGGTGGAAGCTGCGATTGTTCAGCTGCAGGCGGAGCGAGAAAAACGTTCTGCCAAGCGTAAGGAACTTTTGAAGAAAATCAATGAACTGGACGTTCAGGAGCTTGCGGATCAGCATGCTGCTGGCCGGTTTTTGGTGCGAGATATTTTGCTCGCTCTTAAACGCCCGCAATGGGATCCACGGGACAAGGTTAATAAGCCTATCTTTCGACGTGGCATCATCAAAGTAGACGATTTGAAATCAGAGATGCAGTTGGATGCACAGGTTGTCAATGTTGTTGACTTTGGCGTCTTTGTAGATATTGGGCTTGGCGAGAGTTCATTGGTTCACGTCAGCCAGCTATCGAATCACTTTATTAAAGACCCTCATCGTTTCTTTTCGGTCGGCGACGTGTTGAAAGTTTGGGTAAGTGAAATTGATGCAGACCGTCGGCGCGTTAAATTGACGGCGATTCGACCGGGTAGCAAAAGGCCTTCTGGTCGTCGAGGTCGCGGCGGTAAGCCTTCTGAATCACGGGGTGATTCACAGGGTGGGGCGACGGATCGTCAGGCGGGAACATCATCTGCCGGTACGAGAAAGCCTGGTAAGTACGGTAACAAGTATGGTGGTGGTAAAGGGAGGTCGGCCAATCGCCCCGGTTACAGCAAAGGTGCGTTTAATAAGAAGAGCTTTACCAAAAAAGCGAAGCCAAAGGTAGTCAAGCCGATTACTGACAAAATGCTGAAGGGTGACGAACCAATGCGTTCTTTTTCTGATTTGGCTCAATTCGTTAATAAAAAGCCTAAGGATTCCGAGAAGAAGACTGACGGACAAAAATAATGCAGAGCCTTTGGGCAGTGTTTTTGTAGTGGTAGCGTCAAGCAATTTGGGGCCTTTCCAATGGCGAGGCTTTCTGTTTTGAATTGATATATAGACTGAACATATTACTCATGGATTTTGAAGATAAACTTCAACGGGCGATTCAGCGAGGCCAAGAGCGTACTTCAGCCAGGGCTAACGCTCAAAAGAAGGTCGAGGCAAGCAAAGAAGATATCCGTAATCGACAAAACGAATTTCGTTTGAATCTGTCGGATCATATCGAAGCTTGCTTGAAGAAGTTAGCACAGCATTTTCCAGGTTTTGATTATGAAACAATTTACGGTGCCAAAGGGTGGGGAGGCGCTGTTTCAAGAAATGACATCGATCGTGGCCCGGATGGGCGAGCGGGGTCTTTTTTTAGCCGGGTCGAATTGACCGTGCGTCCACCTAATGAATTCAATGTCGTGAATATTGCTGGAAAAGGAACGATTCGGGATAAGGAAATCTTTAATTGGAATTACTTCGAAGATGTCTTGGAAGCTGATCAGGATGATTTTAGAGCGAAGATTGATAAATGGGTGCTAGAATTCGCCGAGCAATTTGCGACACGTTGATCTTATTTCATTTTTGCGATTGCCAGTTTTGATTGATCGTTGCTTTCAAAGTTGATTTTGTTGATTGGATTTGAGCGCCATGGAAAACTCATCTCTTGAACTTAGAGGGTCTTCGAAGCGTTATCTGACTATCGGTGCTGCTACATTAGTCCTCGTTTTAGTAGGTGGTTGGTTTGTCCGCCAATGGACAGTAGTTGATGGCGGCGAAAATCAGGTTGTGCCTGTCGTTGTGAGTACGGAAACAGCATCCAGCGGCAACGAGTCCAGCTATTCACTGCCCGCTCAAGCCATTACTGCTGAAATAAACCAAAAGTCGATCGACGAAGCCGAACATCCATTTGATCCGTTGTTGGAGATTGCGGAAAAGAGTATTAAGTTTATCGACGAGAACATTATCGACTATAGCGCGCGATTAACCAGTCAGGTGGAATTCGATGGAGAAATTCAGCCGGAAAAGCAACTGGAGGTGAAAATTCGGCACGCGGTAAATATAGGAGATACGGAGGTTCCGTTTTCGGTCTATACGAAGTTTCTTTCACCTAAAGAAAATGCTGGTCAAGAAGCAATTTGGATTGAGGGCGAGAACGAAGGGAATCTGATCGCGCACACCACTGGTCTGTTGAATGTTAAACGATTTTATCTTGATCCGCGTGGTTCAATTGCGATGAAGGGAAATCGGTATCCAATCTGGGAAATTGGATTTCGAAATCTGATTGTCAAAATGGCGGAAATCGGTCGTGCAGATCGGGAACACGGAGAATGTCAAGTAACCATTCATCGTCAGGTGAATATCAATGGTTGCAGTTGCACTTTACTGGAAGCGGTTCATCCGCAGCAGCGGGATCATTTTCAATTCCATATCGCACGAATTTATATCGATGACGAACGGAATATTCCCGTTGCCTATGAAGGTTACGGGTGGCCCGAAAATCCCTCTGACGAACCGCCATTAATCGAGAAATATTACTATACTCAAATCGAACTAAATGTTGGTTGGAAGGATATGGATTTCTCCGTTGACAATCCAGCCTACGGCTATCCGGGCTGGTAGGGTTTCGAGTTATTTAAGATTTAACGTCTCGATTCCCTGATCGAAGACTATGTCTGTCGGAATTCCACGTTGATTGACTCTTTCGAGGTCGGCTTTCAGAATTTCCCCGACAAATCCCATATTGTCGGCGAACTTGCGAGCCGCTTCGTAATCTCCGTTGCCTTGAAGCTGTAAGATTTGGTCCGATAACTGTGCGATTGCCAGTTTCATTTTGTCCATGTGGACTCGATATTGCCCTGATTCATTTCGGGTAAATGCGCCCCGATCTTTGAAAAAGTTAAAGCGGATCATGTTAGCTTTTCCGTGGGCGCTGCTCGCTCCAAAGCGAACGCTTCTGAAAATACCTGCCATAAAAGTCACGTAGTAGTCTTCAAGCGCGCCCTCTGAAATCTCTCCATTTTCCAACAGTTTGGAAACCATGTAGAGTCCTAGAATGTCTGCTTTGCCTTCCTCTAAAGCGCTGGAGGTTTCTCTTAAGGCTTCGCGGACTCTTCCTTTTCCCGTGATCGTATTTTTGATTCCAAGTCCGTGGGCAACCTCGTGGAACATGGTGTTTGAGAAAAAAGCATTGAATGTGATATGTTTCTGTTGATCTGGGACGATCAACAGTTCTGCAATGGGAACAAGGATCTGATCGAACTTTGCTTGCATTGCATTTTTCAATTGGAGGCGGCGGGAGCCCTTCTTAAGTTGTACTTCTTCATCGTTGGGTAGGTTGATTGCAATTGTCTTTGATCCTGAGTTGCAATCGCCGGCGTAATAAATGACGTCATAAGCATTGAGGTCGGAATTCGTCCCGGGGGATTCCTGTTTGTATTTATCTGCGACGGGCAGGCCTTTTTGGAGCTCCGGTAGCATTGCTGCGTATTTGGTAAGGCGTTCGCTCCAGGATAAATCTTTGATCAGCACGTAACTCTCACAAGCTGCCTTGTAACCGTAGAGTTGATCTTCATAAGTCTCGATTGGACCGATCACAATATCGATATCGTTTGACTTCATGTCCATCCAGGCAAAGTCGCTCGGCTGGTATTGATTGTTTAAAAGGGCTTCGCTTCTCGCGAGTAAATAAGCTTTAAATCCATCGTCTTCGGCTAGTTCGGCTGCCTCTCGTAGTTTGGCTGCAGCCGCTTCAAATTCCGATTGAAAGTAATCGCTATAGGGTATGGAGTACAGTTCTTGGGTCTTTGGGTTTCTGCGAACCATGGTGTACAAATTCTTGAGATCCGGGGCAGCACTTACAGCAGCTTCGAACTCTTCCTTACTCATGTCACCTGGGTAGAAATTAGCTCCCAGAGGTTTAGCCTTCTGACCGGAAATGAACGGACGGTTTTCCTGTAGACGCTCCCAAGGGCCGTAGTTGATTTGAATATGCTTTTTCAGAGCTTCCGATGTCACAGTTTGCTTGAGTTTTGTCGGATCTCCATAGGCTTGTTTCCAGAAAGATTTGTCCATTTCGGAGGCGGCTTCAATTAATAATGGAATCATCTTTTTCTGGTTAGCGGACAGGTGGCTAAGGTCAGCCTCCAGCTTTACCGTTACATATTTGGTCAGGTTCTTCGAGATGTCTTCAGGACTTTGCTGAGCGTTTGCGTTCGCAGCGAGGATGAACATGGCCGATAGCAGGGGCAGCATTGGTCGGGTAAGCGAATGCACGGTTGACCTCAATTCAAATGAAAGAATTATTCGTTGATACTCGAGTTTACACGAGATTCAATGGCGGTGTAAATGCACGGTCGTGGCTTTGATTGGATGGTCGAAGAATGCAATGGTTGCTGGGTTTTGACCGTATTGAAAGAAATTAGAGGCTACCGACGGCGGTTTAAGAAGAGGCAATCTGATCGAGTGTTTCCCAACGTAGATATGCGGCGTTTAATTCCGTTTCAAGAGCTGTCAAATTGGTCTGTATTTTGGAGATTTCAGACCCTGGTTTTTGATAAAACTCTTGAGATCCCATTTGAGTATGTATGTCAGCGATTTGAGTTTCCAGCTGTTCAATGGTCGCGGGTAATTGTTCAAATTCGCGTTTTTCTTTGTAGCTCAGCTTTTTACGTTGCTCCGGTTTACTCGGTTTTGCCTTCACATTGGTTTTGCTTTTTGGTGCGCTGTCAGGTTGATCCAGCGTTTGCGCACGATTCTGTGCCTGACGTTGCCAATCGTCAAATCCACCAACGTATTCCCTTAATCCATCCGTTTCAAAAACGAGTGTGCTGGTGACAACGTTGTTCAGAAATGCCCGGTCGTGACTGACCATTAGCACTGTTCCAGTAAATTGAACCAATTTCTCTTCCAGCAATTCGAGTGTCTCCGCATCAAGGTCGTTGGTCGGTTCGTCGAGTACAATTACGTTCGCTGGTTTGGCAAAAAGTCTAGCGAGTAAGATTCTGTTGCGTTCTCCACCCGAAAGGAACTTTACCTGAGTTCTCGCACGTTCCGGAGCGAATAAAAAATCCTGCAGATATCCGAGCACGTGTTTCTTGGTTCCATTGATGAGTATTGAGTCAGAACCATCACCGACGTTCTCTTGAACTGTCGCTTCGCCATCGAGTTGCTCGCGTAATTGATCGAAATAAGCAATTTCCAGGTTGGTACCCGTTTTAATACTGCCGCCGGTAGGACAGGCCAAACCAAGTAGGACTTTTAGCAGGGTCGATTTCCCGGCGCCGTTTGGCCCGATGATTCCAACTTTATCTTCCCGCATGATGGAGGTTGTAAAGTTGGAGAAGATGGTTTTGTCTTCATAGGCAAAGCTGACGTCTTTGCATTCCACGACCAATGCGCCACTGCGCTGGGCTTCTTGGATTTGGAGATTGGATGTGCCGAGCTTTTTGCGTCGTTCACTCCTTTCGACCCGCATTTTTTTCAACGCCCGAACGCGTCCTTCATTACGAGTTCGGCGAGCTTTGATGCCTTTTCGAATCCACACTTCTTCTTCAGCGAGTCGCTTGTCAAATAAAGCATTCTGTTTTTCTTCGGCCGCTAAAGCAGCGTCTTTTCTCTCGAGAAAACTGTCGTAATCACAGGACCAGTCGAAAATTCGCCCTCGGTCAATTTCAAGAATCCGAGTCGCTAGTTTTCTCAAAAACATCCTGTCGTGGGTGACAAACATCAATGATTTATTGAATTTTAGTAGGAAGGACTCAAGCCAAGCAATCGCTGAGACATCGAGATGGTTTGTAGGTTCGTCGAGTAATAGGAGATCAGGTTTGGAAACTAGTGCACGAGCCAGAAGGGCTCGCCGTTTCATGCCTGACGAGAGAGTCTCAAATTTGGTGTCGCCATCAAGTTCCATTCTGGAAAGAACTTGTTCAATATCATTTTCAAAACGCCATTCTTCTTCCTCGGGAAGCGATTCCTTATTTAAACCGGTGGCGACAATCGCACGGATGCTCCCCTCGATATCCTGAGGAACGTCCTGTGAGAGCTTGGCAATGTTGGCATTGGGGGCGATGATGATGTCGCCACTGTCTGGTTTGAGTTGGCCGCTGATTAAGTTCATCAACGTAGACTTGCCGGCTCCATTGCGGCCCAGCAGACCGATTCTCTGGCCTGATTCAATTTGGCAGTTTACGGAATCCAACAACGTTGGCCCGCGAAAACCAATCGAAAGATCCCGGATTGAGACAAGTGACATTAGAACGTTATTCAAGAATGGGGCGTGTAATGCCTCATTCTAGCCTCTGCTGGTTCTTTATCACAGACAGTGTCTCAAGCCGGAGAAAAATCGACGCCGAATAATTCGGTGAATGAAACGGCACAGGGACGAGCCGCCATTTTCGTATTACTCAGCGCTAACTGAATCAGGATTTTCTTGATCTTTATCGGTGACCGGAGGATAGGTTCTCGCCAGTCTCATACCTAGTGTTGCCTGAGCGAAGATTGGATTGTTGTGTGAACGTTTGCTGATTCTGATTTCTGAGATCGGTGAATCGTAAGCGCCACCACGAAATTCACAGGTCAGCGATCGATGATCGATTCCATGATCGATATAGACCGACGATTCTTGAACGGCAGGCAAATTTGGAAGGTCTTGTCGATACCAGTCGAGACACCATTCATTTACATTCCCTAGCATGTCAAAGAGCCCTGCCGGCCCGGGGAGCAGTTTGCCAACGGGATGAGGGTGTGTTGAAGAATTGTTGAAGTACCACGCATATTGATTCGCAATTGAAGAATGTTTTCCGAATGGATACAGTGTCTCGATTTTTCCACCGCAAGCAAACTCCCATTCGCTGGCAGTGGGCAAGCGATATCCGTTGCCATTCAAAATATCCTGGTTAGAAAAAAGTTCGATGTTGGGAAATGCCGCATTCATGGCGGCAAGACCGCTGATGTCAGGCAATGAATCCTGGTCCAGATTGCATTCTTCATTGAGCCATCGGCAATAGGCTAAGCTCTTGAACCAGTCGATTTGGGTAGCCGGTTCGCACGGATCGACGCTGGATCGTTTCTTTTGCTGACGTTTAATTTCTCGTAAGCGAGCAAAGTAAACTTTTTTTGTTCTCTCAAGTTGTACAAGTTTTTGGTTTGCTTCCTGATTCTGAGTTAAGCCTGATACTGCTTGTTCCTGATCAGCAATCGCGACTTCCGTTTGGGCCAGTTTGTTCTGATAAAAGTTGATTAGGTGCTCATCAAATTCAAGGAATTGCGCCTGAGTTACTTCGAAGATGCATATTCCAAATCGACGAGGAATTGCTTTCCGATGCTGGGGTTCATCGGAGATTAAAGTTTTGTCGAAGGGTGGGTCATAAATTGCATCTTGCGCTAATCCCATTTGGAAACTGGGAACGGAATCAAAAATGGCAAATGTGTTGCCGAGCATATCGACATGCCAATTCATATTGGGTTGCGGAGTTTCGCTGCGTAAACTATTTTCCAATTCTCGAACTTCTTCGACGTAGCCCAAGTTAAGTAACAAAAGGCGAGCGGATGAGTGGACTTTGGAGTCCGGGTGTTTTCGAAAAATTTCCGAGAGCTGTTGTTTTATTTTCTTTTTCTCAACTTCAAATATCTGGTCGGTTGGATACAGGCTGAGCGCCATTAACACACCGGCGAGTTCATCGGTTGATTGGGATTGCCATGCAGAAATTATCGGCAAAAGGTACTCAGAGGACGTAGAGTTTCGCGAAAGGCGTTGGATCAGTGCGTGAGCTACCGACGGATCGGATCGGTCGGCGAGCATCTTCCATTGTTTTTTTGATTTTAACTGAATGGCGACTGTGGCAAGGTTTGCCTTGGCGGTTTCGGGATTGTTGGCGATTTCTTGTTTGGGCTTGTAATTGGCAATCGCGGATTCAATTTTTTGAATCGCTTCGGATTCTTTCTTAGTAAGGGCTGATTTCAGAAAGGGAATTTGCTCGGGTGTTGCACCAGCAACCAAGTCGACAAGCGTGGATACGTCGTCATGGTAGAGACCGCCCATGACTGCGGCGATTCGTCTGGATTGATCCCGGTAGTTGTTGTCTCGTTTGTAAAAGGCACGCTGCAACTGAGGCCTTAGGATGTCTTTGATCGGTTCAAATGCAGCGATCCAGCGACGTGTTTCAATTGCGTCGGAAGAGGTTAAGAGTCCAGTGATGTCGTTGGCTCGGTCACTCCAATCGGTGGCGTCAGGGGAATAGGTCGCAAGTGCTGCACAGGCTCTAAATCGCCGATCCCTCGAGTTTGTTCCACTCGCGTTGTTGAACGCCTCCCACAAAACTGGAGTAATTGAATTTTTACATGGCAGTAAGAGGTTGCGGCAGACATAAAATTCGTCGGCGTCTGCGGTAAGCAAAAAATCTGCGAGCTGGACGGCTAATTCATTTTGACGAACGGGATCGTCTTCTAGTGCGAGCATCGCCATTTTTAGTCGCATCTTGGGATTTGAATTCTCTTTGTATTGATCCATCCGTTCAGTTAGGTTGTCTACAATCGAGTTTTTCAGCGGTTTGAGGTCTTCAAATATTTGTGGTAACTGGGTCGCTCGCGCGGTAGTAATGGACTGCAGTTGTGTTTTCGCTCTCGCCTGTTTTTCACGATAAGCTGAGACTGCGAAAGAGGCTGAAACAACGGTGCCGATCAGCAGAGTCGCTGCTGTGGCCGTTGCTAAACTTGCAATCGTCTGATTTCGTTTAGCCCACATCCAACCTCGGGCGAGTGGCCCAATCCTGCGAGATTCAATGGGTTGGCCGTTGAGGT
Source organism: Mariniblastus sp. (assembly GCA_011523945.1). Classification (GTDB taxonomy): domain Bacteria; phylum Planctomycetota; class Planctomycetia; order Pirellulales; family Pirellulaceae; genus Mariniblastus. The sequence goes on along the minus strand of WTFU01000086.1, from coordinate 32,716 downwards.
ATCGCGCCAATTCATCGGCAACAGCTTGGGCGGTTTGAAATCGCTGGGAAGGGTCGCGAGTGAGACATTTTTGGCAGATCGTTTCAATGTCGACTGAGATTTCGCGATTAACCTTCCGCAAAGGGGGCGCGTCGTGATTCCGTATTGCGAATAGTAAATCCGAGAGCTGACCTTTGAATGGTTTCTCACCTGAGACCATTTCAAAAAGCATGATTCCGAGGCTCCAAATATCGGTGCGTCCGTCCGCTTCATTCGCTTTGCCGGCTGCCTGTTCCGGGCTCATGTACATCGGAGTGCCGAGAATGGAGCCGTCGATGGTTAAGTTCGTATCGTCTTCGATAGATCTCGCGCATCCAAAGTCTGCGATATGCGGGTGCCCATCGGGATCGAGTAGTATGTTATCGGGTTTGATGTCCCGATGGATGATGCCCTGGCGGTGAGCGTAGTCGAGGCCAGAGGCAATTTCCCGAATAATGTTAAGCGTCGTTTCAAGCGAGTGTTGCTCCGAGCTGTTAATATAGGATTTGAGCGTTGCCCCTTGAACAAACTCGTAGACAATTACATTTTCTCCATCAATCTGTCCGTATTCATAAACCGGGATGATATTGGGATGGCGTAATTTGGCGGCGGCCCGGGCTTCCCGAAGGAATCGTTTAATTTGAGTGCGTCCTGAAATTGCTTTGGCAACTTTAATCGCCACAATTCTGTCGAGTTGCGGATCGCGAGCCTCGAATACTTTTCCAAACGTACCCTCACCCAAAAGGCGTTTTATTTGGTAGCGTCCAATTGTATCTTGAGATTTAGTCGGGCCTTCGTTCTGGTTACGATGAGGATCAATTGCCGTTTGATCAAATTGAGTCCCGCTACGATTGGCTAGTGGAATACTGGGAAGGGTTGCGTCGTTCTCTTCTGTTGGTTCACGTGGCGGAGTGCTTTCGTTGAGAGAGGGGGCGGTGCGGTCAACATCGAAATCAGCGTCTTGGTTGGAGCCTCGATTGTGCGAATTTGAATTCGTTTCCACTGTTTGGTCGATCGTTGCGTCTGGGAAATCCGCTCCACGCAAGTCGGTATCAGCGTCAGGCGGGGGGACATCCTGAAGCACCGCCTCAGCCGAAGTTGCGGAAAGATTCGCAGTTATATCCTCGGGGCCTACCGTCGGCGTATCTTTAACTGTGAGCGCCTCATTGTTCGTAGTCTTGTCAGCGTCAACAGTTAGGTCGGCGTTAACTGTAAAGTCGGCGTTAACTGTTAATTCAACGCTATCCCCCTCAAGTGCATCGGGCTTACTGTCAGGGCGGTCTTGATCAGTGTTTTTGCGACCTGGATGGTGGTCGTCGTTTGATCCGGAGTTGTTTGGATCAGAACCCATGATGGTTGTTTTACCGTTAAAAATTATGTCAAGAAAGGCAATCGGCTAAACGTGAGCAATTATGGGTCGTGATTGCCCCGTTTCTCTAGACGTCGCGTCTCATTAATCAAGCGGCGATACAGGGGATTGGGGAGGTGTCGGTTTGTCATCATCCTGAGTTGCCAATGCTGTCGTTCCGACGGCCAAACCCGCGATACCTAATAATCCTCCAATATTTGCTCCTCCTGACGCTGCACCACCGCCCCCTCCGCCAAAGTTGTTGGTGGGTTGGAAAGAATTAGGAGCATTGGCAAAATTTGAATTGGCAGGCGCCTGGGATATGCCGGCTTGAGCAGCGGCCGAACTTGAACTTGAGTTCGAATTATTGTTACCTCCGCCAGGAGCAGCAAACATTTGTTGTCGCATGTTAACCACTTCAGAAACTTGCTGTTTGACGACTGCAATGTCGTTGGGGTTTGTAATGAACGAAACTGAAAGGCCATTGCGGCGAGATGATTCAACGCGATGCGAAACAAGGTGAGTTGTTTTGTCACTGTCAGCGTCGATTGTCGATGAAACCGCACTTTGACTTGTCAGTCGAATCGATCTCGCGGCGAAGCCGCCCTTGCCGGCAATGATCAAACTGTAAACACCCGGATCGATATCTTCGATTTCGAATTTACCACTTGGATCAACGATGGTTCTCGCTATTTCGATGTCATCTTGAATCAGAAAGACATTCATTTCTGATAATTTCCCAGGTGTGCCATCTGCGGTTGCAATTGGCTGAACGGTACCGGTAAAGCTGCCGTTCGCTGTTAGCGGGTGATTAAATCCTGAAACAATCTCAGTTGAATCGCCTACTGAAGTGACGTCTTCAGATTCCTTGTCGATTTCAATCGCGTCATCTTCGGGGAGATAGTTCTGACTGATTCGTTGCAATGTTTGAAACTCGGGTGGTACCGCTGCAGCGTCGATTTGGAGCGCTGCCGAAACGACGACATGTTTCGGGAGGTTGAAGTGCGATACGTAATAGGCTTTTACACGATCGTCATTATCTAAGCCGGGGTAAAATTGTGTTAAATCTTTAGCTCTAATTTTTGGTAAGACATTAACCCCGTACGCAAGGAATCCGTTTTGGCCGGCGCCCAGGAGAGTGTAGATTCCGGGTTCGACATCCTGGAGAGTGAACTTACCGTTGTAGTCGGTGGAACCTTCTCTGATTGTTACCCCGTTTTGCAGTAAAGAGATTTTAAGTTTGCCAATCGGGATCGTGATTGAACTACGTGGTTCGATGCTTGAGATTCGTCCGTCAAGATGTCCTTTTTCGTTGGTCGTTATCCAATGGGTGTTGACTAAGTCGTTGATGGGTTCTTCGTCTTGTCGTTGAAGTGAGGTCTCCGTTTCGGCAACCAGGGTTGCCGTGCGTTCGCTGTAGACTTTCCCATTATTAGTAGCCAGAACATGATCCAATGTCATTCCGATATTAAGCATGATCGCGGGCAAGGCGACAAACCAATATCGTTTGAATCCCTCACGCGCTAATTTGCCGAGGGTCGTTTTTTCGTTAGCAGAATTGTCGGTGTGCGAAGATGGGGAGTTTTGCATCGAAAATCATATCCCTGTAAATGAAAAGAGAGGCAAGTGTTGACGGGGGATTGTCGTCAAAAAAACCGTTATAATCGTCAGTACAGTTTAATCAAAAATTCGCGTTTGTGGGGATTTTCCGTCAGATTATTCGAAGATAGGAAAAAACGGATGTTTTGGAGGATTAGCCGTATTCGAAATGGGTGAGGGTTCAGTTCAGCAAACTCGCTTTTCCATCGGAATTAGGCAATTCGAGGAGCCGGATACGTAAGGGGGCACGCTTTTTTTTACCGTTTAACCGTATGTGGAGGCTGTGTTTACCTGGCTTTAAATCCTTAATTATCCTCGTCGCCTGAAGATTGTCCTTTTCACCATCGAGGGTTATCCGCAGGCCTTCTCCATTTTCCAGCCCAAATCCGATTGCTCCCGCTCGCGTTACCTCAAACTCAAAACTGACGGAGTTCCCTTGAATGTCAGCCATTGGAAGCGAGCCATTGACTCGGCTGTAGACAATTTGGTTCTCGGAGGTGGTCCAATTTCTTACCCAGGCTTCGGGTGAAATTCGGTAGGGTCCTTCCTTACCAAGCTCTGAAAGAAAACGAACAAGATCAAGAAAGTCAACTCGGTCAAGTGTCGCAACGGCGTCCGTTGGCATTAGTGATTGGTTGCTAATTTTCTGTTCTTCTATTTCTTCATCCGAAAAGATAAGTTCATTGTTCTCTGCATCACGAAGTGTAACTTGAGCATCAGACTGGCTAATCAGTTTTCCTGAAAATAATCGGCCGTCGTCGGTAAGTATCGTCGTCGTGTGATAACCTTCTTTGATTTTGGCGTTCGGATTGACGAGTGATTCGATGATGTAATCCATCGGAGAGCTCGCGCCGAGTGAGATTAGATCTGGACCAACAATGCCACCGCTACCTCCGATGGCATGACACTTAATGCAGTTTAGGTTTTTTCGCCGGTAAACCGTTTCACCACGGTTGGCATTTCCGGTTTGCTGAACTTCTTTGATCAATGCGGCCAGTTCTGTCTCTGAAAACTCCATTTTAATCTTACGGTTCCGCATCGCTCCAATGGCGTCAGACAACGGTTTAGCTCGTTGACCAGATTTACTCAGAAGTGTTACCAGTACCTGTTTAGACTCTTCCGTTAGTTCAAGGTTGCGAAATTCCTTAACCAGTTCCGAAACACCATTTTTTCGGTTTATAAATACCTCAATAACGCTGTAATGCTTTTTCAGTTGGTCAGCCGGGAGTTGACGCATGAATTGCGTGGTTAGTTTGGCTGCGAGCTGTGTATTGGCACCGGCAAGTAACTTAAGCGTGGGAGCGAGAATGTCATTTGACTGCTTTGGGTCGCTTGCAATCGACTTGAGTGTTTCAATGTCTCCAAAAGCGGCCAGTCCCATGATCGCTTGCAAGCGAATGTTTCGAGGGAGTTCATTCGAATCCAGTGCGACTGTTTTGAGGTCTTTTTGAAGCGATTGGATTCTCCAAGCGCCGGCGAGATTCATCGTTGCCGGATTTTTTGCAAAATAAGATTTCAGTTTCTCCGGTTCATAATTCACTCGCACTTTCCGTTTATTGGCAGCGTCGAGTAGCGTTGCAATGATTGAAGAAGTGAGTTTTGGGTTAACGAAACCAAATTCGAATAACTGTTTCAGTTGGTTAGGATTGCCACGCTGGCCGATAAGCTGAATGATTTTTTGTTCGTTCTTTTGCCCGGGGAGTGTCTTTAACAACTTCAATAATGGCTCGACTGCTCGATCGGAATTAACGACAGAGAGGATCTCGATAAGTGATGCAGGTGAGTCGCTTAATGACGCATTTTTCAGCTTTTCCAGCCAGAAAGTTTGCGTGTCTTTCAGTGCTTGAGTCAGCAGGAATTTCGTGAACTGGTCCTGTTCCGTCTCGAAGAACTTAAATAAAGATTCGGCAGTGGATGGGTCGCAGTAACGTCGCCATGCGTTAATAGCCTCTAGTCTGACTTGAGGGTGTGAGTCGTCAAGCATCGAGATAACCCATGTTTGACATTCTTTGTTCGGCGAAAGTTTATTGGAAACCATCCGGAGGGTTGCAGCGCGAACGCGGTGGTCAGCAGCGTTAAGGCCGACCTTTATGTGGCGGTTGGACAGCTCGTCGAGAGCATCAAGTGTCCACAGCGCTTCACGTTGTTGTTTGGGATCGGAAGAGGAGAGAAGTTTTTCAATTAGTGCCGAGACGTCTTCGAAACGAGCGGTGTTGTTGATCAAGATTCGATTTTTCAATTCGACTCGTGCCTTGAAACGGTTCCATTGCTCTGGAAGTTCCATGAACTGGATTAGTTCTGCTGGGGTTGCGTTGGTGAAACTGGGAGAGCTAACGAGCGGGCGATCCTTTTGAGTGATTCTCCAGATGCGACCGTGCTTATAGTCACGGCGAGAGTCACGGAAATCCACTTCACCATGATTAATAATCGGGTTGTACCAGTCCGCAATGAAAAGCGATCCGTCGGTTGCCATCTTTAGGTCGACCGGTCGAAACGCCCGGTGATCGGATGACATGAGGTCGGGGAGTTGTTTCGAGGTGTAGGCAACACCTTCGGGAGTAAGCGAAAATCGATTGATTCGATTGCCGCGAAAATCGTTGGTTAACAGATTGTTTTGCCAGCTATTCTCGAAGTGAGATCCGGTGATGATTTCCAATCCGCAGTGTTTGGGTTGTCCGGGGTTCAGGCCTCGCAAAGTTTGTGAGAATCCCACGGCAGTTTGATAAGCGATCCCTGGAAAGGCATAGTTGATTCCCCATCCGCTAGCGCCATCTGTGGCAAACCCTTGTCCCCAATCGTCGAAAATGTGTCCCCATGGATTTACCAAGCCCCGCATTGATACGCTGGCGGTCACGGTGAGAGGATCAAACCTCCAGATGCCCGAACCAAGCAAGCGTTGAACTCCATGGGGCGTTTCTAAATGGGAGTGAATGTAAATGGATTGATTGAAGTAGACGGCTGCATCGGGGCCCCAGCGAAACGTGTGGACAATATGGTGAGTGTCCTCGGTGCCAAATCCAGAAAGGACGACGCGTTTCTGGTCGGCTCTGCCGTCGCCATCGGTGTCTGCGAGGTGAACTACTTCGGTCGAATTCGCTACGTAGGCTCCCCCCATTTCATCTGGGAGGACAGCGGTAGGGATTAGGAGGTCGTCCGCGAAGACGGTTTTTTTATCAGCTTTACCATCGCCATCGGTGTCTTCGAGCACGACAATTTGATCGTTAGGAATGGCGCCCGGTTTAATTTGTGGATAGATAGGACTGGTTGCAATCCAAAGCTTTCCGGCGTTGTCAAAGTTCATATGTATCGGGTTCGCGACCATTGGTTCAGAGGCAAATAGGTTGACATTTAGTCCCTCTGCGAGCGTGAATGAATCCTTCTCCTGAGCGGGAGTAAAAGCCTCAAAGGTAAGTTTGATTGGTTCAGGCAGTGGTGGTGATGGAGGGAGCGGTTGTCCTTGAGCCGCCTTTCGGATGCGAGTTTCCGCTTGGGAGATTAATGCGTCAAACTCTTTAATTTCCTTTGCGTTTTGCCCCTGTTCGTGTTTTCGGAATCCGCGAAGATAAGTCTCATTTTGAGGACGATAGCGGTGGAAGAAGAGTTGGTTTTTGGCAAAAATTTCTTTTCTTGTTTTCTCAAATTCAGTTGCCCCCGCGGAATCGAACGGGCCTGAGAAGATTTCCGTCGCCAGCCGATTGGAGATCTGACGATAACCTCTTTCGCTGAATCGAATGGAGTCGTGTGTCAGGGGAACTTTTTGGTTTTTTTCGGTCTGAAACATTTCGCTGGTGATTGCGAATAGATCAACGAAGTGGACTTTGGGGTCTTGAAGAGAGGTTACAAAACCCTTGAGGAAGTTTGCTATTTCAGCTCGTTTACGATTTGCGGGCTGGGGATCAATGCGTTTATCTCGAGTTGGTTCGACCGCTGGATGCGAGAGAATAGTAATGCTTGCGCATCGTGTTTTTAGTTCATTGAACAGCTTCTTGAAGTCAACCTGAAAAGGAGCGGGGTCTGAGTTCGCACCGTAACAAACGACGATGTGGGTTGGTTGAATCCGATCAAGTTCTTCAAGAAGGCGCCGAAAGCCTTCTTGAGCACCTCCGAAATAGCCACGGGCAATGGCCGAAGGGTTGTCGCCCGCCCAGCCTAAATTAGTGAAACTAATTTGGCGATCTGGCCAGCGCAGCGTCAGTTCGGTTTCCAAATAGTTGTACTTGATTTGTTGCTCGATGAATTCCGAGCCAAGAAACAAGATGCGATCACCGTTTTGAAGTTCTAGTTTTTTGTCCTGCGCGGTGGCTGCGTTTTGCAGAAGCAGTCCGGACAAAACTAGACATAGAAAAAAAACTGTTTTCGTGAGGAAGGGTGTATTCATTGAGATTTGATAAACAGATGAATGATGTGGGAGTTTAAGTAGAGGCTTAGAAGGTACTTGCATAGTAGGTGCTTATAACTGATTAACCAAGCGAGCTAAGCCAATTCGATACCATTGCCGTAATCGCAGACAATCGCATTAAGAACAGTATAACGGACTTCGGTTGATCACGGAGAGTTTGGGTCCTGATTGAATGGCTTTGTTTAGGGAAATTCTGAATCTAACTCGGGCACCTGCGAAAGACGGGAGAGAATCGGATTAAAAAAAAACCCTTGAATCGATGGTTGATTCAAGGGGTTCAGATTTTGTTTGTTGGATGTGAAACGATTTAAGAGAATAGTCCCATGACCGGTTCGCCCTTGTCAGCGACAGTGAACGGTCGCATGGAAGGCGACATCGTTTTCTTGTCTAACGGAATTCCCAACGCGGTTGCAATCGTGGCATTGAAGTCAGGGACCGTCACCAGGTTGTCTACAACCTCCCTGCCCTCTTCGTCGGTCTTGCCATATTTTATCCCGCCTTTGATGCCACCTCCAGCAAGTAGGCAGCTGAATGCCTGTGGATAATGGTTACGTCCGTTATCGCGTTCCTGAAAGATTTTTGGGGTTCGTCCAAATTCGGTTGCCAAAACAACAAGTGTTGAGTCGAGCAAACCGCTTGATTCAAGATCGGCCAAGAGGGAAGCAAGTGCTGTGTCAAGAACCGCTCCTTTTTCTGCGACTCTTCCGAAGTTATCACCGTGAGTGTCCCAGCCGCCATTGTTCACTTCTACAAACCGCACTCCATTTTCAACCAGTCTTCTCGCAAGTAGGCAGCCCTGGCCGAACGGGTCGCGGCCGTATCGGTCACGAACTGCATCGGTTTCCTTTTTTAGGTCAAAAGATTCCAGATCCTTACTCTTCATTAATGTGACGGCTTCGTCGTACATCGATGCGTAAGCCCGAGCTTCTTTGGTGTCGTAATTTGAGGCAAACTCGCTGTTCATGGCCTTGAGCTTCCGAAGCCGGCGACCAAAGCGACTGTTAGTTACTCCGTCGAGAAGGCGACTATGTTGCAGACCAGCTTCCGGATTCCCAATGGGAAGTGCCGCAAACTCAGATTCGAGGAACCCTCCACCCAGTCCGTTGCTTGCGCCTCCAACTTTGACATTAGCGGGAAGCCCGGGGTTGATTTTCCCCAAATGCTTTGCCGCCCATGCGCCCATGTCGGGGTGCTTGACCGTGCCTCGTAGTGCATAGCTTGTATGCATGAAATAATTCCCTTGGGCATGAGCACCTTGCGTTGAGTTCATCGAGTTGATGACAGCAACGTTGTGCATTTGCTTGGAGAGCAAGGGGAAAAACTCGCTTAATTGTACGCCGTCTGCACTGGTCTTAATCGATTCGACCGGACCTTGGGTTTCCGCCCCGGGTTTCGTGTCAAACGTGTCGAGGTGGCTCATGCCACCATTCATATACAGATAAATAACTGCTTTTGCTTTGCCGACCCGGTTAACCGGTTTTCCTGAAGCGAGCGCTGGACTGCCCATTCCGGCGAGCATCGGAAAAGCTCCAACACCTAAAAACGATTTGGCAGCACCGCTAACAAAGGCACGTCGTGTGAAAGGATCTTTCAAATTCATTTTTGCTTGGCCTCATTTATGTTTTATTAAATTGCAAGTAATGCAATTTAAGAATTTTATTGAATACTAAGGTGGTCTTACTTGATGAAAATAAACTCGTTGGAGTTGGCAAGGGTCCAGATCAGATCCGTGTAAATCTCTTTGATTTTGGCCTGGTCTTTCCGCCTGGCCGCGTCGTCAAAATCTTTTTCCCATTCCCGCGATTCCTTACGAGTTGGTTTGCGATTGAGCATGGAAAGGAATATTGACTCGGTGCATTCTTTTCCCGATTTTGCTTTGAGTGCTGTTTGCATCAAAACGCTACTTGAATCCGTCGCGATTTTTTCTTCGACATAGCCGTTCATCATTGCAAGCACCTGAGTGACGGCGGGATCCGTGTTGGAGTTTTGAATTTGTTCTCGATCCGACTGGCCGAACTCACGCAGGAAGTGTCCTGCGGGCGCTGGAGAGGTCAGCTCGGAAGATCTCTTCAGTGAGGTGCTCGTCCGATTCTTAAAATCGGCAAGGACTTTGGCTTGTTCGATTCGTAGTTTCCGTTCCAGTTCTACGTTTCTGCGTTTTTTTGCCATTTGGATCTCTCTACTGATCTTGGCACGCTCTGCCGCCATTTTTTTATACTCCGGACTGTCTTTGTAGCTAGTCCGTTTCTTGTTTTTCGAGCGGTCTACCGAATCGGCAACAAATTTGAAAATTTCATCAGTGTTCATTTCGGAAAGCCGTTCGAACAATTCGTACGAGTCCCGAATTCCGGATGAAGCGTAGTTGCGAGTGGTTGGATAGTATCTTTGGTCAATATCTGAAAGCGTTAAAGTCAGGAGCGAATCCCAAATTTGCTCTGCCGAGAGTCGTCGAACAATCGGGCCATTGAAGTTGAATTTTGAAACCTCGATGATGTCTTTGCTATAGGCCTCCGCCTGATACGTTTTCGAATTGTAGATCGCCCTGAGAAATTGTTTTGTGTCGAATTTCAGGTCGATCATCGTCTCGGTGAGATAATTCATCAATTCCGGATTAGAAGCGACCGTTCCATCTTCAATAATGTCCACGGGCTCGATGAGAGCAACGCCAAACGCGGTTTTCCAAAGCCGGTTCGCAATTACTTTTGCAAATCTTGGGTTGTCGGCATCGGTGAGCCATTTGCTGTAGGCGATGCGGGAGTTAATTGGAACTGCCCCGCGAATTTGCGCTTGCTGGGCATTGTTTCGAGATTTTGCAGCACTCGTATTCTTGGGAATCTTAGCCTCGACCAATGTCTTTCTCTCGAACATCGTTTTTCCAACAACGATCTCTCCATCGTAACCATCTTCACCGAGAAAGTTTTCCGGTAGGCGAGCTAGACCTGTTCCAGAGCCTTCAACTCCGTAGCTGAGCGTTTGCCCAATTCGATTGAAGACGGGTTTCTGGTTGGCAGGAACGTCCTTTGAGCGAAAGGCTTTTCGAATTTGACTCGCTTTGGCGGCGGTTTCCTTGGCCCGATACTGAAGCCCTCCGGTGAAAGCTACCATTTCGAAATACTGGCGTTGTGTCCATTTGTCGAAGGGGTGGTCATGGCACTGGGCGCACTCAAGTCGGGTGCCGAGGAAGATTCGGATCGTGTTGGACATGTTGTCCTCGGGCATGTTGCGATCACGAAGGTAATACCCAACTGCTCCGTTTCCTCGTTTTAGATTTGGACCTTGGGAAGCGATAAGTTCCCGCACAAATTGATCGTACGGTTTATTTTCTTCAATCGAGTCTTTCACAAAATCAATATAAGAGATCCCGTCGAGGTTTCCCGGTAACCGTGATTTGATCCTTAGTAGGTCGGCATAGAAATTAAATTGATGACTTACATGACCATAGGAATCAAGAAGATCATCGATCAAGTCAGCCCGCTTGTCTTTGCTCTTCGATTTCAAAAAACGAGTGGTCTCATCGATGCTTGGGATGCGACCAATAATATCGAGGTAGGCTCGACGCAAAAAGATTTCGTCGGAGGAAAGGGGGTTCAGTTTTTCGTTTCTCGATGAAAGTTGAGCGGCAACGATCGAGTCGATTTGATCGCTGATTTCAAGGATTGTTGTCCTTGAAACAGAGTTAACCGAGCGGCGAGGAGGGGTGTTCTCGTTTGCCACGACCGGGAAAGCGAACAAGGTTATTAAAGCGGCGAAAAGGACTGGTCTTAATATTGGTAGTTGCATCTAAAATATCCTGATTTCTATGAACCGGCACTAATTGCCAAATCTTACCCCTTCTTGAGATACCGAGCGGGTTAATATTATTGAATTACCCGTCTTATTTCCAAAAATTATAAGCGTCTGGTGGATCGAATCGAAGCCTGTGGCGGCTTGTATTTAAACGAATCGACATTTGTTGAGTTGACGCAACATCCAGAATTGGTTGAGCAATCGTTAAATATCGTCAATATTGCTTGAAAGTTGGCCCGTATACGGGATTAGGGTGGTTGATTTGAGGGGGTTCCGACTAAATTTAGGAAATAACTAGTAAACTTTATGGACAATCGGAACGTAATGCGTGGTCAGAAGTCAAAAAAGTTAAGGTCTGCAAGGACTTATAACTAAAATTGAGAGTGCGGTTCACCGGAAGCGATCAGCAAGGTTGGCCCCATGGGAAAGTTCGCCTTGCCGTTGCCAGTCGATTTGGAATAGTAATTTAAATCCACGAAATAGAATTAGAACACAGGTTTTACGATGAAACGACGTGCACGAAACAATCAACGTAGGCGCCGCAATCGTCTTGACTTTCAGACCCTTGAACCAAGGCGGCTGCTCGCTGGTGATTTCATGGCTCCGCACCAGGTTGCCGGAGAGTTGCCTGCGTCGACCAATCTTGTCGTTAACGGTGACTTTGAAGATGTAGTCGAAGGAAGTGATCGTTTTTTTGACGAGACCGAAGTTGCGAGTTGGGAAGCGTTTGATGCTGAAACCGGTCAGCAAATCAACATTTTTGACTACAATGTTGACGGGTACCGCAACGTGCTCGATCTGGACTCGACCTCAGCACAATTCGATCGTGTATTCCAGCGTGTGGATACCGACGCGGGTGCGGAATATTTAGTGACATTCGATTTTCGAGCTCATCCTACTGCTGATCCGGCGGCGTCACCGAGAACCAATGATTTTGAAATTTGGTGGGATGGAAACCGGGTGGGCACCTACACCGGTGGCGATTCCTGGAACACCGGGGCGATTGTTGTGACGGCCGGTGATCTAGACACAACGGTGTTGTTGTTTTGCGAAATTCAGGAAGACGGATTTCTCGGCGGCGACGGTCGTGGCGCCCTGCTAGATAATATTCGTGTCGTGGCCGCAAATTCCGTTGGTGTGTCTAACGGAGGTTTTGAGACAACGGATGATACAGGCAGTGTGTTTTATAAGCCCGATCAAGTTGATAGCTGGGGAGCAGTCGCGGCAACGAATCCGGACCGATGGTTGAAGGTTTTTGAAGGTAATGCTGCCGAAGGGAATCAGTATCTGAATCTGGATACGACCGAGACTCATCGCGACATTGCCTATCATGATTTAGCCACGGATGCGGGCGCATCTTATTACGTTACTTTTTCAATGAAGACTGACGGCGATCAGTCGGTCAGTTCAGATGAATTGCGTGTGCGTTGGAATGGCGAATGGGCAACTACCATCTTCGGCACAGATACCTGGGAAACCTATGCATTGATGGTTACTGCTGATTCGGATACGACACGATTGACCTTCTTAGAGCCGGGTGAATCGACCGGTGATGGCTCGGGGCCGCTGATTGATGATGTTCAAATGTTCGTTTTAGGGGATCAGGCACTTTCTCTTGATTTTGATGGTTCGACTTCGGGCAATGATGGAACTGCGACTTATTTGCCTGGCGTGGGATCACAGGAGATTTCACCTAATGTCGTCATCAACCATTCCGGAGATGGTGATTTGACGTCTGCGGTTATCACGCTCAATGGTGCGGTGGACGGGAGTAATGAATTGCTCAGCGTCGTGGCTAGTTCTGTGCCAACCGATGGCCAGGGGCAGCCTCTGATTACGATTACCAATTACGATTCCGCTAGTAATCAGTTAACGCTCTCGGGCGCCGCGACGGCCGCCGAATACCAGCAGGTCATTAGAACTTTGCACTACTTTAACGCGGCTGGTGACGTGACAGCGTCGGATCGTACCGTAACGGTAGCGATTTCTGATTCGAGCTTACCCGCCGGTCGTAACACGGCTTCGGCTTCGGTAGTTGTTAGCATTGAGACGGACCAGGCTTTGATTGATGCCGCAATTATAAACAAATACATCGCTGATAATTCACTTGATGCAACCCCTGCGGCCGAAGGGTTGTTTGTGGTAATTGATGAACCCGGCGCTGGTCAGAACCCGACCATTAACTCAACCGTACGTGTAAAGTACGATGGTAAATTTATTGAGTTGAACGCTCAAAACCAGTTAGTTGACGGGGACTCGTTCGATGTAAGTTCTGATGACGGTGCGACATTCCCGCTTGCCAACGTAATTCGTGGTTGGCAGCTAGGAATTCCTTTTTATAAGACAGGTGGTTCTGGGAAATTAATCATTCCGTCAACGCTAGCCTATGGTTCATCCGGAAATGGTTCGATTCCCCCGAATTCCGTCTTGGTATTCGATGTCGAATTGTTGGAGATCGTTTCCTAACCAAGTGAGACCGTTCGAGTTTGTTTATTCGTTTCGGGTCGGTTGGTAACAACTCAAAACTCATCTAACTGCTTCATTGAGCAATGGAGCAGTTTTTTGTTCCTGAAACGGAATTAGGTGGTGAGTTTGTGCTGGGCAGGTGTTTCGCATTCGGATGATTAAAAAGTTGTCTCCGTCGCGCTTGCTCGATCAGTGAAAAGCAATTTTGACGATTTGAATCCCATGGACCGGCGCCAGTATCTTTGGGCTTGGGAGAGGCAGCCTTCAATTTGATGCTTCAATAGCTCTGCAATTTCTTCGTCTTTCAAATCCTTATACTGCTCGAACCGGATTGGTTCACCCATTACGAGGTGGATTCGTCCAGGAATAGGGATCTTTGAATTGCGAGGATACGATTGGAAAGCTCCATCAAAGGCAAGCGGCATGAGTGTCGCTTTCGAGCGTCTGGCAACCGCACAAAATCCGAGCATGAGTGGCTGGACTTCCCCGTCGGTAGTTCGGGTGCCTTCTGGGAAAATGACAACCGACTCTCCTTTTTTGAGTCGCCTTAGCGTCTCTTTCATTCCACCAATTCCAGTCGCCTCACGGTCAATAGGAATGGTGTCGTTGAATCGCAGAAACCAAGCGAGAACGGGGGAGCGAAATAAGCTCTTGCGACCCAAGTAATTAACAGCGTGAGGACAAGCAATCCCAATGATTAAAGGGTCGAGGTAGCTTTGGTGGTTGGAGCAGATCAACATTCCCTGGTCGTCTGGGTAGTGCTTTACTTTGTGAACGCGAATGCGATAAACGAGGAACAAAAAGAAACGGAAAAACCAGCGAATAAATGTTTGTCCTAAATCTACAGCTAATGGACGGCGTCGTTTTTTCTTCGTGGACATTGGAGCCGAGTCGAGTCTTGATGCGGGAATAATGGCAAGCTGATTTAAACGGGTGGTAACGCTAAGAGCCTGTTGAACTGGGCAAGAGCAGTCGACAGCAGCGGGATTGATTTTAGACTATAATTCGTAGCTTCGCAGGACTTTTATGGTTTTCCGCGGGATCGGCGGTTTTTAATAGATTGGGCGAGTAAATTGAAAATTGGATCGACTGTCATCGAAGACACGTTTGCTGAAGCATTCGGCATGCGGTACTGTCGAATTGTCGTCACCGGACGCAACCGAAGGTGGATTGAGGCGGCCGTTCATTCGTTTTGCGGATATGGAAGTTCGGTAATAGGTTGCGATGCTGAGGTGGGTGTAGAGCAGTGGTTGGAGCCATCCGACACACCCGACGGTCGGCCGGGTGTGAAAATATTGATTTTTGGTTTCTCATCAAAAGCGGTGCAGGATGCTGTCGTTAATCGAACCGGGCAGTGTTTAATGACTTGTCCCACGACCGCTGTCTATGCGGGAGCTGAGAATTCGAATGGTGAGGAAGGTGAGTCGGTTGAGCGGGTACCGCTAGGCAAGCACCTGCGTTTTTTTGGTGATGGATTTCAAAAAAGTAAATTAATTGCTGATCGCCGTTTCTGGCGAATCCCAGTAATGGATGGAGAGTTTTTGGTAGAGGATCTCGTGACGGTTCGAAAGGGAGTTGCTGGCGGGAATCTGCTGATCCTTGCGCAGGAGCAAGGGACTGCACTTGATGCTGCCGAAAGAGCAGTAGCCGCGATAGCTGAGTTAGCAGAAGTCATTACGCCTTTCCCGGGTGGTGTAGTTCGAAGTGGCAGTAAAGTGGGGTCGCGATATCCTTCGCTCAGGGCGTCGACGTCAGATCGTTATTGTCCGACCTTGCGCGGCAGGGTTGAATCTAATTTGCCCGAAAACGTAAATTGTGTTTACGAAATTGTCGTGGACGGTACATCGAGCAAGGCTGTCGCCCAAGCCACGCGGACTGGTATTGAGGCTGCGGTAGGCGAGGGAGTGGTTTCCATTAGTGCTGGAAATTATGGCGGTAAGTTGGGAAAGCACCATTTTTACCTGCATGATATAATGGGTGAAACAACCGCTTGATTGGAGCTGGGTTGTCTGTCTGAGTGCTCCTGTTCTTTCGCGCTGTTAAATTAATCGGGGCTGAATCTGCAAACCGTCAGTCATCTGGCTGGTAAGTCATTCAGTTGAAATTTTGGGGCGGCATTTTTTTGATGGCTTTATTTACCAAAAAATCGGATTCAGAGGGCAAAGCTGGAGGCGGGCAATGGCAGTTGGCCTTGCGTCGATTTTTCCATCAGATCTGGGTTGAGATTTCGATCGGTGTATTGGTCATCATATCGGTAACATTGACCCTCGCGGAGTTTTGGTTGGAAGCCCAATTGGCTTCCGGCTTAAACAGCGTTCCGACGTTTCTCGGTGCGTTAACCCAAAGGACCATGGACTCGATGGTGCTGGTTAATGATTTAATCACAACAATCTTTGTGGTTGAATTGACGCTTCGTTTTTTAGCGGCGAGTTCTAAGAAGCGATTCTTTTCCGAGTTCTGGCTGGACATCATTGCGACGCTTCCGTTGTTCCGGGTGTTTCGCGCGGCACGGGCATTGCGGCTGTTGCGGCTCGGCAGGCTGTTTCGTTTGTTTGGCGTGATGTCGCGTCTTTCCGGGCATTATCCGGCAATGTTTCGTCGTGGCATTTTTGATTTCCTGCTGATTACCGGCTTGTTGGTGTTAACTGTTTTGTTCGGAACATTGGCGATCACCCATTTTGAAACGTCGAATCGAAAGAAGGTTGTTCAGCCGATCGGGGGAACAGGTTCTGAATCTGTTGCGACGGTAAACGTGGTCGGAAAGGGTGATGGGGAATCGGAGAATCAATTCAATTTAAATCGGTCGTTTTGGTTTAGTATCTATACATTGTTTGCGGGGGAGCCGATTCCTGATGCCCCTCGGACTTTGAGTGGGAAAATTGTTTCTGTTTTCTTGATGTTCATGGGGCTGACTATTTTTGCAATTTTTGCGGGAACCGTTTCCGCATTTATGGTGGATCGTATGCGAATGGAGGGTAGGGTCGTGGATTGGGATGCGTTACAAAACCACATCATTATTTGTGGCTGGACACCGAAAACTCTGACGATTATTGAGGAGTATCGAGCAAGTCCAACAACGCGACGAATTCCGATTGTGGTCATTACAGAAATCGAGCGAGAGCAACTCGAAGAGGCCTGTTCCAAGTTTCCAAGTGTCTATTTTTTGCAAGAGGATTTTACCAAGGTGACGGCGTTGGAACGGGCCGGCATCGCTCAGGCAAAAACGTGTCTTGTGTTGACAGACACAAGCGGAGGTCGCAGTGAACAGGATGCGGATGCGAGAACGATCCTCGCTGCCTTAACGGTTGAGAAATTAAACGAGTCCGTTTATACCTGTGCTGAAATTGTCAATCGGAGTTACGCGACTCACCTCGAAGACGGCAAGGTCAATGACTTTGTGGTCAGTGGAGAGTACGGGGCACACATGCTTGCTCAAGCGGCGATGAACAAAGGGCTGGTCGGAATTCTTAGTGAACTGATGACCTATCAGCATGGCAACGAGTTTTACCGTCTTCCCGTGCCGGAATCATGGGTGGGGGCTTCGTTTGACGAAAAGTTGACGGACGTGAAGAAATCCAATGATATCATTTTAGTAGCCGTGCAATCACAAGGGGATTCCCCGGTCGTTAACCCTAGAGATTACCATTTTCGTGCGGACGACGATGTCGTTTTGATCAGTGACGGAGTTCCAAAACTTTCCTGAAACGGGAAGTTGCCGGTGGAGGAAATGGGCGGCTTGGTCTAAAATCAGGGCTGACCCTTTATTGCTACGCTAGTCTCAATGATTGACTTGCGGCTGTTTTTTTAAGCGGAAGAACTGACCCTTGTTTCGCATTTTGGTTGTTTGGTAATTTTAATTCACCGCAAACTCTTGAGTCTGCGACTATTTCGATTGATTCTCGCATTGAGATTCATCCATAAGGCACCGCATGAATCCGCAAATTTTGACGCGAATTGTAATTGCATGCTCTTGCCTTTTTTCAACATGGCTTTTGAGCGACGTTGAATTGCGGGGTGATATTTCTCTTCCCAAAATATTCTCCGATCACATGGTGTTGCAGCGTAATTCACGGGTGAAGGTTTGGGGAACCGCCGATCCAAATCAAACACTGGTTGTGAAGTTTGCTGGAAAAGAGGCAAAGGTTACTGCGACCGCAAAAGGTGAATGGAATGTGGTGATCAATACCTCTGGTGCTGGCGGTCCCTATGAGTTGGAAGTCAGTGCCGAGGAGGGGGAGCCAAAAGTTGTTTTTAACGATGTCATGGTTGGTGAAGTGTGGTTGTGTTGCGGGCAGGACAATATGGAGTTGCCTGTTTGTAAGTCGCTTAATGCGGAAACAGAAATTGAACAGTCAAAAAAGTACCCATCCATCCGTTTGTTTTCAATGGGCGATTATTCCTCGACTGAGCCGATGGAAAATATTTACAAGGCAGTTCCGTGGCGGGTTTGCTCTCCTGAATCGGTCAAAGCGTTTTCGGCTTCAGGATATTTTTTTGGTCGGGAGTTGAGTAAGAGACTTAAGACCGAAAATGGAGAGAGTGTTCCGATCGGACTGATTGATGTCGCCTGGGGCGGGACTGTATGCGAGGCCTGGATATCGCGAGCGACTCAGGACGGCGTGGAGTCGTTGAAGCCGTTGCTCAAACATTGGGACGAAGAAGCAGATCAACCACTCAGTCCCTTGCGTCCGGGCAACCTTTACAATGGGATGATCTCACCGCTCAAGCGGTTTCCGATAAGAGGAGCCATTTGGTACCAGGGCGAATCGAATGTAGGGCGGGGGGATCAGTACGCGACGCTGTTCCCCACTCTGATACGCGACTGGCGGAAGAATTTTGGGCTGGGAGATTTTCCATTCTATTTCGTGCAATTAGCTCCCTTTGACTACCCTGAAAAACCGTTTGAGTCATTGGCCGAAGTTTGGGACGCACAGCTCAAGACTTTTAAGTCAGTTGAGAATACCCGAATGGTCGTAACAACTGATATTGGTGACCTGCAACAGTTGAGTCCACCGAATAAGCAGGAAGTGGGTCGCCGTTTGGCACTTGCGGCTTTGGCGGATGTTTACGCGGATCAACTGCCTGAGGGTGAGAGCAAACCGGTCTATAGTGGTCCAATTTTCGATGGCGCAACGGTCACCGAGGGCGGTGCGATTCGAGTTACTTTTCAGCACACCCATGACGGATTGAAGATCCAGAATGATGAGCCCGAATTACTTGGTTTCATGATTTGCGGAGAGGACGGAAAATTTGTTCCTGCCATCGCGAAAATCGACGGGCAGCGAGTTGAGGTAAGTTCACCGGAAATTAAAAAACCTAAATTTGTGCGATTTGGTTGGGATAAAGCGAACCCGCCTAATTTAGTCAATTCGCAAGGTTTACCCGCCTCTCCTTTTCGGACTGATGATTTTGACCTCATTTCGAAGGGTCGTGATTTCTGAAAAACTGACTCCGTGATTGCCGTTTGTTTGACACGTCAAACGCGAAGTTTGCTAAATTACTCAATCCTGAGTGACGAGATTTTCTTTCCTGGTTTCGCCAATGAGGGTGAAACGATGACATTTAACTTTACTGATTTCAGCCATGAGTTCCGAATCTAATCAACCTGCTAACGATCAAAATACTACTTCGCCCTCGGAGGTCGAGTCCTCCTCTCCGGATCCTGTGGTTCCGGCAGGATCATCTGATGCTCCGGCAACGGAAGTTGCGACCGACAGTGCTGCGACTGCATCCACGGTCTCTCCGACGGTGACTGAAGATCCACCGGTTCCCGTTACCCCGCCGGTTCGAAAGGTTGCGATTGGTTCACAAAGAGACACCGCTGACAAATCACTTCAACCGTCGCAACCGAGAGCTGTGCAAAACGCAGTCGCGAATCCGATTAATCTTACCGGCGAACCGGAGCCAGTTCCGGTTGAGATTCCAGATATCAAGTCGGACACAGGATTCAGCGAAGATGTCGACGCCGAAATTGACGCGGTCCTTGGTGATATCTCAATGGATGATGTAGTTGCGACCACGGAGGCAAGTGTTGAGGAGATCGAGCCCGGAACTCGGGTGAAGGCGGCCGTTACCAAAGTCCACGAAGACAATGTTTTCGTGCGACTTTCCGGACAATCAGAAGGGATCGCGACCCTTCACCATTTCAAAGAAGCACCGAATGAGGGAGATCTGGTTGAGATCATTGTTCGCGGATTAAATAAGGAGGATGGCCTTTACGAACTTGCGGTCCCCGGGGCAAGTATTGGTGTCGCGGACTGGGATGATATAACCGAGGGTGCGGTCATCGACGCGCTCGTGACGGGATCGAATACAGGTGGACTTGAAGTGGCTATTAATTCGATTCGTGGTTTCATTCCTGCCAGTCAAATTGATCGGTTTCGTGTTGAAGATTTCGGCGCCTACATCAATCAAAAGTTGACGTGTGTGGTCGTAGAAGTTAATCCAGAGAAGCGGAAACTCGTTCTCAGTCGCCGTGCAATTCTTGATCGAGAGAATGAAGAGAAACGCAAAGAGTTACTTGAGGAGCTGGAAGCTGGGCAATTGCGAGACGGCGTGGTCACCAAATTGATGGACTTTGGTGCTTTTGTTGATCTCGGTGGCGTCGAAGGGTTAATCCACGTTAGTAAGGTTAGCTGGTCGCGGGTTAAGCACCCGAGTGAAGTTTTAACGGTTGGCGAAAACGTTCGCGTCAAAATCGAAAAGATCGACGAGAATGCAAATCGAATTTCGCTTTCGCACCGCGACACTTTGGAGCATCCATGGAAGGGAATCGACACCCAATTCGCGGTCAACGATATCGTGAAAGGCACTGTTACCAAGATCGCCGATTTTGGTGCGTTTGTTAAAATCGCCCCGGGAATCGAAGGTTTAGTTCATATCTCTGAATTGGCGTATCAACGTGTTGCCAAGGTTAGCAACGTCGTTAAAGAGGGGCAGGAATTGGAAGTTAAAATCCAGTCAATCGACCCTCAGTCTCAAAAAATATCTTTGTCACACAAGGCGTGCTTAGCGCCGCCTGCCCCCAAGCAATCTTCCGGGAAAAAGGAAGCAGCGGAAGCGGTGGAAGAGCCAGCACGCGATCTGGTAGTGCCGTCTAGCGGAGAGCCTTTGAAAGGCGGGACGGATCGCAAGTCAGGCGGTGAAGGTGTTGGGTTGAACTGGTAAGCAGGAGCGTCTCATTCGGTGCCAGTTGTGGCGTTCTCGAATCATTGATGATCCAAAGCAATCAGCGTGAGTTAATCAGAATTCGCTAAACGGGGCGTAATTCTTTTTAAAAGTAGTTTTCTTGTGTTTGGATTGAGTTAGAAATTATGCTTTGGCAACGCATCGCCCGACCATTACTTTTTCTGTTGCCCGCGGAGAAAGCTCATTATTTTTCGATGGGAATGTTCAAGGCAATGTTTGTCTTGGGGATCGGTGGGGTATTTCGTTGGAGGAACAAGGTGAAAGAGCCTTGTTTGAAAACGAAAGTGATCGGGATTGAATTTAAAAATCCGGTGGGGTTGGCGGCTGGCTTTGATAAAGATGCTCGCTGGTTTCCTCAGCTTGCAAGTCTAGGTTTCAGTCATGTCGAAATCGGGACGATTACGGGCGAGGCTCAATCCGGTAATCCTCAGCCACGTTTATTTCGTTTGCCCGCCGATCGAGCGATTGTGAATCGAATGGGGTTTAATAATTCTGGCAGCGATGCGGTTGCGCGTCGCCTTGCGGTGACCCCCAAAGCGGATGAAAGCGATGTTTTAGGAATCAATATAGGGAAGACCAAAGTCGTTCCTGTCGAAGAAGCTACCCAAGATTACTTGTGTAGTTTTGAAAGGCTTTATACCTTTGCTGATTACTTTACCGTGAACGTGAGTTCTCCCAATACGCCAGGCTTGCGGACTCTGCAAAACCGTGAGCCACTGATTGATTTGCTGAGCAAGCTTATCAAGCTTAATCGTGAATTGTCTTTGGATCACGAATGCAGTCCCAAGCCGATACTGTTGAAAATCGCGCCTGATGTAACTGAGGATCAGTTGAGTGACATCATCTTGATTTTGCGAGAGGTGGAACTTGACGGAGTAATTGCAACCAACACGACGATTGATCGAGCAGGGTTGGCGACTTCCGATCGAGCTGTTGAGTCGATTGGGAATGGTGGCTTGTCGGGAGCACCGCTGACAATGCGTTCGCGAGAAGTGGTTGGGGAATTATACGATCAACTGAAGGGAGATATTCCCATCGTTGGTGTGGGTGGAATTATGAATGGCGAGGATGCTTGGCAAATGATTCGCTCGGGAGCATCACTGGTCCAGTTGTACACTGGTTTTATCTATGGCGGTCCGGCAACCGTCCGTCTGATGAATCGTTACATAGCCGATAAACTTAAGCAGCATGGATTCCAGTCGGTTGCTGATGCGGTAGGCTCCGGAAGAGTTGAGGCGGGCGATGCTAAGTGATTTTTCCTTGGGATTTGTCGAGCATGTGTTTGATGGCCTCGGAGATATTGTTTACTGCGTGAAAGATCAGGCGGGAGTTTATCGATCGGTGAATCTTGCGTTTGTGGCACGGGTCAATGGCACAGATAAATCTGATTTGCTGGGAAAAACAGCATCGCAGGTTTTTTCAAAAACTCTTGCGGAAGGTTATGAGCAACAGGATCGTGTCGTT
Source organism: Mariniblastus sp. (assembly GCA_011523945.1). GTDB lineage: Bacteria > Planctomycetota > Planctomycetia > Pirellulales > Pirellulaceae > Mariniblastus. The sequence continues at coordinate 10,448 of WTFU01000086.1, read as the reverse complement.
TTTCAAACGGGCCGCCCCATTCAGGATCAGCTGGAGCGGATTACCAATTCGGACGGCTCAATAGGTTGGTATCTTGCAAGTAAATTTCCGATTCATGATCGGGACGAAATGGTGGTTGGTCTGGTCGGTATTTCGCAAGATTTGAACTGGCCAAACGACGGTAATCCAGAACTAGCTGAACTAAAGGCGGTCGTCGAGTATATCAAGGATAATCTTGATCAGTCACTGAAGACGGAGCATTTGGCTCGCCAGATCTCTCTGTCGACAGTGCAGTTAGATCGTCGAATGAAACGTGTGTTTCGCTTGTCTACCAAAAAGTTCATTATGAAGTGCCGACTAGAAAAAGCTTCGCGTCAGTTGGTCTCAACCAAAATATCTGTGTCTGACATCGCACTGGCCTGCGGATTTACTGATCAGAGTGCATTGACCAGGCAGTTTCGAAATGCAATATCAGATACCCCGGCGAACTTTCGAAAGAAACACCAGAGCCTCTAGCTGTCGATGCTTTTGATTTGCTTCTTAACGAGACAAATCATGCGCTCTAGAGTGGTGTTATGTGGGGTTGGATTTAACACAATGCTCACTGGTTCTTCTCAATTCATTCACAAAGATATGCATACTGTTTTCTAAATTCAATGGTCAATTCGCGTGGTGGATACCCGCAGTAGTTTTGTTAGAAAATGGAAAAATGTCGTATCTAATAATGGGCGAAGGTGAGTGTTTCGATGCTAACTTGGATGTTTGTTTAACATCGAAGGCGCTGAATGTTGGAGAAGCTATGGACACTGAAGTGTGGGTGCCAGACGGGAAAGAGATTGAAAGAGAGTGCCGGCTTATTCGAAGTAGATGGGATTCTAGGGAACAAATGCTGCGAAAGTTCCGGGCCATGATGGCTTGCGAATCGGGTATTTGTCGCAATCATTGAGTGTTATGGTTTGCTTATCTCTAATTTTCGGGGTGGAATATTCAAAAGGCAATTTAGTCTGTTGCTTGCTCTCCAATGGGCGTGTCTCCGGTCTTGCTCTCCCGAGTTTGGGGTGGCAGAATTAGAGATTCCGACGAATTGAATATGAGCCCTTCATGAACGAATCTTCCCAGCCTCAAAAAAGATCTCGCAAACGACTGACCGTCCCCGATTTGATTGGGAAAAAGAGGCGTGGCGAAAAGATCACGATGCTCACGGCTTATGATTTTACGATGGCGTCGTTACTTGATGCTTCTGGCGTAGATGTGTTGTTAGTCGGGGACAGCATGGCAATGGTTGTTCAAGGTCATGAGAATACGCTGCCCGTGACATTGGATGAAATAATTTACCATTCTGAAATGGTAGGTAGGGGATCGGAAAACGCATTGGTTGTTGTCGACATCCCCTTTCCGATTAATCATCAGGGGATCCACCAATGCGTTACGGCAGCGGGGCGGATTTTAAAAGAGACTCGCTGTCAGGCGGTTAAGCTTGAGGGTGGTGCCGAACAAGCGGAAGTGATCAGGGCGCTGGTGACCGCCGGGATTCCTGTGATGGCACACGTTGGTCTACGACCACAGGCTGTTCATACGATGGGCGGGTATAAAATCCAAAGAGATCGAGATCAAATTATGGTCGATGCGACCGCGGCTCAAGAGGCCGGAGCCTTTGCCATCGTCTTGGAATGTATTCCCGCCGAAATTGCAAAAGAACTTACCGATCATTTGGATATTCCCACCATCGGAATTGGTGCTGGCAAGCATTGTGATGGGCAAGTGCTGGTAATCAATGATATGCTCGGTTTGACAAGTGGCTATGTTCCAAGTTTCGTTAAATCGTACGCCAATTTGAAAGAGACGATTCAAGCGGCAACCGCAGAGTGGTGCACTGAGGTCAGGAAGCAAGTATTTCCTTCCGATGAGAACTCTTTCTAAAAAGCCTCCGCTTTTTTTAAAGTAAGCTAAGCAGACTTTCGAAGAGCGTTGATCCTTCTAACGGTGAACCGACGTATGTATCTTGTTGGCTCTTTCGAATTGGATTAGACGATTTAGCGGTGATTCCCATGCTGTTGGCAGGTTCGCTGGAAAAGCCATTGAGATTCGCTTATCGTTGGGAGCTGTAAGCCCCCAATTTTACTCAATAGAAATGGATGCGAATCAAATGATTCCCCGAAAAATGTTCAAGGCTGTTTTTCTTTTGTTGTTTATGGTTGCTTGTTGCACTGATTTACCCGGTCAGGAATTCGATGAATCTTTCGATCTTTGGCCGGTTGACTTGAAAATAAATGGAACCGTTATTGCTGGTGGCGGAAATGAACTTCCCCAAGCAGCCACCGAGTATCTATTCGCAGTGGCAAGCCGTTTCGGGCAGAGCGTGAGCGTACAGTTGCCCAATGTTAACTCAGAATCAAATTCGGAAATAAGGGCTAAGTTTGACGAGATTGCAAACCATCAAAATGTAAAGCTAATGAAGGCGACCGATCTTGAAGATGCTTCAACTATTAAAATTTTGGAGTCTGCAAAAATCATCTGGCTTCAAACGGAGGAGGTTTTAGGGGAGTCCTCGCAAGGTATTTTGGCTAGGTTACTGCCGGTGTTGAAGGAAGCAGTTGGTCGAGGGGCGTTGGTTTGCGTGAATGGTGCTGCTGTTGAACACTTTGGCGAGTTGGTATTGACTTCGGCTGATAACTCAATCTCATTCCGGGCGGGCGGAAATTTAGTTTTCGATTCTGTCATCAAGGCCGGATATCGCGATGAGATTGAGCGAAACGTCTTGTTAAGCGCACTCACAGCTAACCCAAGTTGTGTTGGAATTGGAATTGAATCGGGAGCCTGTATTTTACTTTCGGGGCGCAAGATAAGAGTTCTAGGGGACGGCGCCGCCATATTTGCATTGGCAGCAAACGAAACGAAACCCGTTAGGATACAGGTGTTACGGCAGGCGCGATCGCGGCGAGCCAATCCTTACGAAACGCTGGTGGATCTAACCGCTTGGAGACGTGATGCAATCGACAGGATGGAAGAGGTGTTTCCGCCGGCTCGCCCGCACGCGCCGTTGGTAAAAAACGGTAGCTTAGTGATTGTCGGAGGCGGGGGGATGCCGGCTGGGTTAATGGAAGAGATGGTTGAGCTGGCTGGCGGTTCGAAAGCCAAAATGGTTTACGTCCCGTGCAGTGAAGGCGATGAGGTTTCAAATTCACAGAGAATCGTAGAGGTTTGGGAAAAGATGGGGGTGGAGTCTGCCACTTTTATCCATACCAAAGATCGGAATAAAGCGAATTCGGACGAGGTGTTCTTGGCGCCGTTGCGGGAGGCGACAGGAATCTGGTTTGGTGGCGGAAGACAATGGAATTTAGCTGATTCTTATTATGGCACAGAGGCTCATCGGTTGATGAAAGAGGTGCTTAATCGCGGCGGAGTTATTGGAGGTTCTTCAGCGGGGGCATCGATTCAAGCGAGGTATATGTGTCGAGCAAATCCGGTCGCAAACTTCGATATCATGGCCCCCGGGTATGAACGTGGGTTGGGGTTTATCTCCGGCGTTGCGATTGATCAACATTTCTCACAACGGAAACGCCAGCGCGACATGACATCACTAGTGAATCGCTACCCGCAATTATTAGGAATTGGGATAGACGAGGCGACAGCAATTGTAGTGGTCCAATCCAATGCGCGGGTCGTTGGAAAGGGGAGAGTGCATTTTTATGATCGGCGCCGTCCTGTAGTCCCCGGTGAGGACGATTTTATCGCGTTGGAAGAGGGAAGCGTTTTCGATATGGCGAGTCGATCTGTTGTCGATGAGAAAGAGACTACGGAACCGACGCCCTCGGTCGGCGAGAAGTAGGCTAGTCCACAATCATTACCAACGCCTTGGACTCAAGCTGGACATATCTGCTTTTATGGCCGCTCGACTTTGGCTGGCAGTAGCACGAGTGAAAGTTCAGCAAATCCTGCCAGGATTGCGACGCAGACTCGATAGGTAGCGTCTTTTTCAGGTTGTGTGATTAGACAGTACATGTAAAAGGAGATTACCAGAAGACTGGTAATCGTAGCGACGACAACGCCCGTTCTGGACCTTCCAAGTCGAAAGAGGTAGCCTGCTCCAATCGCAAGCAAACCTGTTACTAAGCAAAACCAAAAAGCATTGGGTTTAAAGGCCTGAGCTTCGATCGAACGAAGCAGCCCGGTTCCTATCAACAGCAGGCCGAAGGCAATCGAGGCGTAGCATTTCATTTGCGAGGAATCCAGTGATGGAAAACTTGGGTTGGGGAAAGCCAATCAACTGACACAGTCTCGACTGGGAATTTCGAAATCGTCTGGCACCTCTAATGTCATGTAAAGGATTCCCAGCCCATGAGTTTTGCCTTGGGCGTCCGTCTTCAGGCTTTCACTGCCACCGCCTCCCAAGGAGTCGTGGAGAATGAAATTGAGAGCAAGCAGGTTAGGGGCCTCGTATCGGTCGACGTCGCCAAAGCAAATTTCTCGAAAGTGCTCTTTTACGCGATCCGGGGTCAGTGCTGCTTTGATAATTTCATAGCATGCGGCGTTGTAGGCGACGACACCTACATTGCTTCCATCTCCTTTATCGCCGGATCGGGCATAGGCTAGCTGTGAAAGTTTGACTTGCATGATTTTTCTCTATCAGGGTTAATAACCTGCAATCTAGCATAAGCTCTGCTTTATTTCAGTTAAACTCGAAATGAAATATTTGCGGTCGGAAAAGTAATGCAATCAGGCCCGCAATGCGTTTAGAATGGCCATATTCTGAACAGCGTTTTTGGAAGGACTCTAAATGTTAAGTCGTACTGGTACCTTCGTTGGTTTGATCTTGGTGATGTGCGTGATGAGTGATCAGGTTGCGGCTCAGCGTCCGGGGATTAATCAGGACGAGACTAAAGTGCCAGCGTTCACACTGCCTGAAGTGTTAAAGTTAAATGACGGTGGATGGGTTGAAACGGCAGATGCGTGGCAAGCAAAACGTCGGCTTGAAGTCTTTAACGCCATGGCGGACAACGTGTATGGTCACGTGCCTAAGAAAAAGGTTTCTGTGGATTTCAAATTGGTCTCATCATGGGAAGTTTTAGACGGGGCAGCGATTCGCAAGCTAGTTGAAGTTGAGTTTGGTGATGCCCCAGGAAATTCTGCAAGTCTGCTGGTCACCGTTCCTAAAGCAGAAGCGCCGGTTCCGTGTTTTTTGGGTTACAACTTTCATGGAAATCATACAACTACCGATGACCCCAAAGTGCCGATTACGGAGAGTTGGGTAAGAGATCGCAAGTCACCTTCCACGAAGGGCAATCGGGCAAACGAGGCGGGGCGAGGGACTTCAGCGAGTCGCTGGCCTTATCGGGAAATTGTTGATGCGGGCTTTGGGTTGGCAACGATTTATTATGGTGATGTTGATCCCGACACTCATGACGAATTCAAGAATGGAATCCACCCATTATTTTACGAGGCGGGTCAAACAAAACCGAAGGAAACGGAATGGGGCTCGATCGGAGCATGGGCATGGGGCCTTTCACGTTGCCTCGATTATCTCGAATTAGATGCGAACGTTGACGGTGCACACGTGGCCGTTGTTGGGCATTCGAGGCTTGGCAAAACCTCTCTTTGGGCCGGTGCCTCGGATGAACGATTTTGGATTACGATTAGCAACAATTCTGGCTGTGGCGGTGCCGCGCTCAGTCGTAGAAGATTTGGTGAAACGGTCGGAGTGATCAATCGCGTTTTTCCTCATTGGTTTTGCGACCGATTCCCGGAGTTTAGTGGCCAAGAAAATGACCTGCCGGTTGACCAGCACATGCTGATGTCGCTAATCGCGCCGAGGGCGGTCTATGTTGCCAGTGCGACGCAAGATTTGTGGGCAGATCCACGCGGCGAATACTTATCTCTTCAAAACGCAAACGGTGTGTATGCACTTTATGGTGACTCGGCGATGGATGTTAACCCGCCCGTGGCGGACAGCCCGGTGGTGACGAATCTTCGCGGGTATCATTCGAGAACCGGAAAACACGACATCACGCTCTTTGATTGGCAGCAATATGTCAAATTTGCAAAGCGCCAGTTGAGCAAATAGGGATTCGAAACCAGAAAAGGCGACCTGTTCGGAGCCGGTGAGACGTTACTGTATTACCGCGTTAAGCGAGAGTAACGAGTGCCAATCCGCAGCGAGCAACCGCGGATTGGGGAAGCGAACACGGGATGGCTTGATGTCTACATGGTGGAGGGCTGGTTTGCCTCGGGGACATTAAAGTCGTCGAAGGCCAATTTTTTTCGCGTTAAATAGGCCGCGGTTTACTCAGTTTTTCAGCGGTACGCCAAGTTCTGGAATTTAATCGTACTTTCACATTCCGTAACTAGCGGAAGTCGAGGCTTCTACTTACAATTCCGGATAATTGACCATTCGTGAGCGGCGTTTTTGATTTTAAACACCGCATTCCTGCTGTTGTTTTGATTCTATTATTCTATTGAGGTAACTATGTTTTCAAACTCTAAATCAAGGCGAACTGGATTCACTCTGGTTGAGCTTTTGGTTGTAATTGCCATCATCGGCATTCTTATCGGAATGCTATTGCCGGCGGTTCAACAAGTTCGTGAAGCGGCTCGCCGAACCCAGTGTGCAAACAACTTACGACAAGCTGGCTTGGCCTGCTTGAATTATGAAAGTGCGTTCCAACACTTTCCTCCCGGACTTAATGTTCCAATCAATCAAGGTTCCGGTTCGTTTTACACGGGACAAGCGAACAGCATGGGCTTGAGCCAACCAGCGATCAATGGGAAGTTTGGTTCGTGGATGGTATGGGTTCTTCCGTTCATGGAGCAAAACAATCTGTTTGACCAATTGAATTTGAATCAGAGAGAGTACGCGAACGCGAATGGTGAAGACTCTCCCGCCGCCAACGTCGTTCCCACGTTTTTGTGTCCATCTGATATCGAAGAGCAAGTTGTTCAGTACAACGATTATTACTTTGGAGCAAACAGCTATTTCTCAGTTGCTGGATTGCAGACTTGGTATTACTACAGCGTTACCTACGATGGCGTGATGTACTACAACAGTAAGACAACGTTCGGAATGATCACCGATGGTTCCTCGAACACGCTACTCGTAGGTGAGCGTTATTCCAAAGACGCTGAGTGGCAGAATTTCAAAAACTACCGCGGTTGGGCGTGGTCCAATCGTACGGCTGCACGTGACTGCATGTCGGGTGTGATTGAGCCGATTAATTACAAGCTGCCTGTCGGTTCAGGACCTAACCCAAGTTACGCTATGACTGACAAGAAGTTCAATTCATTTAGCAGTGCACACCCTGGTGGTGCAAACTTCGTCATGGCAGATGGCTCGGTTCAGTTCGTTACACTGACTGGAACCGCCGATTTGGTAACGCTTCAAAGTTTGGCAGTCCGAAATGATGGAATCGTGGTCAATGTTCAAAACTAACGTGATGAAATTTGGATTCTTAGTGTCCTGTTGCAGTTTAGCCGTTTTATTGGCTGGCTGCAGCGGAGGTACTTCGGTTGAAATCGTTCCGGTCAGTGGTGTTTTGACGCTGCGTGGAAAGCCGTTGCCTAACGCGGAAATAAAACTTGTGCCGATGGCAGATGGATTGGATGGCAACTTCGTTGCTTCCGGTGTGTCAGATGCTAAGGGTGAGTTTACGCTTCGCCTGCCCGGCAAGGATGAATCAGGTTGCTGTGCTTGCGAATGCAAAGTGCTGGTTGTTGAAGGACCGATCCCGGGGGATCGCGGAGAGGATGAAGCATCGATTATGAAAGCTGCAAAATTCCTCAAATCCCTAAAGAACCGACCGATTCCCAAGGATTACGAACGCCTTCGTTCGACGCCGCTTACGCTGACGATTTCTGCTGATAATCCGAAGATTGAAGTCAACCTTGACTAAACTGTCGGAAGACCGATAGGGCAAAAAAGCTAGAGACCCGCCAGAAATGGCGGGTTTTTTTCGTTTCAGCCGGTTACTTTCGTGTTTCGATCTGTAGGATTATTATTTCCACGTCTTCGGAACCGATGCCAATCGGTGTATTCGATTCTTTTTGCCCGGTTTACCGTTCATCATTTTCTTTATTTGAGATTCCGTGAATGATTAGAGGGTGTTGGTGGAATCGGGGATATACTGGTGGACAGGCGGAGTGGAGTACTGCCTTTTTTACCCAAACAAAAGTTATGGGTAGGTTAGAAAAGTAAATTGAAATATTGAGATCTGAGTCGAAGACGGCAATGAACCTTCCCATTATTGACACCGCTAAAAAAGAATGTGCCCGTCTTGAGACATTACGGGGAACTGCCGTATCTGCGCCTGCTGGAAAGATCCCTTTGCCCATGTCGATGAAAGAGGCGAAAGCACGTGGGTGGGATGAGCTGGATGTCGTCTTTGTGACCGGGGATGCTTACATCGACCATCCAAGTTTTGCGATGGCCATTCTTGGTCGGACGCTGGAGGCCGCTGGTTTTCGGGTGGGAATTGTTTCGCAGCCAGACTGGCGGAATTGTGATGACTGGCGTCGGTTTGGAAGACCGCGGCTGTTTTTTGGGATCAGTGCTGGAAACATGGATTCCATGATCAATCACTACACCGCGAATCGCAAAGTTAGAAACAGTGACGCTTATTCGCCGGGAGGCCGAATCGGTCTCCGTCCCGATCGAACCACGCTTTCGTACTGTCATCGGGCTCGCGAGGCGTACAAAGGGGTGCCTGTCATTGCGGGTGGTGTGGAGGCTTCGTTGCGCAGACTCGCTCATTATGATTACTGGGGCGATAATGTTCGTAAATCTATTTTGCTTGATAGTAAAGCGGATCTCGTGCTTTATGGGATGGGCGAAAATCCAATCGTGGAAATTGCTGAACGTCTCGATGCGGGGGAGTCCGTAAAAGATTTACGGAATATGCTGGGTGCTGCGTATGTATGTGGTGCAAAAGATCCAGTGCCTGACGATGCCATTGAGCTTCCTAGTTTTGAGGAAGTTCGCGATGATAAATTTGCGTTTGCCGAAGCGACCAAGATTATTCATAACGAAACAAATCCGTACAACGCGAAACGCCTCACTCAAAAGCACGGTGGACTGACTGTGGTCGTGAATCCGCCACAGTTTCCAATAAGCCAGGATGCGATGGATCAGATTTACGGGTTGCCGTATACGCGAAAACCGCATCCAAGTTACAATGAACCCATCCCCGCTTTTGCGACGATTAAGAATTCGGTCACGATCATGCGAGGATGCTTTGGTGGTTGTACGTTCTGTTCGATTACGGCCCACCAGGGCCGTGTGATTCAGTCACGTAGTAAAGACTCGGTAATCTCAGAGATTAATCGCATGGCTGATGATCCAAAGTTTACCGGAGTCGTCAGTGATATCGGTGGGCCGACGGCAAATATGTATGAAATGAAATGCAGTAAGCCGGAGGTTGAAGCGGTTTGCCGGAGGCAATCCTGTGTACATCCAAAAATTTGTAAGCTGCTTGGCACGGATCACGCTCCTTTAATTCAGCTGATGAAGGAAGCACGCGAGGTAAAAGGCGTTCGGAAAGTTCTTGTGGCCAGTGGTATCCGAATGGATCTGGCGAGACGAAGTCCGGAGTATATGAAGGAGTTAACCGAGCACCACGTCGGTGGATTGCTGAAGGTCGCGCCTGAGCATGCGAACGATGATGTGCTCGATAAGATGCGGAAGCCAAGTGTTGAGGATTTTGAGTCGTTTTCGACAAAATTTCGTGAAGAGTCGAAGAAGGCAGGAAAGAAGCAATACATCGTGCCTTACTTTATCTCCAGCCATCCTGGCAGTGATGTAAACTCCATGATCGACCTCGCTGTATTCCTTAAACGGAACGGTTATAAACCCGATCAGGTACAGGATTTCATTCCGGCTCCGTTGGATGTCGCAACGTGTATGTACTACACCGAAATGGATCCGTTTACCAAAGAGCCGGTGTTTATTGCGAAGAAGTTAAAGGATCGCAAAACACAGCGAGCGTTAATGCAATTCTTCAAGCCGGAAAACTACTTTGAAGTTCGAAAGGCACTGCTTGACGCGGGGCGCAAAGAGTTGATTGGGAATGGATGCGATTGCCTGATTCCAGCAAAGGCTCCCAAGGAAGCGATTGACCGTCGCCGAAGAATGGCAGGAAAGCAATTTCGGGGCGAGTACGTCCATCGGATGCCGGATGGGAAAAGTGCCGGCGAAGCGGGGCACGGCCGGAAAAAATCATCCAAAAAGCAGGGGCGTTTCGCACCGGGACAAGGCTATCGTCCGGATCGAAAGGCAGCTCGCAAAAAAGGGCGTCCAAATTCACGCTAAATAACGAAAAATTGAACGTTCGAAGTACGGCAAATGCCAGAAAAGCCCTCTTTTCTAAAAAAAACACCAAAAACGCATACGCGGCAGGAAGCGTTTGGTGGCGTCAAACTTGAGTGGAAAATTTTGACGAAAATATCGATTTTACGGTTTAAATTTTTGCTTCCCTAGCGATACT
>WTFU01000139.1:14485-56085 GCA_011523945.1 Mariniblastus sp. | reverse complement strand
GGGGCGACATTGACAGGGTCACACAAGCGATTATCGCGGCTGAACGTGCAAATATTGATCTCGATTTCGACCGCGCCGCAGCCATTGACTTGGCGGGGCGCGATGTGCTCGAAGCTGTCAAAACCAGTGTTTACCCACGGGTCATCGAATGCCCCGACCGAAGTTTCACCGACAAGACCACGCTAAGTGCAATCTCAAAAGATGGAATTGAACTCCGCGTTCGAGCAAGAGTCACCGTTCGAACCAATCTTGATCAGTTAATCGGAGGCGCGACCGAAGAGACCATCATTGCGAGAGTAGGAGAAGGGATCATTACCTCTATCGGTTCCTCGACTGATTATTTAGAGGTCATGGAAACGCCCGACCGCATCTCAAAAGCTGTACTCGATCGCGCTCTCGACAGTAACACCGCATTTGAAATTGTCTCCATCGACATCGCAGACATCGACATTGGAGACAACATTGGCGCCCGACTTCAGGCTGATCAGGCCGAAGCCGATACACGTGTTGCTCAAGCACTTGCTGAAAAAAGACGCGCCGAAGCGGTCGCAGTCGAACAGGAAAACAAGGCAAAAGTAGTCGCCAACCGGGCGATTCTTGTGGCTGCAGAAGCAACCGTGCCTTTGGCGATGGCGGAAGCTTTCAAGCAAGGGAATATTGCCAGCCTTGATCCAGAGTCGGAAGATTACCGCGAGTAATCGGCTCCTCTTTTAATTTTCAAGGGACATTCGCGACCACTAGCTTGGCGGGGTGTTGACATAAGTCGCAGCCAAACCCTTCAATCGCTTGATCATCGAAAATAGACCATTGCGTCGCTGAGGGCTGAGGTGCTGATCCAGACCGAGCTGTTTTAAAAACTCACCGACATTGGAATTAACAATTTCAGCCGCCGTCTGCCGCGAATAAAAAGCCAGTAAAATGACGATCAGACCTTTTACGATAATTGAGTCACTATCCGCTTGAACCGCCATCGGCTGATCGATTCCGTCAGGGAGATCAGTTACCAGCCAAACCGTGCTCATACAGCCTTCTACGATATTTTCTTCCGTCTGCAAATCGGTTGGCAGCGGAGGAAGCTCTCGCCCCAAGTCGATCATAAAATCGTAGCGTTCATCCCATTCCGGAAGATCTTCGAAAGTCTCAATTAATTCTTCTAGGCTGGGCGGGAAATCCGACATATCAACGTTCCAAAAATAGGCCTGTAAAACTCGGAATCATGCTAACAAGCATTTCCAAAAGAGCGACCCGTGTTTGTTGAAAACCGCGTTTTTTTGCCAAGCGTTAACTGCCTGGCAACACGATGTCTACTGACATTTCCACGTTTCCAGCTCTCAGGCTCCAGCCATTTCATCCACGCTCCAGCTCCACCACAACACATTGGGAATCGCAGGAGAAAGGAGAATATAAATCAATAATGGAGGTGATTCTCAGGAGCGTAGAAAGGATCCGGGGACATCGCGGAATCGTCAATCGGTGCTGTGGAGGTGATCGCTTGCATCGCGGCAGTCTGCTGAATAACTTCCTGAGCCAAACTTCGATAATCCTGGGCACCATTGGAATCGTTTGAGTACTGAAAGATCGATTGGCCGTAACTGGGCGCTTCAGCTAATCGAATGTTTCGCCTGATTCTCGTATCAAAACTATAAGCATTGGACCAAATTGAATCCGTCAGACGCTGATCTTCAAAAAACAACTCGACATCCTCTACAACTTCATTGGCCAATCTCGTTCCAGAATCAAACATACAATAGACAACGCTCGTCAACTGCAACACTGGATTTAAGCGGCGTCCGACCAGTTCGATCGTTCGCAACAATTTACTTAGTCCATGGAGCGCGAGAAAATGGGGCTGCAGGGGAAGGAATACTTCATCCACTGTGGTTAATGCGTTTAGTGTCAAAATCCCCAGCGAGGGAGGGCAATCAAAAATAATGTAATCGAACCTTTCGCTCACTTCCGCCATGCGGTCACGCAAAATGATTTCACGTCCAACCGCACCGGCTAACTCCATCTCAGCAGCGGCTAGATCAATATGCGCCGGACTGAGCCAAAGGTTATCGTCTACCAAATGCCGTACTTCATCTAATCCAACATCCGCAGTCAAAACGTCGTATACAGAAAGATAATCCTCCTCCATTCCGAAACCGAGATGAAGCGAGGCATGAGCTTGCGGATCCAAATCAATCAGCCAGACTCGATTGCCCGCTTCCGCCAGCGCAGCACTTAAATTGACGGCGGTCGTTGTTTTTCCAACACCACCCTTTTGATTGATGACCGCAATACTTCGCATCGTGGAAACTCCTTTTTCCTCGGGCTTTTACTCGGCAAGAGTTCAAAAGTATACGGCGAAACGGTTGCCTGCTCCAAGTCGAATCCGGTTTCAGTTATGCTAGCGGTTAGTACTCATTGCCTTATCCTCCCAACAATTCCAGCTAACAAACCGAATTCTCATGAAACTTTTTCGATTTCAAAAAGGGTATTCTCCTTTCATGATCAGCAATCCACACAGCGGCGTATTCATTCCGCCGGAAATTGCTGAAAAAATGACCGATGAAGGACTCAGAAAAACAGATACGGATTGGCATCTAACGCGACTTTACGACCTTCCCGCAATCGAAAGTGGTGCGATGATATCGGCAAATACTTCCCGCTACGTCGCGGATCTCAACCGGCCTGCAGATGATCAGGCTCTCTACCCCGGACAGGTTTCGACAGGGATTTGTCCCAGCTTTACTTTTCGAGGCGATGCGATCTATCAGGCTGGCCAAGAGCCGGATGAGACCGAGAAAAACAACCGAATCGAACACTACTGGAAACCCTACCACGTCCAACTAGAAGCCGAACTGAAGCGGTTGATCGAGAAGTTCGGCTTTGTGGTTCTTCTCGATGTCCATTCGATCAAACAGCAAGTACCAAGATTATTCGAAGGGGATTTGCCTGATTTCAATTTTGGAACGAATCATGGAAAATCGTGCGGAGCGGCGTTCCAGGAATTGATCGAAGAATTCGCCGGCACGATTAACGACTACACACACGTCATTAACGAACGCTTTGTTGGCGGTTACATCACACGGCATTACGGTGCCATGGAAAACGTGCACGCAGTCCAACTAGAATTAAATCGCTCGACATACATGGATGAAGAAACGCTCGAATGGGATTTTGATAAATCGGTTGATGTCATCCCTGTCATCGAGAGATTCGTCATTTCACTAATGAAATGGGCAGAGAACCATCCAGCCAAGAAAACTCGCTAATCATGTACGTGCCGAATTCTCGTAGAAAGACATGCCCAGTTCTGACGCCTCTCCCACAACGACGAATCCTGTGAGCGAGCTGTCCAATTAACCCGCAAGCCAATTCGACCAGTCAATTTCGCCACGCTCTGCTTGTTGGGTCAGCCGCAACTTTTTCATCAGCTCTGAGAGATGTTCCCAGCGATGAGCGATGTAGTCAAAACGCCCTGACAATTCGAATTTCAGAGTTTTACAGGCAGCCGATACATCATCTTTGTTTTCGGGATTTCCAAGCAATGTCTCAATCGCGGCTCGCACAGCATCGTAACTTTTCACGATATCCGACTGCAGCTTCATCAAGTGCAACTGCTGAGTGCTAACTTGCGAAGCTTGCTGAGAAAGATGCTGGATCCTCAACTCGTAATCTTTTTCGTGGACCTCAGTCGCTGCTTCCCACTCGCTAATCCTGAGTTCGAGCAATTCTTCATTCTGATAGAGTTCATCTTCCTTGATCGCGAGCCTTTCAGCGAGTTGCTGAATCTGACTTGCGGACTCAACCACCGACTCAAGAATACTTGCGTCATTCGGAGAATACTGGGGATTAGTGCTGGGATCGATCCGAATTGAGATCAGCTCCTCACCACCCTCACGCTCCCAATCGCCTAACTCAGCTTCCTTATTGGCCTCGGGAATCTCTTTTTTAAAATTGCTTCGAGCGAGGTCAAAACCATGTCGCGCACAAATAGCTTGCAAGATGGTTTTGGGATTCGTTTCGGGTTGAGGTGCATTTTGGGCTGAATTCATCGATTTTACACCGCTGTTCAAAGAGGAACAAAAAAGCTTCTATCTCAGTTTTCGGCATTTTCGCGGTAAAACGGTGAAAACAACGCCCGAAGTGGCTTCCAACGATTGTGCAGACTTTACGGCCCCGAAACCTCCCAAAACTCAATAAAAAACGACAATCGCCCCAATTTGGCAAGATCTCTCTGTACGCGATTTCAAGATATCGGCTTGAACCCCAGAACCGCTCATGGAACAATATCGAGCTTGGGTGACATCCAACTTTTGACAGGTGTCACATTATTGCTCGACACTCGTGGATTTTTTTTAATGAGAATTGAACCTCTAGACGACAAAGTGGTTGTTAAACGTACTGAAGCTGATGAAACAACCGCCGGTGGAATTGTCTTACCAGATGCCGCCCGTGAAAAACCACAAGAAGGTCGTATTTTATCCGTTGGAAACGGAAAACTGATGGTCGACGGAAGTCGCTCAGACCTTCAGGTCAGCGAAGGGGATCGCGTTCTCTTTTCAAGCTACGCGGGTACCGAAATCGAGGTAGATGGCGGACAGCTACTGATCATGAATGAAAACGATATCCTTGCCGTTTTAGAGTAATCAGAAATGATATCTTTGACTTGCCGTGGAGTTGCTTTTCTGCGGCACCGTTAAAGCCGAACGAAAGTTCTCAAATTTCGACCGGGCACCAGCTTTATTGCCAGCTTGTGCCTAAAACTACCCCGCACAATGCATCGACAGGTACGGTCTGTCTTGCCGTGCAAATCCCGTGAGGTACGAACCATGTCGCGACGCGTCAGATTTTCACCCATGCTACTGGCTAACACTTGCACTCTAGCAGTGCTATGCCTTCATTTAGGCTGTTCACAAGTTGATCAAGAAACGCCGCTTCAAGTCTCCGAGGCCCCGGCTCCTCAAAACTCGACACAGACCTCCGCGAGCCAAGACACCGCGGCAACTGTTCCCTCGAAGATGGATGATTCCGCCCCCTCCGTGACGCCGCCTGCAGAAGAACCTCAAACTCTCTTACTAGCAACAACACCTAAAAAAATCGCCGTTGAGAAACCAACGAACAACCAAGCCACCCAATCGGCGCAGGGTACCGACCCCGCTCAAGATGAAACCGTTGAACTACTTTTTCAAAAAACATCAAAGGCGGGAGCTACCTTTTTGCTGGAAAAAGGCCAAGCTTCCGACGGTTCTTTTAGCAAACAACTCAGCCCCGCCGTTACCGCACTTTGCACCAGTGCCCTCCTTGACCATGGAGTGCCTCAAACCGACCCCAAGATTCAAAAAGCACTCGCGTTTCTCAAAACACAAATCCGCTCCGACGGAGGTATTTATGGAGAGGGGAGCAACCTCAGGAATTATGAAACAAGTGTTTCCTTGATGTGCTTTAATCGCGTCAACCAAAATGGAAGTTACGACGTGACCATTCAAAAAGCAATCGCATTTCTCAAAGGCCTGCAATGGGATGAGTCTGAAGGATATGAACTCAACAGTACGTTTTATGGTGGGCAGGGATACGGAACGCACAAACGACCAGACGCATCCAATACGTCTTATTTCCTCGATGCACTGAAGGCCGTCGCAGAGGATCCGCAAAGCGAAGCGTTCCAAAAAGCAGCGACGTTCATGTCCCGGTGTCAAAATTTATCAACACCTCACAACACCGCTGAGTGGGTTGGCAAAGCTTCTATTGATGACGAAGGCGGCTTCATTTACACCGCTGTCGGAAAAGGTGAGTCAAAGGCTGGCGAAACGCCCGAAGGTGGTTTGCGCAGCTATGCTTCGATGACCTACGCTGGTTTAAAAAGCCTCCTCTATTCCGGTGTCGATGAAAACGACATCCGAGTTCAAGCGGCGAAGGACTGGATTGGAAGACACTACGACCTAACCACCAATCCCGGCATGGGTCAGCAAGGCCTTTATTATTACTACCATATCTTTGCAAAAACACTCGCAGCGACCGGCGATCCATTTGTCTTAACTCAAGATCAAGAAAAACAAGATTGGCGAGCAGACCTCACGCGCCGACTGGCTGAACTACAACGCGACGACGGTTCATGGACCAACCCCGCGGATCGCTGGTTTGAAGGAGATCCCAACCTCGTAACGGCCTACGCAATGCTGGCACTCAAATACTGCGATCCCCAATCTCTCGTTGAAGCTGAGCATGAGTAATCCTTCCAAAAACGCCCGAGGGTTTAAGGTTGAAGTCTGCTGTGGATCACTCGAGGCTGCCAAAACTGCTCAAATCGCCGGTGCGGATCGCATTGAACTGAATTCTGCATTGGAACTCGATGGCCTAACGCCGTCAGCGGGCCTGCTTGAATTGGTAATGAACGCAATTCAAATTCCCATTATTGCGATGGCTCGGCCGAGAGCGGGGAACTTCCATTATTCTGATTCCGAGTGGAACACCCTCATTCATGACGCAAAATGGCTGCTCGAGCAGGGCGTCGCCGGGATCGCATTCGGCTGCCTCGACGAAAACAATGCCATCGCCTTGGACCGCTGTTCTGAAATGCGTTCACTTACCAAGGGTAAAAAACTTGTTTTTCACAAAGCTTTTGATGAAGTTCGAGACCCTCAGAATAGCCTAGAGCAACTGATTGAGGTCGGAATCGACCGCGTCATGACCAGCGGCCACCAGCCAACCGCACTGGCCGGCCTTCCCAACATCACCTCAGCTTTTGCACAAGCCCAACAGAGGATCGAAATTCTACCAGCTGGGGGAATTAACGCCCAAAACGCTAAAAAAATCACCCAAACTTCCGGATGCCGGCAGGTTCACGGAAGCTTTTCATCGGGTAAATGTGCTAATTTACGACTTGAGATTGAACAAACCATCTCCGAGTTGACGAACCTATCATTTCACCATTAAGCCTTGACAATTGGTGAAAAATGACGGAAACTCCTCGATTCACTAATTCGAGAAAGCGGCGAGAAAAATGAAGATTCACAACGGCGATACAGTCACAGTCATCAGTGGTAAAGACAAATCCGTGACAGGTAAAGTCATTTCTGTCGACCACAAAAACCAAATGTTGGTCGTCGAAGGCGTAAACCTGGCTTATAAACACGTTAAGCCAAGTCAAAAGAACCCTCAGGGCGGACGTCTTCACAAAGAAACCCCTATCCGCGCGAGCAAAGTCATGGTGGTTTGCCCTAAAACGAACAAACCAACACGAGTTGGATACCGCTATTTGGATGACGGAACGAAAGAGCGATTTGCACGTGTAAGCGGTGCGTCGCTGGGCGAAATCTCGCCAGCCAAGGCTTCCTACGCGAAAAAGTAGGTTCCCAAAGTAGACATAAAATTTTAAAAAGCGTTCCATTCCGGAACGCTTTTTTTACGCGCCGGTTTATTCAATGGATTAAACTCGACGCTGACTTCTAAACGCGATTCGAATGGAAGCAGATCCGTTTCTCACCTTCCGCTGCCGCTATTGATCCAGAGTCACTTTAAGAACTCTCTAGCAATTACAGAAATACCATGCCGTTTAACCGCAGAACATTTTTTCAACTGTCCGCTTGCTCCTCACTTAGCCTTGCCTCGGCCAATGTTGACTGGTTCGCTGAAGGAAGTGGAGTTTCAGAACAAACAAATTTAAATTCATCAGTCAATTATCGCCTTGGTCTTGCAGCCTACTCATTACGGAAACACTTTAAATTTTTTAAAGGGCAACCTCAGCCTACCAACGGGCTCCAAGAGTTTGACATGTTTTCGTTCATTGACTACTGCGCGGCCCATCAATGCGCCGCTGAATTGACCAGCTACTTTTTCCCCCCGAATGCTGATCGGGAGTATTTCCTAAAACTCAAGCGTCATGCGTTTTTATCAGGAGTACCAATCGTTGGAACGGCCATTGGAAACAATTTCACGCTCCCTGATAAAACTAAATTAGAAAAAGAAATCAGACTGGCTAAACAGTGGATTGACCGCGCTGCGATCATGGGCGCAAACCACATTCGATTCTTCGCGGGTACAAAAAGACAGATCGAAGCCAATCCGAATGCGCTTACTTCGGCCATCACCTCACTGAAACGCTGTGCCGAACATGCCTCGAGGCTTGGGGTTTTCATTGGAGTTGAAAATCACGGCCAGTTAACGGCCAATCAGGTTGTGGCGATCGTTGAAGGGGTCGATAGCCCTTGGCTAGGCGTCAATTTGGACACTGGAAACTTTATCTCGGAGACACCTTATCAAGACCTAAAACAATGCGCGCCTTTGGCGGTTAATGTTCAATACAAAGTAAAAATGAAACAGCCATCAGGAGAGAAGATAGCCGTTGATATGACGAGCGTCAGTCAGTTGCTAACCGAGTCCAAGTACAAAGGGCACATTGTCCTAGAATATGAAGAGGAAAATCCACTCGAGAATATTCCAAATGTCCTAACTCAGATGCGAAAGGTTTTTAACGGACGTTAGTTTACAAAGGAACTAACATTCGGAAAACTGATCGATAAAAAAAGACAATCTTCGCGAGACTTTAATTTTTGGCTTGTCGAACAGTCTTGGCGGGAAGATCAATCGCTCTCACTGTTACCTTATCCAGCATGGCGGTTCCCGTGCCGTTCATCGCAAACGTTACCTGGACGCGACCGTTCTCTGGCGCTGCTCGATAAAGGGTAAACTCCTGCCAACCAGCGGTAATTGGGATGCGTTCCATCATCTCTGGCCCGCCAAGAGAATCGGTAATGGTCAACCCGTCGTGGGTGCCACGAATAACTTTGGGAATATGAACCCACCCGTGAATCCGTACGAGCTGCCCCGCTTTCACCAAAATCTCCGGTGAGGTAATCCACAGCGGAGTGGATTCAATTACACCTCGATTGGGCTGTTTTTCTAACACTGACATCTTCAATCCATAACGGCCATCGACCGCAGCACCCGCCGCTAATTCCACTTGTGTGCTGACGAGCTCACTCTCTTCACGATGGTTTTCCCAGCCATTGGCAAGCATGTGGTCTAAATCTTCAAAATCTCCGCCTGCCAATCCGTTAGGCTGCCAATTCCCCCGGCTTAATCGCTCGGTGAGCTCCCAATGAAGGGGGATCAAACTCGAATGCACGGTAAAGGGAGTCGAAGTTTTTGATTGAAATTTCCCCAATGGCTCAATGATCATGTCGCGGCGCACAAAGGCGAGTCGTTCGTCCGCGCGATCAAGATATGGCACTCCCATCACGGCATTATTACTCGCAATGAACCGTTGGGCATTCTTAAATGAATTCACAGCATCATTAAGTGCAGTGCTGCCGGCAGATGAACTGCGGCCCATTCGCCCCATCTGTTTGTCAATCAATTGCATGATCGCCAACCATTGACGGGTCAAATCAACATGCATTTGGAGGATTGACTGCTTTCCAACCCGTTCATAGCTACTGTTTAATTTTTTTATCACCAATGGATCTTGCGTCAGAACAACTGCCATCATCGATGGACAGTTATTGATTCGGATAACAGATCCTGAAATATCCCGCGTTTTGGACAACGGTTGCAGCCCCGTATCACCGATCAAATACGCCAACTCTGTCGCACCGGCAGTTGGATCTTTAATCGCCAACGGTTGCACAGCTAGATCACCGGCCAAGTATTGTTCGTGGTGGGTCGGCCGCTCAATCAACAATAAACGCGAACGATTGGTTTTGATCACAGAGATTTCAAGTTCATCGTTTCCGCTGGCCAACGAACCCATCAGGGCTCCGCCAACCGCCCATGGCTCAATTTGATCCACATGCGCTAATGCCCATTGAATCGTTTGAGATCTTAAACGCGTCCCTGGGCTCGGATCGTCCAAGCGCGATCGAGAGCCAAACCGCAGACCACGGGCTCCCGCCGAGACAGCTTCATAAATCAGAAATTTCACCTGCTGAGGCTCGATGGGTAACGGAGGTGTTTTTCGAGCCAGTGTTGCTATTTGAGCAAGCAGCGATTCTGGCAACTCGGTTTGAATATTCGCCCAAACCGGTTTAGTTTCACCGACCAATAACCGTCGGGCGGCAATCCAATCGCCATATTGACTTGCGATGAAACTAGTTCCTACCGGACCGAGTCCCAGCGAAACGACGTCGACCGCTGGTGACAACCGAGACCAGTCTGAATCAATTTCTGCCATAATCGGTCGACCGTCACGACGATCGGCATTACGAATTTCTCGAACCTCGCGACTAAGACTTGAAAGATCAGCAGAGGTCAAATTTTCACCCACCTGCCAGACTAGAACCCGGTCAAATTTGCGGCCGATCTCCTGCACACCAACGGACGAAGGAGGAGGGCAGATCAACCACAGATTAAGAGCTTGGGCGAGTTGGAGCTGAGCTTCAGTTGCAGTCGATTTTAACTCGATCGTGTTAAATCCAAGTGCTTTTAAAAAGTCAAACGACTCGCCATTGTGTTGAATAATTTTAGGGAAAAAAGGCTTCTTTTTGACCAGAAGCACCGATCCCTCTCTGGTCACGAGCGATTTGTGTTTCTCGTCGATCGCCTCAAAACTTGCTAGACCAAAATTAGCGTCCTTCACCACCATCGAATCACTCGAAGCAACTTCAGCTTCGACCGCGTCTGCCGCCACAATTCCATTTAACTTAAGATCGTCAATCTGAACCGCCGTTTTTCCAGGCCCTGAATACAGGTTCAGTACCAATTTGTCGACATAGGCATCACGTTGATCCACACTCGATCCATACTTGCGTCGTAAAAGCCAAACACGCTCAGTGAGTTGGCGCTGCAAATCAATGGACTTCTTTTCAAACGAAAGTGTCTCCCACCGTCCTCTCCCTTCGTACTTGGGTCCCGCCAACATGGTCGTCAACGGGCCTTCCCCCGACGGAGAAGGGGAGTGAGGAAGTACAATTCGCGCCATTAATTGCACTCCAGGACGGCTCGCCTTAATCCTCACCGATGGGTTGAGTTCAGAAATCACGAATGCGGGAGAAACCTTGTGCGACAAGTAAATCTTGGTTCCCGGACCGTTAGTGCAACGAATGCTTTCGCAGCCATCATTAGAATCAGGGTCACGAAACCGTCTTTGACTCCAACTCGCTTGAGTAATCGAGCAGTCGGTCTCGTGCCGCTGCCAGGACGATTGCCCGGATTCAAATTCCTCGTGGAATTGTCCGTGGACCGCTCCCACAGGCACCAGCCCTGCACAAACGAAGATAATCCAATTGGTAAGTCGAGAATTCATGCTTACTTACTGTCGCAAAAAAACAACATACGCGGACTGGCGATTCACAAAGCCAACAATCGCGAGAATCGCCTGTTTTCGGGGGGCAACGCTGGTGTTTTGATGAAAACCCCGAGGATTCGGAACTTTTAGCAAGATTTTGGCCTAATCGCTACATCAAAGATGTTGCGTTTACACATCACTCACCTTAGATCGATTCAAACTAAATTTTTTTTCTTTGGCCCGCTAGCACGGTTTTTCCCGAGGTTTGCGGCTCAATCCCCGAAATAAGCCCCGCTTTGGCACTGGGTTCGCAATAAACCGCCTTCAACAGAAACAAACTCTCACAAGGCGTTACCAAGATGAAAACTAAAACCGATCGCAACACAAACAACGACCAACTTCCTATGGACCTCAACGACTTGCTCTCAGCAGTGCAAACACTACCAGAGCAATATCGCCAGGAATTAGAGCGCCCCCTAAACCGAGTGGTTGACTACACCCGTCGGCGGCGAAGAATTCTCAATCTAATCCAGGAAGCTTTGAGCCAACTTCGAATGGACATGAAATATCTTATGTTCGATTTAGAAGCAACCCGACGAGAACGTGACTCGTATAAGAATGCGTTAGAAGACTAATCGATTGAAGACCAAACGATTTAGACACACGGACTCGTTAAAACGCTGGACTTCCGCCCGTGATGAATTCGCATGTCGGGCTCAGCGCACATCACAAACGCACTCGGCAGCAGCCTCCATCGCTCGATGCTAATAATTCAGGTTGAAGGAGATATAGCGACCAAATCGCCAAAAAACGGGGATGAAAGAGTTGAATGAAGCAAAGGCAGAAGGGGAACAATGCAAAAAAACATCCTTTGTCGCAACCCAAACCGTTAAATAGTCGGTAAAAGTTGTCCCAAGCCGTTCATTTCAATATTATTGTGCAATACTCTAAGTACGAAACGCAATCTATCTCATTTATCCCTTCAGCAACGAATCCGCATGTTCAATTGACCGCGGAGATTCGGACTGAGCCAAAGTTCTAATTCAGTATGAACGATTTAACGGCCGAACAATTTGCTCAACGTATCCACGACTGTGGACTGATGAGCACGAAAGACCTTGAGGTCACCCTCAGTGACGCCGGGGGAAGAGGTCGCGCAAGCTTTAACGACTTCATTATGAAGTTGCTCGAGAAAGAGCAATTGACTAACTGGCAGATTTCTAGAATCGCAGACGGCCAGAGACGCGGCTATTTTTACGGGCAATGGCAAGTTCTTTACCTGATTGGAGCGGGAACGTTTGCGCGAGTCTATCGTGCGCTACATCGCAAAACTGGCGACATCAAAGCCATCAAGGTACTCCGACAAAGATACAGTACTGACAACGACACTCGCGAGCAGTTCATGCGGGAAGCGAAAATGGTAATGCGATTGCGGCACCCCAGTATCGTTCCGATTAGCGAGGTCGGGGAAGACCGTGGCCGGATTTACATGGTTATGGACTTTGTCGAAGGTCAAAATCTGCGGGAATACGTTAAAGCACACAAGCGCGTTCCGAACCTCACCGCCTTGCGAATCTGCCGGGACATCGCAGGAGGGCTTGCCTATGCCGCAGCACAAGGCATCTATCACCGAGACATGAAACTCTCCAACGTTCTTCTCTCGGCGAAGGGGCAAGCGAAACTTGTTGATTTTGGTCTCGCAACCGTAAGCAGCGACCGGGAGGATGACGGAAAAGGAGGGCCTCGCAGTATCGACTACGCAGGACTCGAGCGATGCACGGCGGTTCTGCGCGACGACCCTAAAAGTGACATCTACTTTTTAGGTTGCATGCTCTACCAAATGGTGACCGGAGTTCCCCCTCTTTTCGAAACACGGGAACGGATGAAGCGTCTTTCTCCCCGACGTTTCCAGGAAGTTGCTCCGGTAACCTTGCACGAGCCAAACCTGCCTCACCGAATCGTAATTCTCATTAACCGCCTAATGGATCTCGATCCCAAAAAACGGGTCCAAACGGCCGCACTTGCCCACAGTGAAATCGAAGCTGTACTCACCGCGATTGAATCGGGAGATTTAAAACGATACGACGAAGAACTGTCTGAAAAAGAAGCGCAAGCCTATTCCTCACTGATGACCAAGAATTTAGAGGGACGTGGGAAAACAGTTTTACTTATCGAATCAAATATCAAAGTCCAAGACAACTTGCGGGATCGCCTGAAAGATCTAGGCTATCGGGTATTAATCACCGGTAACCCTGAGCGTGGTCTCGAACGCTTCAATGATCTCGATCCTTTAGAGGACTCTCCAGTCGATTGCGTAATCTTCAGCAGCGCTGGACTCGGTAAAGAAGCAATCAGTTGGTTTGAAAAATTTCTTAGCGGAGGCTACACCGCTCAAGTACCCGCCATCCTGGTCGTGACCGGAAAACTCGATAAACTTGTGCGACAAGAGTGGTTTAATGAAAAACGCGCTATGCTAAACCTGCCCGTTAAATTTAAACATATTCAAAAAACGCTTAGAAATTTATTGAACATCGACATGGATGCGTTGTCGGCAAAAATCACGGAAACCTACGGCGCGGAACCAGCCGTTCCAGTTGATGACAACGTCCAAGACACTGACGTAGAACTGGGGTAACACTCTCCAAACACCCCCCTTCGCCAGCAAGTTACCTGACGCGGCTAATCAACTCCGCTGGCAAATTGCGGTTCAGGTCTCACTCGCTCGAATACAATTAGCCAAACCGATTTTTTCATCGCGGTTCAAATTCCGGAATGCCCTCCGCTACAGCACGCCTCCCACTTCGCGCGGCATTCCAATTCTTCCGTCTCAGTTGATTCAACTTGTAACCACAGCTATAACCAGAAGAGAAGCAAACCGTTCCCGAAAAATAAATTTCGACCTCACTCATCTACAGGTCAAAACTCATTCGACTAAGCTTACTGCTCTTCGATACATCACTAAGCCAGTTCGGTCGGATAAAAAAAGGAAATATTCTTGGTGCCCACGGAACAAAGTACCCCCGAATTTTGGGTGGAACAATACGGCGACTTTTTATTCAATTATGCGATCAAACGGCTGCGCGATGAAAATGCGGCAGAAGAGGTCGTGCAGGAGACCTTCCTAAATGGAATCAAATACTATTCACAGTATTCCGGAAAGGGCTCTCAACAAGCTTGGTTAACAGGCATTCTTAAACGAAAAATCATCGATTTCATCCGCAAACGAAACAAGCATCAACACGACCAGGCAGAAGAACACGACCCTTCCAATTACTTGTTTGACCAACACGGAAATTACCACAAAGGTGCATCCAACTGGTCAACCAGCCCCGACCGTAACCTTCGATCGGCCGAACTTTGGGCTATCGTAAAAGGATGTTTGACTCACTTGCCACAAGGCCAAGCAGATGTGTTTACTTTAAGCGTAATGGAAGAACTTAATTCAGATCAAATCTGTAAGGAACTTGCGATTACTCCGTCAAATTATTGGGTACGTATGCACCGAGCGAGACTGGGTCTTGCCAATTGCGTGGGACGTCAATGGAATAGCAAGAAAGAGGCAGCACCCCATGCTGAATGATAAAAAAGCAACCGAACTTTTTTCCAAATCCATGGATGGTGAACTCAGCGAAACTGAGTCCGCACAACTGGAATCCCATCTCTCTAATAGTGAAGCTGCCAAGGCATTCGCTGAACTTGCAAAAACTATCGACAAATCCGTTGCCGAAAATAGCGGAGCTACCGACTCAAGGCCCGGTGAATCTGGTTTAAGCCAGGATGCAAAAAAAAGGATGTCCGATTCGATTTTACGAGCTATGGAACAAGACTCTAATCTCGCCGCCACGCTGCTCGATAGTAAAGACGCTACTTCCGAACAGCATTTCGATCTGCCAAATCCAACAGAAAATCAGTTACCGGATATACGCGAGGCTTCTTCGCCCTACACAATCGTTCGCAAACTAGGCGAGGGTGGACTCGGGAATGTTTGGCTGGCAAGAGATGAAAAACTGAATCGCAACGTCGCAATTAAAGAAATGAATAGACATGCTCTGGAATCCCCCAAGGCGTGGCAGCGATTCGAGCGGGAAGCTGAAATCACGGGCCAACTTGAGCATCCTAACGTAGTGTCTCTTTATCAATATGGAACCGATCGGAATACTGGCGAGCCCTTTTATTCCATGCGATTTGTTGGAAAAAGGACGCTCGCCGACGCGATCACCGAATATCACGATCGCTGCCAAGCGGGCAAGTGTGACCCGCTAATTCTCCATCGACTACTGACCGCATTTCTTGGAGTCTGTCAGGCAATTGCTTACGCACACTCGAGAGGTGTGATCCACCGTGACTTAAAACCGGAAAACATCGGACTTGATAATTTTGGGCAAGTCATGGTGCTCGATTGGGGACTCGCCAAAGTAGCGGACGACAGTGATCTTAGCAGCGAACTATCAGGGGACGTTGAACTCTCAGGAGAAGCCTTAGCCGAGACTTTAGCCGGCGAAGTGATTGGAACACCACTCTTCATGTCACCGGAGCAGGCAGCAGGCGAGAGTGTTTCGCATCAAGCTGACATTTACGGACTCGGAGCTATTCTGTTTGCGATCTTAACTGGCTACGCTCCCCACGAACCGCAAAAATCTAAAACTACAGCGCCGCTCAAAATCAAAGATGTTTTAAAGGAAATTCAAAGCAGTGAGTCGCCGCGTCCTAGAGATCTCCGCTCAGACATTCCAATGGAACTGGAGGCAATCTGCATGAAAGCGATGGCTTTAAAGAAGTTTGCTCGACACGAAACCGCTTCTGAACTAGCCAATGATGTCGAACGCTGGATGGTCAATCAGGGGCAGCGTCAATCCGAATATGAGACGATACGGATGGAAGGTCGGGAGTTAAGGACCAACACACAAGCATCCGTCAGGGACCTGGAAACAAACGTCCGGTTCATGGCAGACCTGCCACCGATCCAGGAATTAATTCGCGCCAATTCACCGGAAGACACCATTGCCTGGCGAGACCGATTGATCACAATTTTTTCCGGGTTATTACGAGCAAAGTCTGATTATCGCAGCATCGTCTACAGTCGAATCAAAGGTAAAGAATTCACTGAACTTGTTCGCGTGGAAAGGCATAGCACCGTCCATTCTAACATTCGCTCAATTCCGAGAAGTCGTTTACGGGCAGGTACAGCGAGTGAGTTTATCGAGCGGGTTGGGCAAAATGACCCCGATGAAGTTTACACTTCCCTCGCCTGTGGTGCCTTGCACGATGCAGCGAATTGCGAGCAGAGAGATGTGACTCTCTTTGCGGGTGTCCCCGTTTTCGATGCTCAAGAAGAAGATCTTTACGGCGTGGTAATTATCGAATGCGATCTTGATCATATTTTAAAACAACAGCTCAATCGACGCTTTGTCGCTACCGATATTATCGTTGCTTGCGACACATACCAGACCATTTTGCATTCCAATGGAAAGGAGGGAATCGTTGATGACAGTGTCGGTAAACCACTCCACACAACTCGTCCTGAATTGACAGAGGCAATTGCGCACCTTCAAGAAAAAATGGAGTACATCGATAAAACAAATCAACAAATTTACGGCGCGCGTCTTTGGCTTAACGCCAATCCCCACGGGATCATGTTTTTGTTGAGCCATGATTAACGCGTCTTAGAACCAAGCTCGACCCACTGATTGGGGGCGTTATCCCACTTAACGCGAGCTATCTGAGTCCAGTTTTTCTAAAAACGGTGGATTTGCGACGCATTTTCTCAGCAGCGCGGGGCTTAACGAGTAATCGGACAATCTGAGGGCGTTAACGTATTGAGAAAAAGATTTTGAAGTATGTATAACGCACACCGGTTACCATTTGCTAAACTAATTAGCCTCAAAACAAACACCCATTTTTTAACCGTTTGAATTCTCGAATTCACATTAACCTTTTTCGTGGAACCAACCGATGAAGACTCGCTTTTTTCTATCGTATCCAGTAGCTATCGTGTGTTTACTTGTTTCGGCTCAAGCATCGGGACAACAGGCAAACTGGCCAACGTTTCGTGGAGCCGAACGGACCGGGGTATCACCGGAGACCGGGCTCCTCACGGACTGGCCATCGCAAGGACCAAAATTAGTCTGGGAAGCGGAAGGCTGTGGTCGGGGGTACGCAAGTGTTGCTGTAGATGACAACCGACTCTACACGCTGGGCGATGGCTTACCGTCCGAGTCAAACAAAGACGAGTACATGTCCTGTTTCGACCGTGAAACTGGAAAAAGAATCTGGAGAACAAAAACGGGACCAGCATGGAACCAAGGACCAGACAATTGGCAGAGTTCACGCAGCACGCCAACGGTAGACGGTGATCGGGTTTATGTCATCACGCCATTCGGAAAGTTAATTTGCCTTCAGACTGATGGTAAAGAACTTTGGAAAATCGACCTCAAGAAAGAGTTTCAAGGTAAAAAAGCAGATAGCTGGGGATACAGCGAATCAGTATTGATCGACGGTGACCACCTAATTTGCACGCCAGGCGGCACTGAAAATACGATGGTCGCCCTCGATAAAAAAACGGGCAAGCTTAAATGGTCTACGGTTCGCGACGGCGATCGTGGCGCCGGGCACGCGTCGGTCGTGATCGCAAATATCGGCGGAACCAAGGTCTATGTCCAAACCACCGGCAGCGGCGCTCTCGGTGTTCGTGCCTCTGACGGTGAACTGCTTTGGTCTTATCCAATTGACAAAACAACTGCGGTGATTCCGACCCCCATTGTCCGAGATGACCTCGTTTTCTTTTCGGCCGGTTACAAGCGAGGCGGCGCACTGTTAAAGCAATCTGGCTCAGGTGGAAAAGTAAAGATTGAAGAAATCTACGGTCTCAATCCAAATCTTGCAAATAAGCACGGCGGTATCATCCTCATGGGCGATTATTTGTATGGTGATTCTGATGACAAAGGACTTCCGTTCTGCGCCGATCTGATGACTGGAGAAATCAAGTGGAAATCAAGAGGCTCAGGCAAAAAGTCAGCAAGCGTGGTCGGTGCGGAGGGCCATGTTTATGTCCGCTATAGCAATGGCGTCATGACACTGGTCAAAGCAGATCCAAGTTCGTTTCAAGAAGTGGCAAACTTCAAAGTACCTGGAAGCGGAGATCGCCCCAGTTGGGCCCATCCGGTCATCGTTGGCGGGCAGCTCTATTTACGAGAAGATGACAAAATCCTCTGTTACTCAATTGAACGTTAATTTCAATTGAACGTTAATTCGTAATTGAATAGCGGCACAATTTTTTCCAGACAATTTGAACCCGAACTTCAGCAGGCGATGCAGAGGTTCGGGTTTTATTTTTTAGAGAAGTTGAAAGCAACAAAAAAACACCAATTCATTTGGCTTCTCCGAAAGAACCTCGAAACTAATCAACCATTAGTTTGGCAATTCGGACAGCAATCATCTCAAATCACCGCTATACTGAGAATTCAGCTTTTAGGGTCTCCTATACGGCATGGACTAACCTTTGCAGTATTTACGGACATTTATAACTCTACGTGAATGCCAGCTCAGGATCCTCTGCCAACGAGCTGATTTAGATTACAAAATCTTACCTAGCCAACTCACACCACCGCTGGCCAAACAACTCGCTTACTAAATTGAATAATCGTCTCGATCTTGCAAAAAATATTTTACTGTCTGTAAACAGGAGAGTTATGTGATTGCCGTCTGTTTCCAGTGTGGATCGCCCAAGTCAGGTCCGATGACTAAATGCGAATTTTGTCAAAAGAAGCCAGTACATCATCGCGATCGCGTTGTCTCCATGGCGCTTTCAAATGAATGTCTCAGTGAAAAAAATCTAAAACTTGGCAGCCAATACATCAAAGAAAAAAAACGGCTCCCAAAATTCCACAAAAAGGTTGCACTTAAAGCAGCTCAATTGATGGAGTCCTACATCGAAGTCGATGACGGCCGAAACTCAGACTCAATTGATTTATCATCTGCGTTCTTTCAATTCGAATTCGATGCCGGTGAAAACGGGCGGCCAAAATTTGTAACCGTTCACAGCATTGGAAAGCCAGCTCATTTATCAGACCATGAGTTCAGTCAATTCCAAAAGAAAAAAACTTACCATACCTTACAATGGGAAGTCGGAAACGAAATTACCCAAGACCAGTTATCTGCCAATCAAGACGATGACGGAGACGTCTACATTTGGTATCGCTGGATTAGTAACAGTTGGCAGGGAAAATTTGTATCAAAGGCTGAGTTCGAACAAATTAAAAGCGTGGAACTCTGAGCCGAGTGACTCGCCTAGAAATCTCCGCCGATCGCTGTTCACCGGTTGCAATTGATGTCCCAGCCGGAATCCCAAAATCGCAACAATTAACAAGCGGTTTTTTTACGTTTTCTTACTTCAATCGAAAACCCCTTGCCAACACGTTATCTCCCAGAACTTTCTGCGGGATCTTCGAAATAAAAACGTTCATACTGCTGGAAAAGAAACTCATGAAATCCAAATTCTTCGCTTTTTTGTGCATACTCAGCCTGGGATTTAACGCGAGCGTTTATGGACAAGTCACTGATTGGCCTCAGTTTCGCGGACCGGATGGCAACGGCGTGGTGAGCGAACTGAATTTTCCCGAAACTTGGAGTGAAAGCGAGAATGTCGCCTGGAGCATCGATCTGCCGGGGGGCGGACTGTCGTCGCCAATTGTCTCCAATGGACAGATTTTCCTTACAACCGCCGTCGGTGCAAAGCCTCCGGTAAGCTTCATGGAA
The DNA here is from genome assembly GCA_011523945.1 of Mariniblastus sp. Classification (GTDB taxonomy): domain Bacteria; phylum Planctomycetota; class Planctomycetia; order Pirellulales; family Pirellulaceae; genus Mariniblastus. The sequence goes on along the minus strand of WTFU01000139.1, from coordinate 36,122 downwards.
GGGGTAGGGGACATGCGCCCTAAAAAACCTGACACGAAAGTTAAATTTAAAGTTGTGTCTTTTAACCTCGAGGACGGTAAACAACTTTGGGAATCGACGATCACCGAACAACAACCTGAGTTTCCAATCCACGGTTCGAACTCTTACGCGACGGAATCCCCTGCGACTGATGGGAAACGCGTTTACGTTTATTTCGCCGCCGTAGGAATTATCACTGCCTTTGATTTCGACGGAAACGAAGTTTGGCGCCAAGAGATCGGAGCTTATCCAACAGGCAATGGCTTCGGTACCGGAAGTTCACTTACACTCGGCGACGGCAATGTATTTATCCAGTGCGATAACGATGAAACGTCTTTCATTACAGCATTCGATGGAGCCACAGGGAAAATCCGCTGGCGAAAAGAGCGAGAGGGCCGAACGTCTTGGTCGACCCCTCTGTTTTGGAAAAATAAGAATCGAAATGAATTGATTGCCTGTGGCTCTGGTTTTGTTCGATCTTACGACCCGAAAACCGGCGACGAACTTTGGAGCATGTCGGACATTGGCATGTCGTTCAGTGCCTCACCTGCTGCGGATGATCAAAAAATATACTTTGGGAATAGTGGGCCAAGAAGTAACGGACCTCTGGTTGCCATCAACGACTCAATGTCGGGAACCCAAGCTTTCACTCCAGATCTAAAAGCCGCAGGAATGGAGTGGAGAGTGATGCAAGCGGGTCCGGGACTCGCTTCACCCGTCGCAGTCAACGGCAACGTTTATATCCCCAGCCGACAAAAACTGACTTGCTATTCTACGGACGACGGTTCGGTCAGCTTTAAAGAAAGAACGAGCCTAGGCTCGATGGCTGCTTCCATGTGGGCAGCTGGTGATCGAGTCTTCATGATGGATGAAACAGGAAAGACGGTTGTTCTTGAGGCAACTGATAAGATGAACATTGTCGCAACCAACCAAATCGCTGACGATTTATTCTGGTCAACACCAGCAGTGGCTGGAAATTCATTGTTGATTCGCGGTGTGAAAAAACTTTACTGCATCCGTTAGCTCTATTCTGCAGCACCCAACGCAAGGTCTGATTTTTTTCTAGACGAATCTTCTGCACAAAAAAATGCGTCAGACTGCTGCTTCGGTGTGTTTATTTTGAAAATTCAATTGGTAACTCCATGAAGTATTATCAACACCATTTCGAAGACGTTAAAAGCTACCTTCATCATCGTCCCCCTTATTTGCTGGTCGACCAAGTCGTTTCGGTTTCGCCAACCGAAGTGGTCACCCAAAGAACTGTCACGGGTGAAGAAGGTTTTATCAAGGGTCACTTCCCGGGCGCCCCTATTTTTCCAGGCGCGATGATGCATGAATTGACGACGCAATCCGCTGGAATCTTAATTGCTTCGCACTACAATCCCATGGAAGAATTCAATACCGAAGATCCATTTTTTAACGAGTATGCATTAGGAGTTCTCGTTAAAACTAATCACGCCAGATACAAAGGATTCGCGAGGCCGGGGGATGTATTGATCACCACGGTCTCCCTCAACGAGCAAATTAGCCAGGTATTTGACTTTTCTGCGGTTGTTCGGGTAGACGGAAAAACGATTATGAAAAATGGATTTCAGTTAATGAACATTAAATCGTCGGTTCTTCAAGGAACCAGTTAATCGGCATTTGCATCGCGCTGAGAATTTCCAGCTGGAATCATGTTTCAAGCCGCATTGCTCAGGTGCAGTTCAGCATGATCGGATTCGCTTAAGATTGAATCCGCTGTTTTCAATTCTTCAACTCCGGCATTGATTACAACTAAATACCTTCCAGCTTTGAGGTGCTCCTCATATTTGAGAATGTGCTTTTTCTCAATTCCTAACGCACTAAGCCAACCCAGTACACCACCCGCCGCTGCTCCGGCAACCGCGCCTTCGACCCCGCCCAGCAGAGTGGACGTCAAAGAACCAGCGACTACTAAAGGGCCAGCGCCCGGTATCCAAACTAACGCAGCGCCAGCAAGTACACCAAACAAACCGCCCATCCATGCTGTCCCCGTCGCCGTTTTTTTTGCGACATCACAAGCAGTAACGAAACCATGAATCTGTTTTTCGCACTGTAGATCTTTGGCCAAAATGGAAATCACGTCGGCTGGAACTCCCCCCTCGACCAATTGCCCCACTGCAGACTCTGCCTCTGATATTTTATTAAACGCAGCAACGGTTACCGGCTCGCTCATGGCGAAATTCCTTTTAAGCTAAAAAGTCAATTCAACAAACATTTTGTGACGCACTGCTACGCTTAACAAACTTAATGTGTGGCAGGATAATTTCAGCCGCACGACAAAGACTGCCTTCGCAAGCACGCACCTCCAATGTAACGAATTCCCCTCTCGTCGTCACGCATCCGAATAATTCATTCTCCAACCAAAATCCTTGAGCTGGAAAATCACCTAGAGGATAGGTCCAAGGGTCGCTAGAGTATTATTCCAGAGTCGAATCAAAAAGGACCACTCGTCAACCATTTCCTTCGTCACCTGATGAGAATTCTCAAGGTACTGCTGCTGCCGTTGCCGGACACACCGCGTCAATTCCTGATCGTAGAACAGAATATTATTTTCGTAATTGAGCTCAAAACTCCGACGGTCCATATTGGCAGAACCAATCAAAGTAATCTCACCGTCCAGAGTTAACGACTTGGTGTGCAATACGCCATTCTGATACTCATATATCTCCACTCCCGCGTCGAGTAATTCTTGGTAGTAACTTCGACTCGCCGCTGCAACGATAAACGAATCGTTTCTCGCTGGAAAAATAATCTTCGTTTTTACTCCCCGCCATGCAGCGGCGCAAAGCGCATTCTGAATCGATGAATCAGGGACATAATAAGGCGTGGTTATTGTCAGCTCATGACGAGCCGCAAAAAACAAAGACTCAAACATTTCCGACATCGCAGAGTTGCGAGCGGTTGGCCCTGTGCCTATCACTTGGGCGGGAAAACCCGGACTAGGAGCAGGCACTGGCTTTCGCAAATATCGCGTCAAATCTTCGTCGACGCTACTCATCCAATCGCCAATAAACAACTGCTGGTTCTGGCGCACGATCGGCCCTTCAAATCGGAGCACCGCATCAACCCAGGGGGCATATTTCGCTTTCACCAAGAATTCGGCATCCGCGCAATTTTGACTACCACAATAAGTAATCTCACCATCAATGACGACAATCTTACGGTGATTCCGCAAATCCAAACGCCCGACCAAGGGACGAATCAACAAACTGCCAATCGGTAACGCCGTTGCCACATTCACCCCAGCGGAAACCATTCTCTCCCAATGCTCCGAACGGATCATCGATCTAGAACCAAGATCGTCGACGATCGCTCGGCAGGCCACTCCCCGTTCCGCCGCGCGGATTAATGCTTCAACCATTCGCAAACCGTTATTATCCGGAAGCCAGATATAAAACAAGACATGGACATGGTCGGTCGCCTTTTCGATATCGGCGACCATTGCATCAATAACGGCATTGGAGTCTTTCAGCAACTCAGCGGTATTTCCACCAAGAGGCGAAAAACCGCTGATCGACTCGCCTGTATGAAAAAGGTGCTCGTATTGATCAGGAATTACCGGGACTGCATTTTCGGAATCGGCCGCAACCACTTCCGCGAACGGAGGAATTTTTGAGAGAATTTTATGGATTCGAGCAACCCGACGATGACCGATATTGACTTCACCAAAAAAAAGATAAGCAGCCATCCCCAAGCCGGGGACCGAGACGATTACTGCCACCCAGGCAATCCGTGAGGCCGGATCTCGATGAGCCCGCGTCATGACTCTGAGAACCAAACACACCTCTGCTAACAAATGCAGAGCAATCCCAATCATCGTCAGGTGGGCTATTGTCATCGATATTCAACCCTCTTTCGTGCGTAGGCGGCGATCAATAATCCACGCCTGAGACCATGCCCTTTCGATTTATTGAAAATCAAAGCTGGGACTTGTCCGGAACAACCATCAATAAATCTGCGGCAGCTCGTTGAGCCGCACTCGTCATTGGTTCCACTGTTAAATCTTCTGCTATCTTACCGTCCCGACGAGTCACCCAGTTGATTTCTCCATCGGCCGTCATTTCCAACTGCCAACTGTTGCCGGGTGCAACATCGTTCTTGATACTCGCCGCGACCGCTGCCGCAAGTTCACGACTGTCAACCAGCAGCCCCATTTCCGTATTTAAATTGACCGAACGAGGATCAACATTAAACGATCCAACGAACGTATGTCGCCCATCAAACACCATCGTTTTAGCGTGCAATCCAAATTTAGTATCGTATTTCTTCAAAAGCTCTGGACTAAATAACGACTCTTCCGATCGATCATCGGGACGCATCTCGAAAAGTTCAGCCCCGGTTTCTATCATCTCTTTTCGCTGCTTTCGATAGCCGACAAACGCGGATAGATGATTATCCGATGCCATGGAATTGGTCGATAGCACGACCTTCACCCCCCTCAGTTCTGCAGACCGCAATGCATCCATTCCACCTTCAAGCAAAATCAAATAAGCGCTTTGAATATAAACTTCGCTTACCGATTGGCTCATGATCTTCAAGAGTGTTTTTCCCGTTTGATCGAACCCCAGTCGATCTTCTGGCTGTCCTTGGCTGGGTGGCACTGCGTCAATTAGTAATCGCGCATTTCCCCAAAACAACTGTTGTTTTACTGAATTCCACGCCGTCAGAAAATCTGCGGGGAGATCAAAAAAACCTTTCGGATAGTGAGCTTCTTCCACCGCAAACTCTGCAAGCTCGTCCCAAGACTTACGAGACTCTTCAGAATTTGGAACAGATGAAATGACATCCTCGATTGGAACGGTCCAATCACTATTCCAATATTGATCAAACCCGGCGGCAGTAGAATCTACCACGGGACCGACCGCCATTAAGTCTCGACATCGAAAGCAAAACGATCCAATGTACTCAAAATACTCATTGCCAATGTTTCGGCCACCGACAATCGCATAACTTCCATCGACGACGAATAATTTGTTATGCATGCGGCGATTGAGAATCTTCAAATCTGAAGCATAATCCAGCCATCGCATCACCAACGACTTACCCTTGGGGCCGAATGGTTTGTAAAGACGAACCGCAACATTGGGATGCGCTCCAAACGTCGCGAGATAACGTGGATTCGATTCCGTCATCGAATCATCGACAAGTACCCTCACACGCACGCCACGGTTCGCAGCCGCAATTAGCCGCTGCATCATTACCTTCCCAGCGTCATCGTCTTTCCATAAAAAATACTGAGCATCGATGCTAGATTCCGCAACATCAGCCAGCCGCGTCCGCCAGGCAAGTGCCTGATCCCCCCGGTCTAGTAATAGAAAACCAGACTCCCCCGACCGGCCTTCTGAGGCCGAACTGGCGGTCGCCCAAAGTAACGACTGCGCAGCCGGCTTTAAAGATTCAACCACCGGTTTCTCTACGGAACGATTCTCAATTGTCTTGCGACAACTCACGATCAAAAGAAGACCGAACGCAGTCAAGATTGCTGCTTGAAACCCACCTGTTCTTAATCTTGGCAGTCGCATTTCAACATCCTGTACTTGATCAAATTTCTGCACTTAAGACTTCCCCAAGCTTCGCGACAAATTGCGTGCAGAACTTTGCCAGCGAACACACTAATTTTGATTAACCCGACTCGCCGTTAACGACTTTCGTCGATGACCGCTTCAAGCCCAACCTTTCCAATTCTTCGAATTTGAACGGCTGCAAAAATCTGTATGATTCCACCCAGCAAAGATAAACCACCTAGCAACATGACATACACTTTCGCGGTCCCCAGTGGATCCATGATCAAAATCAGGCCAACAATTAGGGCTAGACATCCGCCGACAATCATCGCCCATTCTCCGTTTATTTCCTTGCGAACTTGCAAACCGGTGTAAATGCCCAATGTTCCAAACGAAATAGCCATAAAGGCTACAAGATACGCCAAAACCTTCACTGTAATCACCGCACCAGCAAGCGGGTGAGCGAAAACGAAGGCCCCAGTAACAATTTCCAACAAGCCCATGATCAATCCACACCCCCATCCCGGCATGTACTTCCGGCCAAGAATTGCTTTGGCCGTACTGAACAGACCATCAACAAGAAAATATGCTCCCAGGAACTGTACCAACACAATGCCAACAATACCGGGTTTAAAAATAAATAGGCCACCTAAAACAACAAGCCCGATCCCTCTCAATAAAATCAAGAACCAAGCGTTAGTGCAAAACTCTTGAAAAGGATTGTTGGCTTCTGACATTATTCTCTCCATGTATTTTCTTGCATTCTAGAAAGCTAAAACGCATTGGCTAATTCTCGACGCGGGTTTGCAGGCTATCACATTTCTAGGGGCATCGAAACCTTGCGAGGGAATTTGAATTGAGACTTCTCGCAGGATTTTCCAACGCTCCGGAGAACCGGATTAATCGAAATGGAAATTCCTCCAGTCCCGCTGAAACCGGATCTTAAATGAGACTCACAAACTGCAAAATACTTCAAATTCATGAGCGAACCAACAACCGCGTGCTGGACTTGCTTGCCAATGACATTTTCAGTTTTGGCAATCTGATTTTCTCCCGAGGTTTAATGACACCGATAAGTATCCTCAGCCAACTTACTTCAGTTTGAAAGCCACGAGGCTAGATTGCGAATTTGAAGCCTGCCTCTGTAATACTGAGTATCCGTAACCATCGCTGCCTAAAAAGAAGCGCTGAAATGCGTGCGCTTTACCCAAGATACGGAACAAGTAAAATTCAAAATTCCACACTTAATTCACACCCCTGATGGGGGGGAAATCGGGCGGCACTTTCGGCTTTAATGGTGCCAGCACAACAACGCCGATGTGATTGACAATCGGTTTTTCTCGCTTAAAAACTGCCCAAACCTAAAATTACCACTATGACTTCGCCCAGTGGCATTACAGTCGACATTTAAGCCGCTTTAATTTGATTTCTGTTGTTTTGAGGGCGATATTCCTTTAACATAACAACACCTTGAAAAGCTTTCTTGGGAGACAATTGCATGCTCTACAATTCGAAAGTTGGTTTATTCTGTTTGCTGGTAATTTCGCTAGTCTGCAACCAGAGTTTTGCAGATGTGGAAGTCAATAAAACCGATTCCAAAATATCGGTTTCAGTTTCCCAACCGGACAACGTGACCCACCAGAAGTCAAGCAACTTGACGGCGCCCGACATCGGTTTGACGGCAAAGCAACCGCAACAATTTTCAAATCCGGTCATTCTCCCAACACCCCGCCTGAGTTCTTCAAACCTTCAGGCCTCGATACCAACCAATTCATCATCCCCTATTTTTGAAGATTCAAAACAACAGCAAAAATACGAATTCGTTCTTAGCGGGCTCCGTAATCTTAAATTGCGAGATGGAAACGAGGGTACGAGCAACGACTGGTTTGTCGTCGGTGGCGTCGTTGGAAACCAGGCAAATTTTGATGCTTTTCAAGGTGAGGAAGATGTGGCTCGGCGAGTTGTTGAGTTTCTCGATCAAACCGACAACCGTTGCCAATGGAAAATCTTTTCGAGAGAAACAGATGCTTATTCCGCACAGGAAAATGTTTCTAAGATAAAATCCGAGTATCAACAGTGGCGGCAGGCACAAATCAATCGCCAGAATGCAATCATACGATCGCAACAACAGGCGGCGGCCAACGCCTATCGACGGCGTTGTTCTTCCGGAAGCGGCTGACGCTAATCAAACCATCTGCCGTCGGCAGATTTCGCGACATCACTCCTTAGTCCATTCGAATTGAACAATTCGAATGTCTTGGCTTAATCTCTCGTGAGCGCCTTTCACGTTTGCAAGTCCGAAAATCCGCGATTCCCCGAGACTTACTCCAAATCAAACGTTGTTGAGGCGTTTTTTTCGCAGTTAACCCGCTTCACCGACGCAGGCTTTGGTAATGCCATGCTCGTTCCAAGCAACGAATGGATTTGCCCAAGACTATCGCCAGTGCTTCCGGGTACCGGCTTGCTTGTTGAGCTTATTTAACCTTCATTTAACTTTCAGATAAGCATTATGTCTGGCACCAAAATGACCATTTGGATAACAATAATTGCAATTTCTGTGTTACTTTTTGCTGGATGGAAACTGACTGCAAGAGGAAATTATGAGACGGCTGCCTATCAAGTAATCGATTCAGATGGTCCATTCGAATTACGAAATTACCCAGAGATCATGCTCGTTACGACTGACATGGCGTTAAATTCAAATGGAAATGATGGCAGCTTTGGTCGTCTCTTTCAGTACATCAGCGGCGGCAACGACGTTGGCCAAAAAGTTAAAATGACGACTCCCGTCTTTATGGAGTCGAAACCCGCCAGTTCAAACGGCACGATGGGCTTTGTCATTCCCAGAAAGGTAGCAGAATCAACGATTCCCCAACCAACAGGGGCTGGAGTTGATATCGAAAAGAGGCCGGCTGGCAAGTACGCCGTGTTGCAGTTCAATGGTCGCCTGAACGAACGCTCACAAGCTGATAGTGAAGCAAAACTCATTGATTGGATCGAGAAGAACGGCTGGGAAAGAGAAGACCAAACGGAGTTTGCTGGATACGATCCTCCGTGGACTCCCAATATTTTTCGGAAAAATGAGACTTTGATTCGCCTTAAGTAAGCAAACGCAATGACGAACCCGCAAGCCAACATCACACGAAATTTGATCCCCAAGGAATAACCCATGTTTGGATTAGGTAATAAAACTAAAAAGCTCGAAAAGAGATATCAGCAACTCCTGGAAGAAGCCTTCCAGCTTTCGAAGTCCAGTCGCATAAAAAGCGATGAAAAGACCGCTGAAGCCGAAAAGATTCGCATCCAGTTAGAGGCACTGAAGGGGTCGGAATAATATCGGCTGCCAAGTAATTTCCAAGGATCGCAACCTGATCTGCGGCAAATCGGTCACGCCAAGAGACGGCTTGAGAACGTAGTTAATTTGAACTTGGAATTTCAGTCTACTCTATAACTTTCTGCTTCTGAATCTCTGAATTGGTAAGAATTAGCATGTCTTCAGTGAATCGCTTTTCTCTCAGTCGCCCTGATTACATTTTAACGCTTGTTGAAAAGCCAGCAGGTTGGAAACCGCGTAATTATTTTGAAAAACCAAGACAAGCGATCATTCTTTCTCGTCACCCTGTGGCCAGCTACGCGGAGGCACATGACGACTTGGTGAGATGCAACCGCCTTGCTCTCAGACACTCGCTTGGTCAGTGGGCCGTTATTGAGACAGCAGGCGCCGAGTCGCATCAGGAAGCTGAATAGGGATCAAAAACCTTATTCAGTTGCGAGAGATTCTACTAGGTGTTCAGCTGTCATGCGGCCCGATAACAGAGCACCCTCGAGGGAAGCTGTTTCTAAATAGTCCCCACACAGAAAGACGCCGCTTCGACGGGTGTATTCAAACTTTTCGCGATGGAAGAACGCGGAATTAGATCGTGGAAGCGCGTAAGGTATCGAGTAGGTCTTCAAATGTTTCCAATCGCCGACAGATGTTCCAAACCAATTTTTTGCCTGATCGATAACCTCTCGCCTCAGTTGCCCCTCAGCGTTATTCTCCACGACTCCAAGGCAACTGATTGAAATCAGCGATTTTCCGTCAGGGGCACACCTGCGATCAACTAAACTGGGGACCGACATATTGTTGATTGGGCCAACTCCCTCACCATTTAAAATGAGCATAGGCTGCTCAACGGGTGAAACATCTGCGGCAAAGTAGAAACAAGTTACGCCATGTGATTCCAAAGGCGCCGATTCAAATTCGAGCAATCGATGGGCCACATGCTCAGGACAGGCCATCACGATACGGGAGGCCACAATCGTCTCGCTGCCAGCCAATTCGATCGTATTCGTTTCCGGGTCTACACTCTTTACTTGAGCATTAACTCGAATTGACTCACTTGGCAGGCCGGACGCAAGTTGGCGGGGTATCGCCTCCATCCCACCTGCCGGGACGGCAGCATCTCCGGAAGAAAACATACGAAAAACTAGATCAAATTTTCGCGTTGAAGTCGCTAATTCGGGCTCTAAAAAAACCCCTCCGAGAAAGGGCTTGAAAAAACGATCGATAAAGCCACTAGAAAAACCCTCCGAGTTTAGCCGCTGTAAAGTTGTGGTTTCCGGGCGGAAATAAAGATCTTGAATCGCACCACGACAAGACTTCAACTTTAGCCTCGCTAAACGCAGTTTATCGCCGAAGGTTGCAATGGGAGACCTCAACGTCGAAAGCAGCTTTCGAGGACGTCGAACGGGATCAACAAACTGGTGGAATTTACCTTGGTACCGAATCAGAGCACCAGGCTCATAATTCCTTAACTGAAGCGCCTCGAAATCAAGTAGCTTACTTGCCTCTGGATAAGCGGTCAGTAAAATCTGAAACCCTCGATCGAGAGAAAAGCCATCGACTTGGTCTGTACGAATTCGCCCACCCACCGCTTCAGAGCTCTCGAGAATCAAACTTGAAACACCTTGATCGAGGAGATGTCTCGCACAAGAAAGCCCGGCGACACCGCCCCCGATGATGACAACTTGCGGTGACGACATTTTACTCTGCAGTTAAAACAAGGGGGATGACTACCTTCCCAGCAAGCCACTGAAGCCGGGACGTACAAATGATTTCAACAAAATCGAACGCCTATCCTAGGCTAGTTTAATTCCGTCTGCGACAACTCCTCAGTTTGCATCAGTTCCCGCAAGCGACGGATAGCTCGCAAATAACGCATCGATGCAGCGGGTTCAGACAGATTTAAAATCTTACTGATTTCCTGGTTCGTTAAATGCTCATAGTGCCGCATGATGATTATTTCGGAATCTCGCTCTTCCAGTTGCGAAATTGAGTGTTCAATCTTCTTCGCAAGCTCCTTTTGTAACGCTGCCGCAGCAGGGGTAATTTTGGAGTCTCCCAATAGCGAGGCAAGTTGGATAGAAGATTGATCGTGCCCACCGGGAGCGAACAGTTGCTGTTCTCTATCCACGGATCTCTTCGCTGACACCCGATGTCTCCGATGGGCGTCAATAATCCGATCCTTCGCAATTTGTCTCAACCAAAGATGGAATGGCATCACCGGAGTTTCCAGGTATCGCTGGAGTCGCCGATTGGCCTCCACAAGTACGTCTTGAACCACATCGCTTACATCAACTCGATTCTGAACTTTCTTATCCAGTCGCATCCGGACCAAATGGTTCAATGAATTCCGATGTCGATCCATCAGTTGGTTCACTGCGGAGTGGTCGCCGGCTTTGGCGTTTGCAATGAGTTGCTCAGTCTGAGGGGATTGGGGCCACATGGTTATCACCGAATTAAGGGTTAAAATTTGGTCGGAATTCTGCAAGCGGTAGGTTTTTGATCAACTTATTAATTAGTCTATTGGCAGCATTGTCCACAATTCAGGGCGGCCGACATTACAGTGCACAGCCCGCGACAGAACGCCAAAACACGCCCATGAAAAGAACAGTGCTGTCCGCGCGACGTTCCAAGCAGCTGGGCCCTGCTGAGGCCGAACATCCCGACGCCCCACACTGGGGACCGGATGGAAAATTGCCTCGATCCAGCGTGGACGTGTATGCTCGCCGTCTTGCATCTGATCGAACGAATCCGCTGCGTTAAGAATTAGCTCCTTCGGCGTCCCATGCTGGCTGAGTGAGTGATCGATTTGAAGAGACGCATTGCGGCTCAGGGTAGGAAGGGTCAAGAGACCGAGAAACGACCAAAGCGTGAAACCACATATCGTGTTGACGAGCGCGGCGACTGAGTCAACGCCCGCATTCGGAAGTTGCGTGCAAACGATGAAGCCTACTAAATTCCATACACCGGCAAATGCAAGCCCACGGTAATAACTACCGCTGTTAAATGCGATCGCTCGTCTCGCGATTACCGTCGCCAGTTCCGCTTGAGACATCGTCTCTACCCAGGCTTGCGGAATAACAATGGTTGCACCATTCCCGAAACCGATGATACCACCGGTGAAACCGATGTCTCGATGACGCACAACAATAATGTTTGGCACAAAAATCTGCCACGATTGAATTAACATTAACGAATCGAGCAATTTATTAGATTCAGAATGAGATTCAACTCGTCGGAATCTCATGGACTGATTCTGAAGTACGAAGCAAAAACCGATCCCAAACACCACCATCGAAATTGCTCCTCGCAACCCGAACCAGCGGCCAAACCCGAGAATCAAACACGCAAAGACAAGAAAGAGGAATGACTGACCAATCGCAGCGCGAAAGTACCGAACAAGCCATGTGCTAAAAGATTCCTCTGACTTCAGGAATCGCTTGGGCAGTCTGTATCCACCAAGAAAATCAAAGGGAGCTAACCAGGCAATAAACAGCAGGGCTAGGACAGAAAGCTCGCTCAGATCCGAAAGCGAGAAACTGGTAGATCTCGATAGCCAATGGGAGGGCATACCCCAAACTAACGCAACCGTGCAGATCGTTACGAGTGAGCCTACTCCGCAAATCCCAAGCCACAAACGGGCGCGGGCGTACGTCATTGCAGTTTTGGTCATCGGAACTAGCTTTCAAAGAAAATGAACCCACATCGTAAAAACCGCCGAAACGGGTGGAAAAGTAACGGTTGTCGCAGGTTTGTTTGGATAAATCCTCTTTAATCTGCCATGCTAAATATCCCCAAATTGTTGACTTTTGGCCCTTTTTGAGGCCGAATTTTTGCGAAGCATTAGGATTAACGTCGTTTATCCGTCATAGCGAGGTCCCTTTCAAAAAAAAACAGTATTTTAGACGGACACTAGTTAAACAGGACAAATGGGTACGGTTTACCGCTGGCGACGCGGAGCAGGGCAGCTAAGTCCGTTTTTGCATTATGCGATTGGATGGCTTCAGCAAGTTTCGGAAGGTAGCGTTTAATGGAGCCAAGCGAGTCGTCAAATTTTGAAAAATAGGACCAGCGTAACGAACTGCTGAATCGAAACGCCGTTAATTTAAACGCCGTTGTAACGTCTCTCTTTAGATCGAATGGTTACTCCGCGAAATTTGATTGACCCTGCCTTATGGATCGCACCGGTGTGCTCTGATAATTTGTGATCACGATTAAAAATAGAGGCGCTCTAATACACCGCCCCCATGAAGAACCTTCAGCGTTAAAACATTTCCTCCAAAAGCATCGCAAATGAAAACATTACTCACAGGCGCAACCGGTTATGTTGGAGGCCGACTTCTCCCTCTCTTGCTGGAGCAAGGATGCGATGTCAGGTGTTTAACACGCCGTTCGGATGGATTGGAGGATTCTCTCGGAAAAATCGAGGTCGCGGTTGGCAACCTACTCGACCCGGATTCCCTTAAAGAAGCCCTCAAGGACGTCCACACCGCTTTTTATCTAGTCCACTCCATGGGCTCGACAGACGACTTCGAGACAATGGACCGTCGCGCCGCAGAAAACTTCGCCGCCGAATGCACGCGTCAAAATGTAAAAAGAATTATTTACCTTGGCGGCCTCGGCAACCCAGATCATAAACTTTCAAAACACCTTCGAAGCCGCCAGGAGATCGGCGATATCCTAAGGACCTCGACTGCCAGCGTAATTGAATTTCGCGCTTCAATCATCATTGGTTCCGGCAGCTTGTCTTTTGAGATGATTAGAGCCTTGGTAGAACGCTTGCCTGTTATGATCTGCCCCAAGTGGGTACGTGTGTTAGCACAACCAATTGCGATCGAAGACGTATTGGCATATCTAGTCGAAGCCCTCGATCAACCGATCGACGAAACGCAGATTTTTGAAATCGGAGGCCCCGACCAAATTTCCTACGGCGAGATTATGCAGTGCTACGCCCGACAGCGGGGGCTCAAGCGATGGATGATTCCGGTCCCTTTCTTAACACCCTACCTTTCGAGCCTTTGGTTGGGTTTAGTTACCCCTTTGTACTCTCGTGTTGGTCGTAAACTAGTCGATAGCTTGAAAAATCCAACGTTAACTTCGAATAACGTTGCAGACCGACATTTCCGGGTGCGCCCAAGGTCGGCGGAAAAAGCAATTGCCCGTGCTCTCGTTAACGAAGACCGGGAATTTGCCGAAACCCGCTGGTCGGATGCGCTTTCCTCTGGAGGTCAGCCAAAGTCTTGGGGTGGAGTCCGATTTGGATCGAGACTTGTCGACTCTCGAACCAGACAAGTCGCTGCTTCGACGGAATCGGCTTTTCTTCCAATCCGTCGGATCGGCGGAGAGACTGGTTGGTATTACGGAACTTGGCTTTGGCAAATAAGAGGCTTCTTGGATCTACTTGTTGGAGGCGTCGGTGTCCGCCGGGGGCGACGCGCTCCAGATCATTTGCGGGCTGGCGATACACTTGATTTTTGGCGAGTTGAAAAAATTGTCGAAGGGAAATTGTTACGGCTTGCAGCAGAAATGAAAGTCCCCGGCAGAGCGTGGCTCGAATTTGAGGTCACTGAGGAAAATGGCAAGACGGTCGTTCGGCAGACAGCACTTTTCGATCCGGTTGGGCTTTTTGGCATCGCTTATTGGTACGCTTTGTACCCGCTTCACCAATTTGTCTTTGAAGGAATGTTGCGTAACATTTGCAAAGCCGCAACTACTGCACCGTTAGATGATAACACCAAAAATATCGCTCCCCAGTGATGAGCAGAGCGGCCTTGCCCAAACCACGTTAAAATCTTGCTGAAATGGTTGCCTGACGCGTAAGGGTAGCGGTTAGCGAGACTCCATCTTATAAGCACAGGCTGCATTTCCATGGAAAAAATGTTTCGATCCGTCGCGCTGATTCAGAAATTAGATGAAGCCAAATCTTATTTCTTATTGAGATCTAATGCGGATCGCAGTCAGCTTAATTTCATCACCGGTGACCGCCTCGAAAGAGAGAGTTTCCGTGAATCGGTCACTCGTGAAGTGAGTTGGCAGTTAGAGCTTGATCGGAATAAGGACTTCATTGTTTCCAACATGGCACAACTCTCTATGGAGTATACCGGACTGCTTCCCGGTATGATTTCGGAGTGCAGGATTGCAGTCGCCTTTTATCTCGTCCATCTTTATGGAAATTCCGGTCGCACAAAGGTGAATCTGTCAGACAGCAATCATTGGGTCAAAGCCGCAGAGATTTGCCAAGGCCAAACAGAACAGGGAATTCCGGTCGACCCAATCGTGGTTCACTGGATCAACCGATGGGATATTCTTCAAACGTGGTACTGAACATCCCAGAAACTGAGCTGTCTCCCAGCTAACTTCTTAGTGTGGACATCCCACCATCAACAGCCAGTACCTGGCCCGTCATCCAACTTGACTCGCTGGAGAGAAGGAATCGGGCAGTTGAGGCAAGGTCCGCCGGCACACCAGTCCTTCCAAGCGGATACTTCAAAGCCATTGCCTGGCGATTTTCAGGCGAACTAAAGAATCTTGAGGCCAACGGTGTGTCGGTAAGGGCCGGCGCGATGCAATTAACGCGAATTTTTGGTGCCCACTCCGCCGCCAAGGATCGGGTCAAACCTTCAACCGCACCTTTCGCTGCCGCAACCGAGGCATGCATCGACAACCCCTGAGAAACCGCAACAGTACTGTACAGGACTACGCTTGCAGGCTGATCCCCCGCACCTTTTTTGAGAGCGGTTAAACAACCCTGCAAAAACTTAACCGCACCGACAAGATTTACCTCAAAATCGGAGACAAAATCATGAGGTTTAAGTGCACGGAAAGACCTCAAATTAATCGTCCCCGGGCAATAAACAACGCCGTTCACGATGTCCGGAATGCCCGAAAAATCAAGATCGTTCTCCGTGAAATCCATATCATGCCGGAACACTTTTTCATGCCCAGTAAGCCCGCCCTGCGACCGAGAAAAAACGTCGATGCGATCCGCAGATGGGATTAGTTGATTGACAACTTCAAGGCCAATGCCCTTACTACCACCCGCGACTACAAAGTTCCCGCTCATCGTCGTTCGCCCTCACAATCCTAAAAAAAACACTTTACATTGGTCGAACAGATCCAG
Organism: Mariniblastus sp.; assembly: GCA_011523945.1. Lineage (GTDB taxonomy): Bacteria > Planctomycetota > Planctomycetia > Pirellulales > Pirellulaceae > Mariniblastus. Next base: position 20,131 of record WTFU01000139.1, on the reverse strand, counting down.
CCGCCTCCCGACATGGAAAGCCTTTCCATCAGGAATGTGATCTGCGTTTTTCGCTGGAACCGTAGATCCCCAAATTTATTAGCGTGATTTTCCGCGTAAATTAACGGTTCAGAACTAATTGACCGTATTAGCAAGGCCTGGAGTAACGCAGAACTTGCAACAATTCATCACAGCCTCGATGCACTATGTTTATCTTCCAGAGCCATCTAAACGAGCGATGCCGTTGGATCGACCCCGAAATTGACCTCAGCACGTTGAAAGAAGACGGGTTCATTCTTTACTGGATGCGGTTTGCCCTTCGCGCTGACGAAAACCCGGCGCTAGATGTCGCAATCAACATTGCAAGCCAACAAAATTGTCAATTACTGGTCTACCAAGAATTAAATTGTCGGGATGAGTTTTGTTCTGACCGCCATTACACTTTTGCACTTGAGGGCGCCGCCGATGTTCAGGCCCAGCTTGCGGAAAATGGAATTAGCTATGTATTCCACCTGACTTCCAGTAAAAAAGAAACATCTCCTCTGGCGATGCTTGCCTGTCAAGCTCAACTAATAATTACCGACGAGATGCCGACATCCTTTGCGACACAAGAACTAGAATCACTCAAGGCTTTGGTCGAGACCCCGTTCGTATGCGTTGATACTTCCTGTGTCCTACCCATGCAACTTTCAAACTCAGCCTTCACTCGAGCGTTCGAGTACCGCAACGCAACCAAAGACGAATACGAAAAGAGGATCTTCTTGCCATGGCCGCAACATCGACTATCACCTAAGCCATTCCCTATTGACGAACTACCTTTCCCGGCAATCGACTTTAATTCAACCAACATTACAGACCTAATTTCAAATTGCGCGATTGACCATTCCATTCCTCCAGTCGCCGATACCCAAGGAGGTACAACCGCCGGATATCAGCGTTGGAGATCATTTAAAGAAAATGGGCTCAGCCAGTATGCGAATCATCGTAACGATCCACTGCTGAACGGGGTGAGCCGAATGTCGGCTTACCTTCATTATGGAATGGTTTCGCCAATGCGTTTGGCAAGAGAGGCCGCTGAAATTGGAAATTCGGGATCCGACAAATACTTAGATGAACTATTATTTTGGCGAGAACTCGCTTTTGTTTTTTGCTTCCATAAAAACAAACATGATTGCTGGAACGCCATCCCGAGTTGGGCTCAAAAAACCTTTCAAGCTCATGAAAATGACGACCGCCACGTTGTTTATTCCTGGGAATCTTTGGCGAGAGCCCAAACGAATGACGATTTTTGGAACGCCGCCCAACTGACTCTTTTGAGACATGGTGAACTTCACAACAATCTCCGCATGACTTGGGGCAAGGCGATTATTAATTGGTGTGAAAAACCGCAAGACGCTTTGGATTTGGTTTTCGACCTAAATCACCGCTACGCTCTCGACGGTCGTGATCCATCATCCGTCGGTGGTATTTTATGGTGTTTTGGACAATTCGACCGTCCATTCAAACCTCCTCGCCCCATCATGGGTACAGTCAGAGGACGTCCCACGGAAGCTCATGCAGACCGCTTGAAGATTTCAGATTACCGAGATCAATTCGTCCCACCAAGAATTAAACATCAACCACGCGTCGCAGTCATCGGAGCGGGAATCTCTGGACTCATCGCTGCAAGAACGATCGCAGACCACGGTTTAGAGGTGGTCGTTTTTGAAAAGAGTCGAGGCGTCGGAGGACGGATGGCCACTCGCCGCACTCCTTCCAAGCAGAAATTCGACCACGGTGCACAATATTTTACTGCAAGAGATGAACGCTTTCTGAGTTATGTTCGGTCTTGGCAAGAGCAGGGAGTTATCGCGAATTGGCCCGAGTCGAGCCAGGGCAATCATGGCCAAATTGCAGTACTCACAGACGGGGAAATTAAGTCTTACTCTACATCCGAGCAAAGATTTGTCGGCACTCCCGGCATGAACGCAGTAGGAAAACACCTAGCACGTGGTCTAAACATTCAACTCGAGACAGAAGTGAAATCCGTTATTCCGATTCATAACCACATTGCGATAAGAGATTCATCGCACAATCTACTCGGAAATTTTAACCACCTGATCATCTCCGCTCCCGCCGCACAAACCGCGGATTTACTTGCTGAATTCCCAACCCTTTCAGAACCGATTTCAAGAATTACGATGAATCCGTGCTGGGCTCTGATGGTTGAGTTCCCGAAAACATTTAACGTTCCGTGGGCAGCAGCATTCGTGCACAACTCGCCAATTTCGTGGATCGCGCGGAACCAAACCAAACCTTGGAGACAATCCCAAAACGAACAATTGGTGCTTCACGCAAACCCTCACTGGAGCAACGACAACTGGGATGAATCCCCTGAACAGATTTCAGCGTGGCTGCTCGACGAACTCTGGCAAGCGACTGGGCTCTCCTCTCAAATTCCAGCGACCACAATTGCTCACAGATGGAAATTTGCGATCCCTGTCAACCCAACTGAAGTTGAAAGCTACTTCGATGCCAAAACTGGCATTGCTGCTTGCGGGGATTGGGCAAACAGCTCACGCGTTGAAGGGGCCTTCCTCAGTGGCATGTCTGCTGCCGGGCGAATTCTGGGAACGCTGACTTCGAGAACACATAATAATATCGAGGTGAGTAAGAAACTCTCGCCAACATCGTAAGTTGCGTGGACATGATAACTGCGGTTCTCGTAGACCGCCGACAAGAAATCTACTGTGATTACTTTGAGATTTTGAGATGCCAGAAGGACATACAATACACCGACTTGCGAAAGACCACCAAAAGTGGTTTGCCGGCCAAAAAATGGGGGCGATCTCTCCGCAAGGTAGATTTTCTAAAGAGGCTCGTCGGATTTCGGGACTTAGACTGAACTCAACTTCTGCACACGGAAAACATCTGTTTTACCACTGGGAAGATGGGCCAACCATGCACATCCATCTTGGCTTATACGGCAAGTTTCGGGTGCATCAAAACCCGGCACCTGAACCTCGGGGCGCTGTAAGAGTTCGGATGATTGGAAGCGAACGAACGTTTGATCTTAATGGCCCAAATTGCTGTGAGTTGTTAACCCCCGATCGAATGGAAAGTTTATTAAATCGGCTAGGGCAGGATCCGCTTCGCAGTGACGCATCCCCTGAAATTGTATGGGATAGATTCACTCGCTCCCGTTCCTGCATAGGCACTCTTTTGCTTAATCAATCTGTAATCGCGGGAATTGGAAATGTATACCGAGCAGAGATTCTATTTCTTCTCGGGATTCACCCTGAGACTCCTGCAAACACAATTGATCGGCAAACATTTGATCAACTTTGGGATCTCACATCGGCTCTTCTGAAAACAGGTGTAAAATACAATCGCATTATTACTGTTGAGCGAGAGAGAGCTGGAAAACCGCTCAGCCGCCTCAACTCAAGAGAGCGACTCCATATCTACAAGCGTTCTCATTGCCCAGTCTGCAATCAACGGATTCGAACCTGGGAATTGGGGAATCGGAAAATGTACGCTTGCGAAAAATGCCAGAAACTTAGCAACTGAATCCGTTCAAGGGAAAATATTGCAGCGATATACACAATGGAATTATCAATTCTACTTTTACTAATTAATACAGTGGCAACACTCTACATGACTGGGCTCATTTGGATGGTGCAAATTGTGCACTACCCATTATTTGCTGAGGTCGGATCGGAGCAATTCCCCGAGTACGCCCGCAAACATCAATTCCTTACCACCATCGCAGTTGGCCCGCCCATGCTTGCTGAAGCATTGAGTTCAATACTGCTCGCTTGGCATATCCCGCCACGCACTTCGCCGTCCATGGTGATCGCCGGAATTGTAATCGTCGCCAGCATTTGGATTTCTACCGCAGCAATTCAGGTGCCGTGTCACGGAAAACTGGAAGACGGTTTCAAAAAATCAATCCACAAACGCCTCGTGTTGTCGAACTGGTTTCGAACTGTTGCATGGACCGCCCACGGCCTGCTTGTCGTTTCAATGTTAGCAGCGGCAATCTCGCCGGCCCCCGTTGTCTAAAACCATATGTCCCAACCATACATTTCCCCTTGCATCTTTTTTCACACCCAACTTGTCAACTAGTGAGGAACTTAGCTTGGAACCGTCAAAAAAAACACAAGAGCTTGTGGTCTTAATTCACGGGCTGGGTGGCACGCGCATAGACATGTTACCCATCGCACGGAAACTGAATAAATCCGGGTTCCTAACACAGCGCTGGGGCTACCGAAGCCTCGGCAACCGTATTGAAACTCACGCGAATCGACTTGGTATTTTTCTCACCAAACTGGAATCTAATCATCCGCAGCAAAAACTCCATCTCGTCACACACAGCATGGGAGGGATTATTACCCGAACAATGCTCTCGAAATTCCAGTTAAACAATCTTGATCGTGTCGTGATGCTTGCGCCTCCGCACCAAGGCTCCCATGCGGCGCGAAAGCTATCACCGTTCCTTGGTTGGCTAACCCCGAGCCTCAAACAGCTTTCCGATGAACCGAACAGCTTTGTTCGCAATTTACCTAACCCATTCCAAAACAACCAATTTGACTTCGGCATCGTAGAAGCTGAGAAAGACCGCGTTATTGAACAAGGGAATGTTTTGTTAGAAGGCTACCGAGACTACGCAAAAGTCCGCGGACACCATGGAATTTTAACTTGGTATTCCAACACAATTCAGTTGGTTGACAATTTCTTAAACCACGGTCGATTCAATTTGAATCCAGTAGCCTCCAACTCCGAACAAAACCGCTCAATCAATGCAGTTTGAACACCACATTGGAATTGACTACAGCGGCGCGGCGACCGCGAAAACTCGCTCGGCCACGATTCAGGTATACCAAAGCCAAATCAACGGTGAGCCAAGCGAGGTTGCCTCACCGGCGGCAACAAACAACCGGAAAAGGAATTGGAATCGAATTGAAATCTTCCATTGGATTGTGAGCCAATTTGAACAGGAACGCCCAATTATCATTGGAATTGATCACGGTCTGTCATTTCCAATTTCGTATTTCAATCGACACCGACTTAATTCGTGGGATGAGTTCTTAGACGATTTTGCTATCCATTGGCCAACTGACCATCCGGAAGCAACGGTTGAGAACTTCAGGAACCAGTCGTCCCGCTTGGGGACCAATGACGAAATGCGGATCACCGAAAACTGGACCTCCTCTGCAAAGAGTGTTTTTCAGTTCGATGTCCAAGGCTCGGTTGCAAAATCCACACACGCCGGTTTACCGTTTGTCTACCGCCTCCGGAAGGCGTTGCCCCATATACACTTTTGGCCCTACGACGGCTGGGAAATCCCCCCAGAAACCTCCGTTTTCACTGAAATTTATCCTTCGATCTTTCGCAATCGCTATCCAAGGGAGATGCGAACCGTTGATCAACAAGATGCCTATTCGGTTTGCCGGTGGCTTCACGAAATGGATCAATCGAAACAACTACCAATTTTCTTCAACCCTCCGATCGACAGACCAACAAAAATGTGTGCGGCCAAGGAGGGTTGGATTCTCGGTGTATATTGACGGCCCAATGAGCCAATCCCCGCCGAATGCCCCCTCGCAAAGTTCGTCTTTAACCTCGACGAAATTGACCAAGGACATCAGGGCAAAGCAAATTCTCTAAAAACAGAATTAGACCGGT
>WTFU01000139.1:0-14385 GCA_011523945.1 Mariniblastus sp. | reverse complement strand
GTCACAGCCTCAGTCACAGCCTAAAACTGGAATTCGAGAGGCAGGCGGCCCCGCTGATCGGTTTATTTAATTACCAAGTTGTTTTAAGAAAGTTTCAGCATTTTTGAGGTGTGTTTTCAACTTAGCTTCATCCATCTTTTTGGCCATACTGCACATCATGGCCCAGCGTGGATTTTTCCCCAATTCGTCAGTATGATTCCAGATCCATCGCCAGTACAACCCATCCCAAATATCACACCACTCGCCCTTTTTGTGATGGCTCATCTTGCGAATGTATGACGAACCAGAAAAATACGGTTTGGTTGTAATTAAGCCGCCGTCCGCATTTTGGCTCATGGCATATGCGTTGGGAACCATCACCCAGTCATAACTATCTACAAACATCTCCATGAACCACCGATAGATTTCGTCAGGATCAAATTCACACAAAAACATGAACCCACCCAGAACCATCAATCGCTCAATGTGATGGCAGTAGCCGGTTTTCAGCACCCGCTTAATGGTGTCATCGACTGGAATGATTCCGGTAGTCCCCTCGTAAAAGGATTGTGGAATCTTTCGATGATGCCCCCAATGATTAGTCGTCCTCATCTTTACACCGAGGTCGTGGTAAGTCGCCCGCATGAACTCTCGCCAACCGATAATTTGACGCACAAACCCTTCGACCGAATTAAGAGGAATTTCGTACTTCTCAAATTGACTAACCGCTGCTTTGACAACCTGTTTAGGTGTTAACAGTCCGACGTTGAGCGACGGCGTGAGCATGCTGTGCCACAGCCATGATTCGCCTTCAACAATTGCATCTTCATACGTTCCGAATTTTTCGAAACGATGTTTTAGAAAATGCTTGAGCCAGGCCTTGGCATCTTTGTGTGAGGTTGGATAAAACAACGTTTCAATCTCACCAAGATTATCTGCGAAACGATCTTCGACGTAGGCCCTTGCTTCCTCATCAATATCGTCATTTTTTAGTTCCAGGAGTTGAGGGATTTCAGACAACAAATTCTTAGGAACCTTCTTACGATTCTCTTCGTCGAAACTCCATTTTCCACCAATCGGCTCATCTTTCTCCATCAGCAGATTCAATCGTCGACGTTGCCATTTGTAAAAATCAGCCATAAACCAGCGTTTCTTACCGGCACGATACTCAGCATTCTCGGCAACTCCATTTAGGAATCCAGGGTTTGAAAGGAAATTCAACTCAACCCCTGAGTTGTCCGCATAACGTTGAAGTCTTCGGTTGAGGAGGTAATCATCAGGCTCCACTACCGTCATTGAATATTGAGATTTCTTTTTCCCCTGATGAAGGCTGCCAAGCTGAACCTGAAGTGCTCCGGGATCAGGGCAATACTCGACATAAACCGTCTCAAAACCCTGCTCCTCGAGACGGGACTGATAACGCTTCATCGTCGCGCGGTGCAGCCAAAGTTTCTGCTTGTGGAAATTGACAAAATTCTCGGCGTCACCGAAAAACAGGCTGTCCTCAATCAATACGATCCTCGACGGCTTCCGCTTTAGCCCGGGATGATTCTCAAATAATTGATGCGGAAATACGAGCAGATCCAATTTTTTCGCCTAATATAACAACAGGGACGCCAGATCCGTGGAACCGCGTTACCCAAACCAAGCTTAACCGGTTATTCTAGGGGTCAGGCATTTGCTTTGCGAAACTTTCTAGACCCTCTTGCCAACCGTCAATGACCATCTACCGAAATTACACCGCGATACCAATGTCAACATTCAGCAATCAACGCGTGGGGGAAGGTCATTCGCGATGTTCGTAAACCGCCTTGCCTGGACCACGCTTATCAGTCTGATCATTCTGGTTGTTGTTGGCGCCACCGTTCGAGTGACGGGATCTGGCCTAGGCTGCCCAGACTGGCCGACGTGCTGGGGCTGCCTGATTCCTCCAACGAGTGTAGATCAAATTGATGTAGACAAATTGGACCTCGAAAAATTCAAACGGCATGCCATCAAGAAAGGCATCGACCCCGATACGATCACACGCGAAACTGTGCTCGACAGCTTTGACCCCGTGCACACCTGGATCGAATTCGGCAACCGGCTCACTTCACTGCCTTTAGGAATTTCGTCGCTCTTATTGGCGTTGTTCTCATTCACGGCTCAACGCCACCGGGTCTGGATCATTTTACTCAGCTGGCTGGGGTTAATCGATGTCATTGGTAACGCAATTATGGGAGCCCTTGTTGTAAGAAGCGGATTGCAACCGGGGATCATTACGCTTCACATGGGTTTGGCATTTTTATTAATCTGCATGATGGTCTCAGTCGTCTTTTTGTCTCGCCCTATTGGCGACTCTGCTAACGGTACTAAAGTCGCTCCAAAACTAAAGAAACAGCTTCTGTTTCTTTCCTTCATCTTTTTTGCCTTTCTGTTTTGTGAAGGCCTGATGGGTAGTCAATTACGTGAGCAGACCGATGAATTTGCAAAAGTTGCAGACGGACTGGACCGTGACCAGTGGGCCGACAAGCTGGGAGAAACGCTGATTTACAAAGTACATCGTAGTTTTTCATGGAGTCTCTTAATCACGGCAGGCCTAATTTTTTATTGGGTTAACAACAAAACGTCGCTCCAACTTCGCGAACCCAAACTCATTGTGGCAATGGTAGTTGCCATGATGCTAATGGGAATTATTCTGGCACACATTTCTGTCTATCAAGTCATCCAAGTTCTACACGTTGGCATGACGGCCGTTCTCTTGGCGGTCACATGGCACTGGATCATGAGACTGTACTCGCTTCACCAAGACGGTAAAGATTGCTGAAACTGATCAAAAGAAGCCAACCGACGACGTTACTAGCCCGTCCGATTGAGCGACCAGATCGCATAATTCAGGCACGACGCGAAGGTCACCCACAGCCAGTAGGGAATCAACAACGCGGCCGCCAATTTAGAGAAACGATAAAACCAACCTACTGAAATGGCGATTGAGCACCACAACAAAACAACTTCTATCATTGCGAGATCAAATCGCTTCATTCCAAAAAACAAAAGCGACCACGCGGCATTCAGGACGAGATGGAATCCAAACCACGCAAGGGCAGGGCGGGTCGCGGAAAATCGATCCGACTTCCATACCAGCCATGAAGAAACAGCCATAGTAAAATAAAGAAAACTCCACACGGGACCGAAAACCCAGTTGGGTGGATTCCAAGCCGGCTTTACAACGTCGCGATACCAACTGTCAACTGCTCCGGCAGTCGCCACCCCTCCAATCGCCGCCACCCCATAACAAACAACAATCGAAACAACAAAACCAGCAACAAGCACTTTGGGGGAACGCTGGTTTCTTATTGCCGTTGTCTCAGTTTTCATTGATGTCTCAAATTCTCTGTCATCTGATTAAACTTGATGCCGCCCATCGTAGCAATCAAACCACAGATTGCCATCAATGCCTCAATTTTATTTAGAGTGTTAATGGGCCGGTTTCAAATTTATTTGTTTCTCGTTCAGAAACTGGTAAGCTGCAACGACGTTTCATCAACTTTTTTGAATTGCCAAGACCATCAATGAAAAAAAACAAATCCAGAATTTCAATCGCATTTTTGGCCGTTTGCTTCCTTACCTTTTTGAGTCTCCGAAGTTCTTATGCTGAGGGCGACGGCAATCAACCATCTCATTCGGCGCATCCCAACGTCATTGTCGTAATGGCTGATGACCTCGGACTAGGAGACGTGTCCCCGACCAACGCCGAATGCAAGATTAAAACTCCCAATCTGCAAGCCATGGCAGACACCGGGCTTACATTTTTGGATGCGCACACCCCCAGTTCCGTCTGCACCCCCACTCGGTATGGCCTACTAACAGGGCGTTATAACTGGCGATCGCGACTGGCCAAGGGTGTCCTCAGCGGTAGGAGCGAGCACTTAATCCCTGCCCAAAGACGAACTCTCGGGCATCTCATGAAATCGGCTGGATACCACACAGGCATGATTGGCAAATGGCACCTTGGCTGGGATTGGCACAAGGTCAATGGAAAAATTGATTTCACGAAACCCGTAAAAAATGGACCTGACATTAATGGCTTCGATCAATACTACGCACATTGCGGTTCACTGGACATGCCACCCTATGTCTGGGTGGATACCGGAAAGGTCACCGCTGTTCCCGATCGCGAGGAAGGCGTCACTTCTGCACAAGATCCTTACGGGTGGTACCGACAAGGCCCGATTGGATCCGACTTTCACATTGACCAAGTTTTGCCTCATTTATTTGAGCAATCCATGGATTTTATCAAAGAACGATCCAAGGCTGAAAATTCGGAAACTCCATTTTTCCTTTACCTTGCGCTTCCCGCACCCCATACGCCGATCGTTCCGGTTCCGCCGTTTAAAGACGCCAGTGGGATAAACCCCTACGCAGATTTTGTCATGCAAGTCGATTTCCACATGGGCGAACTCATGAATACGCTGAAACAATGCGGCGTTGAAAATGACACGCTCTTGATTTTCACCAGCGACAATGGATGCTCGCCGCAAGGGAATTTCAAAGTGCTCAAAACACATGGTCATGATCCCAGTGCAGGTTTCCGTGGTCACAAAGCCGACATTTACGAAGGTGGTCACCGGGTTCCACTAATCGTTCGTTGGCCGGGTCACCTGACCGAAGGTACAACGTCTCAGGCCATGGCATGCCTTACTGACATTTTCCCAACACTCGAATCGATTACTGGCCAGACAAGAATGGACACTGGTGGCGAAGATGGATTTGATTTAAGCCCCGTCTTCCAAGGAGAAAAATCATCAGGCCGCGAAACACTAATCAGTCACTCGATCGGTGGCTCATTCGCGATTCGCAAAGGGGCTTGGAAACTCTGCCTCTCCCACGGTAGCGGTGGGTGGAGTGCACCACGGGAACCTGAAGCTCGCAAAAAAGGGCTCCCCGCCATGCAGTTATTTAATTTGGATCAAGATCGAGCCGAGACGAATAATCTCATCGAAAAAAATCCTGCCAAAGCTCAGGAGTTGTTAGAGATTCTCGAGAAAGAAATTGCGACCGGAAGATGCACACCTGGAAAACAGATCCCCAACGATCGCAAGATTGTCTTCATGCCTAAAAGCTGAAACAACAAAAAACAAAAGTCGTTTTGCAAACTTTCACGACAGCCAACCGGCAGATGCTGCCTTCAGTTTATCGGTGCCGTCAGCACGGCACCGACCGCTGAATTCGAACCGATCAATTAATCGAGCGATTTCCAAGCATCGTCGATCTTGCTGACGTCAAAATACTCAATCTTGGCCATCGTGAACGGTTTACAAACTTTTGCCATCCACTCTTCCCACTTGCTTTCGCCAACCATCGCAATTTTTTCGATTTTATTACAGTGCGTTGTGGCAAACTTTGTGTCGTCCCACAAAGCATGCATGTCCCAACCGTGAAAATCGTGAAACCACACAAGCATTTTCACTTTTCCTTGCTCAGCGATCGCTTCATCTACTCTTGGGACGAAAGTTTTATAATCTTCGTCATGTAGTTTGCCGGATAATTTAAAGGCCAAAACATTGGACACTTCAGAGTTTAGTTCTTCGATCATCGTTTGCTTTCAGTTGTCTTAAAAAAGAAATATATTTTTATACGGCCTCGTTTATCGGCAGTGGATTGTTCGCCGACCTCATGCCTACGCAAATACTGGCTCACCCACAAAAACATCAACGCCAGCTGGCTTGTCAAATCGCCTTCAAATCAATTGCGATACTGCAGGGATTCAATGTACGATTCTTTTCCCCAATTGGCAACCAATTGAGGTATCGGCATTCAGGAGGCAAAGTAATTCACCACCAGATCTCAATGAATTCGGCTTTTCCCGTTGGTCTAACCAATCACCGATAAGCTGATTAGCGGCGATTGCAAACCTCCTCTCTAAGACAAAAATTTGCCGGCTGCCAAGGCCCCGAGAATTCTCGCTCAAGCCGATCGCCATAGAACCTACGGCGCGAAAGCCCGCCTAGTGAACTGCGTTAGGACTTTCCCACACGTCGAACTCTGCCCACACGGGAAAGTGATCTGAAACCCGTAGCGCCTCCTCTCGAGACAGATTAAATTCCTGTTCGAAATTCAAGACATTCCACTTACCGGTAAATTCCTGTGTTGCTGGTGCGCAGAAAATAATATTGTCATAAGCTTTATTTTGCCGGGTGTTGGTCATCACCCCCCCCCCGACAACCCACTGAACACCGGGAATCTTTCTAATGTCGCCCAGTTGTTGCTCATTGGCATTTAAGTCACCTAGTAAAATAACATCGTCCTCATCCGGCCGTGCCGTCTGCATCACCTGAAAAACCTGAGCCAAAGCATTGACTTCCTCAGGCACATCATCAGGATCCGTGTGCGTATTCACCAACCAAAATGTGAATGCTCGGTCGGGATCTGTGGTCCGCGGTCGAAAGCGAGCAATGAAAGGCGCCCGGTGAAGAAGATCCGCAGGGTCTCCAATTGTGCCCACCGAAGCAGAGTCGAGTTCAATCCGATTCGTATCATAGACAAATGCATACTGCTCTTTGCTTACCGAACGCCCGAGTCGGGGGCCGATAATGAAGTCATAACGACTACCGTCCGCGTTTAGCTCAGCGATTAGCCTAGGCAAAATATCATCCGCCTTTGCCCGAACTTCTTGAATCGCAATAACATCGAACTTTCGAATCACTTCAACGATAACTGCCATTGCCTCCGGTTTTCGAAGCTTACTTTCACCAAAGACCTGAATGTTAAAGGTCGCCATTAAAATTTTATCATTTGGCCCCAGTGCTGAAGCCGACTGAACCGGTGGCCCCGCATAAGCACCCGCCGTCTTGGCCCTCTCATGACCGGCGTCTCCCCCCCCTAAGCCCAATGGATTTTGATTTTTGTATTCGATCGCTTGTGTTTTTACCGACGTCACCAACGGCCCAACAATCGGCCAATCAGGATTCAGTAGCCCACTCACACCTCCACCGGTGAGCAAAGCTACAACCAGCCAAAACATCTTAAACGATCCTCGTTTTCGACCGTATTTGGAATTCCGATTTGTCACTGAGTGGCCTCCTGCCTATCTCTACACTGGCCAAGCATCCTGCCTGGCTCACCACATTTCATCTCATCAGTTCGCCGGCGCCGATTTCAACTTAATTCGCATCGGAAACCAACCCAAGCAATTCTTTTCTGACCAAGCGAATAACAGTCCCATCTAGATTAATCACGCTAACGCCCGCGATGCCAAACTCGCCAAACGGGGAGAATCTGAAGCCGCTGCCTTTTTTAATGACTCAACAACAGATGCTTCCGTTGCACCAATCTTTCCAAGAGACCACGCAGCACGTTCTTGCACCGAGGGATGGGGGGAATCAGAAACGGCCTGTCCCAAAATAACCTGGGAACGACTTGCGTCCGCGCCAAGCCTACCTAACAGCGTCACTGCCCAGTAACTCACCAATGGATCCGATGAGCTTACCAGCGACTCCAGAGAGTCAACCGAATCCACGGGCGGAGCCCCTATGTCTTCCAACGCGGCCGCAGCCCAATTCTGAACGTCTTCAACGTCACCACAAGCCACCACGAGATCGACCGCCGCCGCGACTGAATCAGGACCGGCAAGACATAAATTCTCTGCCGCAGTTGCGCGTATTTCCACATCGGAATTTTGCAATTCCAACCGCCACTTCTGTTGATCATCCATGACTGACGAGATCTCATAAAAACAGCTTCCATACCAACTGTTTTCATAGCCAAATTGCCCAATGCAAGCAATAGCGAGTTAGAATCGTCAAATTCACAAACAATCAGCTTACGCCACGTCCGGCGCACCAGACGTTCACAGTCTTAACTTGGCAGGAACTTAATAATCGCACCGCCATCAATACGCTTCGCAAGTGCTTGACTCTAACGAAAACCGTCAAAACGTTTTTTTAATTTTGCGAATGGGTTGGCAGGCTCAGTCGGCTTTAAAGCATTGAGATCTGTCACTATTGCCGGAATTGCATTGGTCGCATCGGCCTGGCGGATTGAATTGATATGCTCTCCGATAGTCTCCGTGATACCACCAGAACCCCTATCTTGAAAATCTAAGTTTGATTTTTGCTGATCAACAAATGATTTAACCGCCCCAGTTGTATTCGCAGCCAAACTGGGACGCTGAACGTCACGAAAATCCTCTAATCGCGCCCTCGCTCGCTGCTCAACTTGAGCCGCTTTGTCCTTGTTGAAGCTAAAATGAGGCCGCCCATTCTTGAAATCGACTGAGATTACTCCCGAACAGAGAAGCAAAGGCACCGCAAGCACAATTACGCTTGCAATTATTCGATGCCCCAAAAAATCTCGCGCGGCCTTAGGCATCATCATTCCGCTGGTTCCCATATTCACCACTTTTTGGGAGACCGTTTTCGACTTTCTTTTTTTCTTACTTTTCGCCACAACCCCTCTCCAGTCTATTCGCGGCTTTCCAAACCCCACTCTGAGTCCGACTGAAAAACCTCGTTTCGGCTTTTAGCAGCACTTCCCCCCCCAATCAAGAGCAACGTGTTAGGTGTAATTTCAGATGCCCGTAGACCTGGCCTTCAATATCGAAGCCTCAAGGCGTGCCCCTCGTTTTGCCTATGAGTAGATACCGAGCATTGGGAAACCCTTGGGTATGACCATCGCTCAAAGCACGTAGACACCAACTATTTGTGCATCGCTCCCATTCAAGCTCAGCGCATATTTCAATCAACTATTTGCAATCGTTGAATACAACTTAGCAAACCCGCCTCACTTTTTTTGTTTCGTCGCTGCCACAAACTTTTATCGTGGTGAAAATTGGATAGAATGTTCGGCATCTCTCGGAGTCGTGCAACCGACAATTCATCGTAGCAATGATGACAAAGCCACTTCTAACCTTCATTAACAAACGGAAATTTGAATGACTCAGAATGTAAATGTTGCCATGATTGGCCTTGGGTTCGGCGCTGAATTTATTCCAATCTACCAGAGTCACCCGAACACTACGGTGCTTGCCCTTTGCCGTCGTGATGAAGTCGCTCTCAACAAAGCGGCAGATCAATTTGGAATTGAAAAACGATATACAGATTACGATGAGGTTCTGGCAGACCCAAGCGTCGACTTTGTTCACATCAACAGCCCAATCGAAGACCACGCCTGGATGTCGCTTCGCGCGCTGGATGCGGGCAAACATGTAATGTGTACCGTTCCCATGGCGACAACTATCGATGAGTGTCGACAGATTGTCGAAAAGGTTAACGAGACTGGCTTGAAATACATGATGGCCGAGACTGTCGTGTACAGCCGTGAATTTCTCTTTATTAAAGAGATGTATAAAAAAGGTGAGCTTGGGGAAATTCAGCATGTTGCGGCATCTCATCCACAGGATATGGATGGTTGGCCAGAGTATTGGCAGCGAATGATTCCAATGCATTATGCAACCCACGTTGTCAGTCCATGCCTCGCTTTAGTAGACGGAGTCGCTGAATATGTAAGCTGCTTTGGTTCAGGCAGCGTTCGTGAAGACATCGCTGAAAAGTCAGGCAACCGGTTTGCTGTCGAATCCTGCCACATTAAATACAAAGACAGTGATCTCACCGCCCATGTTTGGCGATGCCTCTACGATGTCGCCCGGCAATATCGAGAGAGTTTCGACGTTTATGGAACCAAGAAAAGTTTCGAATGGACTTTAATTGAAAATGAACCACACGTAATCCATACGGCCCAAAAGCCGGAACCGGAAATTCCGGAAAAAATCGAAGTTCCAGATTTTGCTCACTTGCTTCCGGAGGCCATTCGAAAATATACGCTTCCTCAAGAAATCCATGACGCAGACCATCTCTCTTTTGTCCAGGGAGGCGGGCACGGTGGCTCTCACCCACACATGGTGCACGAAATGGTTTCAGCACTACTCGAGAATCGAGATCCCTGGCCCAACGCGATCACCAGTGCAAACTGGACCTGTGTTGGTCTGTGTGCACATGAATCAGCCATCAAAGGTGGATCGCCTGTGCAACTCCCGGAATTTACCCTCTCGGCGTCCTAATCTTTGCTTTCCGTTCCCGTATCTATGCCCGTTTCGCCGTGATCATAAAATGACGATTCCACCCAATACGCCAGTCCATTGGCTGCCTTGCCTTCTCGCAATCATTCCCTTTTTCGTTCTCGATTCAATCTCACCAGTCTTTGCCGATGATGAAACCAAAGTACTTCAGCTGCTGGTTGAAACTTTGAATCAGACGGACGAACCGAAGGTACAGGAATCGTTAATGCGCGGTATGATCGCCGGACTTGAAGGAAGACGCGGAGTCACGGCTCCAGAAAACTGGAGTACAGTTTTTAATACAAAACTCGCTGGAAGCAAGCATCCCGAGATACGTAATCTTGCTCTTCAGCTGTCACAATTTTTTGGAGATGCAGATGCGAAACAACTCGCCCTCGACAAAGTCCGGGATAAAAATGCTGCACCAAAATCTCGTCGTCAGGCATTGTGGTCTCTCCTGAACCAACAAAATGAGGAAGCATCCGATCTGCTCGAATTCTTAATTGAGGAACCGGAATTTTGTCTTGATGCAATTCGGGGATTCGCCGCAGTAGAAAATGCGGCTGGCCCGACAATTCTACTGGACCGCTACAGTAAATTCTCAGAAGAACAACGACGTGCCGTCATTGAAACTTTAGCGAGTCGTCAGTTTTATGCTGAACGGCTTCTTGCCGCCCTTAAGTTGGACAGAATTCCGCGATCAGACATCCCTGTACACGTCGCAAGATCACTAAACAAAATCCTCGGCCAGGCTTTTATTGACTACTACGGCGAGGTCAAACCGGTCACGACCGACAGAATTAAAACCATTGCAAAATACAAACGCATGGTTTCGGGAACAGCGCTTGAGAACGCAGATGCCTCGCGCGGTCGAATGGTGTATGAGAAAACATGCGCTTCCTGCCATGTCCTTTATGGAACTGGCGGGAAAATCGGCCCGGATCTAACAGGATCTAATCGGGCCAACCTCGACTACATTTTACTCAACAGCGTCGCCCCAAGTTACGATGTACCGGAAAGTTATCAAATGGTCTTAATCCAAACCATCGACGGACGCCTCGTGAATGGCGTAATTGCAGAAGAAGACGGAACGAGGGTAGTTCTTAAGACAGTCGAACAACCGAGGCTGGTTATTGCCAAAGCCGACATAGAAACGCGCAAAACATCTGAAAAATCAATGATGCCAGAAGGGCAACTAGACCAAATGAAACCTCAGGAAGTCCGAGACCTTATCAAATATTTACAAACGACCGAACAAGTGGAGATGGTCAAATGAGCATTCAAAGCATTCATCGGATGACATTCACTTTCTTACGATTGCTCAGCTTTTGCTTAGTCAGTATTAGTTTCGCAACTGCCATCGTCCACGCGCAAGACTCTCCTGAAGACTCCAAAAACCGCCTTCCGAAAAAGCAGCATAAAACCAGTGACGCCCCATTCTTAAGCCCCAAGCAAGCCGTTGAACAAATGGCCATTCCGAATGGTTTTGATGTTTCCATTTTTGCGGCAGAGCCCGACATTGCCGAACCAATTGCATTTTGTTTTGACGAACGGGGCAGGTTATGGGTCGCGGAAAACTTCAACTATCAAACCCGCCGAAAGCATACCGATGAACAAGTCAGCCGTATTCAGATCCTTGAAGATTCAGATGGTGACGGCACATTCGACACGAAAAAAACATTCACCGACAAATTGACGTTTACGTCGGGAATCGCCTGCGGCTTCGGCGGGGTCTTTGTTGGATCGCCACCTAATTTGACGTTCATCCCCGACGCTGACGGCGACGATCAACCCGATGGACCGCCCGAAGTCTTACTCGATGGCTGGGGAATCAATGATCGCCATGAAACACTGAATAGTTTTATTTGGGGACCGGATGGGTGGCTTTATGGTTGCCATGGCGTATTCACCGAATCAAAGGTCGGTCTTCCTGACGCCCCGGATGACGAGCGGCAATTCATTGATGGGGGTATCTGGAGATACCATCCCGTGAAACACAAATTTGAAGTCTACGCCAGAGGGCTATCCAACCCTTGGGGGTTCGACTTCAATCAGCATGGGCAAGGATTCGCGACCTGCTGTGTGATCCCGCATTTATTTCACATCGTTCAGGGAGGTGTCTATCACAAACAAAGCAAACCTCATGTAAATCCACACATTTACGATGACATAAAAACCATTCGCGACCATACCCATCTATCAGCCCATGGCGGCGCGCGTTTTTATCTCGCCGACACCTTTCCGAAAAAATATCGCAATCGACTCTTCATGTGCAATATTCATGAGCACGCGGTACTCACAGACGTCATGAATCCAAACGGCTCCAGTTTCATTGGACAGCATGGCGACGACTTCTTGCCAACCAACGACCTTGCATGGGTTGGTTTTAGTGTTGAAATTGGCCCGGAAGGCGGAGTCTATATTCTTGACTGGCACGACACGGATGTTTGCGGCAATGCCGTTAATTTTCCAAATAGCGGCCGCGTCTACAGAATCATGCCCAAGAACTCCCAGCCATTTATCTGCCCGGATTTAGGTGAGATGTCTGACCTGGAATTGGTGGATCTTCAAAATCATTCCAACGACTGGTTTGTTCGTCAGGCACGGACGCTACTGCATTACCGCGCCGCATCAGAGAATCTCGATCGAAACGCTGTGCATAAGGCGTTAATGAAAAACTTTGAAACAGCCAACCAATCCCCTCAAAGACTCCGCTCGCTGTGGGCCCTATACGTCACTGATGGGTTAGCAGAATCGAACCTACTGCAACTTCTAAATCACCCGGATGAGTACGTTCGCGGCTGGGCCATCCAATTTCTATGCGACGATAGCCCAACCCATGCCTTTGCTAATTCTCCTGCTTCAGATTCGTCCAATTTTAGCAACTCCATCATTGACCGCTTAGCTTCGTTGGCCGACAACGATCCATCCCCCATCGTCCGCCTCTATCTCTCTGCCGCCGTACAAAGACTTCCTTTCGACCAGCGTTGGCCAATCCTCCAAGGCCTTGTTAGCCATTCAGAAGACGTGGCTGATAACAACCTTCCCAGAATGTACTGGTTTGGCATTGAACCCATGGTAGTCGAGAACCCGAAAGCAGCTTTGGAGTTAGTTACCGCTGGGAAAATCCCCCAACTACAAGAGTTTGTCGCCAGACGCTTGGTAAGTCAGAACAATAAAACCGCTGGAAAAAAACGAGCTAGGATTACAAAAACAAAACCAGAATGGCAGCGAATGCTGCAGTCCGTCGCACCGGGATTCAAGGTTCGCAATGTTGGCGAGGGAGGAGTAATGCGACACGACATCTTCCGGAACCGGACTGCAATCCAGACACATCCGCTCGACAAAAAAATCCCCTGTGACTTATACCGTGAATTTAAAGTACCCGCTAATCAAGCGACATCGCTTGACCTTCAAGTCAGCCATCACCCGCATGGCGATTGGCAACTTCGCGTTCTCGCTAACGAGAAAGTACTCAAAAAAAGAATGGTTGGCAGCAAATCTGTCGGAACCAATGAGTGGCTCGAGGTCTCCGTCGACCTCACTGAGTTCGCCGGACAGACGATTCAACTTTCAATCGAAAACAGAGCGAACGACTGGCATAATGAATGGGCCTACTGGAACGAAGTTAAGATCAAAAGCCAACCACTTCCGACAAAGAGTGAGAAAACTAAAATCATCTTTATTTCCGGCAAACCGAGCCATGGGAAAATGAAGCACGAGCACCGTGCTGGCAATATGATTCTGGCAGAAGCACTAAATGACTCTGGCCTGAATGTCGACGCTCAACTTGTCCCGCACTATGGCTATCCAAAGGATCCCTCCATTTTCAACGACGCGGCAACCATTGTGGTTTTCAGCACTGGACACCGTGGCCATGTATTAAAGTCTCATCTAGATGAATTTGACGAACTAATGAAAAAAGGAGTCGGCGTGGTTATGATTCACTGGGCGACCGAAGCAGAAAAGGGAAAGGCAGGTGAGAAGTTCCTGGATTGGATGGGGGGATTCTGTGATCTCAACTGGTCGGTTAACCCCCATTGGAAACCAAAATTCACCCGATTCCCCAACCACCCAATTAGCAACGGCATTAAACCCTTTAGTGTAGACGATGAATGGTATTACCACATGCGTTTCCGCGACAATCTGGAGGGAGTAACCCCTATTCTTTCGGATCTTCCACCACCGGAAACTCTGCGCCGTCCCGATGGTGACCGCAGCGGAAATCCCACGGTTCGAGCTGCAGTTGCGAACGGTGAATCGCAGCACGTTGCGTGGGCCTATCAACGCCCCGATGGTGGAAGGGGGTTTGGGTTTACCGGAGCCCACAATCACGAAAGTTGGCAAGACGACAATTTTAGGAAGGTGGTACT
>WTFU01000175.1 GCA_011523945.1 Mariniblastus sp. | reverse complement strand
ATATTAAAGACGGGAAATCGATTCAGCTTACGTCGGCGAATTTGCCTGTTCGTCCAGCGAGTCAGGTTTCTTCTCAGCCTTCCGGATCGGTTGGCGGCACCGTCGTTCAGCAAACAGCCATCCGTCAGTCGACGCTTGGGCTTGCTCCGCCACGAATTAGCGCAGTAACCATGGTCGCTCCGGTATCATCACCCAATTCACAGACAACCGTTTGTTGCCTACCACCAAGCGCCTATCAAAATGTGGTCGGCACATCGAATAAGCGACCTTCTGGCGTGACGCTACAGAACATGCCCCCGGGGACTTATGTCGGAAAGGGGTTGCTAGGTCAGCCTGCTGCCTATATTGACGGCCAGCCACTCAGAAATCTAATTCGTTACATTACGTTTTAGTCGCCTAGGGCTTCAATAAAAACGCCCTCATTCCGTTGACGTTCTTTCCAGTCAATCCGCACCGTTACTGCTCGCATGGTCGTTGCCCGGGTTGAAGGCCGGTTTTCTTACAAAACGGACAAGTCTTAGGGTCAGCGGTTTCGTCATCCATTTCGTCGCTTCTGTAACCAATGGTATCACGCCATCCACAATCGAGGCATTTCAATTCCCAGGCGTCGATGGTTAGCTCATCACCATCAAAATGGTTATACTTGCAGACGAGCGGGCATTCATCGCGACCTCCCTGGAGGCATTTTCCATTTGGGGGAGTTAGCGGTTTCACGGCGGTTCCGATCGGGTGAATGAATCGTTTCTAGTAGTCAGTCGACGTTGGACTTAAATTTAGCCGACTTTTTGGAGTTTTGACAGATCGTTTTAAGCGATTGATATTTTACGAGGATTATTAATGAGTGTTTCTATTAACAAATTGAAGAATGCGGCATTGTTCGCCATAGTTGCGATGTTGTTGGGTGTGTTTGGAACAAGTCCGTTTCTCAATTCAAACTTGATGGCTCAGATTGCCGTTCCCGTCACCTTGTTGTCTGAAAACGGGAACGCTGGCGGCGACTCAACGGTTGGTGCACAGGACGACGGGTTTGTGGACCTGTTTAATGGAAAAAACTTGGATGGGTGGGAGCAGAAAAATGGAACTGCAACTTATAAGGTTGTGGATGGCGCCATTCTTGGCCGAACTGCAAAGGGAAGCCCTAATTCATTTCTGTGTACCGAAAAAGAGTACGGTGATTTTGAGTTAGTCTTCGAAGTTAAGGTTGATAAAGGGCTGAATTCTGGAGTGCAAATTCGTTCGTTAAGCAAGCCTGATTATAAAGAAGGACGAGTCCATGGACCACAGGTTGAGATTGAATGGGATCCCGGAGAATCAGGTTATATTTACTCAGAAGGAACCAAGCGGGGTTGGGTTAGTCCAACGCGTACTCAGAAGAATGTATTTAAAAATGAAGGTTGGAATAAGTACCGCGTCTTAGCTGATGGTCCGCGAATCCAGACATGGATCAATGGAACTTGTGTCGAGGATATTGAGATGCCTGCGATTGAATCAACGAAAGGCTTTATTGGACTTCAAGTTCATGGAATCAAAAAAAATGTTGGTCCTTTTGAAGTGCAATGGAAAAATATTCGCATTCGAGAAATCAGCAGTAATGAACGACGAGAAATGAAAGCGTTCAAGGGTACGCCCAAGGTTGACGGAAAAGTCGATGATCTGTGGCTTGGCGTACCCCGCGTATTAACCTCGCGGTCAGTTGAAGAAATTGATGAGCTATCAGGGGACCAGAAAGCGTCAACGGCCTGGGTTCGCTGTTTGTGGGATGAAGGGCATCTTTATTGCTTGGCTGAAGTGACCGATGACGCGATTAGTTCCGCGGCTGGCGACGAATGGGACCGGGATGGAGTTGAGTTCTTTGTAGATCGAAATTTTGCAAGAACTTCGAGCTATGATGATGATGATGCCCAGTATCGTACTGAGCCTGATGGAAATGAGTCGACGGGGTCTGAAAATGATCTTTCCACTTATAAATCTGCGGTGACAAAGACTAAAAATGGTTACATTGTCGAGGTTTGCATAGATTTAAAAGGGGAAGTCGGAAAGAAAATTGGTTTCGACGTTCAGGTCAACAATGATCCAGGCGACGGGCGTCGAATGTCGGCCATGAAGTGGAACGACGCTTCCAATGACACTTACTTTGACATGTCCGGCGCAGGGACACTCGAAATGGTCGAAGGGAATTAGTCGTTTTTGTAATTGAATATTTTAAAGGTGGGTGGTTGCTGGAGGTTTCGGCAATCGCCCATATTTTGTTCAATGCAATAACCAGAGCCAGATTTAGTCCAAAAAATAATCCCCACGTCGTTAAAATTGTTTTTTTGGACTAAACTGTTTTGGGCAGTCTGACTGTCTCACTGCATCCACGATAAGCAACATGAAAAACAAGGCTGATATTTCTACCATGGGAACTCCGTCCACCCCAACTAATTCAAATAAGACACTCGCCGAGAAAGCTGATAAATTTCGTTGTTATCAAAAGTCTGTGCAGTCACCAGATCATGAGGTTGGGTTTTTTGAGCAAGCCTTTCGAGACGTATTCCAAAGAAAACCTTATAGTCTCCGTGAAGATTTCTGCGGTACATTTGCGGTGTGCTGTAAATGGGTGAAGTCTGATTCCGAGCGGACCGCGATAGGTGTAGACCTCTGTTCCGAGACCTTGGAGTGGGGGCGTGCCAATAATCTGGTCAAATTATCTGACGACCAAAAGAAGCGTGTGCGATTATTGGAGCAAGACGTCCGCAAAAAAAATCGTCCTCAAGTCGATGTTTTGGCAGCACAAAACTTTTCTTTTTGGATTTTCAAAACAAGAGCTGAGGTGATTGATTATTTTAAAATGGCTCGAGCCAATATTAAATCTGACGGCATCATGGTAATGGACATGATGGGCGGCGGTGATTGTCAAATTGAAGGGCACGTCGATAAACGTGTGATCAAAAAAGGAAAACGGGGCTTTCGATATTACTGGAAACAGGATAGCTATAATCCGATTAATCACGATGCAAGTTTTTCGATTAGTTTCAAATTCAAGGATGGAAGCTGGATTAAACGAGCGTTCGAGTATCACTGGAGGTTTTGGAGTATCGCCGAAGTGAGGGAGATGCTTGCTGAGGCCGGCTTTAAAGAAAGTCACGTCTACTGGGAAACCGAGGACGAAGATGGAGAGGATACTGGCGAATTCGAACGGCGCGATTCCGTGCCGAGTGCTCCCTGTTGGATAGCATACATAGTAGCCGTTCGTTAGCTCATGTTGAGGGGAATTGAAGCTGAGAAAACGTTCAGGTTAAGCGGTTTTGCCTCGATAGCATGCACTTTTTCTAACCTTTTTGATAAAAGCTAGGGTGGATGAAGCATCAGTTCAAAACGGTGATGAGCAACGGTCAAAAATCAATTATCATAGTCAGCAGTCTAGGTCAGTTGATTGGGGATTGGTACTTCGGATGTTTCAAATTCAAGTTCATGTTTTAATCCTGTTTTTTGCGATTGGGTTTTTACTTGACTCCTCTGTTCAGGGGGAAGACCAAGGAGCGCGGATTTATCGCGTTCAATGCGCGGCATGTCATGGCGAAAACGGCGAGGGGACAGCTGAGCATTTCCCGGATCCGTTGCGCGGTGAACTTGCATTAGCACAGCTTGAAAAGCTTATTGTCAAGACGATGCCTGAGGAGCATCCTGAGGCTTGTGTTGGCGATGACGCAAAGTCGGTGGCAGCTTTCGTTTACAATCGCTTTTATTCTCCCGAGGCTCAGCAGAGATTAAATAAGTCAAGAATTGAATTATCCCGTTTGACCGTTCGCCAGTTGCGAGAGTCAATCGTCGACTTGCTTGGATCCTTCAGTCCTGAGATTACTGTTTCTGATGCGAGAGGGCTCGAGGCAAATTATTTTGCATCTCGAAATTGGACGGAGCCCAGACGATTGTCTTCGCAAGTCGATGGAACAATTGATTTTGGAAACGGGGTTCCTCATTTCGATCCAACCGGCAAATACACGTCGTTGAAAAAAAAGGAGGATCCAAAAAAAGATGTGAATTTGATGAATCAAGGGTTTTCCACTTACTGGCGTGGAGGCCTGATTCCGGTTGAAACGGGGATGTATGAAATTGTTGTCGAGTCGAAAAACGGTTTCTCACTTGCAATCAATGATCTGAAAAATCCTCTAATCGACAGAAAGGTTCGCTCGGATGATGTCGTGGAGCATCGTGCTTCGATTTTTTTGATCGGGGGGCGGCCAGTTGGGTTAAGCCTTTACTTATTTTCATATCCGCAGCCTCCGGCCAAAATAAGGCTGTTGTGGAAGCGTCCGAATGGAATTGCTGAAGTTATTCCTGAGTCAAGTTTAGTTCCGGTTTCTCCAAAGGAGATCTGTATTTGTTCGACAGCTTTTCCTCCGGATGATGCCAGTTATGGGTTTGAACGCGGGATTTCTGTCTCGGAGCAGTGGGATCGAGCAACCACCGAATCGGCAATCGAAACGGCTGAGTGGGTTTCTGAGAGGATGTGGCGGTTAGCTGGCACACGCGAGGGGGATCAAGATGCATCAGTGAAGTTGCAGGATTTCTGTTACCAATTTGTTAGTCGCGCATTCGCAACCCGTTTGGGTGAGGACGACCGAGAATTTTTTGTGGCTCGTCATTTTGGGAAGGAAATCAGTCTAAAAGATAGTGTGAAACGAGTCGTTCTATTAGCGCTTAAATCCCCACGGTTTTTATATCCTGTTATTCAAAGTCGTCGTCAGAGTGAAGAGGCGGCAAGGAGTCTGGCGCTGACTCTCTGGGATTCGCTTCCGGATAAACGGCTCTATGATTTGGCTGGGAAAGGGCAGTTGGAGAATCCAAAAGTTGTCGAGCGTGAAGCGCGTCGCATGGTGCGTGATTTGCGGTCTCGGCAAAAGGTGAAAATGTTTTTTCTCGACTGGCTGAAAGCAGAGCGAGCAGCCAGTTCTGCAAAAGATAAGTCTGCCTTTCCTGAGTTTGATAATAAGTTAGTCTCGGATTTGCAGACCAGCCTGTTGCTTTACCTGAACGATGTCGTTTGGGGAGATAGTTCGGATTATCGGCAACTATTTTTGGCTGATTATCTTTATGTGAACAAAAGGATGGGGGAGTTTTATGGCATCCCTGTCAGTGGAGATGGGTTTGACAAGGTCAGCGGGGTTACTGGCAGTCGAAGTGGGGTTGTGACCCATCCATTTTTAATGAGTGGGCTCGCGTATAGCAAAAACAGTTCTCCTATTCATCGAGGGGTGTTTATTGCGAAACAGATTCTAGGCACGAGCCTTCGGCAGCCGCCCGATGATGTGAAGCCACTGACGGAGGAATTTAATCCGGCAATGACGACTCGTGAGCGAGTTGAGCATCAGACAAAAGAGACGGGGTGTATGAGTTGTCATCAAGTGATTAACCCACTTGGATTCAGTCTTGAAAATTACGACGCCGTTGGGCGATTCCGCACTCACGAGAAGTCAAAACCAATCGATGTGACCTCGATTTATCAAACTCCCGAGGGTGACGAGGTTAAATTTAGCGGGGCTCGCGATTTAGCTGTGTTTTTGGCAAGTAGTGAGCGTGTTCAAAAGAGTTTTATTCGGCAGTTGTTTAATTACTATACTAAACAGTCCATTGATGCTGTTGAAAAGAATCAAATCAATGAACTGCATCGTAAATTCAAAAAATCCAATTTCGATATTGAAAATTTATTGGTTGAAATATCGTTAGTGCCGATGAAATATCAAAGCGAGATGGGTGCTAAATAGGTTAGATTGGTGAGGGTGTGCGGCTTAGGATTTTACTTTTCCTTAAATTTTGGGTGAGGATGGAATGAGTTCAAAGATTTTGAGGCGAGAATTTTTGCGAGGCGCAGGTTCTTTCGCACTTGCTTTTCCAGGTCTTTCGAGTTGGCATGGGCTCAATTGGGCGCTTCCCGATTTGCAGTCGGGCAAAAAAAAGCGACTCGTGATAATGTTCTCACCCAATGGCATGGTGAGTGATGGGTTCTGGCCCAAAACGGAGGGGCCTGATTTTGAAATGGATCAGGTCCTTAAACCGCTTGAAGATTTGAGGGAAAAAACACTTGTCGTACACGGTGTCTGCAATAAGGTGCGCGGTGACGGCGATAATCACATGCGAGGCATGAGTTGTTTGCTAACTGGAAATGAACTGTTCCCAGGCAATATTCAAGGAGGGAGTGACAAGCCTGCCGGGTGGGCCAAAGGAATTTCGATTGATCAGGAGATTAAGGGGTTCCTCCAAGCCAATGAGGCGACTAGTACTCGGTTCGGAACGCTTGAATTTGGTGTTCGAGTTCCCCATAAGGCAGACCCGTGGACAAGGATGGTTTATGCAGGTCCGAACCAGCCCCTGGCTCCCATCGCGGATCCGTACCGAATGTTTGAAAAAATGTACGGTAACGTCAAGGATCGGGAAAATCTATTAAGTGTTTTGAACATGGTTCAACAAGATGTTCAGTCGTCAGGACTGCGGGTGTCTGAGCAGGATCGCCATCTTCTAGAGGCCCATGGAAAATATATTGGGCAGATGGAACGGGAGCTTGTCAATCAAAGTAAGCCCACGTATCTAGCCGCACCGGTTGAGCTGCCTAAAAATGTCGGGGATTCTGATGAAAACATGCCGACGTTATCAAAAATGCAGATTGATTTGTTAGTGAATGGTTTTGAAAATGATCTGAACCGGATTTCTACCCTGCAGTACACTCAGTCGGTTGGGCAATCGAGAATGAAATGGCTCGACGTCAGTGAAGGACACCATACGCTTTCTCATGATCCCGATGGCAAAAAAGAAACGCAAGATAAGTTGCGCCGTATCAACACCTGGTACTGTGAGCAGCTTGCCTACCTTTGTAAGAAATTGGAAGCAACGAAAGAGCCAGGATCGAATGAATCAATGCTGGACAACACGCTGGTTGTGTGGACCAATGAATTAGGTCACGGGAATTCCCACACCCTAAACAACCTTCCGATGGTCTTGGTCGGTGGCGGCTTTGGGTTTGAAATGGGGCGTTTTACGAAAGTTAAAAACGTCTCCACAAGTCGGCTTTGGCTTGCCATCTCCCATGCAATGGGCCATCGTATCGATAGCTTTGGGCTAGCAGAGCTATGTAAAGAGGGCCCTGTCAAACTTTAATGGGCGTGGATTTTCTTTGTGTATCCGCCTAACAATTGGAAACCACTTAGCTGTGAGGGAGTGCTGGATTAATTTGCAATCGTTGGGACTCTAGCGTTGGTTTCAGAAATCCAGGATTCGAGTTTATTTTTTAGCTCGGCCGTTTTTTTCGGCATCGATTTTGCTAAATCGTTTGCTTCACTCAGATCCTCTGAGAGGTTGTACAATTCGACTGAGTTGTCGTCGTAAAATTTAATCAGTTTAAAATCTCCCGCTCGTATCGCACTTCCCGGCCGATTTTTTTTATGAAACGCATAGTTTGGGTAAT
This sequence comes from Mariniblastus sp., assembly GCA_011523945.1. Taxonomy (GTDB): domain Bacteria; phylum Planctomycetota; class Planctomycetia; order Pirellulales; family Pirellulaceae; genus Mariniblastus. Next base: position 918 of record WTFU01000175.1, on the reverse strand, counting down.
GGAAATAGATTGCGTCACGATTGAGCGGAGATTTTCCGAAGCACATATCAATAAGTGAATTGCCATCCGGGTGGTTTGTTGGATCAGGCTCGATGCCGGTGGCGTCGAGAATAGAGGCGTGAAAATCCATGCTGATGATAGGCGTTTCGCTCACAGTATTGGGTTTGATTTTTCCAGACCATTTGATGATCGCAGGAACACGAATCCCCCCTTCGTATAGGTACCCCTTCTCACCTCTGAGTGGTTTGACATTGGCAGCAAATGGACCGTTATCCGACGTGAAGATGATCAGTGTTTTCTTGGCGAGGCCGAGCTGATCAAGGCGGTTCAGGAGTTTGCCGATCGCAAGGTCCATACCTTCGATCATCGCCGCGTAGGTAGGGTTTTCGATGCCGGGACCTTTTCTTTTTTCATATTTTTGGACTAGCGGTTCGGGAGCCTGGAAGGGGTAGTGGACCGAATAATTCCACCAGCAAAGAAAGAATGGTTTGTCTTGGTTCTGCTCGATGAAATTAATGCACTCTTGACTGCATCGTTCGGGGAGGTAGTTCAACTGATCGTTGGGCGGAATATTGGGAATGCGGTAGGGTTCAAAATAACTGGGCGGGCCGCCGAAAGAACATCCCCCGATGTTCAAGTCAAACCCCTGATGTTCCGCACGTAATTCCGGTTCTGTCGGGCCGATGGCTTTTTTGTTTTGGTGAGAGAGATGCCACTTGCCGATAAAGCCTGTGGTATAGCCTTTGGCTTTTAACTGCTCCGCCAGCGTGACTCGATCGAGAGGAAGATTCCGTTGCCAAAGTGCTGTTTTGATTTTTGTTCCAGGCTTTTGGTAGCCCGGCGGATGCCCTGGAGCGTGGTTGGTATGTTTAGTCGCGCCGGAGACTCTCCGGTCATCATGGCTGCACGGGTGGGAGT
>WTFU01000130.1 GCA_011523945.1 Mariniblastus sp. | reverse complement strand
CCTGACCACATCGCGAGATTTTATTGCCCTCGATCAAATTCCCATCGCAGATATCAAGCCGTTCGAGCGGGGCTTTTCGCGTTACAGTTTCTCCAATCATCACTCCACAACCGCCAACATCCTCGATTTGGGAAGACTTCACATAACAATTCTTTGTCTGCCTTCCAAAGTAAATCCCTCCACCCCCTAAATGGCTAAATGCCGATCTGGCAAAGCCGCAATCCTCTGCAAACTGAAACTCGATAGCAGCTGGCAGCCTCAGGTGAGTCGATTCAGTCTCAGTATCGAGGTTCCGGAGTTGAGCAGAGATGAGCCGATTCTCAAAGTAACTGGCCTGAATTCCACCATAACCGCCCGATGGTAACGGACAGGAGCTATACGAAAAACCAAGCTCCGAAAACTTGATTCCTCTTACCGGTTTCTCCTTAGAACCAACGATTCGTATCAACGTCCCTAAACGTGGTACCGTTATCGCCATCCGTTCAGGATTTGCGTTCGCAGCGAGAACAAGTTGAACAGTATTTCGCTCTCTATCAAAAAAAAACTCATTGGGAGCATTCATGAAAGAGATATTATTCTCAAGAAAAAACCGCGGGGCTTGCTCGAATCCATTTATACGAAAAAAATCATGAGGTCCACCGATTCTCTCCGCAAGTTTTACAATCGATTTCTCGGTATCAATCTCTTTGACACGCACTCGTGACATCGACCAGTCATGTAAAAGTGCCAACTCCATACGACGAACTGGGGCTGAATGAGTCCATTGTTTAGAATCAAATTCAAACTCGGTTCGAAAATCACCAAGCGCTTGACGAACTCGGAAGTACCCTGAATCAGGATGCCTCGCCCGAATTCCTCTGACCCCATCAATAAACAGTTGACGGGGAACTGGCGACGGTTCGTCGGCTAGTTTTGGTTTAAATTTCTGGCTGGAATCCCGCCAGACTGCTTCCCATGCGCCTGTACTATTTCTTCGCCAATTATCTAATTCGAATCCGCCACTAATTACGACGGTCGACTCAGGAGCGGATCGATAAATGACTTGCAACTTCCCGGGAGGAGAATCTTTCAGGCCAAACTCAAGTGTTTCCGTTAAATGGTAAACACCTCCTGCAATTTGAACCTCTACGTCCCTTTGAAGACCGGCTGCTATCATCTCTCGCACAAGTGCCTGAGCTCGGTGAATGGACCGTACGGGAAACTCTAAAGAACCATCGTTTAAGTCATCACCCGTCAAAGCGACGTAGACCTTATGAGCATTGGCAGCATTCACATCCAGTACACAACCGAACACAGCACACCATATCACAACGGCTAAGGTTATCGATTTCAAAACTGTCATCGCAAATGCTCCCTCCAAATTCAGCAAATCAATTTACCTTTGCAATTATCTGCGCAAGATACCCCACTCATCTGATCGTTGCCGGCAGTCGATGGTTCAAGATTTGGATCGACCATCTTTCGCACCCCGCTGAGGCCCAAATACAGGAATTGAGATGATTGAAAATTTCTCAGCCAAAAGGATCGCCAAACAAGCAACCGCCATTCCTCCCAGCAAATCTACTGCATAATGCCAGGCAAAATAAACAGTGCTGACTCCCGTGAAGCAAACAAAGAGAAAAGCTACGGTCAGCGTCAATTTTGAGAATCGAAAGTACCAGGCGAGAATAATTACATGTGAGAAATGAAGTGATGGAAATGCAGCAATATACATCCAAGGAAGAACAACGGCGGTCGCTGGATCCTGCCTTACCTCGTTCGTTGTTTTCAATAATCTAAGTTGAGCTTCATGAGTTACCTCGGAAAGATTCTCACAAGTTGCCGATTCAAAAATAAATGCAGGACCGTAAGCCGGCAACAAAAAATAGCTCAACACGCCAATAAAATAACCGACTAAAATTGCGGTCGTCAATTTGCGGGCGCGGGTCACATTCCCGGCACAGGCGAGGTAAAGAATTGAAATCAAAAGCGACGGAGCAAAGGCAAAATAAATAAAACTAAGAAACTCCGATGAAGCATCCGGCAGCCAGCGTCTTGCGATCTGCCAGCCATCATCTCCGAGAATCCAGCGATCAACTTCTCTCAAACATAGATCATTCCCGTTATCCCTTCCAAGCAACACTCCAGTTTTAATATGCGTGTAAATCCAGGAACACAAAAAAAACAAAAACAAGCTCCGAGTAATGCACGTATAAACCTCAAGTCGCGTATCCTGGGTTTCGGAATCAATCGAATTTTTTCCAATCGCATTGACAAATTCGCGTCCCAGAACAAGAACAAACGTTGCTGCCACGGCGACGACAATGAGATAGAAACAAATTTCCAAATAAATCTTCAGATCAAAATTGATCGCCACATTCCAGCGAATACAAAGAAGTAACGCTACTCCTAGCATCAACAAACTCACCGTCCAATCGAGCGGTAACCGCACCTTTACCGCCCGGACCTTTAATCCGGATTCTTCGCAGTTTTTTGAGCTAGTTTCCATCCAAATCTTAGATCGATCTTGTTGAGTTACTGGCAAGCAAAAACTCAAAAGCTTTCGCTAAGGATAGCCGATTCCGCTATTTAGATCTCACTGCCGAAAGTGTGCCATTCGCGATTTCGACTCCGGTGTCGTTATAAACTTTCAGCAAGCCCTCCGCTTGATCACTCTCAAATTCAGCGTCAACTTCAATAGTGATCGCCATTCCCTCATAATCTACGGTGATATCGAACTGTAGCTCTTTCCCTTTCAAACTCAAATTGGTGAGCTCTCGGCTTTCACCGTTTGAAATCGACACTCCGGAAATTCCGCCATCCGTTTTTTTGAATTCCCAGACAACTTCATTCCCGCCTTGCTGCATCTCCACTGAAACATCCCACTTCCCTGTAATATCGACACTGGAATTCGCAGACTCTAAAGGGGTCGCATCCGCATCGAGGTCGCCAATCGCATACTGGAATCCTGCAAGATAATGCTCCAAAATCATCGGGTTGTAGTAAATCTCGTCACGATGACCGAGAGAACAATAAAAGATGCGTCCCTCGCCATATTTGTCGATCCAGCTAATCGGGTAATTACCATCTTTCCGTTTGCCTTTATTCAATTTCTTGAATCCTGGATCAAGCGTCAGTAACAGCCGACGATCCGACGGATTGGCAGTATCGGCTCTGAACTGATAGATTTCATCAGTGATGGTAAACCCTTCGCCATTGAAAACTTTATTTAGAGGGTGGCCCGTGTCGAGCAAACGGATGGGAACTGGTTCATGCCATGGGTGACCGTCGAACGCCCCACCCATCATATCATTATACTCTTTCCAATCTTTGTAGGTGTCCGTAGCGGAATGTGTGCCAGCGAGCCCCTTACCTCCACTTACAAAATCGACCAGACTCTTTTTAAGACGTTTTTCTCTTTCAAGAGCCTTCGCTCTTTCGTCTGGATCTTTGGGCATTGGTTTGGGAAGAAACAACTTCCCGGTCGTATTCAACATTATCACCGCATCAAATTGCGCTAAAGATTCCGGTTCAAACATTGAATCGTCTTCGCTATGCACCGCTTCGAATGCACCCGTTTTTTTGCCCAACATCACGATAGATTTGGCGCCAACGGGAATCGAACCATGTCGAAAGCCACTTGTCTTAGAAAAGACCAATACCTTCCGAGGCTTTTTAGGCTTCGCCATCGATTTTTTGGGTACTGCTTTTTCAATTTTCGCAACCACGTCTGGCTTGACTTCAAACAACTGTGCGAAACTCGCATCAGCATTCAAGAATAACAACAGTGCTACAACACCACCCAAAAAAGACCGCATGCAAAAATGATTCATCATGACTCTCACTAAGGTAAATCAAACTCTGTCATTTAATTCCAATGCTACATCCTAACCTTCCCGCCCCTTCGAGGGGAGACCGTTACAGAAATTGATATCCCGAGCCATGTCGACGCCAAGAAGACATTGATCAACGGAACTTACGTCTACGAGCACAGAAGTCCAATTCGGCTGACAGCAAAAAACTTGGCCTAAAACCCTTATCCGGACTCAAGTATTCAGTAAATTGCGTGCAGTAAAATTGCGTTGACTTTCCCTCAACTGGCATCACTGAGTTGCAGACTCCAACTGGGTAATTTGCTATTCTGACTGCTCGTGCTTTCCCTTTCCCACATGCCACGCTAACGATAGGTTCCAAAGTGAACGGCTACACCATCTGCATATCACTCTTTTTATCAACAATCGCTCCTGTCCTTTTAACTTTTGCCCAGGACGATGATGCATTTTGGAAATCAGTTTACGATGACAACCACGTCTTACAAATTGAAATAAAAATCTCACGTGAGTCATGGGAAACCATGCAACCCAAACGAAATAACAATGCCCGTGGAAAAGGGCGATTAGACTTCGCCAATGAATTCGACTATGCCAAATCTGAAATCACCATTGATGGGCAGCTATTTCCGGATGCTGGCCTGCGATTCAAAGGAAACTCTTCTTATCGCTCTTCTCGAAACAGCCTTAAAAAACCATTCAAGATCGATACGAATCGATTCATCAAAGGGCAAAAATTGCATGGTCGAACCAAACTGAATCTCTCCAATGCATTCCTTGACCCCGCTTACATGAAAGAGAAACTGGCCTACGAAGTGTATCGAGCCGCCGGGTTGCCAACACCAAAAACTGGGTGGGCCAATGTCGTTCTTTCTGTCGAGGGTATTGCCGATAAAAAGCCGCTTGGAGTCTATGTCCTGATCGAACAGTTGGACGAACGATATTTAAAGGAAACCCTCCAGGGCGACCCTCAACAGAGTATTTTGACGAAACCGGAATCGCTCGACGACTGGGTTTATTTAGGAGAGGATCTCAAGGCGTACCAGCAGTACAACATTAAAATTGGAAAAACGAACTCACAAACAATCCAACGCTTCACAGAAATCATCCGGTTGATTGAACATGCTGATGACCAAGAGTTTACTGATAAAATCCAAGACTATGTTGATTTGGAAACATTGGCCGGATACTTGGCTGCTACGAGTTTGCTTGGCAACATCGACAGCTACATTGGCATGCCCCACAACTACTACTTATTACTTAATAGCCCGCAAGACCGTTTGAAACTACTACCTTGGGATGTCAATGAAGCATTCGGGACCTTTACCCTTTTCGCCCCGTGTGAGCAGCTTGTCAAATGGGAAATCAACCGTCCGTGGGTCGCACGACGAAAATTGCTAGAGCGCCTTTTTGAAACGGAAGAATTTCCCAAAGTCTACCGCAACGCTTTAGCCGATTTAATGGAAAAAGCGTTTACCGAAAAACTGTTGTTTGCACAAATCGATGAGTATAAAAATGCGCTCACCCCCGTAATTCAACAACTTGGGACGAGTGCGTTAGATTCGTTTGAAATGGGAATCGAAGGCGATGCCAACGGACGAAACCTGGCTGTGGGACGTAAAACCTTCGCGATCAAACCATTTGTAAGACAGCGAATTGAATCGGTTAAATCTCAATTAGACGGAACCGATAAAGGAGTCTCGCTCTCGCGGCGACGTTAACGCGGTATTCTCGATCAATCGAAAATCTTTACTTTAACCAATTAGATTTCTATTGACTCTGTGCTTAATTCGACCAGTCGTTCTCGTGCACTCGTCAATGCCTCCATAGCAATTTCGAAATACTCTGGACTATCTTCCTGCAACAAATTTTTCAGATAGATTTCTGGATCATCAACCCACTGCTGGAAGGCTGACACGAAGAGGCCGACGAATTCGTAATCACAGGTTTGAAGGGAACGAATAAACGCTCGATTTGCCGCAGGAAAAACGGAACTCGGCACATCGCTGACCGAGGAGAGACCTAACAAACCTGCGTAAATGACAAACTTGGAGTGACTCTCGAGCATCTTTATCGCGAATTTAATTACTCCTTCGTCAACCGCCGCCAAGCGGGTAAGTGCAAACATCGCCTTGGCTCGAATCTGATCGTTCCGGTTTTCGAGTAACAAATTCAACTCATCGACGACTCCAGCATTCGCCTTCTTCATTGCTCCCGCATTATTGATTGCATTTAACAAAACTGCAGGGTTGTCAGAGCGCAGTTTATCAAGGAGAGCGGCCAACTGCCGTGTATCACTGTCGCTCGTCACCTGCAAATAACGCAGGCCAATGATTTGCTCACTGATCGAATGTTGAGCGACGGTCTCAAGCCAGGCATTTTGACCCTGCGTTAACTTAGCAGCCCTGACTTCTTGGGGGCGAAAAAAAGAGTCGTTTGTTTTTGAAAGATATTTCAGAGATTTCTGCGCTGGCTTCTTAATCACCGAAGGTACAGCATCCAACCATGACCACGACGTCTCACCGCGAACCCAAGCCGACAGCGCCAACGCATACGCAAGATCTTGTTGATCAAGAAAAGGACGCGGGAATGTCTCCCATTCTGTCGTATCCCAAAACAGCCCTTTTTCATTGACCAAATTAATCTGGCTCAACGGCACACCGAGGCCAATACCCACCACTGCCAAATCAACATATTCAGGCAGGTGATGATATTCAAATCTCTGCTGACATAACAAATCTCGAACCACGTGATGCACAACGGCTGCTGTGGTTAATACAGGTTCATCGCTTAACTCCGTCGTTAAGGTAATTTGTCGCGTTTCAGGATCATACTCGCCCGGCAAACTACCGAGTCCTTCACAAGATCCTCCCCCTCAGCCACCGCCGCCAGATTTTTTCAGCACCTGCGGTTCAACAACAAGCTGAATATCAGTCACATCGAAAGCCAAGTGGTCACCAACAAATTCAACAATTTGCTCGGGGGCTTGAAAAATACCAACCATGGAATGGAGACTTTGATAAGGCAGGAGAAATTTCTCCGCCCCCAGACAATCGGCTAAACGCTGCAGGGCGTGCTCAATTCTCGCCTTTTCCATGTCGGGCAAATTGGGAACTGTTTTAAAAAAAGCCATGTTTACGAACCCGTTGAGTATCTGCCTAAAACCTGAACATACAGAATTTTATAGTTTGTCGCGAGTTGAATTAAATAATTGAAGCCAATCGGCACGGATGAGTTTAAGCGCTGTTTGTTCACCCAATTCTATCGACACTTCGAGACTTTTTACGCTTGAGATAAAACGTTTTCGAACAAATAGAAACAAGTCCAATCGAACCTGGAGAGGCTTCCATGTATCTTTACTATCAACGGGAAAGATTGCCTGACAATCGTCGATAGCGTATTCAAATTCTCGATGTCAAATGCTCGATGTTTCACCCGACATTAGTCGTAAAGCATCCATTCTGTGGGCTATTAAGCTTGGTTCCTTGTCTAGAGATCGTGTAGAAGGGCATCCACTCGAGCAACTAAAATCCAGGGCAATGCTTTAAATCGAGCGAAAACCAGTACGTCACTGTCGTCGACGACAAAACCCGAGGTCGTCCCCTTCCTCGCGTGAGTCTCAAGTTCTGGAATCCCCAATACGCCAAGTGCCTTCGTTTTATTTCCGCTCATGGAAAGCGCCGACTTACGCCCTTTCTCTTCTGAACTAACCAGGACTCGTCCTGCATCATCCAGCAACCACGTTTCTTTCACACCGGCAATTTCCGGAATGTCCATCTCATCAATGACGGTATCCATTGAAATATCGAGGCCAGCCACTCCCAGTAACTTGCCAGCTCGATCATAGATCGGCTGATTACAGGGCATTAAATAACCTGTCCCTGATGCATCGGGATAAATATCCCCCCAGATCGCGCCGTGTTTTGAAAGGTTCGAAACATACCAAGGCCTTTTCCGAGGATCGTAGTCAGGCGGGTATTTTTCATTTGCGGGATAATTAATCATCACCCCATTTTCAAGTCCAACGTATGCCCAGTGGATTGGAGTTCCCTCTCTGAGAATTGTATCCGCTTGACTTTTATCAAGCTCGCTCGCGTCGATACGCGCACTGCGTAAAGCCGCATCACGCAAGACGTACTGCAATCCTCCTAATTGAAACACTTGATCCTGCACTTCAGGCATCTTAACGTCAGGAGCCAAAACAACAACACAATGATCAAAACTCGCCCGCTGCTGATATCGTTGAACCTCAACGATATCCTCCGGGGGATTCGCCCCTTTTAGATCCGCAGGTTCAATAATTCGATAGGGCTCAACCGGCGCGTGCTCAAGCTGTTCACGACTAGATGTCGAAATCCCCTCCAACAAGCCTTCCACCCGGAATAGTAAGGAATCGAACTCATGCACTCTCTGATTAACCGTCGCAACTAAGTCGGCGAGTGTCTGTCCACGCGTCGAAGAAATACGCTCGGCTTCGAGTCCACGATACAAGCTGATTGTCGAAATGGCCGCGGCCATTGAAATAACAATCAACAGTGTCAACATGACCGCGACGGGATGACGCTGCACCCGACGCCACACCGATCGAACCAAATTATCAGGCCTTGCATGGACTTCCTCGCCATGAACGTATCGTCGCAAGTCGTCTGAAAAACTCTGGACAGAAGCATAGCGATCCGAAGGATCTTTCGACGTCGCTCGATCAACAATTGCCTGTAATGCAAGGGATACGGTTTCACTTTGTTTCGCTTTGGGAAAAGAATCGCGAATTCCGGCGGGAACTTTGTCCAGTAATTCACTCATATTTTCTATTTCACGTGGGGCGGTAAATGTGAGCATTTCAAATAAGACCATGCCGAGGGAAAACTGATCGCTTTTGGGGCCCACATTTTTTCCAATTGCCTGCTCGGGAGACATATACCTTGGCGTTCCCATCATCGCGCCCACTTGCGTTTTCATACCGTCGTTGACGGTTGAAATATCAGCTAATCCGGCTTTCGCCTCCAAACCGCCGCTGGCGGATTCATCATCCGGCTCATCCAGCAGACGCGCAATCCCCCAATCCATGACATACACTTCACCATAAGCACCAATCATCAAATTGTCGGGTTTCAAGTCACGGTGGATTACCCCGCGACTGTGACTGTAGGAAATCGCATCACAAACTCTCAAAAAGTGTTCAATACGACCAATCTGACCGTGCCGTTCGTGGTCATAGTCGGAAGTACCCAACACGGCTGAGCATTGTTTTATATACTCTGCAAATGTAATTCCGCGGATCAACTTCATTGTCAGCGCGGGGCTCCCCTGATTCGTCTCCTCCAGCCCATAAACGGGAATTACATTCGGATGGGAAAGCTGCGCAGTGACTTGCGCTTCACGTACAAAGCGAGCCAAACCTACTTCAGCTTCACTCGAAAGGACCTTCACAGCAACTTCGCGATTCAACATACCGTCTCGCGCAGCAAATACTTCGCCCATCCCGCCCTGGCCTAATCTCGAAACGAGGGCAAAGCGGCCTTCCAGTGGACGGATCGCATCAGCCGACGCTCCAGCAAGCTCGGCTAAATTTTTACTGGACGTATCGCCCAGCGCGCGAGCAACGGTTACCTCCTCGAGCTCACCAGGAGAAGCATCAAGCGTTTTTTCAAATTCATCGTTAGTAGTATTCACAAACAGCCCATCTCATCTTGCGCAGCAGAAATTAAAAAGGAGATCGAAACGGCACTTCAAACTTTCCAGCAGCTGAGTTTGCTGACGGCAGTTGCAACAACGTTTAAAACATAATAACACTTAAGTTAAGACTGCCTCCCGTCCACATCGCGGCAGCTCTAGACCACACCAACCACATATTCGATAATACCGAAAATGATGCGGAAAAACATCAAGTCGTTGAGTGATTTAGCTCCCATTGCCAACTCATTACGTCAATTCAGGGTCAATAGTTTCTAACGAGATGTGCTCCTCTTCTAGTCTCAACTGAAAATTTAAAAATGGCTGACCCAAATAGCTCTTCAAAGTCACTCGATAAAGATGTTCACGCAATCCCTGATAGTCGACTTGCCGAGGATCTAATCACAAATCCTCAAAAGGATTCTAAAGTCGCGTTGTTATTTAGCATCTGGTGCGCAATTGCAATTCTGCTCTCGGCGTTTCTGGTCTTTCAAATACAGCCTGTTTTCTCAAAGATGATCCTCCCGTGGTTTGGCGGTAGCCCCGCGGTCTGGACAGCCTGTCTGATGTTTTTTCAGCTAACGCTGCTTGCCGGTTACGCTTATGCATTCTCAATCAACCGGTTGCTGTCAATCAAAGGGCAAGCCATTGCGCATCTCGGACTGGTATTTGCCTCTTTACTATTCCTTCCAATCATCCCCGCCGATTCTGCAAAACCGATTGACGGCACCTTCCCAATTTTACGAATACTCTGGGTTCTCATTTCAACAATTGGCTTGCCTTACTTTTTGCTTTCTTCAACAGCCCCCCTTTTTCAGGCTTGGTACGCAGCAAAGCTTCCTGGAAGAACCCCTTATCGGCTATACGCTTTATCCAATGCCGGCTCACTTGTAGCTCTGCTGAGTTTTCCATTCCTCATAGAACCAACGATGAGCAGTACCTTACAAGCTTACGCTTGGTCTGCGGGCTTGGTAACCTTTGGCGTATTCACGGGGTTAATGACCGTGATCATTCTTCGAACGAATAATGACCCACTCATTCCCGAATCCGATACACGATTAAACGACACCACAAACGAGGATGAATCGAAAGTCACCTTCACTAATTGGCTCGTCTGGATTTCACTATCCGCGATCGGCTCTTTCACACTTCTCTCCATCTCTAACTACCTGAGCCAGGAACTCACGGTTTCACCGCTGATGTGGGTCCTCCCTCTGAGCCTTTACCTCGTTACTTTCATCATTAATTTCGATCGTCCCCAATGGTACAACCGCCATGCCTGGGCCATCGCGAGCCTCGTTAGCATTTTCGCCTTCGCTTCACTAAAGAATGAAAAACTGACTGAGCGATTTGATGCGTTGTTTGATAATCTGGGCCTTGAACTGTCGATTGGTGATTACGAGTATGACGTTTTGGTTCAATCCAGTTTTGCATTGGCCTCTTTATTCTTCATCTGCATGATCGCACACGGCGAACTTGTTCGAAATAAACCAGCGGCTAATCGGCTCACTAGTTTTTACATGGCAATGGCGACTGGCGGAGCGATGGGTGGCATGACTGTCGCCATCCTTTGCCCATACTTTTTCAAAACGTTCTTCGAAACTCCACTGACGCTGATCCTTGGCCTGACACTCACCCTCTGGATAATTTGCCAAACTGGATTTCACAAAAAACTGCCGGCATCGACCGGCACTAGAATTGCCTGCGCCGTCATTGGCCTCTATCTCACAGTCATTATTCTCAAGTGTGAATGGAGCGGGGTGAATGAAGATACGTTTGCCAAATATCGAAATTTTTATGGAACACTTCGCGTCGACATAGAGAACTTTGGTGACAGTGAACTACAGGGCTATGGATTGTATCACGGAAATACTTTCCACGGATTTCAGTTCACTGACCCTGAACTGCGCACCCAACCCACAACTTACTACGCGAACACCAGTGGTTTGGGCGCCGCCTTTAAACACCTTCAGAACAACAACGAATCGTTACGCGTCGGCGTCGTCGGCCTTGGGACAGGAACCACGGCCATCTATAGCCGAGAGAGCGACTACTTTCATTTTTATGAGATAAATCCGCTCGTGATTAAAATCGCTAAAAACACTTTCTCGTATCTCGACGACTGCAAAGGAAAAATAGAAACGACACTTGCCGATGCAAGAATCGCAATGGAGCGTGAGGAAGACCAAAAATATAATTTAGTTGTTTTAGACGCATTTAGTGGCGATGGAATTCCAGCTCACCTTCTAACGCTCGAAGCATTTGACGTTTACAAAAAACATCTTGCCCCAAACGGAATCGTGGCGGTACACATTAGCAATCGCTATTTAAACCTATTCCCGGTCGTCGCCGGAATCGCAGGCCATCACAATCTTGAAATGGTTTATATCGAATACATACCCGATGATGATAGTGGAATGGAAGAGGCTTCATCCGATTGGATACTTCTAACCAACAACCAGGATTTCATCAAAGACGAAGATGTTCAGGCAATCTCTCAGGACCCCCGCAACTGGTACCGATCGCCAATTGAATGGACGGACCAGTACAGCAACCTTATCGAGGTTATGAAATAACCTGCGCCCGTGCATCTTTACTGAAAATTTTTAGCTGGGTCGGCAATCCACCATAGCGCCGCAGTAAGAGTAGCAAACACATCCAGCACCTTAACTCGCTTCGACGACTTCCTTCATTGGTTACTGATTCTAAGGTGCCGCAAAAACACTCTGTCAAACTGAATCCCTTTCCTGTTTATCAGTACGGTTTATTGCCAAAATCACCAGGGCAAAAATGAGTTGAAATAATCTACAACTCTTCCCCTCCCGTAATAGATTTCACCTTTTAAGTCGGCTGCAAAGTATCAGGCGGCCTATTTTCTTAAATCTCGACCCCAGAAGGTTGGGAAACATCGTTTATGAAGATAGATTTTATGTTAACATTCGTTTTCGATTCTCCGACCGCCACCCAACGTGACTATGAATCAAACCAAGATCGATCAATTTAGGGATGATTTGCGAGCCGCAATTCTGGTCGACGCTCCGATCTTCGATAAGACCGAGATCAATCTGAAACAACAGCTCGCGACTAATGGTGTTGCTGATGAAAACCTACTAAGTCGATGGCATGCCAATCAGCAACGGCTCAAGAGTGACCAGCAAGTTGCCATTGAAAAAGAATCGAATCGCGGACAAACTGATCCGTCTTTGAGTATCCGTTATCAAGCCGCCATTCGGGCGTTCGAGATTCTCGATGAGACTCCTCCCATCTTCGATTGTCTAGCAGTCAAAAACACTGCCAAAGCTGAGATAAAACAGGTTACTCGTCGGCCGATGCATTATCTCTGTTTAGTTTTGATAGCAACATTGGTCAGCTTGACCATTTTCAAAATAAAAGTTCTTTCTGTCGTAGACGACTTACGAGCGGACATTGCGTTAACCAGTCAGGAAGAACCACCTCCCAGTTTCGAACACGCTACTTCACAAGACGTCTTATTCTTTGGAATCGCGACGGTTATCCTACTTTTTATGGGATGGCTTATCTTTGGTGGCATTCAAAAACTTACCATGCAAATTGGCGGCTCCCGCTACATTAACTTTCGCACATCGGCCACTGTCGTTGAAATGACGCGGTTACTGATTAATGGGAAATTGGAACCTGCCAAAGCCGTTTGCTTAAGCATGGACTTGAGTGGCATCGAGAACAGCTTTCGAAATGAACTCACTTCATCCCTCGCCTCTGCCACTGATGAAATGAAACTCATTTCAACTCGTGCTTACTACACAACTGCCGCCGCACTTAAATTTGACAACATTGCAAACGAACGTACTCGAGTTACGGTCATTGGCATTGGTGGACTCATTGCAACTGCATCAATCCTGCTATATTGCGCTCCTCCATTGATTGCCGTTGCGCAAGATCTTGTGAAAGCAACGTATTAATAATGGGTAATTCAATTAAATCAGACCCCACCTACGAATCGCTGGCAGCGAGATGGCAAGAAATCAGTAAGTCTAAACTGAAATTCGCCGACGACATTACCAGACTTTCGCAAGAGACCGATGGAATCTTAAAAAGCAATCTCCTCCAAGTCGCTGCCTGGTTCAAGCAAGACGCCAACTTTGATGAGCTCTTAGAGCGCCCCGAACTCCTCGCGACTTGCGTTTCTGCGTTGAAGTCGGAAAGAAGTCCGATCAATCCGGAACTGATTGAGGAAAGCGCTCGCGATGGTTTTTTTCAAATGGTCAACAACGCGTTTTCTCGACCACAGATAATGAAACTGTTAAAATTCCGACTCGCCCTCTTATTCGCGATCAGCGGCCTGCTGATTATTTTCAGTATCTTCCTTGCCCCCGCGTTCGAACTGATTTACGACGACTTTGAAATTCAAATCCCCTCGGTAACGGCACTTGTTTTTACCGCCAGTCACTTGATTCGTGCCACTTGGTGGTTATTACCAATTTTGGTTCTAGGACTTTTTATTAATAATCTTAGCTGGCGTTGCTCAACCGCTGGCCAAAAGTCTCTGTCCAGTAATTGGATTGACCACGAATTCAAAAATATTCGAGGTGAGCTTGGAAACTGGTGTTGGCACACCGCGATGCTACTAGAGCTTGGCTGGTCGCCGAAGAATGCCTACCTACTTGCAAGTAAATCAGTAAGCAAAAACTGGATATCAAAATGGAGTGAAAAACTCGCTCTGAACCACACCACGGAAACTCATCTTCGAGAGGGAGACTGGTTACTCGATGACCAATTCGACTTACTGAATCAAGCCATCCTAACGCCTTCACACCAGAGTAAAATTGCATTATTGAAAGAAATCTCCAACTACTATTGGTCACGCAGCCAAACGACGAGCCAATGGTGGATCCAGCTAATATTCAACTTGCTTTTTTGGCTTATCGGACTACTTGCTCTGCTTGCGGTTTTGGCGATCGGACTTCCCGTTCTGAATCTCATCTTTTCGCTGACGGGTGGGTTTTAACTCTCATTTCATTCTTTAAACCGAGTCAACTTTATCTACAAGATTCCTGATGAACGCTAACGCACTCAACGCAAACCCGAGGCAACGATTCCCGGACAGATTCGATCGGTCAACCATCGAATCATTAGCCATCCAGTGCGCACCCAATCAGTTAGCCCTACTACGAATCCTCGCAGTCGCCCATCAACAGAAACTTGGACTCCTTCCACTTCTTTGTAGTCTTGGAATGGAGTTATCCAACTTTGATCGGGGCCGGATTGCCAGCTTTACAAAAGCAATTCAATCCGGAACACCTTATATCGAAGCACTAAGCCTGACGGATGGGATCCTTCCACAGAATTGCATCACAACGATCCAAATTGCCGAAAATGATGATACTCTCTCGGAACTTTTCACTGCGATCCTAACTTACGCGAACACCCTCCAGATTAAATCTTACAACCCGGTCTCTAGCGAATCTTCACGTATCATTCGATGTACGTTTCGCATTCTGATTGTCGGCCTTCTTTTCACTTGGTTCTGCTTAAACATTCTCCCGGAATTTTTAAACATCTTCTCGGAATTCGGAATCGAAATCCCTGCCAAACTGATCGCAACAGCTGAATTCCTCGATTACAGCTTCGCATTTTTCTGGATTGTAATACCGCTATTACTTCTTTTTTTCACACCGTTATGGTTGAATCTCGGACGTGCCTATCTACGCACTTGGAACCCAATGCACTGGAAGAGGCCCATCTATTCAACGGAAACCAAAAACCGCTTGACGCTTGCCTTGTTAAACTCAAATCTCCACACCAATGGATCGAATGAAGACGGCAAATCTGCAATCGTCCAGGAGGCCATTCCCGAGGCTGCTCCCTTGATCGCTCAAGTGCCGCTGGATTCGAACTCATGGCAAAATCTCCGAACCAAAAGAATAATATCCCAGAGTGAAGCTCAAGCATTAGAACTGGCCGGGAACACCAAGACACAATCATGGCTCCTGTTTTGGTCGGGAATGAGAATTGAGCAAAAAAGAAATCTCCGAAGATCCTTTATTATTCATTGGTTCATTACAACCATCGACATCTGTATCGCCCTGTTTATCATCGCATTTTTTAACGCGATTTTTCTTTACTATCGCGAATTAGTTGTATCAGTTGGCGGGTTCCAGTAGGCAAACAAATGGCAAACAACTCAAAATCTAGAATCCCAAAAACTGCCACCGTTCGAATTGATCGAGCCGGCATTTTGACAACCGACCTGCTTGTTGCTGCAGTCGCGTTGTTGAGCGTCATGACATTTTTTACAACCTGCACTTTCCAAATCCGTCTTGTCTGGAAAGATATTCGCCACCAACGAATTGCGATGGAAGAGCTGAATAACCAACTCGAATCCATCACACTCTTGAATGAAATAGAAGCTTCCGAAACCTTAGAAACCCTCGCACCCTCAACAACCTGCAAAAAATCACTGCGAAATCCGAAGCTGACTGGCTCGTTAAAACGAGACTTACTAGGAAGTCGCGTAACGCTCCAATTACACTGGGACAAACGCCACTCAGGAAAACCAATGGAAGTCTCTGGTTGGCTTCAAAACAAACCTCAAAAAGAAAATCTCAGTTCGCAGTCCGAGAATTCTCCATCGAGCTCTAACTCTCAGTGGATAACGGTTGCAGGCCAATATTCCAAAATCAACAGTTCTGGACTGGAGGTTCGCGAATGAATCGCCGCGGCTATTCTTTAATCCAGCTCACATTGCTAATGCCAGTCCTGGTGATGCTTTTTCTGACGGCACTCGCGTGGATTCACCAAACAATGGCGTTTTCATCGAACATGAAAAAACAGCAATTACAGCATCAAAGCCTCACGAGACTCGCCTCCCGATTCCGCCAAGACGTCCAACGATGCCAGTCTGTTTCCGTGGTCAATGACCAGCAAATCTGTCTTCATAACCCGGATCGTTCCGAGATCAACTACACCGTTACTGACGAGGGGATTCAATTTTGGCAAAACACGCCCGACGGACAGCGAATTCGCCAGGACCGATTTGATTTAGCATCAGGCTCAATCTCAAAATTTGATGCCACCGAACTGCCCAATTGGATTTCATTGTTAGTTACTCGACAACCTGGTGCCAACCGGCAGTCATCGGAACGGAATCCTCCATCCAACCAATCATTGATTACCGAACTCCACGTGCGGTCCAAGCCTAATCGATGGGGGATGAACTTACTGCCGGATACAGAGTCGTTACCAGGAGAGATACAATGACACGAAAACTCAGGCAAACTCGTAAGGGAACAGCGTTAATTACCGTCCTCGTCTGCATGGGCTTCACCACATCCATAATACTTGGCTGGGTACACGTGAGTCTCAACATGAGGCGTAGCCTTCGTCGAGACCAACAACTGGTCCAAACGCACTGGCTACTCGAAGCCGGCATACAGCAAGGGCTACAAAATATTCAGTCGAACAAAAACTATGAGGGAGAACTAATTACTCTTTCTCAACCATTATCTAATCTCGATCGCGCGGCAATCGAAATTGAAATACTACCGGCTACCGACCCGTTAAAAACCAAACGAATGAAAGTTATCGCCACCATCCAAAAAAATGGATCCAACGCGGAAACGGGGACGATGCGTTCTATCACGCTCGAACTCACTCAGTGACCCGTTAAAATAATACACGAACCCTCCCGTTATCGCCCATACTACACGGCCAACCAGGTCATGATTGTTATAAAGGAATTCAAATGTTTTGCTTTTCGCAACCGCACTCAAAAGCTAACGTCCGCTCTGCATTCACGCTAGTTGAGCTACTCGTTGTCGTCGCCATTATTGGAATTCTGATCAGCATGCTGCTGCCTGCTGTCCAGCAAGTTCGCGAAGCTGCCCGTCGTGTCAGTTGCTCAAATAAAATTGCACAACTGGGAATCGCATTACACAATTATGAATTTGGTCATGAACATCTCCCCCCAGGAGTCATCAACCCGACTGGCCCAATCCTTTCTCAACCGATTGGTCAGCACGTTAGCTTCCTCGTTGAGCTGTTGCCTTATATCGATCAGTCTGGAATCGCCAATCGCTTTGACAAATCGCTGGGAACCTATGCCCCTGCCAATGCACCGGCCCGCGAACAAAAAATCTCACTCTTTGAATGCCCCTCCGATTACTTCGCAGCCCACGATGGAACAGCTGGGCTGACGAGCTACGCTGGCTGCCATCACAGCATGGAAGCACCGATCGACACCGACAACAACGGCCTGCTATTTTTAAATAGCGAGATCAGCTATAGCGACATACACGATGGAAGCAGCAACACAATCCTCATCGGAGAACTACTGTTCGACCAATCAAGCAACCTTGGCTGGGCGTCAGGCACTCGAGCATCGCTGCGAAACACAGGCCCTATTGTTATGGCACCGGGAGCGGTTCCAGCAGCCCCGACCAATCTAAAAGAGGTCGGAGGGTTCGGCAGTCGCCACCCAGGTATCACCAACTTTTGTTTCGCTGATGGACGTGTCTCCTCCATCTCGGACAGCATTGACCCAATCATCTATCAAAACTTGGGAGACCGAGCCGATGGGGCGATGATGGGTGAGAGTTATTAGTTGCAAGACTGCGAACAATTAGGACGTAAACCAATCCTCTAAGTTTGTTCGATCGTTTCCGTCGACTGAAAGTTCAATGATTCAAGAATATCTTGCGTCATCAAAACACACTGATTTCTACCACTGGACTTCGCTCGATAGAGACACTTATCAGCCATTTCAAAAAGCTCAACCACCGATTGAGCATTTGCGAATTCGGTAGAAACAACTCCCACCGAAATCGTCAATCGAATCACTTTGCCATCGGCTTTCAGTGGATTACTTTCGACTAATCCACGCAAACGTTCAGCGACCGCTAACGACATTTCTTGATTGCAGTCACTCAAAGTAACGATAAACTCTTCACCACCATAGCGATAAACGTTATCGTACTCCCGCAAGACACTTGTGAGTAACTTGGCAATGTGAATCAACGCTTCATCGCCGATTTGGTGACCATAGGAATCGTTGCACTCTTTGAAATAGTCAATATCGACCACCAGTAAAGAATAAAAACTCTTCACACGGCAACACCGTGCAAAAGCCTGACTGGATTGCTCCTCATAGGCGCGACGATTCAATACATCCGTCAATGGATCCCGGTAAACGGTCGTCCTCAACTTCTCATTCTCCGCAGCAATTTTCTGCTGAGCTTTGACATGTGAAATTGAGATCTCCGTCATTTTTGCTTTGGCCGCCAATTCGATATCGCGGAGAGACATCGTGGTACCATCATG
This sequence comes from Mariniblastus sp., assembly GCA_011523945.1. Classification (GTDB taxonomy): domain Bacteria; phylum Planctomycetota; class Planctomycetia; order Pirellulales; family Pirellulaceae; genus Mariniblastus. The sequence continues at coordinate 39,289 of WTFU01000130.1, read as the reverse complement.
GCGAAAACTCAGGAGTTTCGCATAGTCAATCCACTTGGTCTGAGCAGCAGCGAACAATAACTCCAAAGCATCTTCATTGATCGCCAATTCACCGTGAAACTTGTCTTTACAGGACTGAATCTGATCCAGGGTTGCATCCGCCGAACTAAACAAACTGGCCAACTGCCAAGACAAATCCGCTTGCCGACGCTGTTTTCCAGATTGATCCTGATTGATACCTTTTACAAACTCCACGACTGCTTCTGGGAAATTCCAACGGCTTAAAATTTCTGCGCCAACTTCAAAACGGTTAAATCCAAGCGATCTATTTTCGTGCTCGATCACCGACTCGATCGAATTGACCGTTGCCCCAGTCAATGCTTCATCAGGAGTTTGGCGGTAAAGTGCAATTTCCCCGATGTTAGTCATCAACCCAGCGAGGAAGCTCTCGTCTGGATTCATCTGTGTCAAATGCGAAATTGACTGCGTGGAAACAGCCAGGGCAAGCGATTTTGTCCAGAACGCTGAATAGTCAAAACCACCTTCTTCCTCTGCAACGTTGAATAGCGAGAAAGAGAGGGCAAGCATACGAACAGCACCCATACCAAGCATCACAATCGCACCGTCAAGAGTTTCGATCGGCCGCGCCGCCTGGATTAACGGGGAGTTGCAATAAGAAACAATTTTAGCCGTCAGCGCGGGGTCTACCTGAATGACTTTTGCGATATCTTTCAACGCTACATCGGGGTCATCAAATAACTCGAGAAGTTTGACCGCGACCGAAGGAGGACTGGGGAGATCCTCAATGTTTAATTTTTTCAGCTGAATGGATTCCATGAGCTTACCCTTTGGAACTTCTCTCCCCGCAATGCTTGGGATGAGACGCATATCTTTTGAGCAAAACAACCGTCTAAGTCACACAGCTCGGGCCCAAACTCAATCTGTGTACCGCATCTAACATCTACTGAACTAATCTAGCGGCATCCTGCGCAACTTTATCGTCCCTAAGGGAATACAGTCGCCCAGCGACCTCCCTTCAATAATTGTAATCGTTTAAATGTGCGTTACCTTGCGGCTAAGGTATGGTCAAATCGCAAAGAACTGTCGCTGTTACAAAAAAAGCAAACGGTCCTGTCGGTTAACCCGACGAGGGGGAGGCGTTATCGCGGCGGCAAATCCGATGTTGAAAAAAAGCATCAATCGGCGACTGCTTTCCCCACGAATTGAAGAGCCCACTACTTATCAAGTCGTGAGATAACGAACGAAATTCTCGGTCGTGTTGAGTTAGAGAATAACCACGGTTTCGCCGAAACGTTCATGCGTGATTTAACAGCCTCATCGAGTCGAAAGCTGCGATCGATTTGGTCGCGAATCGCCTCGGCCGAATCCATCGCTTCGATCAGACAGCCCTTGGAGGGCATTCGTGCCCAGACAACAATCTCCAGGGAAAAATCGTCTCTGGCGAGCTTTGTGATCGCTGACGACGCGAGTTGAATAGCATCTTTCTGCAGAGGCTCACGAACCTTCCCCTCCTCGATCCGTTGGAGATTCTCAAATGAATCAAAAACAATTTGGCTGCGGGTGGGCGGCAACTCATCCACATCGAATTCTCTGCCAATATTCGTTAGAAAACGTTTGAATTCCTCCGTCTGCCTGTCGATGATCAGCTCTTTGTCATCCTCTTCATCCGGACCCAGGTGAGCTTTCATATCCTTTTCTAAATTTTCGCTGTGAATCGCATAAATTGGACTCGGAGCTTTCTTCGGAATCAACAATCGTGAACGGTTGCCGGGTTCACCACCGGACAACGCGATTGTCGTCTTCGGGCTCATGAACGAACCTGTTCCAGCATACATATTTGCGCCTGTTTGCTCTTTCGCAAAGGCGTTGAGAACAATAAAGAAAGCGAGCAGCGCGGTCATCGTATCCCCAAATGAGATGAGGTATGCCTTGCTCGGTTTAGAAAGTGGGATTTTTTTTCTGGCCATTTGAGCTATTTCCTCAGTCCAGATGCGTAGCCGCTCTGGGCATTAGGAGTAAAACGCTCAATTACGATACGCAAATTCGAATTAGCTACTTCGCCCTGACGCATTAAAGTCATGGCGACCTGACCGGGACGAGTCATTTCAGTATGAAACAAATAATCCATCACGGTCGATAGCCTGTCCGTGTCCGCTTTATTCGAAAACTGAAGTGATGCACGAAATGGAAGGTCTTGCAACTGCTGAGATAACATTCCACAAATGTCACGCCCACGAAAAGTCAACTGATCCTCGGAATCAAAAAGAAGCGCCAGAGGAATTTCAAAAGCATGAGACGTCAGCTCATTTTGTTCAGCTTCCTCATCGGACAGGGACTTTAATCCATTTCCCCACGTCTCGGTCGCGGGCTGTCTAAGAATCGGAGGCATCGTCGCACCGCGGATTGCGATCCGCGCCGCAGGTACTCGCAAACGGTTGACAAAAGAATCATGATCGTTGTGTTTGATTTTCTTACCCGCGACACCGGTTGCCGAACCGTTGGAAAAAATCGTTGAAATCGTCTTTTCGAATCGCTCAGGTTCAGTCGTTGAAAAGGTCAACAAGAGTATAAAGAAAGTCATCAATAGCGTGATAACGTCGCTGTAAGTCATAAACCAAGCGGGAATATCACCTTTGGGCTCCGGTAATTTTTTTTCTTTCGCCATGGTATGTCACTGACTGAATTAATCACAAAAACAAACTTGCTCCTAACTCGAAAGCCCACACAAGTTCGTTCCCAACCTGAATCTAGCTGCCATCCTTTTCCAATTGAAAAACCTGCCTTGAGTTTGGAGATAGATAAGCCACCAACACGTCTTCGACGACGGGCGGGGCAAGCCCCTTCGCGAGTGCAGTGATTCCTGTAATCATCAATTCTCGACAAGCAACCTCTTCTTTAGAACGTGCTTCAAGCTTTCCAGCCAGCGGAATGCAAACAACATTCGCAATTACGGCACCGTATAACGTCGTTAAAAGAGCGACCGCCATGCCCTTACCAATCTTGCTTGGGTCATCCAATGATTGAAGCATTTGCACCAAGCCGACAAGCGTGCCAATCATGCCGAATGCTGGTGCCGCCGCACCGGTCGAGTCAAGAAGATTTTTTCCAACGGCATGGCGATGTTCAATGGCAGCCAGTTCCGTTTCCAGAACATTTCTTACCTGCTCTTCATCCGCACCGCCAATCACGATTTCCAAACCTCGCTTCATGAACTCATCGTCAATGTTGTCCAGCTCGGATTCGAGTGCCAAGAGACCATCTTTTCGAACGATGATCGCCAAGTTCTTGAACTGGGCAATCAGCGCTTTCGACTCGGGTAGTCGTGAAATAAAGCATTTCTTAATTACCGTGACCGTCGAAAGACACGTCTTTAACGGGAAGTTAATCAGCAAAGCCGCGAAGGAACCTCCGACCGTAATCATGACCGAAGGGTAGTCGATAAACGGCGCGAAACCCTTGTCGCCGCCAATTTGGATGGCGGTAAAGATTAAGCCGAAACCGGCTAATAGACCTACAATTGTTGCTATGTCCATCGGCGTTAATTACTAGGTTTAGATCAATTCGGTAGTGAACAAGGACATCCCGTCCTCTTAATCATCGCCCCTATGAAATGCCGAAATCGATTCGCAGATCGAATTACCGATTATTTAAAAAGCGCATGACTATTCGGAAGTATTGGTCATCTCTGGGGAAACCGCTGTTTTTAATTTAATTTTTTTGATTTTGTTTCAGTTTTCAGGCTTGTAGCGCGCACGGCGCATCACGCTGAGAACCTTAAAAATCCAGTTATTCGAGTTGTTCACCCCCGCCTCGGGGGATTGGATTCCAGTAAAACTGATTGTGCCGTTTCTATGGGATGGACTTCTGATTCCACCCAAGAGTGCAACAGGATCACCCATGAGCACGCTCCCAAACGTGAGCAAACAAAAATGCTTCTCTCGTCCCATGGTCTAATTCTGCTAGCTACATAGTGGTAGCATCTACTGCCCATCGCTTCCGTTCTGGTTCTCTAGAGAGTTTAGGAATCGCGTCCCTGTCCCTTGTCTGGGAAACCGATTCCGCAAACCTTGATGCGGGAACCCGCAATCTTATTGCAACTTGTTCAGGGTTAAAGCCTACCCAACCGATCTAGGTGATATGATCGGAAAAGTTGAACAATTCAGAGCGCTTCAGGAGGCAATTCAATTTGCGTCCCAGAACCATCGTGTCTCTAGCCAAAACCTTGCCAACATCAATACGCCGGGATATCAAACTCGGGAAGTCAATTTTGATCAATTGTTGGCGAGACTCGAGAGCAGCGCGGGTACTGCCACGAACTCAGATTATGAAGTCAGCCAGGTTGAGGGCCTAGCCCAACGACGTGACGGCAACAATGTTGACCTCGATCGGGAACTCGCCGCCCTTAAGAAAAACACATTGGCCTATCAGACACTGACCCAGCTATTAGGTTCCAAAATGGGAATACTCAAACAAGCCATTAACGGTTAAGCCGCCAGTCAATCTTGGGAAGTAGTTTAAATGTTTAGCAACCTTTTTTCAGCAGCGGATATTAGCGCTTCAGGCATGTCCGCCGAACGTCTGCGAATGGAAACCGTTGCCAATAACATCGCCAATGCGAACACCACGCGTTCGGCCGATGGACTTCCTTACCGACGCAAACAACTGGTTTTTGCTGAGATATTGGACCCCCAACTGGGTAACACGTCAGGTCTACAGGGAGTTCGGGTTGCCGGAATGGAGGCCGACCAAAGCCCATTTGAGATGGTTTACAAGCCCGGTCACCAAGATGCGGATGAGAAAGGGATGGTAAGAATGCCCAACGTACAAATTCCCAATGAGATGGTCGACCTAATCACTGCGAGTCGTTCCTACGAAGCAAACCTCAAAGCACTCTCATCCTTCAAAGACATGGTGGAGCAAACGTTGACCTTACTGCGAGTCCCTAGATGAACCCAATTGTACCGGCTTCGTCGCTCCCTTCACTGGATAGTATTTCCGGTCTTGGCAATAACAAGGGGGCGACACGGAGTAGCGGTGAAGGTGGCTTTGCGAAGCTGGTTGACAGCTTTGTACAGCAAACCAATGAAAATCAAATGATCTCTGATCAGGCCATTGACGACCTGATCCAGGGAAAAACAGATAACGTGCATCAAGTCGTGTTGGCAGTCGCGAACGCCGAGATGTCATTTCAGCTATTTATGGAAATAAGAAATAAACTAATCGATTCCTATAACGACCTCATGCGAATGCAATTTTAGTTGTTTTTCGTTTTAAATTGGCATGACCAATTTGAACCGTAAGGATGCCGATTCGAGAGACCTATGCAAACTTTGAAATCCTTCCTAAACCAATCTCTCTTAATTTGGAGAGACTCTACCGGCGCTGGTCGAGTGGGGATTGCATTACTGCTTACGATTTGCGTTGGCGGTATCATTTCGGTTGGAATTTGGTCCGCCCAACCAAACTACGTCGTTCTCGCTCGCGACATCGATGACCCCACCCAAGCCGCAAAAATCATGGCGGCCTTGGATGCTGAGAACATCAGCTACCAGATTAAAGGCTCCGGTTCGATGATCATGGTCGGCTCCAGTAAATTATCGCGTGCGCGAATTGCAGCGGGGAAAGCGGGCTTGACCAGTGCCGGCAGCGAGCTGGAAGAAATCTCCCCCTGGATGGATCCGGTAAGCCAACAGTATTACCTCAACACGAATCTCGAGCGAAGACTGAAGGTTGACATTGAAAAAATCAGAAGTGTGAAATCCGCAAATGTTCACTTGAGCATTCCGGAAAAGCAGGCTTTCATCCGGCAATCGACTGACCCTACCGCTTCGGTTCTCATCGAAACATCGCATCTTGAAAAATTCAACGAAGCCGATGCCGCCGCGATCGCCGATTTTGTCGCCGCCGCCGTTCCCGGCCTTACTCCCGGTTCGGTTTCAGTTTCAGACACTCAGGGCAACCAATACAGCACCGATGCCGAGGCGATGAATCTTAGCAAAAAGGAGGAATTTGTCGCCGAGCGAGAGAGCGCGCTAAAACGGAAAGCCGAAAATCAACTGCGAAATCTTTTTGGTTGGGGCAATTTTAATGTGGAAGTTACTGCTGATTATAAATTTGAAAATGCAGTGCAGGAGAGCCGCGAGCTAGGGCCTGAAAAGTTCCTTATCCAGGAAAATATTAAACAACAGATGGATATCGCAGCCGGGCCGGCTGCTGGTGTCGCTGGAACCGCAGCAAACTTGGGGGTGCTCTCTCCGGCTGGCTCACCCCCGCCCGCCCCCGCAAACAAGAGCCAGTTAAAGATGGAAGAGCAGGAAAACAAATGGGATTATTCAGAATTAAAGCGTACTGAAACAGTCGATGGAGCGTTACTTAATTCCCTTTCCATTGCGGTAACGGTCAATAAGCAAGACCGAACTGCCACGCAAATTGCTGAGCTTAAAACAACTCTGGAATCATCCATTGGCGCCGCTTGCGGGGTGCGAATTGGCAAAGATCAAATCACTGTCGATTTTGTTGATTTTGTTACAGAGGAACCACTCGACGCGGTGGCCACGAGTACGATTCCATGGGATCAAATTAATGAAATCTTGAAAAACATCTCTTTGGGTGTCGCTGCTCTGGTCGCACTCTTCATCGCTCTTCGCACCTTCAAAAAGTTTCAACCTGATCCGATCGTCACGAGTGAAGCCGCCGCTGCTCCAACATCACAATTGACACAATTAAGTGAGTTGGTCAAACAAAACCCGGAAGTATTCGCCAAGATTATTGATTCATGGGCAAGTCTTGAAACCGAGACGGAAACCAAAGAAGAATCAACCACCGTAGCAGCCTGAGTCAAATAAGAAATGTCCACGCTTTCAACTGAAGAACGACTCGCGCTATTACTTAGCGTACTGGGGCCCGATGCAGTTAATGCTGCATTGAAGAAGATGAACCCTACGCGCTCAAATTTCATCAAGAACTTACTTGAAGAATACAAAACCGTTCCTCCCAGTGAAGAGGAAATCGAGTTTATCATTCGTGATTTCAGTCGGTACTTTTCTTTTGCAATGAAAACGCTTGGCCCGGAAATCCATCAAGCATCCACCGCCCTTCGAATCGCAAAAAGAAAAAAGCTAAAACAACAAGCTCAACCCGTCACCCCCTCAGTTCCCTCAGACGAACCCGTCGTATTTGAAAAGATCGACGAATCAGGTGACTATGTCCGTGACTTGAACCAACTCGACCCATTTCAAATCTCAACGGCGCTCGCCGATGACAATGCGAAAACCATCGCACTCGTGGTCAATCTGCTCGAAACCCATTTGGGCGCGGAGATCATCAAAGAGCTTGACGATCACATTCGGGATCAAGTCATAATCTATCTGAGTGAAGAGAGCGTTGTTCCGGAACGCATCATTCAGGAAGTCTTGAAAACGACGTTTCAAAAAGCGAATGCCGTTACCGTAAAAAAGGAAACCACCAGCCGAATCGATACGTTGGCTCAATTGATGCGTTCGCTGCCCAAAGATATCCGCAAAGGACTCATCGAGAAACTCAATGATCGCGATGAAGAAATGGTTCTCGCGATTCGGGCCAAACTGTACTTGTTTGATGATATTCTTCGCCTAGATGACCGTGACTGTCAAAAATTGATTGGTCAGACAAAATCTGAAATCCTCGCGGTCGCCCTTCAACAGGCAGATCCTGACATTGCAGAAAAACTATTTAAAAATGTCTCCAAACGCGCCCGACAGGCAATCGAAGATGAAATGGAGTATACGGTCGGCGCAAAAGGACACGAGATCGAAGAAGCCAGAAAACAACTCGTCGATGCCATGGCCCGCTTAGACGAAGCAGGAGATATCACGTTGAACTAACTATGGTTGAACATCACGTACAATTCGATCGCCAAGTAAAAAACTGTCGATTCATGGATCGGTCAGAACCGGTGACTCGTACCGTGGATCCAGTCGCCGCCGAGGTAGCTACAGCAGCAGTCAACGAACGCATGAACGGATTGCTTGAAAACATTGCAACCGGAATCGACAGCATCGACCTTAAGACATCCGAGTTTGCAGACGAAGTAGTTTCTCTTTCCATCTCCCTGTCCCGCATTATCGTTGAAAAACTAGTCGGGGAATCGCAAGACCTCAAAGAAAAACGACTTACCAATATACTCTCGGAAGCCCTCGCCCGCCCCGAGGCTCCCGTTGGCGTCTATCTCAATCCAATCAATCTGGAATGCATCAAAAAGCAACTGTCAAAGGACACGAATACCGAAGAAATCAATTTCCAAATCGATGACTCGATTGAGCCGGGAGAATGCCGGGTCGAATTTGACACCTATGAACTACTTTCGCGAATGGAAACTCAACTCGATGAGATCCAAGCTGGGCTGACGGAGATTATTGATGAGTAAATTCTCCGAAAAAGTTCTCAGACGATGCTCTGAAATCGTCAGCAACACACGATCGTTGCAGTCCGTTGGGTGTCTAACCGTTGCCCAAGGTGCTATCACTGCGTCACTGCCTGCCAGCGTAGGTGAGCTTGTAGAAATTGAAAATAAGTCCGGCCCCAATACACTCGCTGAAGTCATCGGATTCTCTGACGATCTCGTTCAATTGATGCCATTTTCGCACAACAATCAGCTCCAGCGAGGCGATCGAGTCTTCTCGCTGGGACGCCCTATGAAAGTACCCGTGGGCGATCAAATGCTGGGCCGTGTAATTAATGCCATTGGTGAACCCATCGATGGGAACGGGAAACTGGGAACTCAGCGATTCAAGAGCGTTGTTCTCGATCCGCCTAATGCACTTACCCGAAAACCTGTCGACGAAGTCTTTGCCACGGGGCAAAAAGCAATCGACGGCATGCTGACAATTGGAAAAGGTCAACGTGTAGGATTATTCGCCGGAAGTGGTGTCGGAAAAAGTACGCTGCTGGGGCAGATTGCCCGATACGCAAGCGCCGACCTTAACGTTGTCGCTTTGATTGGCGAGCGAGGACGAGAAGTACTGCCATTCATCAATGAATCTCTCGGAGCGGAGGGGATGGCTAAGTCAATTGTCATCGTTTCTACCGCCAATGAAAGTCCACTGGCCAGAGTTCGAGCAGCGGAATCCGCAATCGCCATTGCCAACTGGCATCGACGACAAGGAAAAAGTGTATTCCTTATGCTCGATAGCCTGACGCGATTCGCGATGGCTCAACGAGACCTCGGATTAATGCTGGGTGAACCTCCGACCACCCGCGGTTATACACCCTCTGTTTTTCAAAAGATGGCAACGCTCTTGGAACAACTCGGAAATTCCGACCGTGGATCCATTACGGGACTGTTAACCGTCTTGGTCGATGGAGATGACATGAATGATCCGATTGCCGACTCCGCCCGCTCTATTTTAGATGGGCACATTGTCCTCGACCGCGATCTTGCCAACGCGGGACACTATCCTCCAATCAGTGTCTTACAAAGCCTCAGTCGATTATTTCAGGAACTGACCGAACCGGTGCATGCATCCTCTGCCGTTGCTATCCGCCAAATCATGGCGAAATACCAGGATGTCATTGATCTCATTCAGGTCGGTGCTTACACCAAAGGCACCTCACTACAAACAGATATTGCCGTTGAAATGTATCCAAAGATTTGTCAGTTTCTCCAACAACCTTTGCAGGCTCCCTGCTCCATCGACGACACCAAGCGACAAATGCAGAGACTCGTTGACATGCTCCAGCACCAATACCCGCCCACCGGATGAATAGCATCACGAAACGGCATTCGGCCTGAAAACAACCAATGAACCAATCAAAAAAAATTGAAAAACTCAACAAGGTTTTAGATTTTTACAAGAAAGAATTAGATCAACAAAAATTTCAATTGAGTGAAAAAAGCTCTCTGTTGAAAAAAATTGAAATGGCTTTGCAAGCCCACCAAACAAAAATCAAGCATTCGCTCGCCGGACTGGAATCATCCAACATGACCATTAGCAATTGCTTGATCCGAAAACCACTGATTGACCAATTACAAACTGAACTCGAGTCAACTCAGGAACGACTCAAAGAAGCACAGCTTGATTTTGAAAACCAAAAACAGATTATCAGAAAACAAATGTCAAAAATCGATTCAATGGAAAAATTGATCGAACGAAAATTAGCTGAATTAATTTACGAAGAAACCAAACGTGAACATGCGACAGCTGATGAGCGGTACTTGAATACCGGTTTTAAAGGAACAAAAAGATGAAATCAATTATTATTGCGGCAGTAGTCGGTTGCATCCTGTTCGGAGCCTCTGCAGTTAGTTCCAGGTACTTCTTTTATCAAGAAGAAGAGCCGGCCGCCTCGGACCCAATTACGGAGTTCAACGGTAAACTCCCCATGGTCGATTCAACCCAGACTCAGGAACAAATGCCTTTGGGAATTCGACCGGATGTTCCGATGCCACCGAGCGTCGCACTCGATCTAATGAACTCAATCATTCAGAGCGAAAAGAAATTACAGGAAAAAGAAGAGCGACTCAAAAAAGAAGAAAAACGTATCTCCCTGCTCCGGGAAGATCTCGAAAGAGAACGAACCGAGCTCGAATCTTTTTCAAAAAAAATCGACTCTAAAATTAACGAAGCCAAAGAAGCTACCAATCTTCTTAAACTGGAAAAAGAAGCGGTCAAAAAAGAAGTTAAAGAGCTTTCCATGTATGAAAATCGACTTGGAAAAAAGGTCGGTGACCTGGCTAGTGAAGAAGTGAAACAACAGGTGAATGACCTGAAGGACATGTTCCGAACAATGGAACCGGCTAAAGCGGCAGCCATACTTAAGGAATACGCAGGCCGCGGAAACATGAATCTCGTAGCCAATCTTCTGGACAGCCTCGAAGATCGACAACAGGCAAAAATCATTGCCGAGCTTGACAGCCCAACTCTGACTGCCGAGATCATGGATACTCTAATCAAGCCAGCACCTGCCGGAAAAACCCCGATTAAGAGTTTTCTCCGGTAACACGTTTAACTGATTCTGCAAACTAACAAAGCACTCCCTACACAGCGGTAAACAAGGACCACGACATGGAAGTCTCAGAAGCAATTGTGATCGGCAGGAATCTGTTTACAACCTCCCTGCTACTCGTGGCTCCAATTGTCATCGTCAGTCTAGTCGTTGGCGTTTTAATCAGTATCGCACAAACCGTTACCAGTATTCAGGAGCAAACGCTGACCTTTGCTCCCCGAATTGTTGCCGTGGTCGCCATCATTATCTTCCTGACGCCTTGGTACCTTTCGACACTGAAAGACTTTACTGTCGAAATGTTTAGCTACATGAACCAAATTCTATGACGGCTGAGCATCAGTTATTCAATTTCATTTTGATCCTCGCGCGAGTTTCGGCATTCGTAGCGTTCCTGCCAATCTTTGCGCAGCGACAATTGCCCCACCTGGTCAAAGCCGGCCTCGCGATGTCGTTAACCGTATTTTGGTTTGGCGCTCTTCCGCAAGAGTTATTTTACGTTAATCAAATCGATATCGTTGTCTCAGTGCTGTTTCTTGCGAAAGAGATTACGATCGGTTTTTTACTGGCGATGCTGCTCGGATTTATGTTTGTCCAGGCTAAAATTGCTGGCGCTTATGTCGGGCAGGAAGTTGGCCTCTCTCTGGCATCTGTCACCAGTCCCGGAACGTCAGATTCTTCAACGCTTGTCACAACTATTTTTGAAACCTTTGCTGTCTTACTATTCTTCGGTTTAAATCTCCATCATTTCCTTGTTCGGATTGTGCACTACTCACTCATTCACCTCGCGGGCAAGATCGAAATCACAGACCTCCCAACAGAGCTATTGACTCAAATGGCCGGTTCACTTACTACAAACGGAAGCATGATTGCGGCTCCGATCGGCGTAAGCCTGTTTATTCTGACCATTGCCATCTCACTTCTTAATAAAGCAGCACCCACGCTTAACCTGTTCTCAGTAGGTATGACGTTAAGAAGTGGAATTGGCATCCTGTGTCTCATTGTTTTTTTTCCGATCATCGTAAAATCAATGGAAGCTCACTTTCGTACTTACCTATTTCAATTGGAACAATTTTTCGTCTATTTTCAGTAAATCTCAAACCTCTAAAGCCAATCGGTAATGTCCGAACGCAACGATCAACCGACAGAACAGCCAACACAGCGGCGCAAAGAAAAAGCGCTCGAGGACGGACAGCTGGCTTATAGCTCGGAACTGGTTGGTGGTCTGATCATCCTTGCGGCCATTGGTTTCTTCATGATGATGGGGAATTGGTTTTTTAAGGCTTTACTCGACTGTATTCGGGAAAGCCTTACTTTTTTCAATCCCATGATTGAAAACCCCGATTCGATCCTGATCAGCCTTCGACGACACGTAACGAACGTTGGCGGAGCCTGCATAGGACTGATGCTGCCCTTGATGGTCATGATCATTGTTGTTGGTGCACTGCAGACTCGATTTAACATCTCTTTGAAGCCACTAAATGCCAAATGGAATAAGCTCTCACCAAAATCCGGGCTCAAGCGAATTTTTTCTACCCGTTCCGTCAATCGTGGTGCCGTCGCAATCTTAAAAACCATTGCGATAATTGTCGCAGGTTACTGGATTACGACCGCCCACTTTGAACAAATTGCCACCTCGGGTTTCAGCAACTACCCACACATGCTCGCCATCGGTACCAGCATTATTTTACAAATTGGCCTGGTAACAGCATTGCTGATGGTCGTTGTAGGTATCGGAGATCTTGGTTTTCAGATCTGGAAACAAAATAAAGATCTGATGATGACCAAACAGGAAATTCGAGATGAACAAAAAGACATCGAAGGAAGCCCGGAACTGAAAGCCAGAATTCGAAAAATCCAAAACGAGATGTCGCAAAAGAGAATGGCGAGAGAAGTGCCCGAAGCGACCGTCGTTATCACAAACCCGACTCACTTTGCCGTTGCTTTAAAATATGACCCGCAGGTTTCTGCGGCACCAATCGTGGTCGCCAAAGGAGCCGACCTTTTGGCTAAAAAGATAATCAAAATTGCGAAAAGCAACGGAGTTGCTGTGGTTGAACGAAAACCAGTTGCACGTTTCCTTTACGCCAATGTCAAAATTGGCCAGGAAATACCGCTCGAACTATATCAAGCGGTAGCCGAAATCCTCAACTACATCCAAAAGCTAAACCGCCAATCAGCGTAACCCTTTACGCCAACGAACCTAGCCGGCTGATCCAATCGACTCACCTCGACCAGTGAGGGGGAAAGGTCTCCCCCTCACGACCACGATCTTCTTTAGAAGATGTTATTCAGTTCTTGCAAGACTTCCGTTGCAACAGTGATTGATCTCGCATTTGCCGAGAAGCCACGTTGAGCAATAATCAGCTGAGTAAACTCGAGAGCAACATCAACATTCGAGGACTCGAGGTGTTCTCCACGGACTGCTCCTCTGCCATTGGCAGCACCGACGCCGATATTAGGCGTCCCACTGTTCACAGTTTGCCCGTAGTAGTTATCACCAAGACTTTCGAGGCCCTGCTGATTTGAAAACCTTGCAATCGCAAGCTGTGCAACTTCAACTTCACGTCCATTACTGGCAATCCCTGTCAAAACTCCATCAGACGACACATTCATCTTCACGATCGTTCCTGGAGAAAATCCATCCTGTTGAAACGTCGCGGAATAATTCGTCGCGAGGTGAGTAAGATTGCCCAGAGAAACATCTATTTCCTGAGGATCAACGATCGAGTCAATGACAACTTCAATATTGGCGTCTCCCAATCCAGTCCCGTTCATTATCTGAAACGATCCGTCATCGTTAAATCGAATCTCTGAAATCAGTCCATCACTTAGGGTCACCATAGGATCACTGGATGAAAAATTAGCTGACCAAGTGTTATTTCCAGTCTTCTCAAAGGTGACATTTAATAGATGAGGCTCACCCCTGGAATCAAATATCTGCAACGTTGAATCGACGGTATCACCTGATTTACCGTCGGTTTCCACGATGAAGATCGCATCTTCAAAATCGGTCTCACCAACGTTACCTGCGTTGTCCGACAACTGAAGACTCAGCAACGCATCCCCCTCATTATCGGCAGTTACTAATAAATTACCGGTTGCGTCGAGAGACACAGTCGCGCCCACAATACTCCCGTTGATTGCATTGACGAGATCGTCAACGGTAGTCGTGCCGTCCGCCGGGAGGTTCGTAGAGAACGAAGAACCGTCGACATTGGTACCTACAATGTCGACCGAATCGCCTAACACATAATTGACTCCATTAAAATCTAGATCGTTCAGCAATGTAGTGGGCGTAGCAGCCACTCCGGCTGCTGTAAATGGAGAAGCGGTCGTCAGCACTTCTGTCAAAGGTGGGACAGCTGAAGCGGGTAAGTTGCCAATTAAATCTGCCGAAGTCGTTGCTTTTCCAAGAACACTCGCGCCCAGCGGAATCTGAATTCTCGTGTCACCTGCAACCTGAAATCCAGGTTCAGTTCCCGTCGCTTCTCCTTTGGCACCAAAACGCTGAACGTATCCACCGGTCGAGGGATCTACCAAAAATCCAGAGGAGTCGACTGAAAATGAACCGTCGCGTGTGTAAGCTTGTTGCTCTGCCTGAATGACAAAGAAGCCATCACCGTCGAGTGCGTAGTCGAATTCACCACTACTCGCATTGAGAACTCCTTGCGTAAAATTCTGAGAGACCTCAGCGACACGCACACCGTTGCCGACCTGAATCGGATTCACACCGCCATCCACATTTCCAGAAGCCCCCACAGCGGGAGCCCGATCGGTGTAAATCAGATCGGAAAACAAAACCCGTTGCGATTTGAATCCAGTCGTATTCAAGTTAGCAATATTGCTCGCAACCACATCGAGTTTCTGCTGGTGAGCCAACAGCCCTGTCGCGCCGGTAATTAAACTTTTACTCATCTGGATCTCTCTAACTGAAAAGGAAAATAAGGTTCAATTCCAACCGCCACCAATTCGCCTGCAATCGGGAATAGCAGGCGAAACAAAACAGCAAACAAAATGACTGACATCTCATTCTCTGCGATCGGAATGTTAATGGCTAAAAACTATATTGTGACGCCGGAAATTAAATTCAAACCAACCCGTTCGCCATTGATCAAAAGATTAGCGGGGCCACTGTTGGCAATTAATTCCTCGACAAGTCCAGTCTTTTTCTCACCGGTCACAGCGTCCGTGTAAGAAGCTTGCTTTCCTACGAGGTTCATCCCCTGCGTAAGCTGTGTGGTTTCCAGCAACTGTTCGAAATTAGAATTAAGCGCCTCGGTTTGCTCTAACTGCGAAAACTGCGCGAGCTGTGCAATGAAATCTTCCTGATTGACGGGCTCGATCGGATCTTGATTTTTTAATTGTACGGTTAGCAGATTAAGAAAATCATTTGTTGCTACTTGCGATGTTATCCCCGGCATTGCGCCCTCCCAAATTTATTATTATTTTTCTATTTTGAATCGAAACTAAGCCAACAGCTGATCTTTGCGTGGACTTCACACTCGAATATCAATCATCGACGTACTTACTCGCGCCGCCGGTTGCTCGACCGACTTTAATTTCTCCGAATCTGATTCCTCTAATTCATTAAACAAGTCTGCACTCATAAAACTCGACTCTGCCTCGCCTTCGTCGCGTGGATCTGATTGCTCACTTTGATAGCCAATGTCAAGTGAATCAAAATCAATTCCATTTTCAGCAAGCGCCTGAACGAGTTGTGATTTGTTCTGCTTCAACAAGTCTGCCGCAACCACTTCGCTTGCCAAAATCTTGACTTGAAGAGCATCCTTATCCCAATCCAGTTGCAACGTGAGTTGTCCTAATTCTGCGGGATGGAGTTGCAAAGTCATTTGCTTTTGCTCACCGCGCTCCGTCAGCCGAATCTGCTGAACTAAGTTCTCGGTGACTGTCTCGGTGACCGCTTCCATTTTCCCGGCAGTCAACGCGGTGGTTCTGGCTGATCGATTAAGCGGCACGGACTCCTCTTGAATCAATCCCGGAAGCGCAGCCTTTAAATTGGGCTCCGATGATTCAGTTTCGCTTTCATTTCCTTGTGAAAACTCAAAACCACTTTCTTTCGCACCATTGATTGCCTGCAAACCAGCCAATAGATCAGACGCGATCCCTTCCGTTGAATCCGTCTGCATTGCAACCGTATCCTCACTTGTCACGTTGACAACTTGCGTCTGCAGTGGCAAGGCCTCGACTATTTCAGAACTAGATCGCTGTAAAGTGTCTGTAGCTGATTGCGTTAGTAACGTTCCACCGGGCTGAACCAAAATAGAATTCGTCAACGAATAACCACCCGTCAGAGGTGATACACTTGCGCCCTCCGCAATTTCATTCGATTCAACTCCGGAGATTTGGACGACCAATGAAATCGCGGATGATGCGTCGATATTATTATCGCTCAACTCAGAAACGGCAGCTATTTCACTAACCCCGGCGGTTTCCGAACTAACTTCTTCAACCACCTTGGCAAAACTCTCGAACGTATGACCGGAGGGCAGGGGACTATTCAAATTCTCGGACGTTACGGGATCATTCTCGCGCAACGATACATCGGTCGGTAGGCTTGGTATGTTCACGGTAAGTATCAAAGGTATGGGTCCAAAACAATTGCGGGATCAAAACACCTAGCAAAGCGAGTGCCATAAATTCTTTTTGGAGTGTTTTTCTTCTTCCTCCCGATAAAAATGGGAAAAACGAAAAGAATGGGATTCGCCCATTTCCCCCGAAGACAGAAAGACTTTCGCCTTCGGAGGAATTTTTTGCCATCAATTGACCGCGCTTGCCTCTCCTAAAATCTGCTAGCGGTCACTTCCTCAGCCCATTAGTCCATGCTCAAGACATTTGGAAAGACGCAGGCGGAAGCTGAAATCAGTTTTCAAAATCCAATTCTCTATTGACAGAAATCATCGAATTTCGAACAAACGTTTTTGATTAAAGGCTTAAGCCCTTAACAGATAAGCATAAGCGTTGATTAATCCGAAGAAACTTGACTCCATTTCATCCGTGCTCCCACCGGTTTTATGATTTTTAGCACTCCACCGAATTCACTGATCATTTGCGCAACCGACGACCAGTCTTTTGCGAAACGGATGAGTTACGCAGCCAAGTTAATTGACGCTGAGGCCTATTCTTCACCAAAACTCGAAGAAGCCATTTCCACCTGCAGGCAGTATTTTTCACGCTGCCTGATCGTTGACTTTGATTACTGGCACCGCGAACAGGTACATTTTTCAGACCGCTCCATTGCCCGAGAAAACCCCTTGCTAATCGCTACGCCTTCCGGCGACAGCAACGCGGCATTCATTGCGGGTGCAGCAGGCGCGATGGGCAACTTTGAAAAGAGTATTGAGTCGCCTGAATTGGCACAGCTTTTTCAAACTGCACTTCTCAGTGAACAAACGCTGCGAGAGACGCAACCCTATGACAATCCCGCATTCAATATCCTCAGCACTCGAGAAAAAGACGTTCTCACCTATTTAATGGCTGGCGAACCTAATAAGCGCGTCGCATCTCTATTAGACATCGGCCTGCGGACGGTCGAATCGGATCGAGCTCAATTGATGTCTAAACTAAAAGTCAATTCGTTTACTGAGCTCGTCAAAATGGTGACAGAAATTGAAAACGACCTAATTCTTACCCGTCAAAAAATATTTTGCGAGATCTCGACGGGCCTGGCAAATTCCAACGTTGCGACTACCGGAGAGTGAACCAGTTTACGAGACTGCCGAGGTCGCCAGACAAGAGCTAACGCGCCACTTCACCTCGCATTCTTATGACTCGGTTGATTGTAGATTTAATCTTCGTAGATCTAACCTCTTAGGGCAGCTCTTAGGGCAGCTCTTAGGGCACCTCTTAGGGCTTATCCTTTCGGTTGCCTCCCAAGCGAATTCCACTCGCTTCTGAATAGACCTTCAATTTGTTTGAAAGCGTTCGTGCTGTGACGCCTAATTCTTCCGCAGCAAGTTTTTTGTTACCCTGAAATTTGGACAACGACAACAGTATCAATCGGCGCTCTACTTCTGCCAATGTTAAACCGGCAAGCCCGTCGACATCATCGCTTTGAGCTCGTTGCTTTTTCTTGGCAAGGCAATTCAGGCCGATCTTACCATCCACTGCAATCACACAAGCTCGATGAATGACATTCCGTAATTCACGGACATTCCCTGGCCAATGATACTGACACAACCACTGCATCGCTTCCTTGTCTACTTCCAGACTTCCCGTTCGCGACTCCGATTGAAACAAGTTCACAAAATGCATTACGAGTAAGGGGATATCGGAGACTCTATCTCGCAATGGCGGAAGGTCGAGTTCAAGTACATTTATTCGATGAAACAAATCCTCGCGAAAACGCCCTTCCGCGACTTCGACAGCCAAGTCACGATTTGTCGTGGCGACGATTCGCACATCAATGGGACGAGCAGAGTTACTTCCAACTGGCTGCACTTCCTGCTCTTCGATGACTCGTAACAACTTAGCCTGCATCGCGAGTGGTATTTCACTGATCTCATCCAGTAAAAGCGTACCTCCCTGAGCTTGCTCAAAAAAGCCTACTCTACCTGTCGAAGCTCCGGTGAAGGCTCCCTTTTCGTGCCCAAAGAATTCACTTTCGATCAATGACTCGGATACTGCCGCACAGTTAACCGCGACAAACCTCTCTTCTGACCGGTCACTTTGCTGATGAATAAGGCGACTGAAGAGTTCCTTTCCACTTCCACTTTCTCCCGTAACCAACACAGTAGCAGAACTCTTTGCATACAGTTTTGCCAACTCAAAAAACTCACTCATTATCTTCGATTGGAATGAGATATTGCGGATCTTTAAGTCTGAGTTGCGAGCTGCACTTGTTTTCACCGATTCTGTACCGGGAAAGACAACACTAAACGCCGAGGCCGCTTCCAGAGGAGAGGACAGATCCGTTGTATTATTTTTTAATTCGGGGAGCATATTGTTTAAAACAAAGGCATGAAGTTTTCTTCTATTGGCTTTTCAATTGAAACCGAGTGTCCGAATGGGCAAACGCCATCAACTGGAGGGGCAAGTCCAATCAACCCCCGTACGCTTTCTGCATCTGATTTACCCGCACTCCCTGATCGATACTCGGAATCAACTTCCGATGTGCCTCGCGTGTATGCGACTCAAGGGAATCGATTTTTTTAATAGTTCCGAGTAACAACTCAGCCGTCTGCTTCGTTAAGCTCGAAATAGCTTCGGATGCCTGCGACTGGGTACTTCGGTATTGCTCTTTAATCGCTCGCGAATGTTCTTCAATCGCTTGAATCTCGCTCTTACCTTGATTGAGCTGTTTCATCTGCTCCTCAATCGAATCGGAATTTGCCTGTCGACTCAACATCTCGTCGGCCAAACTGTCCAATTTCTTATACTTTTCGAGGAGTTGTCTCATGGCCTGTTCAACCTGCTGCTCGAGTTCCACTGAATCATTTTTGTGTTGGTTCATTATTTATCTCTAATAGCAGGGCATCCAGTTCCGTCTCAACCGCTAGGAATTCATCTCGACGTTTACGACGTTCCTCTAAATACTGCAGATTCCAAGTCGTATGTTTCATTAAAAAATCGCCGGCGCCACGACGGTCCGCAACGTTCCGAAAGATCGATTCCGCATTGATATAGTCGTCCTGATAACGATAACAACAGCCAAGCATTAACCTCAGCCAGGCTGCTTCCTGATTATCCATCTCCTGATTTAGCAACATACTGTAACTTCGAATCGCAGCCGGATAATTAGCGGTCATGTAAAGACTGTTTCCCAGCTCAAGTGAATTCACGGGCTCTGCCAGAACCTGTGAACCACCAGTGATCTCGGGAGGGTCTGCAGCGGGAGGCTGCGACTCAGGCGCCACAGCCGGATCAGGCTGAACGGCAGGATTTTCTACCGGCGTGGCTTCCGGTTTTAAAGGATTGCCAAAGATCAACTCGCTGGGAGTTGGATTCGGTGTTATTTCGCTCGATTCCGGTAAGTTCTTATCCTCTTCAATAATCTTGTTAAGCAACTTAATGCGATCAAAGATTCCCTTTAATCTGGGATCCTTTTGGGACTCACCATCTGCCTGCAGCGGAACCTGATTAGCAGGCAACTGAAGCGATGGCTGTGGTTGGGATAGATCCGAGCCGGTAACGGACTCGAGGGCCTTCGAAGCCGGAGCCGCTTCCTCACCCACCACTGGGTTTGCTGCTGGCGTTGTAGCCACCGGCGCATTTTCGTTCGCAGTTTGGCCAAAACCCACATTCGTCCAAAAGAAGCATCCACCGATACAAACCATGCCGACGATGATTCGAATCCTGTGCTTCCAGTTTTTGTCATTTATTTTATTCATAACATTAACCACAGTTTTCCGCTGCAAACTCTCGAAGCCTCTCAAAGTTCATCAGGAAGCAATCCGGCAAAGCAAAGTGCTGCTGAAAAATGCTTCCCTTGCTTTTGATAGACGCCACCCATGATTTGCAAGGTCGCCTCTTTTTGTTGCTCATTCAAATTCATCTGCCAGAGTGCCTTGCACATCTCATAGCTCAATTCAGTTTTATCGAGTTCGATATAGATTTTGGCCAACTGAGCGAGAGCGCGAATTTTCCATTGATCATCTTCGGCCGTTAAAGAACTCAACGTATTGATCGAAGCGTTGTAAAGTTCGGAATCTTTTTGGAGCATGGCCAATTCAAAAACAATCCTGCGTTGCCATACTCCGATATCTGGCTTCGACAGTGCACCGATGTACATTTCTCTCGCTCGGTCTCGAAAACCAAGATTCGCGTAACTTAAACCGGCCACATAACAATCCACAAAGGAAATACACTGCTTCGAGTCGATCGCGCTAACAGCTTCAAGTAGACGGGCCCGCTCTCGCGCCAGCTCACTTTTATTCTTCAACCCAATCGAACGAGCATAAGAACCTAAAATAGCAGCGATGGAGCTCTCGGTTGTCAGCTTGGGAATCCATTTTCTATTCCGAAAAAGACTATCGTTACAAGTAAAGGGATCTTTGTTTAGTAAATACGACCTGGCAAGGTTTAAGGTCGACATCGTCTTTTGATGAGTTGTAATGGCCGTCGCCAGTCCCCGATGTGATGAGCGAATCGCTTCTTTTAAATCACCCTTCGAAATTTCGAGTTCACTTAGCAAACAGTAAGAACTGGATTTAATATCTGCGTCACGTGTCTGGTCAATCGCACTGTAAAGCATTGGAATTGCCTCTTCGGATCGATCGAGCAAGAGATTCAATTTCGCCAAATTAAAAAATAATTTTGCATTGATTTCGCCGGTTGGATTCGTTTGAGAAAGCTCCTGAAACAGATTGGTCGCAACATCGTAGTCTTGCTCAATGATGGATAATCCGGCACGAGAGAGCAGGGAAGACTTTCGATATTCAGTTTCGCTGTATTCTATCTCAAAACGCTGAAAGGCCCGGTTCGCCGCATCGTAGCGAAACTGGCAGGTATCTGCTTCTCCTGCTTCGGCCTCACTTACGACAGTGATTGTGCTGTCCTTCTGATACCAGACCAATTGGTGAGGAATCAAAATTTCGTCTAATAAAACTCCAATCGAAACTGAGTCTAAGACAACCGCTCGTGATCGCCCTCGTAAAGCCTCTTTCGCTTGGCTACTAAATTTCATTTCCAACTTAGAACGGGCTGCCACCTCGCCCAGAACATTCAAAATCGGCTGGACGCTGGTGGATACGGAAGCCGTGATCGTCGTCGCCAGATTCGTTGGCCGCTGAAGCAGAGACAGAGAAAATGAGCCCATCCCGTTGAGGAGTCTCGGTTGTTGGGAAACCGGATCATCGACACTTGCAAGAAAGCTCTCTGGGTCTGGTATTGGAGTATCCACGGCCACCGACAACGGCCGCAATAAATCGAACGACGCCAGCAAGAATCCACCAACGCTGGAAAACTCAGCAAATTCTTCCTGATCTTCCGCTATCTTTTCAGGAGAATTGTCACTACGGAAATAGGAAACGTCGTTAAGAGCGATAGTCTCCAATATTTTGGCCCATTGGAAAGCAACGCGTGATTTCATTGAATCAGGTAAATCCGGATAGAAATCAATTTTTAGCATTTCACTCGAAACAAGATCGATGGCTTCGACCATCCGTCCCTGAAACGCCAGTACCCGGGAACAACCAACGGTCGCTAGAAGCTTATGATTTTCATTTTTTCCAGCCTGAAAAATGGCATCGTGATACGCATGCGAAGCCGAGTAATAGTCGCTACTTAATTCATAGCAAATCGCTTTCCTAAGGAGCATCGAACTGCCGCCGCTACCAAATTCTTTCTCAAATTTCTGGTAGTTCCCTAAAGCCAAAGGGTAATTTCCAGCTATAAGGTAGTGGTCTCCATGTTGCAGTAGATTAACCGACGGCTCCGTTGACGAAGCCGAGCCGGATTCACTTTCTGACTCGCCATTTGCTTTGGGTGGAACACCGCCACTTAAACCAGCAACTTTTCCAGCATCACCAACAAATGGACGGGGATTTCCTAGCTCATCCACTCCGATCTGCGTTATTTTTGACTCGCCGAGGTCTTCCGATTGATCAGGTTCACTTGAAAACATCTTGAGACACAAGATACCGGCAAGGCTTCCGCACAAGAACAGCGTGGCAAATTTCCACAATTGAAGTTGTTGCATAGCGAACGTCTCTATCCAGCGGAACATCTCGCGAACATCCTCGATTCGATTACGAATCGAAAACCCTAAGTCTCCACTTAATCCATAGCTTCTGCGCAATCGTTAAAGTTGACTATCTCTGCTTATCGAGTCAAAAGCCTCGAAATCATAACCGCCATACTTCCGCTAGCAAGGATTATGCGGGTTCCCGCGGATCAAAAAGACCTAAAAGCCGATCTCAATTTTTTTTTTGCTTTTGGGGGGCAAGTTTCTGAAAAGCCCTTCGATAACCCGCGTGTCGGAAGAATATTAGAGGCAACTATGGAAATTTATAATCACGGCAACAATCCACGCGATCGTTTTCAGATCAACAATTCCAGCTCCAAGCCGGACATGGTTGAAAACGGAAAAGAAGTCGATCGTTCGGATGAGGTTAAACCGAGTCAACTTCTAGAAAGTCTAGAAGGCGACCTGAATGTTCGTGAACGTTTACTTGTTGAGATTCAGGCAAAAGTCCAGGCGGGTGAGTACTCAACTCGCGCCGCTGCGGAGTCCGCCGCTCAGAACATTGTTGACTAAAACTGAAGACGACAAAGCTCAGAGGGAAGGATCCCGAAATTTTGTCCAAGGATGTAAGACTTTTTACCCCCCAAAACCAACACATTTTAATCGGAGCCCGCTCACATGTTAGGCATTCAAAACAACGTTAGTGCTCTTAACGCACAACACAACTTAGGCCGTTCACAAAACAGCCTAAACACCTCGATCGAACGACTTTCGTCTGGTTTCAAGGTCAACCGCGGTGCTGATGGACCAGCGGCTTTGGTCATTTCTGAGAAGCAGCGAGCTCAGATCGCTGGCTTGAAGGCTGCCATCGACAACACCGACAAAGCTGTTGCGGTTGTTCAGACTGCAGAGGGTGCTCTCACTGAGATCAACAGTCTTTTGGTAAAGGCTCGATCACTTTCAATCGATTCAGCGAACACGGGTGTTAATGATGCAGACGCACTTGCTGCGAACCAAGCTGAAATCGACAACGTTTTGGATACGATCAATCGTATCGCTGCAAACACACAGTTTGGCGATTCTAACCTACTTGATGGATCTTCAGGATTGCAGGGAACCGCAAGTGACGCTGACGTAACTTTCTTGAAAGCAACTTCAGATACTTCTGCCGGCTCTTACGCCGTTGCAGTTACGACGGTTGCTGAGCGAGCCAACGCAACTGCTGGTACTGCTCAAACGACTAACTTAGCCGCTGCTGAAACGCTTACCGTTAACGGTGTTAGCATTTCTCTCAATGCTGGCCTTGATCAAAACGCGGTTGTTTCGCGGATTAACGAATTCACCGGACAAACTGGTGTTGTTGCTGCTGTAGTCGGTGGTGCAACTCAATTGCGAACCGAATCTTTCGGAACCGCTGCAACCATTGATGTCATTTCTGACACTGCTGCTGCCGCTACAAGTTCTGGATTCGGAACAACACTTGTTCAAGATTCAGGTGTCAATATCGCTGGTACCATCGGTGGTAACGCCGCCACAGGAAGCGGAGCAGTTTTGACCGGTTCTGCAGGTGCCTCACAGGGCATCATGGTTAGCATCGCAGAAGATGCCACTAACCTTACACAGACTGTAACCGGTGCACAGGGCAACATTACAATTGCTGACAACTCTTTGATCTTCCAGATTGGTGCCAACCAGAATCAGACCGTTTCGATCTCGATTGATTCAGTTGATTCAACTGGCTTGGGAATCGGTGTTGCTGGTAACCAGTTCACTAACTTGAACGAAATCAGTGTTACTTCGGCCTCAGGTGCTCAAGATTCGATCGGTATCATCGACGCTGCAATTGACGAGATTTCAACCCTTCGTGGAACACTCGGTGCTTTCCAGGGTAACACTCTGGAGTCAACCGCGACCAACATGCGTTCAACACTTGAAAACACTGTTAATGCAGAATCTGTTATTCGCGATACCGATTTCGCTGAAGAGATCTCGAAGTTCACCAACAGCCAGGTTTTGGTTCAGGCAGGTGCTTCTGTTCTTTCAAGTGCGAACCAGTCGTCTCAGTTGATTCTTTCACTACTTGGCTAGATCAACCGAGAAAACATGAGATTAACAGCTTCATTGAACCGATGAAGCTTTAGGATAAAAGAACTGGGCTCCCTGCGGGGAGCTGGTTCAACACAGCGACGATGAAAGTCGGCCTCGGCCAACTTTCATTGTTTCGTTTAATAAGATAAGAAAAAGTTTCGATTCCCTAGCCGCTGGGAGAAATTATATGTTTTCCATTGATGGACTCGTCAGTGGGCTCGACACCACGTCGATCATCGAAGGACTCGTCTCCCTTCAAAAATCTCAGGTCGACCGCCTGAATGTCAAGAAAAGTGAAATTCTGACAGAACAGGCTGCATTTCAGGGTGTCGAAGCGCGTCTCCTCTCGCTTAAGTCCAGCATGAGCCAGCTAAACCGCTCATCGGGCTCAGTCTTTGATCAAACCACCGCGTCATCAAGCGACGAGTCTATCCTGACAGTGACTTCTCAGTCGAAGGCAATTCCCGGGTCATACAACGTTCGAGTGAATTCCCTGGCAAGAGCCCATCAAATTGGCTCTCAAGGCTTTAGTGATCCTTCAACGACAATCTCCACCGGTACTATTTCATTCCAAGTTGGCGACCGCGCCGCGACTGAGATTACAATTGACTCCTCTAACAATACGGTGGATGGATTGGTCAATGCCATTAACACCCAATCAGACGACGTCTCAGCGTCGATCGTTTTCGATCAAGCAAACTCGGCAAATCGAATTCTTTTAACATCGAAGTACACTGGCGAAGCCAACGAAATCAATGTTACGAACAATCTAGTGACGCCAACGGGTTCTGAAGTACTTCCTGATTTTTCCGGTGCCGCTATTCAAGACGCAGCGAACGCCCAACTCCAACTTGGCTCAGGCGCGGGTGCCATTGTGGCTGAGTATGACTCTAATGTGATTGATGGATTGATCGACAATGTCACTTTAAACCTAGAGTCAGCAGACGCTTCGAAAGACATCAATATCAAGGTTACACGCGACACCGACTCAGCCCAAACCGCAATCGAAGGATTTGTCGAGAGCTACAATTCGATGATCCAATATATTGATGACCAAACCGCTTTCAATACATCAACCAACACTGCCAGTCCACTTCTCGGGAATCGCACTGTTTCCACCTTGAAAACAACCTTGAGCTCCATGGTGACTGAGAGTGTTCCCGGCCTTTCTTCGTCTGTCAACCGTTTCTCACAACTCGGAATCGACATTGATAATTCTGGAAAACTAATTATTAATTCATCCGAACTTGAAAGTGCGCTACAAGGCAACACCGATGGAATTGAGCCAACAGACATTCAACGTGTTTTTGGCATGAGTGGTGTGAGTGACAACTCCGGCGTTAGTTTTCTACTGGGTAGCACCCGTACCAAAGCCAGTACGTCAGCCTATCAGGTCGATATTTTGCAGGCGGCGGAACGGGGTTCGGTTACTGCAACCAGTGCGCTCGACTCTTCGATCGTAATTGATTCCTCGAACAACCAAATCCAACTTTCCATCGACAGCCTTGAAACAGACACCATCACACTGGAATCGGGCACTTACACCCAGGAAGAATTGGCGAGTCACCTCCAATCCAGAATCAATGGGATTGATACGCGTGACTTCGATGATGTTGATATCTCTCTGGAATCGGGGTTTCTCGAAATCACTTCGCAGAGATACGGCCGTTCGTCAGAAATATCAGCGATTTCAGGGACTGCCAGCAGCATCCTTGGATTCGATGGAACTGAAACGGGCGTAGGACAAGACGTTGCCGGTTCTTTCATTGTCGATGGCGTTGTCGAAACAGCCACGGGAACGGGACGCGTCCTGATTGGTGACTCCGACAACGACAATACAGCTGACCTCCAGGTACGAGTCACCTTAACTTCAACGCAGGTCTCTGGCGGAGTTGAAGCCAATCTGGATGTCTCTCGGGGCATCAGCTCATCGCTTGATAAATATTTTGGCGAACTACTCGATACCAGCGTTGGTACGATCAAGACTGCCGAAGAGGACTTTACGCTGAGAATCGAATCGCTCGATGCTTCGATCGCACGAGTGAACGCAATCAGCGAATCCAAAACGGAGGACTTGATCGCTCAGTTCACCGCGTTGGAAAGGGTACTGAGCGACCTACAGGGTACCAGCAGCTTTCTAACCAGCCAGCTGGCGTCACTTTAGAATCAAACAAAGGCAATAGCCGAGCAAGAATATATTTCTGTTTAAAAGGATGTAAACCATGGCTTATCAAAGTGACCAGGTGCTCGACAATATGATCAAGGGACTTTCGAGAATCGATATGCTACTGGTCCTTTACGATCGCACGATCGCTTCGCTGGAGGCAGCTAAATCAGCCAAAGAAGCAAGCGATGCAAAACTGCAGCAACAGTATGGCTATGAGGCAAATAAGTTAATTATGGGTATCCACAGTGGCCTCGACACTGATAAATACCCAATGGCTGTCGATGTCGCCCGATTGTTGCACTTCATCATGACCAGAATCGAACAGCAAGACTTTTCCGACGCGATCAAGTTCACAAAACAACTTCGCGAAAGCTATGCCCAAATCCGGGATCAAGCGGTTCAACTCGAATCCAAGGGAGAGATTCCGCCGATCATCCAATCCAGCGGTGTGAATACCATCGCTTAAGTTTATCTCTACATCATCCTCGGCTGGTTGGTCTGATCCAGTGAAATAGCTTTTCAGCTCCCGTGCAATCAGCCAACAGCCGATGATTGTTCTTTCGTGGCGCTCGACTCGCAGATTTTCCAGCGTCTTGTTTCACTAATCAATGGATTGTTATGTGTGGAATTCTGGGGATCATTACCGGCCCTGCTGGTGAATCACTTGATGAATCGCGAGTGCTTAAAATGCGCGACACGATGAAGGATCGTGGCCCCGACGGATCTGGTTATTTTCGTCATGCACAGATTACACTAGCCCATCGCCGACTCGCCATTCGCGACATCGAACATGGTCAACAACCCTGGATTTCTCAAAACGGCAAATACGCCTTTGTTTACAATGGTGAAATCTACAATGACGATGAAATTGCCAAGTCCCTCTCGGAGAACGGCATCAAACTTCGCACCCAATGTGACACTGAGGTTTTAGCAGAAGCCTGGTCGCTATGGGGAAGGAAGTGCATTGATCGGATCCGCGGCATGTTCGCCTTTGCAGCGGTTGAACTCAGGACCGGCAAAACTTGGCTGGTACGGGATCGCGTCGGGATGAAGCCGCTATTCTACGCTGCGATTGAAGATGATTTTGTTTTCGCAAGCTCAATCGCCGCCATTAGAATGCACCCTCGCTTTACATCCCAACCCAATTTGGCGACCCTATCTCATTACCTTCAAACGCTTAGAATTACCCTCGGAAGAGATACTGTTTTTCAGGGCATCTCCACTTTATTGCCAGGTGAAATCGTCAGCTTTCAGTATCCGGATCTGAACAGTGAATTCTACTGGATGCCTCCGACCCAAGCGACAAAGCCTACCGTCAGTTTTGAAGATGCAGCATCCCAACTTGGAGAATCACTAAAACAAACAGTTCAGCACCACCTAAAGAGCGATGTCACCGTCGGTATGAT
Source organism: Mariniblastus sp. (assembly GCA_011523945.1). Taxonomy (GTDB): domain Bacteria; phylum Planctomycetota; class Planctomycetia; order Pirellulales; family Pirellulaceae; genus Mariniblastus. The sequence continues at coordinate 11,004 of WTFU01000130.1, read as the reverse complement.
GATGAGCGGAGGCGTAGATTCCAACACGTTAGCGACGTTGGTGAGACAGCAATCCGGCAGTAAGATGACGGGTGTCTGCGGGGGAGGCGTCAACAATCCACCGACAAACGAATCGGGGAGTGATTTTGAATTTGCACGCTCCTGCGCCTCTCACCTTGATTTTGATTATTCGGAAGTTCGTATCACCAGCGAACAATATCGCGATAGTTGGCAATCTCTCGTTGGCAAACTTCAATCGCCTTTGGCAACGCCAACGGACGCAATCATCTTTAATATTGCAAAACACTTGAAACAGTTTTGTGGAGTAGCGTTGGGAGGGGAAGGAGCTGATGAAGCATTTTGTGGTTACGCAATACAACATTGGTCCGGCAATGACTATGACCGCTCTAAAGGCACAAGCAAACTAAACGAGCAACAACAGCTCGAATTTCAAAATGGTCTAAACCTGCAATACGGCAGAGACAATTTCAATTCCATAGCCGAACACTATCTGGCATCCAATGGCCTCATTCCATGGAGTGCGCAACAAGCACTTTTCCGACCAGAATATTACTCCGACGAGATCCCACAACTGATTACCTCACATTACCAGCAAAGGTTCGAAGCCCAGGGTGACATCCCCACAGCAGAGAAGTACGCTGGGGTACTTATTAGCGTGAATCTTGAAAGCCTCCTGCGACGCCTTGACACCGCAACTATGGCAGCGAGTCTCGAAGCCCGAGTGCCCTATGCGGACCATGTCATTATTGAAAATGCTGTACAGCTTCCGCACCATTACAAAATTGACCTCGCACCGGACGAAGCATCGCCATGGCTGAGTTCACTCGCTTTATCTGAACGAGGCAGTCTTCGTTCTAAACGAATCTTAAGATCCGTCGCATCCGACCTCCTGCCCACCCAACTCGCACAGCGTCCTAAAATGAGCTTTCCGACACCATTACCGCAATGGTTGAGTTCGGATTGGCAGCCATGGATCAAAGAGAAACTCGAACGTAGTGATTTCGCAAACACGCTCTTTCGTCCCGAAGCTCTAGCTGAAGTCACAAAATTCCCAGATCGGATTTCACTATGGAAATGGCCACTCATCAACACCATTCTTTGGGGCGATCAATGTTTCAATTAAACATCACGTTTCCATCATCCAACGGCGATAAAACCGGATAATCCGCAAATCAATTACAAGTAGCAATTCGGAAGATTCGCACAGAAGTTTGTCCGTTTTTAGGAAACAATTAACACACCCAGATTAAAAATTCTTCGATTCAATTAATAGGAGCGATCAGGTGACGACGGCAGTTCGAAAAAACTGAAAACCAATCGCATCAGCGCTTTAGCATGGCCTATACTCTCCTAGCACGCATACTCAAATTCATTCTAATTCTTCATTAAGAATGCGTTCCTAATCCAGTCGGAAATTACTGTGAACAACACGATCTTAAACCTCCCGAATACCGATTCGAAACGAAAGCTCACCGAAAAGCTGATACAAACGGCTCGAGAGATTAAGATGCTTCCGGACATCGCCCTCAAAGCGATTGAAATTGCCGACAACCCTAATGCGAGCACTCAGGAATTCGCAAATATCATTGCTCAAGATCCCCGACTGACAAGAGATATCCTGTCGCTATCCAACAGCCCGTTGTTTCCGCGAGCTCCCGGCGTCAAACCAATCTCATGCTTAAAGATGGCAATCAACCGACTCGGTTCGCGACAAACGAAGCAAATGATTCTCGTCTCGTGCTATTCCAGCATGTTAAATCAAATGGACATGGACGAAGTTCAGGTTCGTGAGGTTCTCGGACGGCATAGTTTTTTAACGGGCGTAATCAGCACTAAATTAAACAAGCTATTCAAACTCGGAATTCAAGGCGAGGAATTTACCGCGGGCTTGCTCCACGATGTTGGTAGAATCCTTTTGGCCACCGCGGCACCTGACGAATTCAAAGCACTCGACGCAATGGACTTCAGCGAACGCCACGACGTCATTCAAGCAGAAATCGATTACATTGGAACTTCTCACGCGGAAATAGGCGAATGGTTCCTGCTTCGAAACCACCTTCCTGAAGAACTGGTCAGCGTCGCCCGGCATCACCACAATCCAGCAGAATGTGGGAAATTCAAGCGGTTCGTCGCTTTGGTCTCTGTTGCAGACGATCTAGCCAACTACTACCAACGAAAAGAGTTGGAAACCGAGTACGACTGCTCCGACCTTGCGAGCTTAAAGATTCTCGAGACCCTTGGCGTTGAGGATCCAGTCGCAAGCCTCACCGAAGCATGGCCCGAAATCTTAAGTGATTCGGTTGACAGCTCACTCCAACTTTCCAGACTTTCGTAAGCCGCTTGGCGTTTCAACTGGCCGCCAGATGAACGCCTGTTTCGTCCAGCCTCTTACCGAAGAAAATTCAACAGGCTGGTCGAAGTAATCTGAGCCGTCACGGAATAGGTAAACTCAAGTAACGACTGCTCATTTTGCAGTCGCAAAACTGTTTCCGGAATGTCAGTCGACTGCACATTACTCAGCTGTGTTTCTACCTCGAGTTCGAGATCCCCGATCCGATATTCCAGCTCTTCCAATGATTGGAGCGATGCGGATTGACGTCCCATGGTGATAAGAATGTGATCCGCCATCTCACTTAAATCGCCAATCCGACGGTCCAATGCGGCGGCGTAATCCGCGTTACTCAAGTCACGATTGTTTCGTAAATCTTGAGCTAACTCATGAAGCACTTGAAACGCGTTTGCCGTCCCGGGAAACTCCAAGTAGTCCGTCCCTGGACGTGTGATTTGTTGGGTATCAATATGCGCTTGCCCGCCACTTGTGGAATCGACAATCGTCTGGCTCGCAGAAAAATCAACGGCAAGACTGGTTAGACCTCCGTCCACACTTATCGTTCCATCACCCGTTAGTCCATCCGTTCCGCTAAACCCTGGAATAACAGAGCTCATATCGAGATAAACATGCCGGCCGCTGGCATCTACCACCTGGAGATCGACGTCCGTGCTGGACCACGGGATGGGTTCACCACCATTTAACTGAACAGTTCCGGACGTTCCTACTCCACTGAGATCGACAACGGTAATTTGATTATCTCCTGCCGGGCCAAGTACGGTATCTCCACCCGCAGAACTGGCTCCCGGTGAAACACCCGAGGTTCCGTCGAAGGTGGTCAATGTATGCGACACCAATAAATTAGCTCTTCCAACCATGCTGTCAGTACCGGCGCCGTTTTTGGCCCCCGTCTCTCCGTACACCAGCATCTCCCCCCGATCGCCGCTCTCGAAAACTTCGTCTCCGGCATAAAACGTTTCGATGGCCACCCTGGTTCCAATGTAAGCGTAACTACTTTCAGAGGCACCTTGATAATCGGCAACCAAAGGCCCACCTTCCACCTGAGGCTCTCCAAAATCATATGGCGGATGATCAGCTCTGACTCCCGAATAAAGATACGAACCACCCAGTTGTGAACTCGCAATATCCTTCATGTTTTCAAGTAAGCTCTCCACTTCAATCGCGATCGCATTTCGGGCACTAGGCGTATTTGCCTGAACGCCCTGCTGCGCAAGTGATTTTGCTTGAACCAGAATATCGTGAGATTGCTGCATATTGAGGACGCTCATGTTGAGCTTTGCCTCAGTATCATTCACCGCCAAAGCATCTGACTGAAGATGCTGAAGTTGCGTCGACAATGTTGTAACCTGCCGAAATGCTACGGGATCCTCAGACGCCCTTTCGAGACGCACGCCTGATGAAATCTGACGCTGATACTTGGTAATGTTCGAATTAAAATTCGAGACAAATCGAATTGCCTGATTCGTATTCGTTTGGGATGTCGTTCGATAAAGCATTATTTTACCTGATCATCTGAAACAGTTCGTCGAGCATAGATTCCATCGATCGCACAACTTGAACTGCGGCTTCGTAAGTTTTTTGATATTGGGTCAAATTAATGAGCTCCTCATTAACGTCGACTCCCGAAACAGAATCTCGCTCGGATGCATATTGAAATTTCAAATCAGAAAGACTGCTCTGCACACTCGTGGAGGCCTGTACGCGGAAGCCAATTTCAGAGTTAAGCTCACCAAGAAAATTCTCAAACGTAGTCCCGCCGTCCGCTACGAATTGATTTCGCATTTCGATCAGGCCTTTAAGGTTGTCGGTGTCGGCCAAATCTCCCGACTGAGACGTAGCGATTAAATCCGGGTTGCCTTTGATTCGGGAGTCCAAATCGATGCTGCGAGCATCGTGCCCGGAAAAGAAAGTATTCAAACCGACGGCTGAAAGTATTCCGCTGGTGTCCGGGTCGGCGACCATAACAACTTCAAAATTATCACCGGCATTCAAATCACCAACGCCAAAATCTAATGACACTCCCTGACCAAGCTCCAACGGATCTCCAGCGGCATAGCCATCTCCTACATCAATCTCATCGATTACCGTGCCGCTGGCATCAGCAACCTGTACTTTCAAACCAACCGTTTTGCCAATCTCACCGGTTCCAAGCGCAGTAATGGTATACGTTTGGTTTTCTTCGCCGGTATAATTCCCACCCACGCCCGGAATCGATGTTCCTGTCACCGCCGCCAAATCAGGTGTGGTCTCTAATCGACCGGTAAAATCGAATTGATAACCGGGTTGTGCGATCACCGACATTTTCCCCGTGTTACTATCAACGACTGCTTGAACGTTGCTAATCGTCGTGATTTTCGTCGCGACATCGCGCAGCGAATCAGTGGCTGGATCAATCGTTATTCCCGTCGTTTGTCGCTCCCCCGACGGAGAAGTAATTGTGACAAACAGTTCGCCGGACTCGACGGGAAAGACAGCCGACTCCTCTAACGGCAAATCAACATCGCTTACCGCCCGCGTTCCATGAAGTGTCTTGAACGACCCGTCGATTCCAACGCCCACCGCATGCAGTTGATCCATCTGGGATATCAATTCTGCGGCAAAGGTATCAATCTGACCCGAAAAACGCTCAATCACATTGTTGTGCACATCCAAAAGCGCCGCAATTCGCCCACCGGCGAACTCTACAGGCCGGTCACCTCCCTCAAGCTGAACCTGAATATTACCTGCTGCATCGGTCACCGTTTCAAACCGAACCGGAGTCATACCGATATTGACCGAACTACCCGCAAGTCCAAGTCCCATATTATTTTGGACAAACTCAAACCGCTGCACATCGACCCGCTCAGCAATCCGATTCACAAGTCGGTCACGTTTATCAAGCAAGTCATTCGGAATTCTGTCATCCAAGGTTGCATTGATTTGGTTTTGCAGTTCTACCAGTTCCTCAATTTCAAGATTGAGCGTGTCGACTTCCAGTTGAAGTTGCTGCTTTACGCCGTCTTTAATATCGACGAACTGATTTGAAGTCTCTCGAATACGATGGGCTAAATTTCCTGCCTGGTTTAAAACTGAATTCCGAAGCGAGACCTCTCCGGGATTAGCGGAGAGTCGAGACATTTCATCAAAGAGCCCATTTAACGCATCCTGAATCGAACCGTCACCTACGGTGAGAACTGATTCTATTCGCGACTCCAACATCAAACTTTGATCGATTCGGCTCAGGTCAGAAGTAGAATTCGTATACGCCGTTTCCGTGATATTATTTCGGATACGGCGCAATTCGCCGACGTTGACGCCTGCCCCGGCAACCTTTCCGTCAACGACTGTCGAACGCCGGGTGTCGAGTAAAACGTCTTGGCGGTGATACCCTTCGGTACTCGCATTGGCCAGGTTTTGCGAAATCGTATTGATCGCAAACTGACTGGCCTGAATCGCTGATAGTCCAATGTTAAGATTCATTTTTCCACTCTAACAACTTGTTTTGAGGAAACCGGAATCTGAAGATCCCTTTTGGGTTTGCCCTGAGGCATCGTACGAATTTAGACCTGTCCGATCGCCAGCCAACAATTGATCAAAGTAACTCAACGTATATACAAGAACTGTTTGATTACCCATTGCGATTGCTGAGAACTCGTCGTATTTGGTCTTCACTTCATCGCGCAACGTCATCAACTCGCTCTTGATTGGCTCAGCCATTTTTTGGGACAGTTGAGTCACTGAAACCGGGGCATCCACCTGCATTTCCAATTCGCTCAAAAGGAGCGGCAAGCGTTTGCGTGCTTCGACCACCGGATGGAATTTCTGGGTAATCTCCGAATTCAAACGGTTCAACCGAGCGCGGATTTCCTCGTTTTTGCTGTAATGAGCTCGTGTCAGATCCAAATTGTCTTTGTTTTCAACCTCGCCTTTGTTTGAAACCAATTCGCTCGTCTGCCGCTTTCGCTGCTCTTTCAGAATGGACTGGACCTCTAAGCTTGATTCAATTACAGCGTCAAGCAAAACGGATTCCTGTTGAAGATGCTGCATAATTTGCCGCGTTTTTTCAATCAGTTGTTTCTCTTGGTTTTCCATCAGTTCCTCTTCACGGTAACGTACGCGACTATCTAAATGTCTACCCGTTTTGAACATCCTCACCCTATTGGGATTGCAGAGTCTATTCGAATTGGCTCAGTTCACTCACCAACAACATCCTGATTATGTTGGTAGGCCTCAGCAGCAGTCTTTGCAAAATCAACAGCGTTCGACAATTCTGGAAGATTCGACAATTCGACAAGATGTGTCTTGATTGCGTCGCCAATTCCTAAAGGGCTCGCCTCGGAAAGATGCTGCCCCATAAACATATCGAACATACCTCCATAAGTATCACTCCCGTCTCCGCCAAACAAACCGCCTTCCTCGCTGTCGAGAGTATTCCGCATTTCCTTTAGCATCAGCGAGAGAAAAACGGATTCGAATTCGCTCGCTGCTTCTTCGATGGCAGCATTTTTAGCTTCCTGTTCGAGACGCGTTTTGGCCATCTTAAGAGTATCCGCATATGGCTTTAGCTTATCCGCCATTAGATCTTGCGTACTACTCACGTTCCCGATGCCGTCCATCATTTCAAATCTCTTTTCCAAGGCTCAATTTTAATTTCTACGTCGAAGCGACTCTCTCTACCACTTTTACGATTATTCAATAATCAATTCCGCTTGCAGCGCACCTAGCTTCTCTGCTTGAACCAAGATCGGAATAAGATCTCGCGGGGGCACGCCCAGCTGGTTTAACAATTTCTGCAAATCACGAATGGTTGGCTGCTCCTCCATCAGCTTGTAATCACCCCCGGATTCGGTGGCCGTAATATCGGTAAAATTAGTTCGTTCCGTCGTTCCATCAGAGAAAGGGCCAGGTTGACTAACGTCCTGGGTTTCATTCACCGTCACGACTAGATCTTCATAGCCAAAGGCAAATGTCGACAATTTGACGTTTTCACCAATCACAATCGATCCAGTCGACTCATTGACGACGACAATGGCCTGGCTGTCGGTGGCCACTTTAAGTTGTTCGATTTGGTTGACAAACTTCAGTTTGTTATTTTCAAATTCAGCCGGGAAGCAAACCTGAACCACCCCACCATCAAGCCCACGCGAGACCCCGGGAAAAACTGAATTAATGGCTTCTTCGATCGCAACGGCCGTGCTTCGGTCTTTGTTTAACAATAATAAATCGAAAGTCTTGCCTGAGAACGGTGACTCGTTTTGCAACGCTCGCTCAATCTGGACAGTGACGTTCGCTTTAGTCGGATGATTCTTTGTAATACTCGCAGCATCGCCGCTGGCCGTGAATCCCCCAACAGACAACGGGCCACTTGCGATCGCGTAGGCCTCATCACTACCTATGGGATAAAGTAATGCACTTTTTAAAGTTCCTCCGTACAACGAAGTCGCCTCATCAAGCACCGAGACTGTCCCGATTAATTTTTCTCCCGGGCGATAATTGGCGGGCACATCGACGGAGATATCAACCAACGCCACTCCCCCCTCAGCAACCTCATCGATATTCAAACCCCATCGCTTGTAATAGTTCCTGAGCTCCTGTGCTGTATCTTCCGATTTACTCCCGCCAGCTCCCAATCCAGTAACTAAGCCACGACCTTCGAGCGTATTCGTTCTATCGGAACTGAGCCGTGTAATATCCTTAATCCGGTGCCGCACTCGCTTGGCGGGAGCAAATTTCTGAGCAGTTTGCCCCGAAGCCGGCTGGGGTAGGGCGGCAGGGGCCGAGGACATTGAGGGATCCGCGGATTCCTGACCGTAGCATACAGGAACTACCAACGCGAAAGCACAACAACCTAAAAACAGGATTGCAGTGCGAGTTGTCTGTAATATTATTCCGAGCATCTTAGATTCCATTCCAATTCATCTCATCTACGTGGCCATATCGGTAATTACACTCCGTTTAATACGGCCACCAGCGATTAAATTTCCGGCCTAGCCAGCCCTGATTAAAAAAGTGCTTCTCGGCACCTTCGTTTGGATCCGTTTCATAACGTATTTCTAAATCTGCAACGTCCTTTGACGAGATCTGATTGAGTGCGCTAATGTCGACAGCACGCACCATTCCGGTCAGCACCAACTCCCGACCATCTCCCTCCATTGAAACCATTCGTTTGCCGCGAACGAGAAGATTTCCATTAGGAAGCCGGTCGATCACCGAAACGGTAAACCGATCCGAGAAATCCCGCTCGCTCTTGTATCTTGTGTTACCTTGAAAATCTCGATTTGCCGTAGAATTGGTATTGGCAGTCAAACCACCCACACCCGTGCCCAGTCCCCCCGTCAAACCGTAGTCTCCCGCGTTATTGCTGACTGCGGTATTCAATTTTCGCATCAAGCGGTTGTCTTTATTTTCGATTCTGGAACTTTCATCAATGATCACAGTCAGGAGATCGCCTGGCTGATTAGCCTTAACATCACCAAACAAGTTGGCGCGTCCCCCTCTGACTCCTCGCTCAAAAAACGAAGGGGATTGAGCAACTGCTGGGTCCAACGAACCGCCCAAAACGGTAAGGATAAACAGAGTCAAAATATAAAAAATCGTTCGACCGTAGTTTTCGAACATCCGATGTCTCACTTAATTAATAGCAGCTGAAAAAGTCATACAACAATCAAACACTCAATCCATCAATGCAGTGTATTCATCCAGAACTCGGGCCGTGGTTCTTTCTTTCGTTCGAGGGTGAATGAACTCGATCCTCTCCCCCAATGCTCCATCGGTTAATGCTTTTATGTTTTTAAAACCGACACTCAAGTTACCCATTCGAACCGTTACATCTATTAGAGAATTCCGCTTTATCAAAATCCTCTCACTCGCTTTGATACGACTCACACAAGAAGACTTCAGCAATGAGTACTTCTCTAAATCCTTGGTCGTTGTTTTTCCAAGTGCATTTAAATAGGTCAAAAAACTACCGCTCGTGGTCCGTGTTGAAACCAATCGGCGTTCAGATTTAAGATTTTTCACGGTCAGTTCCGTGCCCGACGGGATATCTTCCATTGCCACTGCAAAATCTCGGTAAACCGACACTTTTGCCCGAATCCTAAATACTACTTCCGACTTTGCCTTTGTGTCGACCATTCCGGTAAAGAGCTGATTACCCAGCGGCAACTCCGCTCGGCCAATGGGTAGAATTTTCAGAGAATCCAATCCGGTAAAACCAGTCGGAAAATTGGTCACCTGCTCCACATCCACATGCAAATCGGTGCCGGCAATCGAATATTCTTTTAACAGGTTGCGTCGTAAGATATCGGCAAGCTCACTCTCGGGGTCAAACGCCTTAACACTTGCCGGTTTGACTGCATTGAGATGACTCTTCCTCCATTCAACTGCATTTGTATCATCCGTTCTGACATGACTCGCTTTGATCACTTTGACGGACGATGGGCCAACGATTTCAAAGTCACTGGGTCGATAACCCGCAAGACGCAAACGAATTCCCAGTTGGCCATTCGAAATCGATAACTCAGTCTCGGTACTCGAAAACTCATCAATATCGATTGCACCAATCCGACTGGCTACTCCCGCTTGCTCACACTCGATCTCGGCAATCTGATGAAGATGAATAATTGAATCGGGAATCGCGACCACATTACTGGCAACTTTTAATCGAACCGGCGGTCTCGCCTCTTGTGCAACAACAGCCGCACCGAGCGTGATCAGTCCCATAAAAATTGGCAGGATGTATCTTTTACTACGCATCATTTTCCTAAACTATCGAACGATCTGACTGGTCGTGGAGAGCATTTCATCTCCCGCCTTGATTGCGCGGGAGTTAATCTCATAGGCTCGCTGAGCGGTAATTAGTGAAACCATTTCTGAGACAACCTCAACGTTCGAACCCTCCAGACTTGCTTGTCGAATAAAACCGTAGCCAATATCCCCTGGATTTCCGGCGATTTCTGGACCAGATGCTTCGGTTGCGAGAAACAGGTTTCCACCGTTCTGACGTAAACCAGTCGGATTCGCAAAACGATAAAGTTCAATCTGACCGACTTCAGATGGCTGGCCATTTTCCATGACGCTAACCACACCGCTTTGGGAAATCGTTACTTCCTCTGCCGTGGCTGGAATCGTAATCGCCGGTTCGAGTAGTAATCCCGCGGAATTGACCAATAAACCATCCACATTACGTGTGAATGAGCCATCACGCGTATAGCCAATTAAGTTTCCACTTACATTTTGTACCTTAAAGAAACCATCACCCTCTATTGCCATATGGGTATCGATGCCGTCTTCAATCGGGGCCCCCTGCGTAAATACATTGGTTGTTCCTGCAGCCCGAACACCATTACCGATCTGCAAACCGATTGGCGCCAGTTGGCCGTCACCAATCGGTGCGCCCGGTGCCTTAGAAACATCGTAGAGCAAGTCAGAAAACTCTAAATGACTCTTCTTAAAACCAGTGGTATTAACGTTGGCAAGATTGTTAGCCGTATTATCGATCAATAATTCCTGAGCTCGCATGCCAGTTGCACTGGTAAAAAACGCTTTCAGCATAACTCAACCCTTACTATCTATGAGTTTGTTTTCGTTGTTATGAATTAATGTTCTCTTTGACTGAATCTGAAATTGCGCGAATCGCACGTTGAGCCGATTCGACTCCCCGCGATCCAACAATT
>WTFU01000173.1 GCA_011523945.1 Mariniblastus sp. | reverse complement strand
ACCTAAACAAATTGTACTGGGATCCTGAGGCACCGATAAAATAAACTGTGGCCCGAGTTCCCCTTGATCCGAATAATCAATCCTTCCACCATGCATTTCAGCAATCGTCCAGACCTTTGAAAGTCCAAATCCGAGACCTCGACCAGCTTCCCGACCTGAGAAAAATGGATCGAACAAATGATCGGCAATGTTACTTTGAATCTTGGCACCGTTGTCAGAAACAGTGAACTGGAGCATTCCAAACTCAGTGCGATCAATACGTATTTCGATCTCTGCCTGCTGCCGGTTTGACGTCTCAAGCGACTCTACTGAATTTCGCACAAGACTCTTAATTGCAACGGCAATCTGAGTGGCATCTAACTGTGCCCGATCAACTCCGGCGCTGATAATGACGCGAAACTCACACCCGGGGACTTTCGCAATCAATGGAGCCAACTCGTCCACCACTCGAGCCATCATCAATCGAATCGATGTTGTTTCAAGCCGTGCCACAGGAGGGTGCGCAAATAACATCATGTCTGAGATCATTTCATGAGCCCTCATAGCTTGCTCATAAATTACACCCAACTTGTATCTCTTCTCCTGATTCGTCTCAACAGCCAACATCGTTTGTGCTCGCGAGGCAATGTTCGCAAGTGGATTATTGATTTCATGGCTTGCCCCGTAAGCCAATTGCTTCATCGATGCCAGCTTATCCCGCTGCAAACGTTGCTCATGACTAGCAGAGGTCTCAAGTATTTTTTTGCCGAGTGCTATCAACGCCTCAATCGGTAACTCACTTCCGCGTTCTCCCAGCCAACGTCGAGTCAAACGCCCAGAATTCTCCTTGCGTCTGACGCCAGGGCAGATAAATTGGTCCGCTCGCAAGTCTTCCCCAGCCAAGCTTAATATTAAATTCTTCCCCTGACGCTTTTTCTGAAAACCAAATAACTGGATAAATTGCTCGAGCGATCGTCTGAGTTTTTTATTGGAACGCGCACGGGAAAATTCTACAAACCAGGCCCCCAACTTTTTTTCAGAGCATTTCTTGTTAATCCCAGAACCGTAACCAATACGAACAGCACTCATTGCATCAAGGCCATTCGTTGAAATTACTTCGATTAACTCACGGGCAGAAGAAGGAACCTGCTGTAGAGACTTCCGATAGTACCCCAAAGAAAACAACAATAATACCGGATTGGATCGCAACAACCGATGCAATCCATCCACCGGAGAGTTCGAGGCGCAGATAGCCACGAACTTTACTAAATCAGCTTCAAGGCAGGGCAATCGAATTGCCACGCGATCATCCTGATCATCCTGTTCGGCAAATTCAATGGGTAACCAACGCACGACTACACCCGTTATTCAAGTCCATAAAAAAAACGCGCCTCAGTCAATGCCGAGGCGCGCTCGTTATGTAATTAACACGCGTTTGCGAATCCGCAATCCTCGACGAGTTCTAACCGACAGCGGTGTTGTTGCTGTCCATATCCAGCATCTGACAACCACGTTCGAGCAAAACATCCACTGAGAATGGCTTATTCATGAAATCATCCGCACCAGCCGCTCGTAAATCAGCAATTTTATCCTGCTCTACCATTCCGGAGATACAGATAATTTTTACTGCTTTCATCGAAGGGTCGTTACGCACCCGCTGGCAAACTTCTTTGCCGTTGATATCTGGTAGCATCACATCAAGAATCACGAGATCCGGCCGAAACTCCTTCACTAACATACCCGCTCCAAATCCGTTGTTAGCGGACTTAATCTCAAAGCGACCATCTCGTGCAAATACGTCGACCATCAACTCAACCAATTCCACATCATCATCGACAATCAGCAATTTTCGCTTGCCGCTTTCCAATGCCTCTGTTGGAATTCCATTCTCCTTCATGAAAGAGTAGAGCTGATCACGTGGAATTCGGCGAAATCGACTGCCCGGTACTCGAAAGCCCTTTAGGCTTCCATTGTCAAAGCAGCGAATGATCGTTTGCTGGCTAACCTTGCAAATCTTTGCTGCTTCGCCGGTGGTAAAGACTGTTTTTGTACTCATTGAACCATCCTCTCCCTAGGTGGTTGGGCGGGATAGAATTAATCTCCACCCGACACGTCTAAGTTGATTTGGGTGCTGTACGGCGGCGAACGCAAACCCGGGTTCCCCCGTAGTCCACGCGGGCATCGCTCAACTCCGCATACACCACAAACTACTGAATCCTACTATTTGGAAAAATTGACCGTTCCATCCGACATTGCCAATCTTGCCAACACGACCGGATTATATCTAACCTTTCCGGTCGGTCAAGATTGATTAGCTTAACATAATTGCGGTAGATAAGTGATTGAGGTCAACCTAATAGAGAGCAATTTTCTTTCTATTCACGCTGCTAACCCTATACCTCCTATTCTTTCTGCGCCATATCAAGCAATTAATAGGTCAAAGATTATTCTCTAATTTTAAATAAAAACACGAATTGTTAAAATAGGCAAACCGGAGGCATGGCCTAAGACTCTGCGTTGGTTAGCAAGCTGATTCAAAGCCAAGATTAGCTTTCGCCGATTGATCGATTTCTCTATAGTCCCGCACGCAGATTCTTAGTTTTTTGCCTCATCCCTGTTTTGAGATAGAAACAGGTCGGTTAAATGACAACATACGTGCCCGATTCAAAATCAATTCTCAATCATTTCCAACGAGCCTGGCTAGGACTCTGTGCGCTGGCGCTTTGCTCAATTGCGTTTTTGGCTGGTTGCGGTAGCACCACAACGCGCACAGCCACAGAACAATTGCTAATGTCCGATGCTGTCGACCAAGCCATCAGCCAAATTGACTTTCAATCTTTAAGAGGCCAAAAAGTATTTCTCGACACACTGTATTTGCACTCTGTGAAAGGGGTGGGATTTGTAAACTCAGAATACATCATTAGTTCACTGCGACAGCAACTTACCGCAGCGAGCTGTTTAATTCAGGATACACGGGAATCAGCGGATATCATCGTTGAGCCACGGGTGGGTGCACTCGGAACAGATGGACACGAGGTGGTTTACGGCATTCCGCAAGCTAATTCACTTACCTCGGCCGCGAGCATGTTCTCAAATTCACCGCTACCAGCGCTACCGGAACTTTCATTTGGAAAAAGCAATGCCCAGTCGGGAATTGCGAAAGTAATTGTCTTCGCGTACGACCGCGAATCTCGTACGCCCATTTGGCAATCTGGAATTGCCAAAGCTGAAAGCACAAGCAGCAACACTTGGTACCTCGGAGCGGGCCCATTCCAAAAGGGCACGATCTATGAAGGAATGAGGTTCGCAGGGCAAAAATTACCTCCCGCTCCCAATCTGGATGCAATGACGGCTGAAAATCTGTTGATCAACCGCGACAAAACTGAAACGCCACCGCCCGCTCCACCCACGATTGAATATGGGAATGAATACGTTTTTGAAAATCTAACCCCCGAATCTTTAGCCCCGACCTCCACCAACGATTCAGAGTCAGACGTTCAGAAGGCGAGCTACGAAGACGACGTAGAACCAACAAAATAATTTGCATCGACCGGAATATTCAATCAAGTGAACCGTAGAAAGTCACTGCCAATCGCGAGACGGTTCAAAACGCCCCATGGTCAACTGGAAGAGAGCCGTAAAGGCCCCGAGTTAATTCACAGAATGTCCAACAGGCAAAGCTTATTTCTTCTTGGGCGTGAATTCACCGTTGGCCATCGGAAGTGTGCCCGCGAAGAGACCTTGAATCACTTTCGTCATATGACGAAAGTCTAGCTTCTGAGATTCATCCCCCGGCATGTGATAATCTTCATGTAGACTGCCTGCCGAAAAACTATGAGCAATCACCCCCTTTTGAGCGAATGGATAATTGTCACTCGACCGATAAAGCATGTCACCGCTGAATTGAGGATGCTGAAAAATTAGCACGCCTACTTCTTTGGCACCGACGCTCATCAACTCGCTCATATCTGATTCATCCCAACCGGTTGACCAACATTTCCCGCTGGCTCCCGCTTCCGGACGACCGATCATTTCGATATTCACATTGGCAACTGTCTTTTCGAGTGGCCAGACTGGGTTACTTACATAGTACTTTGAACCGAGAAGCCCTTTCTCTTCGCCCCAGAAAGTCATAAAAATCACTGTCCGCTTCGGACCTTCAGGCATCGCAGCGAAGGCGTCGGCTAGACTTAGAACTGCAGTTACTCCAGACGCGTTGTCATCCGCACCATTGCAAATAATATCACCGACATTTCCTTTGATCCCCACATGATCGAGATGTGCCGATATGACAATTGCTTCTTTCCCCAACTCGGGATCACTTCCTGGAATCATTCCAATCACATTTCGAACCGTTGCGGTTGCCTGCATTTGCCGCGGCAAGGAAAGTTCATAATCTCCTTCGGCGGCCCCTTTTTCGACCAAAACAACATGACCGGAGTTTGACTCCCGCCCCGTCTGCATTCGTGGCGCGCCGCTCGACGAAGCCATGCCAACCAAGCGGTGGTCGGGGTCGACTTGCACCAGGATTGCCGTCGCTCCGCTCTCCTTCAATCGCGCAAGCCGACGCATTAAATTACTCTGATCACGGCGTGATTGAAACTTTTCTGCAACGATGCAAACGGGGCCGTCATACTTTTCATCACTTGCGTTATCGTCGGTCACCATCCTGACCCTACCTTGATAATCCATCGCTTCGTCGCTCGACGACAACAGCCCATACGTTACAACAGCATCTCCATCTCGGCTGACCTTTAGCGAACCAGCTGACACCTTGGTAACTTTTACTTCATGATTCTGATAATAAGAACCACTTTCTCCCAAACCTTTCAATCCCGCCCCCAGAAACCGCGCCGCGACATAACTTGACGCAATCGTGAGCTCTGGGGAAGGAGTATCACGCCCTCTCATTTCATCAGATGCCAAAAATGAAACCGTCGAAGTAACTACACTCTCATTAATTACATCAATTGATTCCGAGGGAACATTCTGCTGAGCCATTACAACTGAGCTTGAAAACAACACTGCACAGCAACTCAGCACGCTTCCAATGGGAAGCCTATTTTTTTGACGCATCATTTCTAAGTTTGACCTCGGTAAATAATTAAGTATTAGGACTTCTGTTCGCTACACATCGGCTGCAACGCGGAGCAGTAATTCCCATTAACGCATCAGGATCCCGACTTACCCTCGAGGTGCAACATGACCATTGCAATATCCGCTGGGGTAATTCCGCTAATCCGCTGGGCCTGATCTAGACTCGCAGGACGAAAACGTCCTAATTTTTCTTTAGCCTCTTTTCTCAAGTGAGATAACTCTTCGTAATTAAAGTGCTCAGGGATTTTCTTTTTAGCCAAACGTTTGTGCTTTTCAATCGTGGCTTGCTGACGATTTACGTAACCGGAATATTTAATGTCATAGACCACTTGAAGCTTGACCGCCTCGGTGACATCGCTCAAACTCGGCAAATGACTTTCCAGTTCATCCCATTGTGTTTCCGTTCGCTTGAGCATTTTTTCCAAAGTAATCCCGTCAACACGATGACTCTCAAGCATCTGTTTCACGCGATCAATTTCAGTCTCTTTGGCTTCAAGACGGTCAAATCGATCCGCGCCAACCAACCCCAATTCAAACGCCTCGCGCGTCAAACGACGATCAGCATTATCCTGTCGGAGTAGCAAGCGATACTCGGCGCGACTGGTAAACATTCGATAAGGTTCGTCAACACTGCAGGTTACCAGATCATCAATCAACACCCCGATATAACCTTTATCCCGGTCGATTACCCAATCGGGTTTACCCGCCAGCTTCAGCGCCGCATTAGCCCCGGCCATTAGCCCCTGAGCTCCAGCTTCCTCATAACCCGTTGTCCCGTTAATCTGTCCAGCAAAATACAGCCCTGCGACGGTCTTGGTTTCCAACGTCGGTCGCAATTGATCAGGTGGGCAGAAGTCGTATTCCACGGCATACCCGTACCGCATGATCTGCGCATTCTCAAGACCGGGTATAAGTTTAAACATCGCGTCCTGCACATCCCGCGGGAGGCTTGTGGAAACTCCGTTGACGTAAATCTCGAGCGTATCGCGCCCCTCCGGCTCCAAAAATAACTGGTGTCGATCTTTGTCGGAGAATTTAACGATCTTATCCTCGATCGAAGGGCAATAACGAGGGCCGCTTCCTTGAATCTGACCACTGTACATTGGAGCGCGGTGTAAATTATCCCGAATCAACTGGTGTACATTTTCGTTGGTAAATGTGATCCAACAGGGAATTTGTTCGACCGCGAAATCATCTGTCAAAAATGAAAAAGGCTGAGGATTATCATCACCGGGCTGAATCTCAGCTCGACTGTAGTCAATCGTCCTCCCGTTCAGCCTTGGTGGAGTCCCCGTCTTGAATCTCGCCAACTCAAACCCAAGCCGATTTAAAGCTGCGCTGATGCCGGTCGTGGTTCCCTCTCCAGCACGCCCTCCTTTTGTCTTCGCTTCTCCGGTGTGCATCAACGCTGATAGAAATGTTCCCGTCGTTAGAATCACTGCTGGGGCATGGTATTCCACGTCGCCCAAAACTCGGACCCCAATCACGCGCTGCCCACCATCAACTCCCTCAGCCGCTCGCGATTCGGTCAAGATATCTAAAACCACCTCCTGTCGCAGTTCTAGATTCTCCTGATGCTCAATCGCAGCTTTAACCCAGTTCTGATAACCTTTCTTATCTGCCTGCGAACGGGGACTGTGCATCGCCGGACCCTTCCGCATGTTCAGCATCCTGAACTGGATTCCGGTCGCATCGATCGCTTGTCCCATCAGGCCGCCGAGGGCATCGATTTCGCGGACCAGATGCCCCTTTGCCACCCCGCCAATCGCAGGATTACAGCTTAACTGGCCGACGGTATCTAGGTTTGTCGTAATCAACGCAACACGTGCACCAAGCCTCGCCGCTGAAGCAGCAGCCTCCGTACCTGCATGCCCCGCACCGACAACGATCACGTCATATTGATAGATGATTTTGCTCATGCAATTTCCTGAACTTTGGTAATCCTCTCATCTTATTTGATCGTGAGATAACCCATACCCCAAATCCAAACCGGTCAAGAATTTTTAAAGGGATAAACCACGCCGGAGCGGTCGAAAACCGGCTTAAGAGCTGCACGAAAGCATAGAACATCCAACCCGGTCACGTGCCCATTCAGGCCGCTTTTCAGCGAATCTTTCCTTTCCCTCCTGCTCCTCATACGGATTTCGAAGAACATCTAAAAGTTCGCCAATCATCGAATGATCTCCCTTTTCCGAGCGATCAATCGCAAGTTGAGCTAAATAATTCCGAAGAACGTATTTTGGATTCACGCGGTTCATGTTTGCCTTGCGCTCTTCATTAGGAAGCCCATCTTGCTGGAGGCGACGCTGATAGTCTCTCACCCAATTCAATATTCGCGCCCGAACCTCACCCACCAATAACTCCGGTGAATAGTATGCCTCAGAAAGAGTGCTAATAATGACCTCTTCCGATTGCTCGTCGATGCCGATATCAGCAAGACGGCGAAAGAAAACCGTCATGTCAGTTTCAATTAAAATTAGAATTTCGAACAACTCTTGCTTGAGCCCCTCGTCAATGGCTGCCGAGTATTTGAGCAAACCCAGCTTTTCGGCAATCATCTGACTTGAACCTGTTTCAATCATGTCGAGATAAACTTCAAGGCCGCGTTGCAATGATTCCACGTCACCGACCAACGGCATAATTGCATTCCCGAGTTGATACAAGTTCCAGTGAGCGACAAGAGGTTGATTCCCAAACCGATATCGCTTGCCCGTCGCATCCGTCGTGTTAGGCGTCCAACCCGGATCGTAATCCTCCAACCAACCGTAAGGGCCATAATCGATGGTAAGCCCAAGGATCGACATATTATCCGTGTTCATAACTCCGTGAACAAAACCGACTCTCATCCAGTGAATGACCATTTCTGCCGTGCGCTTACAGACCTCTTCAAACCAGGCCGAATATTTCTCTGGCTGATCTGAATGCAGATGTGGGAACGAATCTTCGATCGTGAAATCGCACAAACGTCTTAAGTTCTCAATGTCACCCCGCGCTGCAAATATTTGAAAATTCCCAAATCGAATAAAAGAAGGAGCAACCCGGCAAACCACCGCTCCTGCTTCGTATTTTGGATTCCCGTCATACAACATGTCACGCATGACCTGTTCACCGGTTAAGACCAACGACAGCGCACGAGTTGTTGGAACCCCTAGATGGTACATTGCTTCGCTGCATAGGAATTCTCGAATCGACGATCGGAGCACCGCCAACCCATCCGCTGTTCGGGAGTAAGGAGTTGGACCGGCACCTTTCAATTGCAGGGCCCAATGTTCGCCCAATCCATTGACGACTTCTCCCAAATTAATCGCTCGCCCATCCCCCAGCTGCCCCGCCCAATTACCAAACTGATGACCGCCATAACACATAGCGTAAGGATCCATACCGTCGAGCAAACGGTTTCCACCGAAAATTTCAGCAAATTCCGCTGTCCCAAACTCCTCCGGATTCAGATCGAGTAGCTCTCC
>WTFU01000054.1:185439-203526 GCA_011523945.1 Mariniblastus sp. | reverse complement strand
ATATTAGTTTTTCCGGGGTTCTCAGGAAAAATAATGAAATGCAAAAACTGTTTGAATCTCCTGCTGCGGATTCGGACACGACTATTCTTAAATCCTTGGAGAAGTTTGGGTTTTACAAAGTCGATTTTAAGAATGGCGTCTATCAATTTAAGTCGTCTGGTGGGGAGGTTTCCGTAACGACGAAGGACGGACTTAAGGTAACGATGTACATCGGAGGATTTGCCAATCGCTCATCAGAGGAAGATTTGGAACTGAGCTATTACGTGTTATTCAATGCCGAGGTCGATACATCCGTCTTTCCAATGCCTCAGAAGCCTGAGAGTGACGGCGAGGCTGAAATTGATGCCCAGGCCAACAAGGAATATTTAAAAAAGGTTGCGGATCGAACAGATGCACTCAAAGCGGCTGAGCTGCGAGCGTCTGCGTTCAATCGTTTACGAGCGGAGTGGGTTTACATCGTCCCCGAGTCGGTAATAAATGGTGTTCGCCCCGATTTTGATTTTTCTTCATTGAGTCCCTCGAATCCGGCAAGTTCAATTGGTGATTTATTGAAAGTCCAACCACCGACTCCTCAGAAGTAAGGAACGGTGAGGCCCGGATCGGTTGAACCGTTCTGGTCTAGACTTGTTCCAAAAGGTTGGTTCTTAAAAGCCTGACGGCAATTGAGAGTAAGACAATCCCAAAAACCTTTCTTAAGACCGAAAGGCCGCCGTGCCCAAGGCGACGCTCAATCCAGCCGCAGGATTTAAGGACAACGTATACAATTGCCAAGTTGATGATGATGCCGAACGTTATGCTCCATTGGCTGAATTCGGACTTGAGTGAAAGGATTGTTGTAAGGGTGCCTGCTCCGGCGATTAGCGGGAATGCTAAGGGTACGATCGAAGTAGTGTCTGTTTCATCTGGGTTTTGTTTGAATAAGTGAATTCCAAGAACCATCTCGAGCCCAATCAATAGAATCACGATCGCGCCTGCGATGGCAAATGAGTTAACATCGGTTCCGAGTAGGTGGAGGATGGAGTCTCCAATGACGAGAAACAGCAGCATCAGGAGTCCAGCCGCAAGCGTTGTTTTAAGGACCTGTAAACTACCAGCGCGGTTCTTGATGTCGACTACGACGGGAAGTGAGCCGAGGATGTCGATAACTGAAAATAAAACAAGTGAAACAGAGAGTATTTCTTTAAACATGCTCGTTGAATCCGCAAAAAGGCATTGAAATGCCGGCCTATAAAAAAAGCCCGTGCTTGTGGCACGGGCTTAAAAATCGTTTAATTTTGTCGATCTCTAACGCAACGCGCTCCGGAATGGTTGATTTCGTCGAATGCTTGAAATATCGCAAATTGATTGACTTACATGGAGCATGTGTGCGCAATAAGTCTCCACCTTGAAGCGGTTTTGACCGCTCTCCAAGTTAGTTGAGATTTTTGATTTGTGGGGTATGTGTAAACTCATGACGGGGACAGTTTACGGCCAAAGCCCCAGTGGTCAACACCAAAAATATTTAGTTTTTTGGATTTTTAAAAGGAGGTTGAGTTTCATTTGAAAACCTCTGTTTGGTTGTTTTTCCCAACCTTCAGTTCGGGGGCTCCGTTCGCCAGATGTTGGGAGTGTGGCCTGGATTTGTTAAACTCGACGCATGATCCACGAAACAAATTATTCGATTCGTACCTTTCACACCGACGGCTTTGGCCACGTCAATAACAGTCGGCACTTGGAACTGTTGGAAGAGGCGCGGTGGCAATACGCGGAGTCAATTGGCTTGGTTAAAAAACTGGCTGACCGGAATTTAGGTTTTATCATCATTGATCTTCGGATCCGATTCCGAAATCCAGTTTTTGAAGGCGATCAGGTAAAAGTAAAGACCTGTCTGAAGACACTCGGAACGGCCAGTGGTGAGGTTGAACAATTGATGTACAAAAACGGTGAATCCAAGGTAGCCTTGAGATCGCTGTTCCATTTCGTTTTGATTGATCGGGAAAGCGGCGATTCAATTCCAATCGATGGTGAGATAAGAGAGTTATTGACCGGAGTGATGGAGCTTTAATTTTAATAGCGAATACGGGGGCAATTATCCGGACCAGCAAAAAGAGTTCGGCGATTTCGATATTACTTTAATGCTTTAAGTTCAACCTTGTGGATCCAGATTTCACTTAGAGTGGTTCTGGGTTTCTTTTTAGCTTTTTGAT
Source organism: Mariniblastus sp. (assembly GCA_011523945.1). Lineage (GTDB taxonomy): Bacteria > Planctomycetota > Planctomycetia > Pirellulales > Pirellulaceae > Mariniblastus. Next base: position 201,340 of record WTFU01000054.1, on the reverse strand, counting down.
CACCCTTGCGCGGACCGGTGGTAAGCATTCTAATTTGCGAGTTTATTGTTCGTTTCCATTTTTGAAAGGCAGGTTTGAGGTTCTCTTTTGTGTCGATGGGTGGTGCAGTTACTCGACCATCTGTTAATGAACATACTCGGAAGGTGCAATTGGCTTGCCTCGGAGGGCACTTTAATTCAATTTGCACGTACCGGTGAGGATCATCTATGGTGATCTGTGATTTCTCATTGCCTGCGACCGAGATTTTTGTTTTCTTATTTGCTGATTTACTTAAATGAATTGAATAAGTCCCATAAGGACTTTCAGGGTTATCTCGCGTCCAATAGCTTGAATTCGAATCGGGCATCAGCTGAAAGCGATAGGAACCTGCGACCAATTTCGCAATAACCGTTAATTGCCAACCGTTCTCGTAAAGCCGGTCAAAATCATCTGCCGAAATGACTTGGTGAAAGTCAACTCCGTCAAATTCTTTATCTCCAGTCTTCCAAGCGGGGATTTTTGAGTTTTTCGCAGGCACCGGCTCACTGAAGTCAGTGGGATTCCCTCGATAAATCCACTTTTGTTTTTCCGGGTCAAGTGCAACTGGTGACTTAGGGGCGTTGCCACCGCTCACTGCTGGGTCGGCATAAAAACTGGCGATAATTTTGCCACCGTTCTCAGTTGGCAATTCAACTTTTTTTGGCGAGGATTTTTCTGGTTTTGGATCTTGGGTTGATTTGGTAGTCGTTGTCGGCTTCGGGGGTTGTATGGGGTTGAGCTTTAAAGGGTCTCCCAGAGAGGTTTCGTCGTGGCTTGTCTCAATGACGTTACTTCGTCCGTAATTGAGTTTGTCAAAATCTTCTCGCAATTGCGGTGTTAAAAAAATGTAGACGCCAAGGAGAGCTCCGATTCCAATCAACAATGGGATAATCATTGCTACCAAAGGGAAAACCCATGGCTTTTTCCTTTTGCTGATTCTAGGAATTGGGTTTTCCCCAGATTTGCGTTTTTTAGATTCTAGATCTGTGGAAATTTCCAGGCTGATTGGAGCGACTGGTTTTGCTGGTGATTCTTTTGGCGGTGCGGATTCTGCATTTGACGCAAACCGTGCCAACCGGCTTTCCGCGGAATCAAAGCCGGCGAGTTGTTTTTTTAGCTGGAGATCATATTTGGTTCGCTTTTGCCGATCGAGTAAGCAGACTCTCGCTGCTGAAATTTCGTTCAAGATCTTTTGCGATATCTCAACCTGTTCACTTCCAGTGGCAATATCTTGAAGCAATTCGATACGCTGAACGGAGTGTTGATCGATTAGCGCTTCGGAGCTTTCGAATCGTGTTAATCCGAGTAGTGCATAGTGATCCAGCGGGCGTTCAGTGCTCTGAATTCCGAGCCATTCTAAGTAAGGATCAAATTCAATTGGCATTTGAAAAAAGTGTCTGAGATGGTGAAGTGGCGTTAGTCAAAAAAACAGAGCGCTGCGTTAGTCGAGATCCAAGTCAGCAAGAAAGTCATCTAGCTCAGAACCTCCTGCAGAAGGTTGCTTGTTGTTATCAAGGAAATCTAAAGCTGAGTCTCCGGGAGTAGCAACGGGTGAACTCTCCTCAAACACAAACATTTCGTCTTCCGAAGGTATGTCGATTTTCAGTTTGGTTTTTTGTTTTGTGATCTTTATTTCGGGGATAGCCGGTTTTTCTGGCACGGCCAAGGGAATTGCGGGCACGATCGCCGGGGTTGCTTGTGGTGGTTGGGGTGTGTTGGAGCGTTTTGTTGATTCGACAGTTGGCGAAGGAAGGCCCGGAGGTGTGATTGCTGCGCTGCCATCTTCAGCCGGTTCCGCTAGATCAAGTAAGTCTGTGTTAGAGGCAAGTTTTTCTTTCCAAGAAAGTATATCTGCACGGGTCATGCCATCGGCGCGGTTGATGGCTGTGTCGGCGCTGATTTTGAGTTCAGGTATTTCTGCAACGACATGGATTCTTCCCGAGTTAAGGTAATTAAAGGAAACGACCACCTCGGTCCCTTGCTTAATTCCTGCGGGCAAGTCTTGCACAATGCATTTACCGATTAGTGTCGCCCCCTGCCCTGTATCTGTTCCCCCCTCAATAACTCTTACGACGATTTGCTTCTGTCCATCTTTTGCGGTTCGAAATTTTCGGGCAGCCTTGGTGGGAAGGCTGTGATTCCGCGGGATGACTATTTTTCTTCTTTGTGTTTGGGTTTTCGAGTCAATTCCCAATACGCCAAGGTCGTGAGAGTTAACATTTTTAATGGAAATACCGGTTCCAGCTTCCTGTCCGAATTTGATGAGAATGTCTGCGTAAATTGCCGCACCATGGGCGACACACTCATCTGGAGAGAGAGTGCGATCGACTTTTAAACCGGAGGTTTTCTCAAGCATTTTCGCGACCATCGGCATGCGAGTAGAGCCGCCAACGAGTAAGAGCTTGGTCACTGACGACCAGTCTGTCTTTGCGTCGCGCAGCAACCGTTCGGTTGTGAGTTTAGTGCGTTCGAGTAAGTCTTTGGTTAGTTCCTCGAACTGGCCTCTGGTTATTTCGATTTTATAGCGTTCTCCTTTGTGCTCGATTCGAATGATCGTTTGCGAGCGAGCCGAAAGAGAGGCTTTGGCTCGGATGCACTGGTTCATTAACTTTTCTTTAAGCGAATTATCATTTTCGAACGAGATTTGATGCTTGGTTTCGAATTCCTTCATTGCAAAGTCAAAAATTCGATGATCCCAATCAATTCCGCCAAGATAAACATCACCGGCAGTGGCGATTGTTTTGAAGTGAGAGTTTTTAATTTCCATTAGCGTGACATCAAAGGTGCCTCCACCAAGGTCGTAGACAAGAACTCGTTCAACCTCTTTCGCGGCTCCTTGGGCATTGAGGAATCCTTGTTGAACGCCATAGGCCAGCGCGGCCGCGGTTGGTTCGTTGATGATGTCAATCACATCGATTCCGGCAAGCTCCCCCGCATCCTGTGTGGCTTTACGGCGTGGTTCATTAAAATAGGCGGGCACAGTGATCACGGCTTTTCTAAATTCGCCAAGCTTTAATTCCGCATCGCTCTTAAGACGTTTCAAAATGAGGGATTGAATGACCTCAGGTGGAAGAAAGCAATCGCGAATTTTTTTTCGATAGCGAGCGCCTCCCATGTCTCGTTTGGCATTTCTTGCAAGACGATCAGTGTCGCTTTCCCCCGCAATTGTTGCTTCGGTACCAACAATCACGGCATCATGGTCAAAAAAAACAGCACTTGGTGTCGTGAGTTCCCCTTCACTATTAATAATGGTCAGGGGTCTGCCTTCATTATCAATATGAGCCACTGCTGAAAAAGTTGTTCCGAGGTCGATGCCTATGGATATTTCAGGTTTGTCCATAATTGCTTGGTTCGTTAGAGAGTAATTCGCCGTTCGCAAAATCCATTGTAAACCCAAAAATTACAGATTCAAAGCAAAGTGGCTTACTTTATCTTGAACACGTTGCTGAACTGCAGGGAATAGGCTGAGTTTGCTGCGGAGTTGGGAGAAGAAACTCTCGAAGTGTTTTGTTGTGATCAGGCTCTGAATTCGCAGGATTCGTTTGAGTTTGTGCAATAAGTTGCTGGCGGTTGCCCCGATAGTTTTGACGGCAATGATGAAAAAAAGCTGCAAATCGGTATCCTCGCGAACGAAGGGTTGGGGTCTAATGCGAACCGTTGGCGAAAATTTGTTGACGCAAATTTGTTATCGCCAATCGGTTGGTACGAATGGAACCGACCTGTGCTTTTCATTTTTTATCCGGCATTTTTGTTTAAAGGTTTTTGGAGGGGCTGCGAATTGGGTGACATTCGAACAATCCGAAACCGAATTATTGCTGGGTTATTCGTTTTGATGCCACTGTTTATTACGTTTGCTATTATCAAGTGGCTTTACGACACACTTTATTCGCTTGCTTTGGGGCCGATTTCAAGCCATTTGAAATCTCGTTGGTTACCGAGCGAAGATGAGACATCGTTCCTGATCGACTCTCTTTTTTCTTTAGCGGCATTCGTTTTAATACTTGCTTTCCTGTTTGTTGCGGGGATGTTTTTCCGGTCGCGTATTCACCGTGCCATTGATTGGGTTTTGCTTAATGTTCCAGGCGTCAGTTCTGTTTACTCTGCGGTAAATAATGTCTTTCAGGCGATTTCAAGCTCACAAAACAGTTCAGAAAAATTTAAACGGGTTGTCTTAGTCGAGTTCCCGCATCCAGGAATGAAAGCACCGGCATTCGTGACCGGGGAAAGCGTAGATGTCAACTCAGGGAGAACCATCTTGTGTGTCTATGTGCCCACTACACCGGTGCCGACTTCAGGCTATATGTTGATGGTTGAGCAGGAGGACGTGGTCGAGCTAAATTGGGATCTAGAAGAAACACTTCAAGCGATTGTTTCTGGAGGCATCACTGTTCCTGATACCGTAACCTACCGAACGGAAGTGAAGAAACAGGCAATTTCTAACGGAATTGAAACGGATGAGTAATCAGGAATATTTTTTTGATGGGTTAATTGGTCCCACGCATAATTATGCCGGCCTATCCTTTGGAAATATTGCGTCCAAGTTACATAGTCACGAAGTGGCTAATCCGAGGTCTGCCGCGCTTCAGGGACTTGCCAAGATGAAACAAGTGGCTGATTTGACAGGTCGGCAGTGCCTGCTTCCGCCACTTCGCCGTCCGCGTCTTGAGTTCCTGAGATCGCTCGGTTTTGAAGGAACGGACGCTGAAGTTATCGATCGTGCGTATCGATACCGGCCGGAATTACTAGCAGTTTGCTATTCAGCTTCTAGCATGTGGACTGCCAATGCCGCAACAGTTTCGCCCTCAGTTGATTGCGGTGATGGGAGACTGCATTTTACGCCTGCTAATTTGCAAAGCACACTTCATCGGTCGATAGAAGTTAATTCGACGGCTCGCAATTTGAAGGCAATTTTTAATTCCGAAGAACTGTTCTGCGTCCATCCGCCCCTTCCGGCTCAAGCTTGTTTTGCCGATGAAGGGGCGGCCAACCACACTCGTTTTGTCGGCACTGGGCAAGAGGTCGGGCTTGAATTCTTCGTATTCGGTATGCCGTCGGATGGAACCGGCGGGATGCCTCGAAAATTTCCCGCTCGACAAACCCAGATGGCGAGTGAGGCAGTTGCGCGTCAGCACCAGTTGCTGCCTAATCAAATATGCTTCGGTCAGCAAAACCCAGAAGTTATCGATGCTGGGGTTTTTCACAATGATGTAATCGCAGTTGGCCACGAAGATGTGTTATTGTGTCATCGTCAAGCGTTTCTCAATCAAAGGGAGTTACTTGATCGACTGGGTAAACAATTCGAAGGTTTAACCGGGAGTTCCCTGCGGGTTATCGAATTTTCCGACACTGAGTTACCATTGTCGGATGCGGTTTCAAGTTATTTATTTAACAGCCAGTTGGTCACGCGAAAAGACGGTGGCGTAAGCTTGATTTGCCCGATAGAGTGCGAGGAGAACCCAGCTGCGAGGGAGTGCGTGGCAAAGGTCGTCGACGGGAACAATCGCATTGACGAAGTTGTTTTTCTGGACCTGCGACAATCGATGAATAACGGGGGAGGACCGGCCTGTCTCCGGCTGAGAGTTGTGCTGAACGCGCGCCAGCAAAAGGCGATGCATGGGGGAGTGATTCTTACAGAGACGCTGTACGGGAAATTGACCGAGTGGGTGTGTCGCCATTACCGAGAGAGCCTTTCGCAGGAGGATCTCCGAGATCCCAGTTTGGTCGTTGAGGCATGGGAGGCGATGGAAGAGCTGGCAAAGATTCTGGATTTGCCTTCAAGCGTTCTACTGGATCTGCCATAGCGATTTGACTCTGCTCTGCTAATACGTGAAGCTATTCGAAGTTAACTGTTCATGAATTTATTTGTAATTCTTGTTTCCCGATCTATTGAGATAAAGTCAGCGCTATGAATTCTCCGCCCCAAACCCCTAACCAGGACAATGGCAGGCAAAACGTATACTGGACGAAAAGCCTTCAGATTGTGTTGTTTATCCTCGCCATCTGGTTTGTCCTTTCTCTTGGTTGCGGTGTGCTGTTTCGGGAGAAGTTGGATGCCTTGCTACCACCAATGGGAGGTGCGCCCTTTGGTTTTTGGATGGCTCAGCAAGGGGCAATCATTGGTTTTTTGGTTTTGCTGTTTCTTTACATGGTCTTGATGAACTCTCTTGATGGTAAGTCTGGTTTTGATCAGGAGGATGAAGAATGAGTCAGGATTTATGGAATTACATTTTCATTGGCGGCTCTTTTGCTCTTTATATCGGCATTGCAGTGCGATCCCGGGCGGCCACGACTAAAGAATATTATGTGGCCAGTGGTGGAGTCTCTCCATTTGCGAATGGAATGGCCACGGCGGCAGATTGGATGTCGGCAGCGACGTTTATTTCGATGGCGGGGATTATCGCAGCGAGCGGTTACGACGCTTCCCGATTTCTGATGGGTTGGACCGGGGGATTCGTTCTATTAACCACACTGATCGTGCCCTACCTGCGAAAATTTAACAAATTCACGGTAACAGATTTTTTAGGAGATCGATTCTATTCGAATTTTGCGAGGGCGGTCGGTGTTGTCTGCGCCGTGTTTATTTGTATGACCTATATCATGGGGCAAATGCGGGGAGTCGGGCTCGTCTTTTCAAGATTGTTTGACATCGAAATCTGGACCGGAGTGATCATTGGCGCGGGAATTGTTTTCTTTTACGCCGGACTTGGTGGAATGAAGGGGATTACTTATACGCAGGTAGCGCAGTACTGCGTGATGGTCTTTGCTTATACGATTCCTGCTGTTTTCATTTCGATGGCATTGACTGGCAACGTGATCCCGCAATTTGGACTGATTGGTAACTTTACAGAAGCGACCGGTGACACAGTTCCGTTGTTGACGAAATTAAACCAGCTCAACACGGATCTTGGATTCCCTGATTACACGGTTGGAAAGCTTGAAACGTTGGATATGTTCTGTATTACCGCGGCGTTGATGTGCGGTACCGCAGGGTTGCCACATGTGATTGTGAGGTTCTTTACTGTTAAGTCAGTTAAGGCTGTTCGAAAATCGGCTTGCTGGACCTTGCTGTTTATAGCGGTGATTTATTTGACTGCGCCCGCGATCGGAGCCTTCGCGAGAACGAATCTAATTTTGGAAGTTCAAGGGACAGCTTATGCTGACGCGCCAGACTGGTTTAAGGGCTGGGAGGATCGAGGCCTGATTGCTTGGGTGGATAAAAATGGAGATGGCGTCATGCAGCATCGAGCCGGTTCCGTATTCGCCGGTAAAGACTTAAAGCCTATTTACGCGGAGGCTTCCCAACGAGCACCGAATGAGCCTCGTTTGACTACCAATGAATTGAGCGATAATGCAAACGAAGTTTATTACGATCGAGATATTCTCGTGATGGCTAACCCTGAAATGGCAAATTTGCCGATGTGGGTCATCGCCCTAGTAATGGCGGGGTGTGTGGCCGCCGCACTCTCGACTGCAGCCGGATTATTGTTGGTTTTATCAACGTCTATTTCGCACGACCTAATGAAGAAGATTGTAAATCCTGGAATGAGTGATTCTCAGGAAGTGATTTGGGCGCGATCTGCTTCGTTTGGATTCTTGGCGATCGCAGCCTATTTCGGGATCAATCCACCGGCTGAGTTTGTCGCCAAAACGGTTGCGTTTGCCTTTGGATTAGCAGCATCCTCTTTCTTTCCAACCATTTTAATGGGAGTGTTTTCCAAGCGTATTAATCGAGAGGGTGCGATCGCGGGCATGGTGGCCGGAATTGGTTTGACGCTGGGATATATTATTTATTTCCAGTTCATGGCAAATCACACGAACTATGTGTTCGGAATTTCACCCGAGGGGATCGGATTCGTTGGAATGTTGGTCAATTTCTCCGTAGCAACCTTGGTTTCCTACGTGACCCCTCCTCCACCGGACTCGGTTGTCGAGATGGTGGAAGAGATTCGCTTGCCACGTAAAGCCGGTTCGGCGACCCACTAAATTCGATGTGACTTTTAATTGAAGACAGGTCGTGAAATGCGGCGTTGATTGGTTGCGTTTCCGGTAATGTCATTCGTCAGTTTCGCAAATATATTCTCGCCAGCTCTCGAGCTGTTCAGTGGTGAGGCTGTGCGGACGTTGGATTTCGTAGCGAAATGCTTTTTGAGTAGTGCCGCCAACTTTGACTTTGATTTTTAAGCGGCCGTTCTCTTCATAAGCGAATCGAACTTCTATCAGTGTGCCAACGTCGAGGGTGTCTGGTAGATCCCAGATAGCGCAGCGGCCCAGTTGGGAACAGTCTTCCGGAGTACTGTTTTCTCCTTCCACAATTTGAACCAGAATTGACTCCTGGTTCTTGCGATGCGTCTTAAAAACACGGCGAGCGACAACTGGTAAGGGGGTGTTGCGAGGGATCAGTGGCACGACTTTGGCGATCCCTGTCTCGACTTCATTGGCAACCACCCCGAGCGTGTGTGAGTTGACGTTTTTAATCTCACTCGGAGCAAAAGCATTGGAGTGACGGTTTGACAGCATTGCCGCCCGCAAGGCTGCTCCGTGAGCGACCGCTTCATCCGGCGAGAGTGTGGTGTCTGGCTGTTGTCCGGAAAGCGAGGTCAACATCTCGCGTACGGCTGGCATTCTGGTCGAACCTCCAACGAGGATGACTTTGTCGATATCCGTCCACGCCAGTTTGGCGGCTTTAAGTGTTTGTCTAACCGTAAAATCAGTTCGGTCGAGTAGGTCTAGCGTCAGGTCTTCGAACATTTCACGGGAAATGTCTGTTTTGATAGAGGAGCTCCCAAAAACGCATTCGATGCTCGCTTTTGACCGAGAGGATAATGTCTCTTTGGCTTCTTTGCAGTCTCGAAGCAGTTTTCCAAGTGCCATTGAATCTTCGGTGGGATCAATGCCGTAGTTGTCCTTGAAGTTCTTCGCTACGTGGTCAATCAATCGTTGATCCCAGTCCTGACCGCCAAGTCGCATGTCTCCATCGGTTGCAATTGTGCGAAATCGATTGACTCCAACTTCCATGACAGTCACGTCAAACGTACCACCGCCAAGATCGTAAACCAGCACATTGATGGGCTCGGCAACTTTACCGGTAAGGTCGATCCATCCCGCTTGGTAACCGTAAGCGACGGCGGCTGCGGTGGGCTCATTGATAATGTCGAGGACATTGAGGCCTCCAATGAAGCCAGAGTCCTGGGTTGATTTTCGGCGAACTTCATCGAAATAAGCGGGGACGGTGATAACGGCTTCGTCGAAATCTCCAGCCACGCGCGCGGCATCACGTTTTAGTTTATTCAGAATCCAGCCTTGCAGGGCTTCGGGAGGGTAGCGTCGATCTCCAAAAACTTTGTCGTAGACCTGGTTTCCAATTTGGCGTTTTGGACAGTCGGCAATTTTTTCTAACTCAGTTGCTTTCGCCTTTGCGGCTTCACGGCCAACAATCACTTCGTCTTCGTCGAATAGAATGACACTGGGCGTCAACAGATCCCCTTCCGCGTTTGGGATGGTCTCTGGCCTTCCGACATCATTTACATGAGCAATGACGCTAAAAGTGGTCCCAAGATCGATGCCAACGGCGGGTTTGATAGGTGTGTCGTTCATTAAGATCTTTTCGCTCAAATAGACGGTCTTGAGTTATCTTCTCGTTATTTTGATCGACCAAGCCCGTCCAGCCAAGCCAGTTAAATCCGATTGAGGTAAGTTGATCGCATAATAAAGTCTAAAAACAGGCCATTGTTTCTAAGTATAGAACACTGATGGCAAGGCTTGCGGATTACCTAAACAATTTCGAATGTTTGGTTGTTGTTGACTGCGAAAGGTCTATGGAGCGCAGGATTTTCTTTAATTTTTCTTTCGTTGAAATTCCGATACCCTTGATACGCATGGATGGTGTGTGAGTACTCAAGGAGGGATCTTTATTTACCCCGTTGAGGAGAGATCCATGTCTTTCGAAAGTCTAAATACAGTTATTGCTCTTGGTTTTTTTACCGTCTGGCTGATGGTCGGACAATTTTCATTCATCAAGAGTTAGCGGTCAGGTGCTCGACGAGTTAGCTGTTTGCAATGTCATTGTGTTACACGTTGCTGATCCCTGATTGTGTCTAACTTTGGGCCGTTAAATTGGCTGCGAGGGCTCGGGGTTGGTTGTGCTGTGTTGTCAAATGGATATTGGTGTGTCTGAGAATGCGAACACAATCACAATCGGTAACCAGTTGGATTTTTAGCGACGCAAACAGATTGAGGAGGGGTGCCCGTAGTCGCCGAGCAAGGGTTGGTGTATCCTGAGAGCATGAAGGATAGCGGCGAAAATCCAACTGAAGACTCTGCTTGGAGCAATTCAGAAGAGGAGCAAACTGCGACGGAAGTCTTGCAGCAGACTGAGACTGCGCTTGCAGCAGAAACAGACTTGGATTACGTGCCGATTTCGAGGACAGCGGCTCAGGACTCGGTTAAGCGAAAAACTGTTTTGCCAATTTGTTTGTTTTTTGCGACTTGCGTATCAACGTTTTGGGTGGGAGTTTCTCTCTGGAATCCTAATTTCTTCGAGCCTTTTTATCGGGCGATTTCGGGTCAAGGTGTTCAGCAGGGTAGTCTTTTAGAAATTCGCCAAATGTTACTGGCGAATTGGGATACTGGGCTGATCTACATGCTGTGTGTCATGCTGATTTTATTAATGCATGAGATGGGGCATTTTATCGCGACATTGATTTACAAGGTGCCGGCGTCTTATCCATTTTTTTTACCGTTCCCCGCAAATCCAATTGGAACGCTTGGTGCGGTGATTGGAATGCAGGGCGCTCTCGCAGATCGGAAACAAATATTTGACATCGGGATTGCTGGGCCGTTGGTTGGTTTGGTGGCTGCCGTGCCGATTGCTTACTTTGGGGTCAGTCAGCTTGATTTAACGGGTCAACCCTACGGCGGATTTGGGTTTCGTTTGCCGATTCTTCTTGATTGGTTTGCTAAGGTGACCGAAGTTCCAGGTTACGAGACAGGCGATGTTGTCTGGATGAGCCAGCTGAACCCTCTGTTTGTCGCTGGTTGGGTCGGCATGCTAATTACGGGGCTCAATATGATGCCGATTGGCCAGTTGGATGGCGGACACATCACCTATACCTTGTTCGGTAAAAAAGCACATTGGATAGCTCAGGCGACGATTGTATTTGCGATCGCCTATATGGTTTACCACAATAATTTCATGTTGATCCTGATGGTGGTACTGTTGTTATTGATGGGGCCTAACCACCCACCCACCCGTGACGACCGGGTCGCGATTGGACCGTTTCGTTACGGCTTGGGACTGGCTTCTCTGACGATCCCGTTTCTATGTTTTCCGCCGCAGATATTCAAAATTACGTTTTGAGTAAAAACATTCATTCATAAAAACAATCAAATACGCAATTCATCTCAAGCATGAGCGAAATTGCCGAGAATGGGCGGCACAGTCAAATTGGTGTTGGAATCAGCGTGGTTCCCATGGCTCTCCAGCCACGTTGGTTTCAGTGGAAATTTCATTCTGAAATTCAGAAAGTGCAATCTACCGCTTTTCCGTGGAAATGGTTGCAACCTCTGGTTTGTTTGGCACAATACAGTGGCGATCGATGAACGAGGGTCAACTTTCGCTCGTTGCACTGGTTTGTTCCTTTCTGAATGCCGGCAACTCATAATTGAACCTATTCGACTCACCCATTTCAAAGACAATAAACTATGGCAAATCCAGCTTTTCACGCTAGTATTGAAGGTGCTCAGCACGGTCCCAAGGGACTCGATGATTTCCTTGCTTTTGCAAAAAATTCAGGCGCTGCGGGAGCGCAACCTTCCAACTATATGCTCGAAGCCTCTGAGGACGGGACTAGTTTCAAAACGGCCCAGGAGATTCGAGATGCTTTTGAAAAAAATGGCCTAATGCTCGACGGCATTTCTGCCCACTGCCCATTTTGGGTTCACACCAGTGCTTGGACCGGAACCAAGTCGGGGCATCCATTCATTCATGGCCCCAACCAAAATTTATCGCCGGATGAGTTGGAGGTTTGGTATGAAACCTACTGCCTAAAGTTGATGGACCTCTGTGCGGAACTGGGAGTTAAGATTCTTCCAATGTTTTGGGGGGTTGCTTTTGGTTGGGAACTCGCAACCGGCTATCCGTGGGGGTTTTGGGCTGGGCCGGGATTTGATTTGGTCGAGTCCGGCAAAGAGAGGTTCGCTGATAAGACCGCGAAACTACGCGCTCACGCTAATAGCCTTGGAATATATCTGGCACATGAAATCCATCCTGGCACGGCCGCGATGTGTGCGGATGAATTCAATATGCTTGTCGATATTTGTGACGGCGATCAATGTCTTGCCGTCAATGCTGATCCGTCACATTGTTGGGAAGGCGAAGATTGGGAATCAAGATTCCTTAAAGTGGGATCGAGGGTTTATGGGTGTCATGTCAAGAACTTTACGATTCACCAAGGTGTGCCGTTGCGAAAGATGGAGTCTGACTGGCACAACCGGGCGATGCAATTTACCGATCTTGCGACAGGAGATTTGAACATGACTCGCTATGCCGAAGTCATGTTGCGGATCGGCTATGCGAAGCGTTACTGTGAAGTTATGGGTACTGAAACTGCACCTTTAGTCGTGGAGGCTGAAAGTAATTATCGCGACGGCGATGCCACGAGTGCAGATGGAATTGCGTGGGTGCGAGATAATCTCTGTTTTCCCGTTGCCGAAGGGTCCTTTGAAGATGCAATGGGTGCCTAACCGCTCCACTGAAGCAGTATTGTTGTCGACCCAAAGAGTCGATTAGATGTTGTTTTAAAATTATTGCGGCAGGTGGCCAGCGCTACCTGCCGTTTTTTGTTGGGCGACAATTCGTCGGATTGTGAAGGAAGCTGTGTTTCCTTCTCCCTTAAAATCTTGATAATAGGGCCTAGGTCGGTCTGTTAAGCGTTTAGTAAAGCCAAGTGAAGTAAAGCCAAGTGAATGAATTCAACTTCAGATTTAATTAGTATTCGACGTGACGGAACGTGTGGAACGATTGTTCTCAACCGTCCTGCACGAAAGAATGCACTGTCAAGAGAGACTGTACAGCAGCTTAGTGAAGCATTGGAGGATTTTCACGGTGAGCGATCTGTCCGAGCAGTGATCCTGACAGGGAGTGAAGATTCTTTTTGTGCGGGAACGGACCTGAATCAATTGAAAGAAACCGCAGAGTCAAAGAATGCACTGGAGCTATGGCATCAAGATACGCGCGCGTTTCTGGAGTTAATTGAAAAGATGCTGCGCTTTCCCAAGCCGATTATTGCTTCGGTCAATGGCTGGGTGCTTGGCAGTGGTGTTTCCTTGATGCTGGCGTCTGACATCGTTGTTGGCGGCGCGAGCTCCCGTTTGGGTATGCCGGAGTCCTTGCGTGGACTTAATCCGGGAGTAACAACGCCTTTAATGAGTTTTCGTATTGGAACAGCCGCTGCCTCCAAAGTGCTTTATTCAGGAGTGCCTGTGACGGCTGAAGATTCATTGCGTCTTGGGCTATATCAGGAGGTGGTTGAAGACTCTTTAGTATGGGCGAGGTGTTTTGAGATTGCTGGTAATTGCGCCGCTGGTGCTCGAGAGTCTCATCAAATGACCAAGCAATTGCTCAATGAGACGATTGGCGAGAATCTATTTACGCAATTAAGTATTGGGACGGCGAATATGGCAGCGGCTCGCACCACACCTGCGGCGACCGAGGGCATTGCTGCTTTCTTGGAGAAGCGTGCACCCGAGTGGGATTAACGAAAGGGGCGAGCATGCGATTTGAAATTTCTAAACTATTTAATCGATCGTAGAAGTTCATACGAATAGATGCCCGCGCTGTGGCCATCAGAGAATTGGATGTTGTAGGCGTAGTTTCCAACCGGGTTCATGGCGACGATGTCCAGCGGCATCGTTTCTTGAAGTGAAAGGACTGGAAGGGGGTTGCTCAGTTTTTTTTCGCCGGCGGTTGATTCGTGAGCCGGTTCCATACGCTTTTCGGTGCAATGAGCGCATCGACAGTTGTCGCGGAGTTTTCGGAATGAAACCGTCTGTTCCATTGAGTCGCTCCATTGAATGAGCAGTTCGTGGTTTTCAGTTTTTTCAAGCCGAACCGGTAGCAGATCGTCTGGAGTTTGAGATGTCATGGAAACGTGGTTGAAGTTAGGTTTCTGGCGTGTCGTTTAGGCCTGCGTAGCCTCGAGCGAGAGTTGCTTGATGACATCGATAAGGCGGTCGATTTCATCGTGCGTGTTGTAATGAACCAATCCAATTCGCACCATGCCTTCGGGTTCAAATCCCATTCTTTCACTGAACTCGAGTGCGTAATAGTTCCCATTCCATACATAGATTCCGTTTTTACTAAGTCGACTCGCGAGTTGTGCCGGTGGAATGTTTCGATGTCGGATAGAGAAGGTTGGGAAACGTTCGTTAAGTCTCGCTAAATCGGTAATGCCGTAAATCTCAATCTCTTCAATTTCCGATAAACCTTCAATTAGTTTTTTCGAAAGTGCCTGCTCATATTCGACGATGGCTGAGAACGCGGATACTAATGCATCGCGACGACTTGAATCCTCTGCAGCGCCTGTTTTTCTGCCAATGTCAGCGATGTAATCAATGCAAGCCATTCCGGCGGCAATTGATTCATGAGATTGGGTTCCGGTCATCCAGCGAGTTGGCAGGCGATTGTCTGCCGGGCGGACTTTGAAAGGCTGTAGCTCTTCAAGGAGTTCGCGACGTCCCCAAAGCATTCCCAGGTGGGGGCCAAAAAATTTGTAGTCAGAGCAAGCGAGAAAGTCGCAGTCCCAATCGGCCACATCGATTAGCCCGTGCGGTCCATAATGCACTGCATCGAGATAAACTTTAGCATCGACATCATGTGCCATTTTTGCGACCCGTTTGACTGGGTTGATGCCGCCGGTTGCATTGGAAGCACAGCCCACAGCGACGAGTTGTGTTTTTTCATTGAGCTTGTTCGCTAGGTCATCCATAGCGAGTGTGTAGTCGGTCGGGTTGAAGCTAACAAAATGGACTTTAGCTCCCGCCTCCTCTGCGGCAAGAACCCAGGGGGAGATGTTAGCGTCGTGGTCGAGGGAGGTAACGATAATTTCGTCACCGGATTTCCACGTTTTCGAAAGGGCTCGGGAAAATGAAAAAGTAAGCGAAGTCATGTTTTGTCCAAATGAGATTTCATCGCCATCGGTGGCGCCCACGAAATCTGCATGGGCTTGGTGGCATTGGTGGAGTAATTCATCACTTTCGATACTTGTTGTAAAGTGTCCACCATGATTGGCGTTGCAGTGAAGTAGATAGTGCGACATTGCGTCAGCGACGCACTGCGGAACCTGAGTTCCTGCCGGACCATCAAAATAGATTACAGTTTGGTCATTCTGTTCGCGAAGAAGTGCGGGGAATTGGGCGCGACAGGCGCCGATTAGCTGAGAGTCAAATTTCATCGTTGGTCTATAAACCTTTTACCTTTAGCTTCGAAACGGGGTAACGATCCTGCTGGAACGCATTCAACATCGACTCGCAGTCCAAGTTGGATTTGTAGTTCTTCACGAACACGCTCTGGAGAAGCGAGTTGGTCTTCTATTTCAATCTTTAATTGATCCATCGATTCCTGCTTGAATGCCGTCAGCCGATATTCAACGATTTCAGGAAAGCCACGCAGGATTTTCTCGACGGAAGTAGGGAAAATATTCACACCTCGAATGATCATCATATCGTCAGTGCGTCCCAGTACTCCTCCTTCGAGTAGAACAAAGTTACAGTCTCCGGGAGTATGCCACTGCGGGCGAACGAGATCGCCGGTTCGATAACGGATCACGGGACTACCGATTCGGCCGAGACAAGTCAGGACTAATTCAGACAATTCACCTTCGGTCGC
>WTFU01000054.1:180007-185339 GCA_011523945.1 Mariniblastus sp. | reverse complement strand
TACCGATTCGGCCGAGACAAGTCAGGACTAATTCAGACAATTCACCTTCGGTCGCGGGTTTGCCGGTTGCCAGTGAGATGAACTCGGCAGCGAACTCGGCTTCGTTGACGTAAATCCCTGTTCCATTGGCGTCAGCAAAACCCCATGGACCTACTTCACTAGCGCCGCTGTGGTCGATCACTTTGGCAGCCCATGATGATTCGATCTGCTGTCGGATACCTGGGATGGAGCCCCCCGGTTCACCGGCGACGATAATCTTTTTAACGGAAGAGGAAGTTAAATCAATTTCATTCTGCTGGGCGACTTCAGCCATGTGGAGCGCGTAGCTGGGAGTGCAAAAAATGATGGTCGCTTGGATTGAGCGAATCAGCTCAATTCTTGCAACTGTTGAAAGGGAGCCGGTTGGAGCGATCATCGCTCCACGCTCCACGGCTGCATCGAACGCACTCCAAAAGCCAATGAACGGGCCGAAGCTGAAGGCCATTACGACTCGATCGCTGGCGTTCAAGGCGGCTGAATCGAGAACGTATTGCCAAGTTTCCATCCACCAGTCCCAGTCGTTAGCCGTATCCAAGACAATTAGCGGGCGACCGCGAGTACCCGAGGTCCGGTGAAAACGGGAGTATTGGTCGAGTGGGAAGGTTAAATTTGCAGCAAAACCAGCTTCGTTTTCTGGATCGAGTAATTCTTCTTTGTGGGTGAAAGGCAATTCGCTGAGCTCGTCCAGCGAGTTGAGTGGCAAGTTGATTGTTTTCAATTTCGACTGGTAGAATTGGTTAGCCGGGAGAATCGCCTCCAGCACCTGATTCAGGCGTTTCAACTGATGTTTTCTCAGTTGTTCGCGATCCCAGGATTCTATTTCTCGGCGCTGGGCGGGCGTTGTGCGGTGATAGTCGATATTTGCCATGTAAAAATGATAAACTCGGCGAGGGGCAGCGTAAATCGGGCGATCTCAAAATGCTTTTTGGGAGAATCGCTCTGAATCTGTCCGGTGGATCAGTGAAAGGAAAGAGTTACACTTAAGCGGAGCCCGCTAACTTAAAGTGTTTGAGGCAGCAGCTCAGGTTTTTCAAACGATAGATTGGAGATAAATGCCATTTTACGCGCAGCATATTAAAGCAGCCCGGCTTCATCTTCAGAAGAACGATCCGGTCATGAAACGAATCATTAAATTGGTTGGTCCGTTTCACGCGAAAACAAAGCGGGATCGATTTGGAACACTTGTCAGATCGATTGTTTCGCAGCAAATATCGGTGGCTGCTGCCAAGACGATTAGCAACCGCTTGATGGAAGCGGCTTGCGGCTCTGTGGAAAGCCCTAAGTTCACACCCGAAGGCATTTTGAAATTGGATGTTGATGGCTTGCGGGAGCTGGGAGTTTCTCGTCAAAAGGCATCCTATATACTAGACCTCGCGGAGAAAGTTCATACGGGGGTGGTTGAGCTCGGGGGGCTTCAGCGCCAGTCCGATGGTGAGGTGATCGAAGTTTTGACGCAGGTCAAAGGGGTTGGAGTTTGGACGGCTCAAATGTTTTTGATGTTCTCGTTAGGGAGGATGGACATATTTCCTTACGATGACCTCGGAATCAAGAACGCGATGGCTCGTCATTACCAACTCGATAAATTGCCCGCGAAATCCGAAATGCTGGAAATCGCTACTTTATGGCGTCCCTTCTCGACCGTCGCCTGTTGGTACCTCTGGCAGAGTTTGGAATTTGAGGACGATTAATTTTCAGGTTGGGTGGAGCTGTAAGCCAGTAGTTTTAAGCCAGTTTTAGGGCCTTTTTACCTGTTGCGGAGATCTCTGTGCCATTTAGAGTTGGTCTGGGGGGCTTGGGTAGGCGGGCTGGTTTCAGGGCCTGGAAGTGAGTTCTGTTCGGTTTTCTCGTCCTAGACCCAGTTTTTTTCCTAAGAAAGAATCAAAACGCTAAAAACTGGCTACAGAGCGAAAACTGCTGAGTTGGAGATGTTTCGGTGCAAATATAGAGTTTTTGCTGGGAAAAGCGTTGATTTGGCCGCTTGTTTACCGGATCCGATTGAAGCCAAGCTTACCTTCGAGGCGATAAATTGGTGTGACCTAGGAAAATAACGAATTACACCCAGATTGGCCCTTGTGATAATCGCCACTAAATTCCTATACTGGTGGGCTTTAAACAAGATGAATAAGAGCGAGTAGAACTTCGATGAAAGTCCGCGCTAGCGTTAAGCGAATTTGCGAGAATTGTAAGGTTGTTCGGCGTAAAGGCCGAGTATACGTAATCTGCACCAACCCACGCCATAAACAGCGCCAGGGTTAGATTTTTGCAGCGCTGCCCAAAGGTTGGTTGTGAAAGCAACAAAGGGTTTCAATGGATGGAGCTCTTGCTCAACGGATTGAAATTTTGGCTTGATTGCGCCCCAACGGGTAGTGAGAAGGCAAGCGTCGTTCTGGACAGGTATCCCGACGTTTAAAGCGGGGCGTCGCAGAATTTTGTGGCGTTCAACTTGGTGAACAAAAGACATTAGAATTTATTAAATCGAACATTTATGTAGTCGACCTGCGTTCAGGTCCGTTGGAGAAATCGTATGCCGCGTTTGTTGGGTGTTGACATTCCGAATGACAGGAAAACTGTTATTTCGCTTACCTATTTGTACGGTGTTGGCAATCAGACTGCCCGTGATTTGTGTCACAAGGCGGGTATTGATCAAGATAAACGAGCACGTGATTTAACCGATGAGGAAATTGGTCGAATCGCAACAATCCTCGAACGTGATTACACAGTTGAGGGACCGTTACGGCGTTTAGTACAGCAAAACATTGGTCGACTTCGTGATATTCGATGTTACCGAGGGATTCGCCACCGCGTTGGATTGCCGGTTCGTGGTCAGCGCACCAAGACGAATGCTCGAACGAGAAAAGGCCCGAAGAAGACGGTTGCAGGAAAGAAGGGTGTTAAGGATCTCAAGTAATCCTTGGCGTACGTGGATTGCCCCGGTCTTTTCCCTGGGTTTTTGAAACGACCTTTAAGCTCAAAACAAATAAGAATTTAAAATAGTAAATCGCGTCGGTTGGCGCGGCATGAAAGCGGAGAAAGCAAGCAGTGGCAAAGACAAAAAAACGTCGAGTACGTCGTAACGTTACTTACGGTATTGCTCACATTCAGGCGACATTCAACAACACGACCGTCACGATTACGGACACCAAAGGGGAAACGCTTTGCTGGGCTAGTGCTGGAACGTGTGGTTTCAAGGGTAGCCGCAAGAGTACTCCTTTTGCTGGGCAAAGCGCTGCTCAACAGGCTGCGGACAAGGCCTTGAAATTCGGGGTGAAAGAAGTTGATGTTCGCGTGAAGGGGCCTGGAAGTGGCCGAGAGAGTGCGATCACAGCGTTACAGGCTGCTGGTTTGAACATTAAGTCGATTGAGGACTGCACCCCAATTCCTCATAACGGCTGCCGTCCGCGGAAGAAGAGACGCGTCTAATTTGGTTGATTTCGCTGGCTTGTTTGGCCTGCGAATGCCTTGGCTTATCTGTTTCTCGATGGGTGAGCATTGAGACGGGCAAAAAACTTTCAGCTTATTTAATTCACAGAAATTACAATCTTGAATGCGAGTGATTCGAGATTGGCCTTTTAACGGAGATCCTCAATGCACGTTCGTTGGCGCGGTTTGGAATTACCAAGCGTTGTAGATTGCGATCGTAAGACTCTTACAGACACTTACGGAAAGTTCATGGCTGAACCTTTCGAGCGGGGATTTGGGACGACGATTGGTAATAGTCTTCGTCGCGTATTGCTCTCGAGTCTCGAAGGCAGCGCGATCACTCAATTGAAAATCCGCGGTGCGAACCACGAATTTTCCTCAATCCCCGGCGTTCTCGAAGACGTTACGGATATCGTGCTGAATGTGAAATCGTTAATTGTCAAAAATCACACCGATCAAATGAAAGTCATTACGATCGAGAAAAGCACTGCTGGTCCGATCACCGGTGCTGATATCCAGACCGGCGGTGATGTGGAAATTATCAACGCTGATCACACCTTGGTGACTCTCACTGATGATGTTCCGTTTATGATGGAAATGGTCGTTGAGAATGGCCGTGGTTATGTGCCGGCAACAGAGCATAGTGGCCGCGATCACGAAGTTGGAATTATCCCAATTGACGCGGTTTACAGTCCAGTAACCCGGGTTCGGTACGATGTCGAAGAGACTCGTGTTGGTCAGAAGACAAACTACGATAAGTTAACATTGGAAGTCTGGACCAACGGATCGATTCATCCTGAAATGGCTGTTGTTGAGGCCGCAAAAATTACGCGGAAGCACCTTAATCCATTCGTTCAGTATTCGGAGTTGGGTGCACAGGTACACTCACAGCCGCGCAGCAAGGGTGGCATTGATGCGGCTCTGGAAGCAAAGTTGAACATGCCGATTTCAGAATTGCGATTTTCAGTGCGAGCCAGTAACTGTCTTGAGTATGCTGGTATCGGTGTCGTGCGAGATTTGGTTCAGCGAAATGAAGATCAGTTGATGGAAATCCGAAATTTTGGTGAAACGACGCTGGTAGAAGTCCGGCAGTTGTTGAGCGAGTTGGGACTTCATTTAGGAATGAAGGTTCCTCCGGCACCACAGATTTCATAGACGATACTTGGGTGGCTTGCCGCGTATTGGCGAGTCGCATTTAGAGCTAGAGCGTAGTTGGCGTTTCTAGCTGAAGAGCAATCATAGAAAAAATTTGACAACAGACCTTTTGGTGTACCAATGAGACATAAGAAAAAGGGAAGACGCTTGGGGCGGTCTTCCAGTCATCGCAAAGCAATGCTTCGAAACCTCGCGACTGGCTTGTTTTTAACCGAACGAGACGAGTCGTATTACGAAGGTTTGACCATGGCTGATGGCAAATCTGTGGTAAATCCTCCGCGTTTTAAGGGCCGAGTCGTAACGACGATCCAAAAAGCGAAAGAGGTTAAGCCACTTGTCGAGAAGTGCATCACAATTGCCAAGAATGCAATTCCTCACGAAGAGGCAGCCGAAGAATTTGCAACCGACGCAGAGCGAAACACGGAAGCGTGGAAGCAATGGCGAGAAAGTGAAAACTGGCAAAAATGGGTTGCGGCAATGGCTCCAGCGGTTAACGCCCGGCGTCGCGTGTTCGCAATGCTGCGTGATAAAGAAGCGGTGGAAATCCTGTTCGATGACGTTGCTCATCGCTTTGTTGATCGACCTGGTGGTTACACGAGAGTTCTCCGACTGGCAAAGCCACGATTGGGTGATGCTGGAACTCAGGCGATTCTTGAGTTCGTAGGCGTGCACGATCGTGTTTCTCAAGTCAGCCAGAAGCCAGCCTTTGTGGACGACG
>WTFU01000054.1:0-179907 GCA_011523945.1 Mariniblastus sp. | reverse complement strand
AGCTGACAGGGAAAAGTCGCGTTGGAGGTGGTGAAGGACGAGGCCATGTTGGCAGAGTTGGCGAAAGCCCTCTAAAAATTTGACTGTCTGTTCCGGGTTCTCTTTTTGGAGAAAAAGCAGACGTTTTTCAAGCTCATACTCGACGCAAACCGCCAGGAATCGTTCTGCTGAGTTGAATGAATCTTTGTTCGCCCGAATTTCGATGGTACCGCGTTTGCCAGCCACCGAAAGAATCGTTTTGGCTTCGATCGAAAGCGTTTGGTTAAGGTCAACTGCCGCATCGGTTTCGAGAAGCGAGGAGGCAATTCTGTGTCGGCACAATTCCGAAAAGCCAATAATGGTGGGGGCTCCAAAGGCGAGATCGTCCCAGGAAGTGGCAAGAGGGGTGAGGCTGTCGAGGTTGCGAGAGAGCATTTAATTCCCCTTGGCTGGCTAGGTTGAGCAGAGATTGCTTTACTTTTTACGGTGATTAAACCGTTTTGGATGAAAAACCAACAAATATCCTAACAGAATTTAGATTCATCCGTGAATCTATGAGTCAAAAGTTGAATTGATCGTTGAAGGGTCTAGGATTCTTAACGGATTGCGGGTTTTGCGTATATAAGTAAGTAGAGGCCGATGGTGCGTCAGAGGATCTGAGTAAGGTTAGAAACTGACGAATTCTAAAGAATCAAATGTGGGAGTTCAGCATGCTGCGATGGTTAACTAAGAGCGCGTTGGTATTGTCAGTGTTCATCGGCCTCCTACCGTCGTCAGGCGAAAAGAATCTGTTGGGTCAAGAGTTAGGCGTTCTTGAAGATTTCGTGCTGTCCTCGGACCGTGAGTCCGTCTTGAAAAAAATGGTACCAGGCACGAGTGATTATTATTATTTCCATGCACTCCATTTTCAAAACCTTGAACAGTATGAAAAGGTTGATGAGATTCTCGACAAATGGAGAAAGCGGCTCGGTGAACAACCGAACTACCGAGTGATACGGAATCGCCAGGCTCTTTTAAGATACAACAGTAACCCGCAAGAAACGCTAGATTTCCTTACTAAGGAATTGAATCTTTATTTTGCGCACCGGCAAAGATTGCCGCAGGCGGAACAGAATTTCCCAACTGAGTTTGATCAAAAACTAATCTCGAATGACCGGTTGATTCAGTCGGCCTTGAGGTCATCCAAGCTGACTGGCGGATTTACAGAGCGAGGTTTGAGGTTGCTGTCTCCAAGTCAATTGGACGCAGCCAAACGGCGAGATCTACTTAAGCGTTTGCAGTATCCGGATTTTCCAAATTTAGTTGAATTGATTGCGGCGGATTTGGCCGAACGGTACAGCGAAGGATTTGGCTCGATGCGTATTCATCAAATGCTCACGCTTGGGCAAATGGATGAACTTGCTAGGCGGTATCCAAAATCGAAAACAATCGATCGTTTTGTCGATATCTATTTGAAAAAACTCTACCCTTCTGAAGATGTAGATTGGACGATGGATCCGTCAGAGCATCGGAAGTATTTGGAGCGGTTGCGGAGTTTTGTAACGCCCCTCAATGCTAATTTTAACTCGCTCAAAGCTTGCGTGCTGTACCGTCTACTCGAGCTTGATCGGAGCGAGGGGAAATATGACTTGGACTTGTTTGTTGAGTACCTTAAGCTCCCCAAGAGTGTCGTTTATATCAATCCAGTGCTTTTGAAAAACAAAAAGAGCCAGACCATCGCGAATTTGCGGGCCAACTACTCGGATCGGATTATGTTGCCGCCGGTAACGGATGATCAAGTTTTAGTTAAGGATTACTTGCACCATTTTTTGCGAGACGCTGAGGGAGTCTCGAAATTTGCCCCCTACGTGCGAGAGACTTTTCTCAGGCAACAATTTGCCATGGTGAAAATTCTTAATGGGATAGGCGACGCCGAACAATGGGCGTCCCAGCTTTCTCCAGATCAGTACAAACAGATTCTCGAGCGGGTGGATATTGAATTTGCGGCCGATAATAAAGAACAGTTTGCTGTGAATGACGATGTCTCGTTGTCGTTGCATCTAAAGAACGTCCCTAAGTTGATCGTAAAGATCTTCGAAATTAACACGGGGAATTACTATCGGACCAACGGGAAGGAAGTAGATACAGACATTAATCTTGATGGATTGGTACCAAATTATGAGGAGACTTTTTCGTATCAATCTCCTCCCGCAATTCGACAACGGCATGAATTCAAGTTTCCGCAAATGCAGAAGCGAGGTGTCTATGTCGTAGATTTTATTGCTCAGGGAAAAAGCAGTCGGGCGCTAATCCGTAAGGGGCGTCTGCATTTCTCGGCTTCGGTGACTCCTTTGGGCCAGCAATTTACCGTGACGGATGAATCTGGCAAGGTTGTTAAAGATGCTGACTTGTGGGTGGATGGATCTCTTTATGAGCACGATGACGACGGGAAAATTATGCTTCCGTTTTCAACCCAACCCGGTATTGCGAAGGCGGTGGTGACGCAGGGAGATTTCAGTTCTCTCCGCCCTTTCAACCACGTGGGCGAGAATTATCAATTTGAAGCGGCGATTTATTTAGACCGGGAGAGTTTGACACGAAGCAACAAAGCCAAAGTGTTAATCCGCCCTTCGCTGAAAATTGTGGGTGGAAACCCCGTGCCAGTCTCCATACTTGAATCCCCGAAGTTAGTCGTCACGGCCACAGATTTAGATGGGATTGCCACCAAAAAAGTAATAGACGGTTTAAAACTTAGTGAAGCAGTGGAAACCGTTTGTGAGTTCGTTGTTCCACCCCGTTTGAGTTCCGTTTCCCTCGAACTCTCCGCAGATCTAAAAGTTGTTAGTGAGAATAGGTCTCAGAGGATGACAGCAGTGCGGAGTTATCAGTTTAATGGAATTGATAAATCAGACACGATCGAAGATGTGCACTTGTTGCCAACAGAATCAGGTTATTTTTTAGAGATTCTCGGGAAGAATGGTGAGCGTCGCTCCGGGCAACCCGTAAGGATTAAAGTTTTAAAAAGTGAGTTCAAGAATCCAGTCATCGCGGATCTCCAATCTGATGCTGACGGTTTGGTTGGGCTGGGGACGCTTGCCGGAGTCGTGGAGCTGACGGTAGAAAATCGCGGCAGCAGCAAGCAGAAAACATGGGCGCTTGGGACTCAAGATCAAACTTATGTTCGGACAATGAATGTACGGGTAGGTGAGGAGGTTGAATTGCCCGCCCCTGCTGAAGTGACAAAAGCGGATCGGAATTTTATCTCGCTGCTGGAAATCCGACGCAATTCTTTTGTGAAGGATTGGTTTGATTTGGTAAAGGTTAAGAACGGGCTGATTCGAATTGCTGATTTGCCGCGAGGTGATTACGAATTGCGATTGACTTACCCTCGCCAACGATCCAGTCGAAATTATCAGTCGTTAAAAATTCGCGTGGTTAAGGGAGTTGAAGCGGGGGATATGATTGTTGGTGAAAAACGTCATCTTGAACATCGCACCTCCCCTGCCCTTCAAATTTCTAGAATCAGTTCGAACCAGGAGAAAATTCGAATCCAATTAGAAAATTCGAATAAGTACACAAGAGTACATGTATTCGTTAATCGTTATCAGGCTGCCTTCAATGCATTTGACGAATTTTCGAGAGTGGGAGATATGGAACCCTGGGGATATCAGCCTGGCAATCGCCGGTCCGTATATAAAGAGGGACGAATAATTGGTGATGAATACCAATATATTTTAAATCGGAAATATGCGATGAAATTTCCCGGTAATATGTTGGAGCGTCCTTCTTTAATTCTCAATCCCTGGGAGGTGAAGGGGACGGACAATAACGCACAAACTGCAAATGCTGGCGAAGCTTTTGGAGGTGTGGGGGGAGGTCTTGGCGGCTCAGGAGCTCGCTCCGAACGTAAAGATGCGAAGTCTGAAACTGATGCCGATTTCGCAAATCTAGACTATCTCGGTGATGATTCCATCTTGTTGGCTAACCTGCGTCCCAACGAAAATGGGATTGTCGCAATTGATCGAGATAAACTCGGGCCCAATCAGCATCTCCGATTTGTTGCAGTCAATGTATTTGAGACGGTTCAGCGCAATGTTGATTTCCCTGCTCGCGAGCTGGCTCCGCGGGATGCCCGTTTAGTGAAAGCCTTAGACCCGGCTCAGCATTTCTCCCAATCGAAACAGATGGAGAAATTGTTGGCCGGTGATACACTCGTTATCGAAGATTTAGTATCCGCTAAATTCCAGCAGTTTGATGACCTGGGGGACGCGTTTCAGCTTATGCTCGCACTGAATCCAGCAACTAACTTGGCGAAGTTTGATTTTATACTAGGTTGGAATGAACGATCGCTGGCTGAAAAGCAAAGCCTCTATTCAGAATTTGCGTGCCACGAACTTAATTTTTTCTTGATGAAGAAAGATTATGAATTCTTTGAATCTGTAATTTTGCCGTTTTTGAAAAATAAACGAGAGCGCACGTTTATGGATCTTTGGTTTCTGAAAGAGGACCTGAATCGATTTGCGAAACCTTGGGAGTATTCGCGACTGAATGCCTTCGAAAAAATATTGCTCTCACAGCGGTTAGAGCAACGAAAAGATGACATCACCCGAAATATTGACGAGACCTATTTTTTAAATCCAACTCCACGATCAGAGTTGGACCGTTTGTTTGATAGTTCGATTCGCAGTCGCGGGATGGATGAGCAAGCTATAGACCAAATGGCCAAAGCCAAATTTAAAGAATCGGTAGGGAATCGACCGGTCCCCTCGGCGAGTGGCGGACTGGGCGGCGGCGGTTTTGGCGGCCGTGGTGGCGGTCTGGAAATGGGTAAAGAGGGCTCAGGGAAGGCGGATAGCCGAAGATCGTTCCTTGGTAGAACACTAAGTTCGGATGTAGATTTCGAAGCTGAGTCGGAGTCGCTAAATGGTGTCTTTGATCTCGAGCAGGATGACCAGATGGACGAGGAGGAATCAGGCAAAAAGGAGAAATCCAAGGCTGGGAGAAAACGTCAACTCGAAAAACAGCTGATGGATAAAATGTGGTTTAGCCAGTCTGAGGATCTTGCACGTGCCAGAAGTAACGCAGCCAGACTGTATACCCGAGTCGCGCCGACAATGGAGTGGATGGAAAACAACTATTACGAGTTAGTCCCAAAAGCGCAAAATTCTGCATTGGTTTCGAGCAATCGATTTTGGCGAGATTATGCAAGCCATCGAGATGGAGTATTTCTTTCGCCCTATTTTGCCGAGTCCACGCGGAATTTTACTGAAATGATGTTAGCGTTGGCTGTCCTCGATTTGCCGTTTGAAGAGCCGGAGCAGAAGTTTGAGTTTGTAAATAATACGATGACCTATAAAGCGGTTGGGCCAACGATCGTTTTACATCAACAAGTGAAAGATGCTATTTTTGATCGAGGAAACTCAACGGTTCTCGTAAGCGAAAATTTCTTTCAAAAGAATGATCGCTATCGATACGAGAACGGCGTGCGTTTTGATAAGTTTGTCAATGGTGATTTCCTGGCGCATACGCTTTATGGATCTCAGGTGGTTTTGACTAATCCAACTTCAACACCAATGAATGTTGAATTACTAATGCAGATTCCTAGCGGTTCAATGACATCGAGTGGCTCAAGAGAAACTAGAACTGTCCTAATGAATCTTGAAGCGTTCAGTACTGCGACGTTTGAATATGCGTTTTATTTTCCAGAGGCAGGTAATTTTGAGCACTACCCGGCACATGTCTCTGCGAAAGAAAGGGTCATCGCGGTTGCCGACCCAGTTACCTTTAAGGTTGTCGATCAGCCAGCTGAGGTTGATAAAACTTCATGGGAATTTGTTTCACAGAATGGAACAAACGATGATGTAATTGATTTTTTAAACCGTGAAAATATTTTGCGTCATAAGTTGTCGGACATCGCATTTCGAATGAAGGATAAAGCCTTTTTTGAAAGAACTATCGAGACCCTTCGTGCTCGGTGTGCTTACGATAATGTCCTGTGGGCGTATGCGGTTAAACATAACGATCCAGTCGCGATTAAAGAATTCTTATCGCATGCGAACAAGCTGATTGCTCAATGCGGAGTGGCATTTCAATCGGATTTGCTGACAATAGATCCAGTTGAGCGAAATTGGTACTCCCATAAGGAGTATTCTCCACTGGTCAATGCACGAGCGCACCAGTTAGGGGGAACTCGGAAAATCCTAAATCCCGAGTTTGCGAGTCAATACAATCGCTTACTTACGGTGCTTTCGAATCGTCGAACCTTAACAGACGACGACCAGTTAGCTCTGACTTACTACCTATTGCTGCAGGATCGTATTGAAGATGCGATGTCGCATTTTAGTAAGGTTTCAAAAGTAAATTTGGATTCGAAGCTTCAGTATGATTACTGTGATGCTTACCTCGATATGTATCGTGCCGATCCAAAATCAGCGGCTGAAAAGG
Source organism: Mariniblastus sp. (assembly GCA_011523945.1). Taxonomy (GTDB): domain Bacteria; phylum Planctomycetota; class Planctomycetia; order Pirellulales; family Pirellulaceae; genus Mariniblastus. The sequence continues at coordinate 173,505 of WTFU01000054.1, read as the reverse complement.
CTGCGGTTTGGGCGGATCATCCTGTTCCTAGATGGGCCAACCGTTTTAAACAGATTCTCGCGCAGGTTGATGAAATAAACGGTGCGTCTGCCATTACGGTCAATTCGAAAGACAATGTTGAAGTGCAAACTGAGATGGCCGCCCGAGCGGCTAGTTTTGATTTCAAAGTTGAAAGTGGGGTTGCCAAAATCAATTTTCAAAATCTCGACGAAATGACTGTGAATTTATACGAAATGGACGTTGAACTGTTGTTCAGCCGAAGTCCGTTTGCTCAGGATAATCTGGATGGATTTTCTTTGATTCGCCCCAATTTTTCACAGAATATTGAGTTGGATAAAAAGGATGGTGATGCGACTGCTCAAGTGGGAGGTAAGCGAAATCACGAATTTGAATTGCCGCCTAAGATGCAGAATAAAAATGTCTTAGTGGAATTGGTGGGCGGAGATCAAACCCGTTCCATCCCTTACTTTGCTCATTCGCTTGATATTCAAGTGGTGGAAAAGTTTGGACAGTTGAAGGTCAGCGAAGCTTCTACCGGGAAGCCGCTCGCGAAGACGTACGTGAAGGTTTATGCCAAGTCAGCGAATGGTGAAGTTGTCTTTCATAAAGATGGATATACAGACCTTCGTGGGCGATTTGATTATGTCTCCCAGAGTAATACCAGTTTGGATGGTATCGTCAAGTTCTCAATCCTAATGATGAGCGAGAATCAAGGAGCCGTCATTCGGCAAGCTCGACCGCCAATGGAGTAGAAGATTGGCTGTTTAAATCCTCGCCCCTAAAAACCTAGGGACTCAAAGAGTCCCTAAGAGTGGCGCGTGGACGTGAGTTTATTAATACCATTAATGCATTGGAAACCAGCTGTTTCCGATTGTAATTAGACGTTCCTGAGCGTCGCTTACTAAAATTTAGTGATTGTTTTTCTTTCTTTTACGGGGTACCAGTTCTCGATTTGTGCTGCCATCGAGGCAACTAATTCAGGATTTTCTGCAGCAACATTTTGTTGCTCCGTTGGGTCGGCATTCAGGTCAAATAACTGTGGTCGTTTCTCCGTTCGAGGGTGAGTCGATTGGTAACGATTTACTTCACCATCATACGTAAGTAGCAGTTTCCATTTGTCGGTGATGCACCACCGGAATAACAAGGATGCTTCCGGGTTATTGATGTCGGCAATATCATGAGCAAACGATTCTCCAAAAATAGTTTTTCTTTTGATGGCCGAACCAGACGTCAAGTTGGGAAGCAAGTTCAGTCCGGGGAGTGTGGCGTCTTGAGGCAACTCCGCGGCGGCCAAAATAGTCGGTGCTAAATCGATGGTGCTGCATAGTTCTTTTCGCATGGCAGGCTGCATTTTGGTTGGCCACGAGAACATAATTGGCGTGCGGATGCCGCCTTCGTAAGGAGTCTGTTTAGATCGTGGTGCGTAACCCCTGGCATCTGGTCTTTGGATCCATCCGTTGTCACACGCGTAAACAATAAGCGTATTGTCACGGACGTTGGTTTTGTCGAGATGGTCGATAAGCTGTCCGCAAGTTTCGTCGAACCAGTCGCACATGGCATAATATTTCGCGATGGTGACAGGTCTTCCGTCGATGGAATATTTTTTGAGTAAGCGTGCTGGTGGATTGTGTGGTGTGTGTGGCAAGAACGGGGCGTACCACACGAAAAACGGCTTCTTTTCTTCGATCGACATGTCAATAAAATCCGTGACCGCGGTCAGGCCGTTTCGACCAATTTTCAAACCATCATCGCCGTGCCTGCCACCTTTTTCCGGGAATCCCCGAGTCATGCCATGAGTGAAACCGCCTCGTTTGAAACTGCCTTCCCACCACTTTCCTGATTGATGGCAAAGATAACCAGCCTTGGCAAGTTGACGTGGTAGCGTGGCGTACTTATCGACGTTGGCAATCAGCGCAGCTCGCTGTGCATTCTTGAGTTCGTTATTTTGGGCATTGTATTTAGGGGATGGATCGTTTCCTGTAATTCCATGCTGATGAGCATAATGGCCTGTAATCATCGTCATGAGAGAAGGTCTACAAAGAGCGGTCGGAACATAACCGCGTGGAAACACAACACTTTCTCGAGCGAGTTGATCGAGGTTCGGCGTTTGGATCGACTCGTGGCCCATAAACGAATAATCAGTCCACGCCTGATCGTCGGAAATGATCATCACAATGTTGGGTTGTTCCTGCGCTGGTGCGACCGTGCAGTTGCTCAATGTAAATACTGCCGTAGCAATCGCAATGGTGGCGATAAAAGTAGCGGATCTCATAGTTTTAACCAGACAATAAAAGTGAAATTAGGTGGCGATTAAAAGTTAGACGCAGTTGATATATGATTAGATGCAATCATCGATTACTTTATTGCATCAACATTTCTTCTCCAGGCGCAGGAATTATTACGGGGCCAAGTTCCTTCTGTTCCAGTAAGGCTTTGAATTCCGTAGCGCTGTCGAGCTCACAATGGACCAGAGCAATTTTCTTTAAATCACCGTCTCGCGCCGTTTGCTCAGCCCAGTCGAGCAATTCTTGTTGATCCGCGTGTCCACTGCTGCCCTGTAATTTGCAGACTTGAGCCTTTACTTCGTATGGCTGACCGTAAATCTTGACCTTGTCGAGCGAGCGGTCCAGAAGGATTCTGCCAAGAGTATGTGGTGCCTGATAGCCTGCAAATAAAATTAGGGTATTACTTTTTTCAATGTTATTCTTTAAGTGGTGCAGAATACGTCCTGCTTCACACATTCCCGATGCACTGATAATGATGCAGGGTTCGTTGGATTCGTTGAGAGCTTTTGATTCTTTGACGCTGCGAATGTAGTGCAAATTCCCAAAGTTTAGTGGGTCTTCGTCTTCCTCGGACAGGATGGCGTTGATCATTTCGTCATCAAAGCACTCAACATGTTCCCGAAAGATATCTGTCGTATTGACGGCAAGTGGACTGTCGACATGTACTTTGATTGGAGGCAGCTCCCCCGCTTCGGCGAGTAGGTTAAGACGATAGACAATTTCCTGGGTTCGCCCTACCGAGAACGCGGGAATGATCAGTTTGCCTTTGGATTCGTAGACCGAATGAGCGGCTTCCAGAAGTGTTTTTTTGGCATCTCCGCCCGTCGGGTGAACACGGTTACCGTAGGTGGCTTCCATGATCAAATAGTCGACACCTGGTACGGATACCGGAGTTTTGAGGATTGGCATGTTGGGGCGGCCAATGTCACCGCTGAAAACAAGTCGGGTGGGTGGTGTATCTGGATGCTCGGCATCAAGGTTGAGTTCGACAATTGCGGCCCCCAGCATGTGGCCGGCAACGTGGAAGCGTGCTTCAACGCCAGGTAGCGGGAAAAAAGGCTGGTCATACTCAACCGTTCTGAATTGCCGAAGTGTTTGTACCGCATCCAGCGTTTCGTAGAGCGGGTGGAAGGGAGGCTGGTTTTTCTTTTTCCGTTTTTTATTGACGTATTTGACGTCGTTGGTTTGAATTTTGGCGCTGTCAAGCAGCATGATCGCAGCTAAATCCCGGCTTGCTGATGTTGTGTAAATTGGACCAGTGAAACCAGATTTAACCAAAGAGGGAAGATTACCGCTGTGGTCGATATGGGCGTGTGAAAGAATGACGATGTCAATTTCTTTTGCATCAAAAGGCAGCTGGCGGTTCTTTTCAAAAGCAATTTTTCGGCGCCCCTGATAGAGCCCGCAATCGAGCAGAATTTTTTTGCCGTCGTGATAGATCAAGTGCATTGATCCTGTTACCGTTTGCGCCGCACCCCAGAATTGAACTTTCATAGCCCTGCCTACAAGAGAAGAGGATTTAAAATTTCAGGTTTCATGTCGAAAGTTGAGCCACCTGTTTAAAACCGCCTGTGAATTCGGCGGCTGTTTGCTGGCTGTTACTCCTTCTAGGGTAACCTATGCCGATCCGGCCGTCAGCTTTTTGCAGTTGGGTTCAGAATAATATTCACACCTACCAAATCAAAAGGATGCGAACGCATCCTTTTGAGGGAGAGTATGCTCTATTTGGAATCAGGTTAGGGAGACGAGTACCTCCCGAACTCGATCTGAGATCGGTCTAGTGTTTGACACGTTCGACATATTCGCCAGTTCGCGTATCAATTTTGATAATGTCGCCTTCATTCACGAAAATGGGAGTTTGGAACTCTCCGCCGGTTTCGACTTTGACCGGTTTTCGGACATTTGTCGAAGTGTCTCCCTTTGCACCGGGTTCGCAAAACTCGACCCGCAACTCAACGTGATTGGGCGGAGTCATGATGATTGGGTTGCCACTAAAGAACGTCATCTGACAATCCATATTATCTTTTAGATATCGCCAATCCTCGCCAATCTGCTCGGCAGACAGTTCGTATTGTTCGAAATTCACTTTATCCATAAAGACGTAGGATGTGCCCTGCTTATACAGATATTGAACATCCGTTTCTACGATGTCGGCTTCTTCAAGAGAGTCTCCACCTTTGTAGGTCCGGTCAAGCGTGGTGCCACGAAGTAAGTTTTTCAGTTTGCAGATATAGAGAGCACTCCCTTTTCCGGGTTTCTTAAATTCCATGCTCGTCATGATGTACGGTTCACCGTTAATCTGAACACGGAGACCTTTTCGAAAATCACTTGTTTTATAAGCCACGGTTGAATCCTGAGTTATTCGGCGAAAAATCGGTTTGACATCGGTAGTGTTTGGCGCTGACTACTGGAAGAGACAGGCGAAACAGTTATCCTTTACGCATGACAATTTTAGCGAATAAAACCGATCTTGTCCGCGCCGGTTCCGGTACCTGGCAGGATCAGATGAAATGGGCTGTTCGAGACCTGAAGGGATTGCAGGAGGCTCTCGGTCTTGCCGATGAGGGGGGGCTACAGCATGCTGCAGAGGCCGAATTTCCAGTTTTTGCCCCCTTGCCGTATTTGAGTCGAATTAATCCGTGTGATCTGGGGGATCCGTTGCTTCGCCAAATATGGCCAAGCGGCAATGAGATGGAATCTCCAGCCCATTTCTCATCAGATCCGCTCGGTGAATCGGATGCGACGAAGTCCTCAGGAATGCTCCAGAAGTACAAAGGTCGAGTGTTGTTGGTGACGACGGGAGCGTGTGCGGTGCACTGCCGCTATTGTTTTCGCCGGCATTTTCCGTACGAGCAAGCTCCTAAGTCAATGATTCAATGGGAGCCAACCCTCGCTGAAATTGCCGCTGACAAATCAATTGATGAGGTGATTTTGAGTGGAGGGGATCCGTTGACGCTTGTTGATCATTCGTTAGCTCGTTTGATTTCTAGAATTGATGACATTGCGCATATCAAACGCATTCGCTTCCACACGCGTTTGCCCATCATGATTCCTCAGCGGGTGACAGATGCTTTGCTAAAAATTCTAGCTAATTCGCGCAGTCAGATGATTGTGGTGATTCACGCAAATCACGCGAACGAACTCGATTTGTCAGTGGAGCGATCGCTTGGGCAGATTGCTGATTCCGGTGCTTTGTTACTGAATCAGGCGGTGTTGTTGCGCAAAGTCAACGATTCATTAGAATCGCTGAAAGACTTGAGCGAGCGTTTGCTGAGCTGCCGCGTACTGCCGTATTATTTGCATCAACTCGACCCCGTGAGGGGAGCAGCGCATTTCGAAGTTGATGTTAACAAAGGTCTTCACTTGATTTCTGAACTGCGTTCCTGCTTGCCGGGCTATGCGGTTCCGCGGTATGTTCAGGAATTACGAGGCGAGCCGAACAAAACGGTTTTGGCTTAACTTGCTCCTGGCTTAATTTGCTCCTGGCTTAATTTGGTCACCTCGCTCAAAGGAAAGACCTTGCCTAGTTCTTAATCGTGGTGTGAGTTGTCCATCTCGGTCGGATTAAATTTATGGTCGGTATGCTCCTGTTGATTGGTCGAGTTACCGGAATAGCTGCGTCAGGTAGTCCATCGCTTGCGATACTGCGTCAATGGAATATTCACCACCGTCTTTTTCGACTGTCAAGAATCCCGAATAATTGTGTTCTTCGAGAGTTCCCAGCAGGGTTGGCCAGTCAACACTCCCCTGCCCCAGTCCAACCTCGACGCATCTTCCCAGAGAGAGGTCTTGGACCGCGTCGCGGGCGCGAAAACTTCGGACGTGAGTTCCGAGTAATTTCATTGCGTCTGTGGCAGAGAAACCGTTGATGATGAAATCACCGGGGTCAAAGTCTACAACCAACGAGTGAATGGGTAAGGAATCGATCAGGTTTTTCATGGTGGATCCGGGCTCTGAGCCCGTGCGAGCAGCTAACCATGCTCCTGATTTTTGACTGTAATTGCCAAGATCGGAAAGAGCCTGAACCAACACGTCAAACTCAGGGTGCTGGTCATCCTCGGGGATGCGCCCGATGCGGTTCACGACAAGATTGCAGCCTAGTTCATACGCGAGAGTCATTGCAGATTTAGTCGCGTCCATTCGGCGATCGAGATCGTCTGTAATGCCGAAGCCACGGCGAGTTGGAAAATGGACCGCAGAAACCTGTAAATTTAAATCGGCCAGTAATTTTTTCAAATGGCGAATTGCGGTTCGTGACATGTCTGCCGAACGGATCTCGGTTCGCCCGTTGATTTCGACTCCATCGGCTCCCAAATTAGCGGCAGTAAGCAGAGCCTTTTTAAAAGGAAGGTGAAGACTTTCCAGGCGAATTGATTTTTTTAACTTTAACATGGAGGATTGATGGTCTAGGGATGGGACTCAAAAGGCTGAAACAGCGTCTGGGTTTGTTTTCACGCAATCGGATGCCTGCTATTCTACAGTTTGGGAAATTTAAAGACACGGCTTAAGAGCGAAAGATTTCAAGTGGCTTCGATTAATGATATTTGTCAGTTCATGGAAAAATTTGCTCCGACGCAATTAGCAGAGGACTGGGATAATGTTGGGCTTCTTGTTGGCGATCGATCCTTGCCGGTCAAGCGTGTAATGACATGCTTAACGGTGACGCCTGAGACCGTTGACGAAGCTGTCCAGCGTCAGGCTGATTTAATCGTGACGCATCATCCAATACCATTTCGGCCATTGAAGCGTCTTACGACCGACTCCATGGCGGAAGGCCTTGTGTGGCAGCTCGCGCGTGCCGGAATTTCCGTTTACAGCCCGCACACAGCGTTTGATTCAGCAAAAGATGGAATCAATCAAAGTCTCGGGACACGTCTTGGCGTAGGCGAGTTAGAGTCCTTAATTCCGCAAGAAGATGGATTGCTGGAGGTTGGAGCGGGGCGTTTTGGCAGGTTGCCGGAGCAGCAAACGCTCGCTCAGTTTGTGAGCAGCATCAAAATAAAATTGTCGATCGAATCAGTTCGAGTGGTTGATGGAGGCGGAGCTTTCGTTGAACGGGTAGCGATTGCCTGTGGCAGCGGCGGTTCGTTTCTGGGAAAAGCCAAAGCCCGAGGTTGTGATACGCTTGTGACCGGGGAAGCCACATTTCATACCTGTTTAGAAGCCAAGGCCTGGGGGGTATCGCTGGTTCTACTAGGCCACTTCGCAAGTGAGCGTTTTGCGGTGGAGGCTCTTGCGGAGTTACTTGGTGCCTCCTTTGGTTCGCTGGAAATTTGGGCCAGTGCTCGTGAACGAGACCCACTGAGTTCGATGTAAACAGTTTTTGCATCGTCGTGTATGTTTGTTGTCTAAAGGACTAGATGGAGTGTTTGAATAATGTCCAGCTATCTTGATCGAGCTAATCGGAAAAAAAAATGAGAAAATTCCGTAGATTCCTATTCGATCCTCGAATTGCGTTGACCGTTTTTGCGGTACGCCTAAAATACGATCCGAAGATAAAAATACTCTAGGAAACGGACGGAAATGGAACTATCGGATAATGAACGTACTTTGCGGCATTGTAAGTTTCTGACGGCCTTACCTGTCTATAACGAAGCGTCGACTGTCGAGAGTGTTTTGGACGAAGTTTCCCGATATTGTGATCAGATACTAGTGATTGATGATGGGTCTTCAGATGGCACCGCGGATATTTTAGCAGCACGCGACGATATTGTTGTGCTAACGCATGCGGGAAATCAAGGCTATGGTGCTGCATTGCAGACCGCGTTCCAATATGCTGCCGAACAGGAGTACGACATTCTCGTCACCATTGACTGTGATGGGCAACATGAGCCGCAACGAATTCTAAAATTTGTAGAAACTTGTATCGAAACGGGAGCGGATATCGTTTCAGGCAGTCGTTATCTTCGTTCTTTCGGTGAGGACTCTCCACCGCCTGAACAGCGAAGATTGATTAATTGTCAGGTGACTAAAATTTTGAACCAGAGGATGGGGTTTGCGATCACCGATGCGTTTTGCGGTTTTAAGGCGTATCGAGTTAGGTCTCTTTTGGGGATTCGCCTTTCAGAAAAAGGTTATGCAATGCCCTTGGAATTATGGGTTCAGGCGGCCTGCCATGAACTGTCAGTTTGTGAAGTTGCAGTCCCGAGAATTTACTTGGATGAGAATCGTTCTTTTGGCGATACGCTTGATGATCCAGCCACGCGTTTAAGCTACTATTACGACGTCATGAATAAAGCATTCGCAGCATTGCCAAGTGACTGTGGGCGATTGAAGGGCATGCGGGTTGGTTAAAGGGAATGGAGTGAATCCGTTGACTCAGGGGAATGGATCTGAGAAACCTAATGATCACCAAGGGGTTGTTTACCAAAAATTAAGGGCTCCCTCGGCAAGTGGTGAGACCTTGCAGGTTCCCCCTCTTTTATTGGCCACGGATCTGTTGGAAGTCAACTTGAGGCGGATTGCAGAGAGCCGATCATCTCGATTTGATCGACCGCTGAAGGAAATTCAAACGCAGGGACGTGCTGAACTAACGGAAATGGCGGTCGCTTACAGCGGGGTTTACCTTAATGATTTGCCATCCATTAACAGCCAACGCATTATCCTGTCCGGACATCAACCCGATCTATTTCATCCGGGAGTTTGGTATAAAAATTTCGTCTTGTCAGAATTAGGTAGGCAGCAAAATGCTTGGGCTGTAAACCTGGTTATCGATAATGATATTTGTGCTCACCCGGCAGTGAGTTTTCCCAGTTTCCCGGATAACAAGGGTGATTGGAAAAATATTCGGCTCGAGAGTGTTTCAATGGATGCTCACGCGACGGAGGTGCCCTATGAATTTCGTCCAGTGGTTGACTGGGGATTGTTCGAAAGTTTTGGCACACGTTTAAGTCAACGGTTGGGTAGAGAGAAATCGCATGGTGTTATCGATCCCTTGTGGCGGCATGTTCATCTGGCGGCGGGGCGTTTGAATAAATCAGCAGCAGGTTTGGGACATTTAGTCGCTGCGGGGCGCCATCGCTTGGAAAGTGAGTTCGGTCTGCGGACACTCGAATTGCCAATCAGCCAACTAACGAAGACTTCGGCTTTTGGCTGTTTCTTTAAATCAATACTTTCGGCGGCCGATGAGTTCCGTTTGATTCATAATCGAGTTCTCGATGAATACCGAGTCGTTCATAGAATACGCAGTGAGTCTCATCCAGTTCCCAAGTTGGCAGAGCGTGATGGCTGGGTTGAGGTTCCATTCTGGATTTGGAGAGATGCAGAAAGTCGACGTCAGCCATTGCACGTTCGATTTCAAGATAACCGAATTCTATTGTCCAATTTGTTGGGCTGGGAATTCAGTTGTTCGTTAGCGGAGGTCGATGAGCAATTAAGTGTGTTAAAAGTGAATGGAGTATTTATTAGACCAAGAGCATTGACAACGACGCTTTTCTCACGTTTGATTCTAAGTGATCTTTTTATACACGGGATTGGCGGTGCCAAATACGACCAACTGACGAATTTGATCGCTCAGCGATTTTTTGAAGTCCAATTACCAGACTATCAGACCGTAACCGCAACCTTGAAACTCCCTACTTCGCTTGATTTAGTGAGTCGAGTTGAATTGAAGGATTTGGATCGGGAACTTCGTGACGTAAGGTTTCATCCCGAGCGATTTATTGACGAACCGTCAGATTTGGTTAAGGAGTTGATTGCACAAAAGCGAGCATGGGCGTTCGGGAAGTCAGCCTTTCCAAAATCGCGTGAACGCCATGTTGCCATTGATGAGTTGAATCAACAATTGATCGATTATGCGTCGCCGGCAGTTGATTTGCTCGAAGAGCGCCGCGCGAATAGTCGAGAAAAGCTGCGGGTGAGCGAAATTCTCTCATCGCGGGAATTCAGCTTTTGTTTGTTTGATTTGTCCATTATCGAGGAGTTGAAGTCTCTCGCCACGAGTCAAGATCGTCTTTCCAGATAGAGAATGTAAGGAGGAGGCTTTACTTATCTCAAAGCGTTTGCCAGTGGTTTGCCGTTGGTGGTTAAGATTTGGAAGTGATGAAAGCTAGAAGGCAATGCGTTAAATCGCCAAACTACTTTTTTTTCGGGTGTGACTTCGGTTAGCTTGACTTGGTCCCCTTTAGCGTAATAGCTCGTGATCACGGTGTTGCCATTGGGTAATCTTTGAACACCACAGGCATCCGAAATTAGTTTTTCGCCGATGTCTGTGTTGTCGACACTCCAAACGATCTTTCCTTCGGAGTTGACTTCAATGACCCGGTTGCCATTTGTGCAACCAATTACTGTGTTCCCGTTTTTGAGGCGAATGGCCGTAAAGGGCCAATCGCGTTTATCTCTTCCACGATCATCGGTCTTAAAAACGCGAACTACCTTTCCGGTGATTGGCTCATACTCTTTGACCGCGAAATCAAGTAAGTGCGGGGCAATGTAATTTCCATTAGGCAGCATCCGCAGCATACGGGTCTGCATATGGGCATTGGCTTTTTGGCAGTCAAGCGGCGTCGAGCTAAGTAACTCACCTTTTTGGTTGATTATGATGGCTCTTGGTTCGGCTCCAAGTTCGGTCACGAGATAGCGGTTTTCCCCTAGCGGCTGGACGGTGCTGATTTCTTTTTGTTGTCCTTGGTATTCCCAAATGATGCTCTTGTTTTGTCGATTAATTTCGGCAACTCCCCCTTGGGGGAAGTCTTTGCAAGGGTAAATGGCGGCGATGATGTTGCCAGAATCGAGCATCCAGCCGTCACTTGCCGGCAGAGGCATTTTCCACTCAACGGTGCCCGCCTCATTTACAATCACGATTCCCGTGGCTTTCCCGAACCCAATAAAGGAATGTCGAGTTTCTTCAAAAGCACCATCCCCGTTGGCAAACGAGTTGGTTGCAGTTGCGAAAATCAATGAAAACAAAAAAAGTCGCACAGTCAAAAGCTTCATGGACATGTTTATCTCGATTTAATTAACGAGGGATTCACAGAAATGTAGACGACTCAAATTTAGCAAGAGATCGTGGTCTTTGGCTGGGGTATTCCGTCAGGACTTTGTGGAGTGCGGTTGATAGGCAGCAATCCGTTCCCCGAGCCACTGAACAGCTTTAATATATTCTTCGACTTGCTGCTCGGGTACAGGGGAGCCATGATCTGCTGCTTTTAAAACTACTTTTTTTAGCTCGCCGGCATAGGAGTCAGCAATTAAATTTTGAAATCGGGGTGGAACTAAACCGTCGCACTCTGATTGTACTAACAAGGTTGGACAGTGGCTTTGCTGAGCATTTTTTTGAGGATTAAGGCAACCCGGGATTTGCTTGGCGATCAGTCGAGCCATTCCAAAATTCCACCAATTATATCTCAATCGTTTTGAAATCAACTCAGCGAGCGGCGGCGGGTTGCGCAGGTAAAGCCCAAATGCACGGTGTCGCGATGAAAGGTATAGTGCGGAGAGACAGCCGAGGCTATTGCCGTACAGGACGATGCGATGATCTGGGAATAGTTGTTCCGCTTTGGCCCAAACTGACTCACAGGTTTCTACAAAATTTTGAAGCGATGGTGGCCCGTCACTTTGACCGTACCCTCGGTGATTGATGGTCCAGGAAGCACATTTCAGATCGTTCCAAAACTCAGACGGATGGGAACTGCTGCGTTCTGCCCGACCTCCGGTTCCTGGGAATTTGAGAAGCAACGTGTTGGTGGGGGCAGTTGGATCGTTTTCCGGAAATGCAGCCCAAGCTTCAGCCTTTCCCGAAGGGGTCTCGATTGCCTGACGGGTTAAATCCCCCGCGTCGACTCGGTTTGTCGACGCTTGGAGAATTAAGCGATCGGCTATTTTCTGCCGTAAATTCATCAACACCTATCGCTGGTTACGCGGACGGCTGTACACATCTCTAATTAAATTCGATTTAAATACAGTCTCGAATTAGTGGACGCGTTGCCCTGGTTTTGCGCCTTCGTCCGGGGTTAAAAGGAACACCTCTTCTCCACCGGGACCTGAGGCGCAAACCATCCCTTCACTTAGTCCAAACTTCATCTGACGTGGTTTCAAGTTGGCAACCATCACAACGAGCCGACCAACCAATTGATCGGGCTCGTAAGCTGCTTTGATTCCGGCGAAAACCTGTTTGCGGTGGTCACCTCCCAGGCTCAAAGTCAATTTCAAAAGTTTGCGTGCTCCTTCGACATGTTCAGCTTTGACAATTCGGGCGACGCGAAGATCAACCTTCATAAAGTCTTCAATCGTGCATTCGTCGGTCATTGGTTCGTCAATCATGGGCTGCTCGCTGTCCGCGAATTGCTCCGAATTATTTTCGGTCTGTGCGGCTTCTTGCTCAGCTTCGATTTTACTTGCTTCTTCCATTGCTCTCACGTCTTTCTCTTCGATTCGTTTCATCATGTGTTTAAATTTGGAAACTGGATTGCCAGTCAAAGGAGTTTGAGATTGGTCCCAGTGGATTAGAGGGTCGTTTAAAAGTTCGCCTGTCTTTTCTGCAAGATCCGGCAGAACTGGTGAGAGGTAGATCACCAGCTGTCGGAATAAATTCAAAGCCACAGTACAGACGTCTTGTAGTTCTTGAGCTTTTGCAGGGTCTTTCCGGAGATTCCAGGGTTCGGCGTTTTCGACGAATGGATTAGCCTTATCAGCAAGCTCGAGGATTAATCGCATGGCTTTGTTGTAATCACAGTTTTCGTAGGCATTGGCAATTTCACCGCCGGCTTTCGCTGCTGATTCAAATAGGCCTCCGTCGTCAGGGTAGCTGGCTGAAAGGCCGGTATCTTTAACAAATTTTGCACTTCTCGACGCAAGATTGACGACCTTTCCTACGAGATCAGAATTAACCTTGGAAATGAACTCATCGAAATTCAGATCGATGTCGTCAAGCCGCGAACCCAATTTGGAAGCGTAGTAATACCTGAGGGCTGCAGGCGGGAGGTGGTCGAGGTAAGTGTTTGCTTTAAAAGCGGTGCCCACACTTTTTGACATTTTTTCACCATTCACGGTCAGGAAGCCATGGATGTGCACTTTCGTAGGGAGGCTGTATCCAGCTGATTTTAGCATTCCCGGCCAGAACAGCGTGTGGAAGTAGGTGATATCTTTGCCAATGAAATGGTGGATTTCAGCTGCATCGTTTTTCCACCAGTTATCAAGTGTGTCTCCGTTGCGTTCACACCACTGTTGCGTTGAGGCAATGTAACCGATCGGAGCGTCGAACCAGACGTACCAGTAATTGCCGGGGCAGTCCGGGATTTCAAAACCGAAATAGGGTGCGGGGCGTGAGATGTCCCAGTCTCTTAGCGGCTTAGCGCCCTCGGTACTTTGGGGATCACCGAGAAAATGTCCTCTAAGGTAATTGGCAACTTCGGGTTGCAGGTGGTCTCCGGATTGAGTCCAGTCCTCAAGGAATTCGTGAAGTTGCTCGAGCTCGATAAAGAGATGTTTCGCCGTTCGGATTTCCGGGGTGCTCCCCGAGAGCGTACTTACAGGATTGATTAATTCGGCTGGTGAGTAGGTGGTGCCGCACTTACTGCAGTTGTCCCCCGGTTGATCTTCAGCATTGCATTCCGGGCAAGTTCCACGCACGAAGCGGTCGGCTAAAAAAGTGCCTTGTTCCGTGTCGAAAAGCTGATCGACATCTTTTTCCTTAACGAGTCCGGAGTCTCGAATCGATTGCCATACTTCACCGCATAGCCTTTTGTTTTCGTCACTATGCGTACTGCCGTAGTTGTCATATTGGATTTGAAAACCGGCGAAATCACGCTGATGCTCAGCGTTTGCCTCGGCGATCACCTCTTCTTCCCTTCGCCCCTCTTTGCGGGCACGGATCATTATTGCGGTGCCATGAGTGTCATCGGCCCACATGAACAAACAATTGTGGCCTCTGAGTTTTTGAAAGCGCACCCAGATGTCGGTTTGGATATACTCGACGAGATGACCGAGGTGGATGGGGCCGTTTGCATAAGGCAAAGCCGCCGTGACGAGAATCTTTCGTTGGTTCATAATAGAGTTCCGTAGGTAGCATTCGCCGATGGTGCGTTTGCTCAGAAGATTGTGGAAGCTCCGATTTTAGCTCATTCTCCTGTCGGACAAAGGGGAGATAGAGTATTAACCGTCCAGGAATAGTTTTCTGTCTCCAGCAGATGAGGAATAGTATGTATTGGAAGCCCGAAGTTTACAGAATCGAAAATGCCGAGTCAGTGTTTTCACCTGGACTTCTTATTTTCAGGGATCTGGTTGAGCAGAATCTTGTAGAGATGGTTCGGATTGCGGGAGGCCCTGAGCGTCTCCGCCCGCATTGTAAAACGCATAAAACGCAGGAAGTTGTTAAGATTGCATTGCGGTTGGGGGTGACGCGTCATAAATGCGCGACGATTGCGGAAGCCGAAATGCTCGCCGATGTAGGGGTGCAGGATATTCTCATTGCTTATCAAATGGTTGGCCCCAATCTTCAACGTTTAGTGCGCCTCGCGCAGAAATACCCTGATGTCGAACTTGCAACGCTTGTTGACCATCCGCAAGCGGTGACTCAATTGTCTCGAGCGATTCAGGAGTCTGGCGATCCAGGCGTTTCGATAAGAGTTTTGGTGGATTTGAATTCTGGAATGAACCGAACCGGGATTTCAATCGGTCCACGGGCGATCGAGTTATACGAGATGATTTACAGTTCGGACGCACTTAAAATAGGCGGACTGCATTGGTACGACGGTCAGCATCGACAATGCGATTTGGCTGAGCGTACTGGAGCGGTAAATGCAGGCTGGGATCAGCTGATCAGATTTCGCGATCAGTTATTATTAAGCGGTCTGCCGGTTCCTTGTATCGTTGCTGCGGGAACGGGATCGTTCCCTGTGCTGGCAGATCATGGAGAGCCCAATTTAGAATTGAGTCCCGGGACGACCGTTTACCATGATGATGATATGGCAACACGTTTCCCAGAAATGAAATTTCAACCAGCATTGGCAATATTAACACGTGTGGTTAGTTGCAATCGCGCGAATGAACTGACACTTGATGTTGGTCATAAAGCCTGTGCAGCAGACCAGCCTGCTGGTCAGAGGTTGGCGTTTCCAGAGTTAAGCTCAGTTAAGGAGCTGACCCACTCTGAAGAGCATTTGGTCATTCATACACCTGATGCCAATCAATTTAAGATTGGAGATCATCTAATCGCGTTTCCACGGCATGCATGCCCGACTTCGGCAGTGTATCAAGCTGCCCACGTGATTGTGGGTGGAAACGTTGCCGAACAATGGGAAATTGTTGGACGAGATCGAGTTTTGACGATTTGAGTTCTGATAATTTGAGTTCACTCACACGTCTTCCGTCGGCTACGCGACTCGGTTGATCACCTCACTGTTTAATTTGTTGTAGAGTGTTTTTAAACTGATTCCAAGTTGTTGTGCCGCGGCTGTTTTATTTCCGTTGAAAGAATCCAGCGTGGCGTGGATCGTTGCCATCTCAATTTCTCTCAATGATTTTCCCGTCGCGGCAACGGATCGCGAGTTAGAAGAAGCTTGAGAAAAATAATTTGGTAGATCGCTTGATTTCACGGGTAAGCCATCGCAGAGGATGGAAGCGTGTTCAATGACATTGGCGAGTTCCCGAATGTTTCCCGGCCAGCGATGGGATTGGAGCGTTTTCAGCGCCTCCGCATCGAAAGCTTGCAAGAGTGAGCGGTTTTGAGGGGATGCCTCAGGGCGGTGTCTCCCGAGTAGATGGTGGGCAAGTTCAGGGATGTCTTCCACCCGATCCCGAAGCGCCGGAAGTTGTACTTCGAAGGTGTTAATGCGGTACATTAAGTCTTGCCTGAACTCTCCTTCGGCTACCATCTGGTGCAGGTTTCGGTGTGTAGCACAGACGATTCGAACATCGACTTGAAACGCTTCGCTGTCGCCAACGCGTCGGATTTCACCGGATTCAAGAACTCGTAGTAATGTGGATTGGGTTGCTTTCGGGAGTTCGCCGATTTCATCGAGGAATAGCGTACCACCATTAGCGACTTCAAAGAGGCCTTTCCGCTGTTCGTCAGCACCCGTGAAAGCGCCTTTACGATGGCCGAATAATTCACTTTCAATCAAGTTTTCGGGAAGCGCTCCGCAATTAATCGCTACGAAAGGGTTGTCGCTTCGATTACTTTGGTCGTGCACAGCGCGAGCAGCCAGTTCTTTCCCTGTTCCGGTTTCACCAACAACGAGCACCGTTGATTCTGTTGGAGCTACTTTTTCAATTAGTGCACGCACCCGTTGCATGGACCGATGATTGCCAATCATCTTCGGCTTACCTTCAACGCGGTCAAGTCGCAATTGAAGTGAGTAGATCTTGTTGTTTAACTCGCGTCGCAGTGCGACTTGTTGCAGCAGCGTTTTGAGGTCAACGAGTTTGCACGGCTTTTGGAGATACTCAAACGTTCCCAATCGAAGGGCGTCAACCGCAGTTTCGGTGGAACCCTTTCCTGTGAGCACAATTGCCTCGGTCGTTGGGGAGAGCTCTTTCGTGCGACGGATGACTTCGATTCCGTTGAGGCCGGGCATGTCAAGGTCGACGATAACGCAATCAAAAGTGTCCTTTTCGAGAGCACTGACTGCGGTCGTTCCATCTGGACAAACGGTGACTTTATGTCCCATGCGCGGGAGTTCGGCCGCGATTAGTTCCTGAAGATGGATTTCGTCGTCGGCGAATAAGATTTTTAGGGATTTTTGATTGGCCAAAGTTTTTCTCAATATAATCAGGCTGCAATATATTTATGTTTCGTAGAATCTGATTTTGCCAGTGGCAAACAGACTCTGAACTCCGAGCCAAAGCCCGGGCCATCGCTGTGAGCGGTGATTTTTCCACCGTGCTCTTCAATGATTTGGTAAGTGATTGATAGGCCGAGTCCGGTCCCTTGCCCATCGCGTCGTCGCGTGAAGAAGGGTTCAAAGAGATGTTTTTGAACTTCGGCTGTCATTCCGCATCCGTTATCTGCCACGATGAGTTCAGCGAAATTATCTTCCTGCCTCAACTGGATACGGACTAATCCATTCTCCTCGACACAACCCAGCGCGTTAGTGATCAAGTTCAGCGCTACCTGTTTGATTTCCTGTTCGTTGCCAACGGCTGAAATCGAGGTGTCGGCGTCTACGTCGATTTTCCGGTTTCGGTATTTGCTTAACGGTTTTACGATGTTGACGACCGAATGAATGATTTCTGAGAGATTCACGTCCGATTTTTTTGCATCGCCCATTCTCGAAAAATCGAGAAGACCTGCGGTGATTCCTTTACATCGAAATGCCTCGTCCTGAATGCGGCGAAGGTATTTCTTCATGTCCTCAATTTCAGAGTCGATGTCTGACGACTGGGCTTCATTCGTCGGATTTAAGATGTCCTGGATTCGAGTTTCAAGTGATTCGGCCGACCACGCGATGGAGGCGAGTGGGTTATTGATCTCATGGGCGACACCGGCGGCGAGAAAACCTACGCTGGCCATTTTTTCACTTCGCACCACTTCACGAGTCCGTTGGCTGACCTGCTGATTCAAATCAGATTTGATCGATTGGAAACTTGCGGTTGTGGCGTTCATGGCATCGGCCAATTCCGCAACCTCGTCATTTGTTTTAAGTTGAATTCGGAAGTCATAATTCCCTGCGGTGACCTGCCGTGAACCTTCGATCAACAGTTCCAGTGGCCGGATAATACGATGCTGAAAACGAAAAATCAAAAATCCAGTCAGTCCAAACGCTGCAATTCCAGCTAGACCACTAATCGTCATCCAGGCACGATACTCAGTTCGAGCATCCTCTGAAAATGATTCCATTCGCTGCTGCATGCTGACTGGGAACTGAATGTACAGATCTTGCAATTCAGTTAGCTTTGCTTCAATCACATCAAAGTTGTTAGAGGATTCAAACACGTCATTGTGGCTGTTGACATTGTCTTTGACGATGTCGAGCATCTTTTTGAATTTGTCCAGGTTATTCTTCTCTTCTTGCGTTGTTGTGATGCCCTGATCAAACTCTCTGCCATTATTTATTTTGTTCTGATAATTCTTGAATGCCTCTTCGGTTTTTTTAAGCTTTGCTTGAATGTTTATTTGCCAAAGAGGATCTCGTTTACCCTGTTTAGGATTGAACTCCTCCCAGTACGGCTGGATTTCCTGTTGTGTGCGGTTGGCGTCCCAGAGTTGAGACCGCAAGTCACTAACAGCGATACCGAGTTCAATTGCCAGCGGTATTTCGGTTGACCGCTGATTGATGCTTTTGGTTAAGTTGCGGTATTTGGAAGCACCTTGAAGGCTGACGATCGATAGCAATGTGATGATGACCAGCAAGGTGGTCACACCAAAGTACATTTGATAACGAATTCGCCGTAAAGCAAACAAAACGATCTCCAGAATTTAGAACCGCCGAAGGTTGAAATCTTTGGATTTGATTAAAGTCTCGACCCCAAACTATCGGGGCTCGAAAATTACAGGGACGGGGGATCGCAGGCAATGTCAGTTACGACCTGAATTGCTGTCAAATGGTGTTTTTGCTAATTTGGGCAGGAATTTACCACGTGTCGGAGAGATCCTCATTGGTAGCATCTAAATAGAACCGGGATCACCAGCCAGAAAGTAAAGTTGGGGCCGCTAGAGATTGCTGGCAACCAGTGAGCCTGCGAACCATAATTCGAGGGCAGTGGGCTGGAGAGACGGAAGCAAAAGAGTCAGGGGATTTTGCAAACTGAACGAGTCAGAAGTCTGGATTACAATTCAATCGATGAGCTACTGGCATCCTCTTGATTTCTCAGTTGATCCATCAGGAAACTGACAGCTCGGCCATAATTGGCGATGGCGGTCGAGTGATCCTCTGCCTTGGTCGCCTGTTCGGCTTTTGTCGTCATCGATTTGAGTTGAGGCCAGTCAACTTTCCAATTTTCTCGCAAGGCGCCTTCTTGAAGTTTGCGAAGCATATCAGCCAGTTGCTTGGCAAATTGCCCACTCGATGCGCAACCCAATCGGACGTAGGGACCTTTCCCTAAAACCTGGCCAATGCTGCCGTGATTACCTTGAAAGGAGTTTTTAATCAAACGCGCAACTAGATAGCCAACGGAGGCTAACGAGACCGCGCCCGTGAGGAGGGATATCTGCCAAAAACCAAGAAAATAAAGGAGTAGGGTAACAATCGTTGAACCAATGAATACGCCCCAAAATGTCGCGGGTACCAGAGGCTTATTAGAAGCTGAACTGCGGTTCGATGCCCCGGAAGAGTGATTACCTGAGGTTGCTAGTTTGGGATGACCTATTTTTACGATGACCGCGGTAATGTTATCAGGTCCACCGCGTAGATTAGAAAGATCTACCAAAACTTTGACGGCTTCATCGGGGGACATGTTGGCGAGAATCGAGCCAATTTCCGTGTCTGGAATGACTCCGGTGAGACCATCACTGCAGAGCAGAAAAGTGTCACCAACCTGAATTGGAAATGGGCCTTCGAGATCAACATTGCACTCGGCGTAAGGACCGAGAGATCGCGTAATGACGTTTTTGGGAATCTTTCCGAGTTTCTCTTCTTCTTCCGACAATTGTCCAGCAAATTTCATTTCCCAGACGAGAGAATGGTCAAACGTAAGTTGTTCAATTCTGTTTTGTGTCAAACGATAGATCCGGCTGTCGCCGATGTGGGCACATACGGCACCCTCGGGAAGAATGGTTAGGACGCTACAGGTCGTTCCCATGTTGTGAAATTCTTCATTTGCTTGACCACGTCGATGAATTTCACTGTTCGCCCCTTCAACCGCTTTACGCATTTCTTCGGGGGCTGAACTCTCGTTGTACTTAGCATAGAGATGAGGGATATGGTCAATGGCCAATTTACTGGCGAGTTCACCGGCAGCATGAGCACCCATCCCGTCAGCCACAATAAAGACATGGCCTTTTCGCTGCCACTGCTCCATGCTACTGGCCAGCGACACCGAGAAATTATCTTGGTTGGTTGCGCGACGCATGCCAACGTCGCTGAGTGAAGCGACTTGGATATAGTCATCCCAGTTTAAAAGGCTTTCACTCATATATTTCCGGACCGTGTGTCGAATGCTTGCAAGTGTACCATCCTAACGTGCAATCACTTTCTGAAAAACGGGGATTATTAAGATTTGCCCACCCAAAATGTTGTTTTTGGTGCACGAATCGCAGCTCATTGTCGTTGCAAAACGCTCATTTGCTTTATTCGGTATTCATGTTAACCATGCGATTGGAAGAATTGGTCTGTTCGAAGACGCATTCGATTTGTAGACTCCGCCTCCGCATCATCAATTATGGTGCAGCTCGTCGCATTTGCTGAAATGTGAACGAGTTTTCCCGGAGAGACTTGAAGGGTAATTCCTGCTGTTTAACAACTCACATGAGCTAATTTGCGAATTTCAGATATGAGTTTGAAAAACACTGAAAACGGTTTCATGGTATTGCTGGCGGTCTCTGCTTTGACCTTAATCAGTCTGAGCGGTTGTGTTCAGCGAAGATTTATCGTTCGCAGCCAACCGGAAGGTGCTTTGGTCACGATTGATCGAAAGTCGATTGGTCTGACTCCTCTTTCGGTGCCGTTCACTTATAACGGGACGCGGGAAGTTCAGCTTGAGAAAGACGGCTATAAAACCATCAAGGTACAACAGCGGGTGAAACCGAGGTGGTACGAGACCTTTCCTGTCAGTTTTGTGACGGAAAATTTTTGGCCGCGCGAAATACGGGACGAGCGCGTCATGGAATTTCAAATGGAACCCAAGACGCAGGTGCAGGGAAATATGCTGTTAGATCGGGCGAATGATTTGCGGATGAATGTGCAACGCGGAACGATTTCGAATCCGGTACGCTAGACTTTTTCCGCCAAAACATTGCGCATTGGATGCTTCTACCAATTATCGGTTCTAACCCCTGTGGGGGCCCCCCTCGGGTTTGGCGGTCGTTTTCCAGGCCGCCGATAAAACGGAAATGCTCAGGAGTTCATTCAATTCGCCTGAGTTCGCTGGAGATTGGTGGAAAACTTGGTGAACACGTTGGATGGACCAGTCCGGATGAGGATTGGTTACGCGTACGATTGGGGTTTCAGGTTTGAATTGACCGCCTTCAATGACGCGGCAATACCACCCACTGTAGCCAGTTTTGACGACAAGTTTGGGCAGGTCCTCGAGCTGCCAATGTCTCGCGAGCTTCCAGCAGGGCTGTCGGGGTTGGGAGACTTCCAGCAAGACGTCGTTGATTAAAAACTGGTCGCCTAGGCATACGTTGGATTCGTCCAGTCCTGAGACAGTGAGGTTTTCTCCAAACGCGCCCGGCGCGACCGCCGTAAGACCCAGTTGATTTTGCCAATAATTAAAATGATCGGCCGAGTAGACCAACACCGCTTTGTCGATACCGCCATGGTTCTTTTTGTCGGCTTGTTCATCACCGTCAATTCCAGTGGTCGTTACATTTACCCAGTTCTCGACGGCGGATTTGTTGAACGAAGTGATCCACTGTTCAATTTTGTTAGAGCGAGGGTTGGTTTGCGAATAGGTTCGCGGTTTTCCCGTTTGGATGCTGTCGAGTTGGGGGTGGGAGATCGGTTTCATTCCTGAAAGTAACCGTCCTCTTCCCAGATGATTGAAGGTGAACTTTTGGGCCCGAAGTCGTTGCGAGGTCTCAGCGCACCTCTCGCGATGGAGCCAGGGTTGCGGGCAAGTGAATCTCCAAAGTACCGCAAATCGGTGAGGAGGAGGTCGAGCTTTACGAGGATACTTTCAATTGCTTTATTCTCCACGATGTCTTTTGTGGCGCGAGTAATCTTGGCAATGTCTTTAATGGTCTCATTGAAGTCGCGGTCCTGTACCTCGTCCGTCAGGGCTTTTCCTAGCAGTGATTTCGGTTCCGGCTTCCAACTCAAAACAGTTTTATCTGCATCGTCGAAAAACTTAATAACTCTGTCCTTAACCGTCCCGGTCCATTTTTTGGGAATTTCTTCGTAACTCTCTAGTGTGTTTTTAGCTGCGTCTGATGCATCCTTAATACTGCTCGACGTGATCTTAATGCTCTTGTCGATACTGTTGAGCGTATTGCGAAAAGTTATTGGTTTTTCTCCGTTGGCTCCCAGTAGGTTATCAAAGTTCGCAATGGCGTCTGCGAAATTGGGTTGTTTATCCTTGTCCCGCTGAAACATGTCTTTGATTGAATCTGAGGTCTCTTTGAGATTCGCAATCGCGCTAGCAACATTTAACGAATCTTCTTCGTCGGGTTGAGTGGAAAACATTGTAGTAATGGTCTCAGCAGCTTTCGAGATCTTGGTTACGGTATCGCCGAAATTTGTTTTCACGTCAGCATTGGGAGATAATATGCTCTCTAAATTCGACACAATCTTCGAGCCTTGTTCTCCGAGAACTGCTTCGATCGGATTATTTTTTGCGATATAAATTTCTGACTCATTGTTGCTTTTTTCGTAGCCCTCTTGTGTGGGCACTATGTTGATAACGACATCACCGAGAATAGATTCGGAGCCGATCACTGCCATTTCTTTGGAAGTGTCAATCATTTGCTTCTGCCCGTTGTCATCGGATTCCTGAATACTCATCCATAAGGTAACTCCCTTTCCATCGGCCGAAGGAGCTACCTTGGTAACGCGTCCAATCGGCAACCCAAATTTCTTAATGGGTGTTCCACTGGAGATGCCGGCTGCATCGTCCGTCTGTCCTGAGATTTGGTAGGAACTGCCAAAGAATGGTTTTCCGCTGATGGTGAGGATCAAAATCCCTAAAATCAGCATCGAGATAACGACAAGAATGCCGACTCGAAATTTTAAGATTCTTTCATCCATGTTGTTCACCTTCGGAAGCCGAAGTTTTTGATTTCAGTTATCGTAAAAGTCAGTTAACAAAAAGTTTATTGGTCGTGGCCATTAGCGCGCATCTCCATCAAACGCTCGCCTGCTTCGCCATTGACGAATTGCTGTACCCGGCGGTCGCGACAAGTTTCAAGTTCTTTGACCGAGCCGTCGAAAATAACCTGGTTTTCACCCGGGTCGAGTCGTTGCCTTGGAATCAGCATCACGACTCGGTCTGCCACCTTACGGGCGGTGTGCATGTCGTGAGTGACGACGATACTGGTCACGGGGTTTCGAGACCGTGTTCGCAGAATGAGTTCATTAATTACATCGCTCATGATGGGGTCGAGTCCGGTCGTTGGCTCGTCGTACATAATTAATTCTGGATTCATGATGAGCGCTCGTGCGAGCCCCACTCGCTTTCTCATGCCTCCGGAAAGTTCTGCCGGTTTTTTGAAAACGACTGAATCCGGCAGGCCAACTTCGGATAACCGGGACAGTACCATTTCCCGTATTTGGTTGTCTGAGAACCTCCCGTGTTGCCGCAACGGAAAGGCGACGTTTTGTCCGATGGTCATGCTGTCAAATAGCGCGGCATTCTGAAAGATGAACCCGTACCGCAGACGCATGCGACTGAGCTGTCTCTCGGTAAGTTGATTGATGTTTTCACCGTCAAATTCGATCTTTCCACAGGTTGGTTTCACTAAACCAATAATTGACTTCATCAATACGGTTTTGCCGCAACCACTTTCACCCAGTAAAGCGAGTGTTTGTCCGGGCGGAATTCTTAGTGTGATGTCTTTGAGAACTTCTTGGCTGCCAAAGGTAACAGACAAGCTTTCGACATCGACAATTGATTCTTGTTCTTGATCAAGTAGTTGTTCAATCATCATTTTAATAAGTCCCTCCAGGGTACCACGACTCGTATACAGCCTTGAGTGTTAGACCAAGGCTTAAGTCGAGAATCAAAATGACGATGAACGCAAACACGAAAGATGAGGTTGCTGCTTTACCCACTCCTTCAGCCCCTGCTTTGCAGTTAAACCCCTGGTAGCAGCTAATTAGAGAAATCGCAGACCCGAAAAATAGACTTTTCAAAATCCCAGTGAACAGATCGAAGTTGTTGACGAATTTTGCGCTGTTCGTCCAGTAGTAATGCTGATCGATATTCAGCCAGATGTTGCTGTAGAAATAGCCGCCAGCGACACCCATGAAATCAGCCATAATTGTGAGTGTTGGAATGAAGAAGAGACATGCAAGAAAACGTGGCACGACTAAATAGTGAATGGGGTCTGCTCCCATCGCTGATAAGGCGTCGATTTGTTCGGTGACACGCATCGTCCCCAGTTCGGCTGCCATTGCGCTGCCGACTCGACCGGCCAGCATAGTCGCTGCGAGAACCGGTCCAAGTTCGCGCACCAGGGTCAAGTTGATGACTCCGCCCAATTGGTTCGTTAATCCATAGTGGCCAAGTTGCGAGCTGCTCTGCAATGCAAGGACGACGCCAATGAAGGTGCCTGTGAGAGCGACTACGGGCAAACTTGAAACACCAACTTGGTAAAAGTTTGGCCAGAGAGTTTCACCCCGAGGTATACGGCTAAACATCCAGCGAAAGGTGCTAAATATGAAAAGGCAAAAATCGCCAAGGGAAACACAGCTTGAGATTACCAATTCGCCCCAGTCCGATACCCAGTCGGTGAACCATCCCGTAATTCGGGTGGATAGCTGGGGCTTCGAATTGTCAGAGGCAACGGTCGACATAAAATTAGTGCACAATCTGCGCGCACGCCTGTACTGTGGTGCCCCCCACGGATACATATCTCTGTCATCGACTTAACACCGGTGCAGCTTGAGTAACTTTAACGATTAGGAAAGAATTTCTGACTGGTGGTAGAAAGACGAGAGGGTTTGCCTCGCTCGATTTTCTCACGCTGGTTAATTCCTAAGAAACGAGCGAGTTTCATTATAAAAACCATATGCTATCGACTGGTCACAGCAATGAGTGCTAGCGAATAATTCCTCGGGATTCGACTGGTCTGCGCTGGCGATTAAGCAAAATAAGTTTGTGATAGAACTGGTAACAGAGGCCCATTTTATTGGGGGTGATTTGGCTTTGTCGGTATTGAGCCCTGCTTGATCGAGTTATAGCTGCGGAATTGGGGGCAGTTGTGTGGAAGCCAATAAAAAAAGCCGGCTAAAAAGCCGGCTTTCCTTGAAAACATTCAATGAATGTAGTCTTAATCGACAGGTGTTACGTTCTCAGCGCGTGGACCTTTTGGACCCATACCTTCGGTGTAAGTTACCGTTTGTCCTTCACGAAGATCGTCGAATCCGACGCCTTCTACGTTTGATGAATGGAAAAACATGTCCTGGCTTGTCCCAGTGTCAATGAATCCAAAACCTTTGTCAGTCAAACGCTTAATTGTACCTTCAGCCATTACTCAAAATCCTAAAAAGAAATCTAACAGTGCCTGCCAGAATCTACATCTACTTAAGGCCGCACTGCCAGTTAAGATACCTATTCTTACAGGCATCGCAACCGTCAATCCCTAAAAGTCAACGGATTTCCATGATCGAGGTGTTTTTTCCCGTTGGTTTCGAAGCAAACCGGAGCCCTTTCTTGACCGGAGCAACCGTTTATTGGGGGGGGCGCGGGGAAGGAATTAGAGGTTGTGCCTTTTAACCAACAAAAAAGCGGGGCGATTTGAGTTTTAGCATTTGGGTCGGCTGTTATTCTACGAGAATGTCCAAGTCGAATCCGGGGAAATTGGTTCAAGCGAGTATTATTTAGTAATTGATCCGTGCGATGGTATAAACGGTGCGTTTCTTACCCCTATTGTTTTTGTTGGAGAAATTTGAAATGGCTCAAACATCGAGTAACGCGACTTTCGATCTCTCGCTTTGTTCGCGCTGGATAATCGCTGGGGTGGTTGCCATTTTGCTACTGACACCAATCAATCAGTGTTTTGGGCAGGAAAAATCCGAAACATGGATGGGTATTTTAAAAGTTGGCCCACAGCAACTGCGACTTCAGTTGCGGTTGAAACCTGAAAAGGACGGTACATACAGTGGGGTGATGGTGAGCTTGGATCAGGTGGCGACTCCTATCCCATTTGACAAGGTTGAGCGAACGGCGAAGCAGTTGACATTTGAAATTAAGAAACTGGGAGTTTCTTTTGCCGGTGACATGAATGCAGATCAAACCGTGGTAACTGGAGTGTTCACTCAGGGGCTAAATTTCAATGTAGAGTTTAAGCTTGTTGACGATTGGAAGCCTGCGAAACACATTGAGACGTGGGTGGGCAAGATGGAAGCCGGCCCCAAACACTTTGATTTTCAGTTTCGCGTATTCGTGAATTTTCAGGGGAAGAAGTCGATCCAGCTAGACAGCTTTACCGAAGGAATCAACGGATTAGAGGGTGGTTTTGAACAAAAAGGGGATCGGGTTACGATGACGATCCCAGCGACGGCAGCCAAGGTGATAGGTAAGCTTGAGGCTGACGGCAAAGTGATTGACGGAACCTGGATTCAATCCGGTGCCAAACTTCCTTTGGTGTTGAAACGAATTCCAATCGAGCAAACAAAGTCACCTGAGTTAAAGCGGCCTCAAACGCCTAAGCCTCCTTTTGATTATGAATCTGACGATTTTAAAGTACAGTCGAGTTCGATAGACAAAAAATATTCAAGCGATGTAGTACTTGCCGGGACCGTCACAACGCCAAAGGGGCAAGGCCCTTTTCCCGCAGTGATTTTGACAAGTGGTTCCGGCCCGCAGGATCGCGATGAAACGATCTTTGAGCATCGTCCATTTTTAGTCATTGCTGATTATTTGACCAAAAAAGGATTCGCCGTTGTGCGTTACGATGACCGAGGGATTGGAGAATCCAAGGGCAGTTTTGTCGACGCGACGACGGCGGATCTGGCAAATGATTTGGAGGTTGTGTTTGAGTGGACCCAACAAAATCCGAAGATTGATCCCGAGAAAATTGTTCTTGCCGGCCATAGTGAAGGAGGGATTATTGGGCCAATCGTAGCGAGCCGCAATGCGGATGTTGCGGGTGTCATTCTATTAGCTGGAACGGGCGTGACCGGGCGCGAGATTGTTTTAAACCAGACAAGAAAGATTGCAGCAGTTGCGGGTCTGCCAGATGAAATTCTTGACCTGCAGGATGAGTTGTTACGGCTTGCGCTTACCAGATCAAATGAGAATCTTCCCATGGATGAAGCGTTCGCCAATTCGCTAAATGGCATTTTTGCTGATTTAAGCGAGGACGAGAAATTGAAATATGGTCTAAACGATGTTGCGACAAAAACGACAATGATGTTCAAGTCAAAGTGGATGAAATATTTTTTGGAATTTGACCCGGCGACCGCACTTAGCCGAACGCATTGCCCAGTCCTTTCTCTGATTGGTGAGAATGATCTTCAAGTTGATCCTCAGCTGAACATGCCTGCCATAAAATCTGCGATGGACAAGGCTGGGAATCAGGATTTCACACAGATTTTGTTACCGGGGTTAAACCATCTTTTTCAAAAATGTGAGACCGGTTCACCGAGTAATTATGTGATCATTGAAGAAACTCTTGACGCTACTGTTTTGAGTGAAATCAGCTGGTGGCTGGAGGCGAGATTTCAGTAGCAGGTTGGATTCAAGTTCCGAAATGAAACAAGCCCCGCTGATTCCAGCGGGGCTTGAATTCGTTAATCCAACTTAGAACTGTGGCTTAATCTTCAGTTGTGCCAGAGTTTTCCGGAGAATCATCACCGGAATCGTCGTCTGCGACGCCAACTCCGACCGCCTCTTCCTGTGGCGGTTCTTCCGGTGGGGGTACAAATTCACTGTTGAATTTGAGCCCAGTGATCTTACCTTTATCATTCTTGACTCCGTCAACAATGATACGGTTTTTACCCTGGAAGTTACCTTTGAGCAGTTCTTCCGAAAGCGTATCTTCGACATAATTTTCCAAGGCACGTCGCAATGGACGGGCACCATACTCCAAGTCAGTTCCCTTTTTGATTAGGAAATCTTTGGCGTCATTGGATAGTATCAATTCAAAACCGCGTTCCGAGAGCCGCTCCCTAATCTTCGCCAATTCGAAGTCAATGACCAGTTTGAGGTCTTTCTTCTCAAGGTGACGGAAAATGATCGGCGTCTCAGAGAGACGGTTGAGAAATTCTGGCCGGAAAGCTTTGTTGATTTCGTCATAAACTCGAGTCTTCATGCCTTCGAACGACTGATCTTCACCGGCACCTGGAAGTCCAAAGTGTGATTCATTTTTTATCGCATGTGCACCGACGTTCGTGGTCATGATTAAAATGACATTTCGGAAATCGATATTTCGCCCGAAGCTGTCGGTCAAGCGTCCTTCTTCCATGACCTGAAGAAGCATGTTGAAAATATCGGGATGGGCTTTTTCGATCTCGTCCAACAGCACGACCGAGTACGGGCGTCGGCGGATCTTCTCGGTCAATTGGCCACCTTCTTCGTAGCCAACGTATCCCGGAGGGGCTCCGATCAAACGGCTGAGGTTGTGTTTCTCCATGTACTCAGACATGTCGATTGCAACCAAAGCTTCTTCATCGCCGAACATGAATTCAGCCAACGCTTTGGAAAGTAATGTCTTGCCCACACCCGTTGGGCCGGCAAACATAAAACAACCGATCGGGCGTCGAGGATCCTTTAAGCCACTTCGACTTCTTCGAACAGCTTTCGAAATCGCCACCACAGCAGCGTCCTGGCTGACGACTTTCTTGTGAAGTTCCTCTTCCATTTTCATCAGCCGCATCGAGTCTTCGGTGGATAGGCGTGTGAGAGGAACGCCTGTCATTTTCGAAATGACTTCTGCGATTACCTCTTCGTCTACCACGCCATCAGTCTCCTGAGACTTCTCGCGCCATTCCCGTTTGATTTGATCCTTCTTTTTACGAAGCTTGTCGGCCTGATCTCTCAGGTTGGCCGCTTTTTCAAAGTCTTGATTAGCAACCGCGTCTTCCTTCTCTTTATTGAGACGCTCGATATCTTCGTCGATTTCTTTCAGATCTGGTGGACGACTCATTGTTCGTAATCGGACACGTGCACCCGCCTCGTCGATAACGTCAATGGCTTTATCCGGAAGGCATCTACCGGTGATGTAACGACTAGACAGATCAACTGCTGAGGCAACGGCATCATCAGTGATCTGAACACGATGGTGCTCTTCGTATCTCTTACGAAGTCCTTTCAGAATTTCGATGGTCTCTTCATTGGAAGTAGGTTCAACGATGATCTCCTGGAATCGACGAGCCAGTGCATTGTCTTTTTCAATGTACTTACGGTATTCGTCGAGCGTTGTTGCTCCAATGCATTGAATCTCGCCACGCGCGAGAGCAGGCTTAAGTACGTTGGCGGCATCGATTGCCCCCTCTGCCCCGCCTGCTCCGACAAGTGTGTGTAATTCGTCGATGAATAGAATCGTGTTTTTGGCACGACGGACCTCATTCATTACCGCTTTGATGCGTTCTTCAAATTGTCCGCGATACTTAGTTCCGGCAACCATCATCGCTAGATCAAGAACCACGATCCGTTTTTCGGCTAAGATTTCAGGAACTTCCCCGGAAACCACTAGCTGAGCGAAACCTTCAACGATCGCTGTTTTTCCAACTCCGGCTTCACCAAGAAGGACCGGGTTGTTCTTGGTTCGACGGCATAGAACCTGAATGGCACGCTCGATTTCTTCGGAGCGACCAATAACGGGATCCAATTTGCCTTGTTTTGCTAATTCGGTTAGGTCTCTCCCGAAACTATCGAGTGCGGGGGTTTTCGATTTTCCACCCTGCTTCCGTTCGCTGCCTTCACTGCCACTTGAACTCTCGCGGCCCCCGCGTTCCGAGCCTTCCCCTCCCTCAAGACCGTTCCCAAGGAGGTTGAGAACTTCCTCACGAACTTCTTCGAGCTTGAGCCCGAGATTCATAAGTACTTGTGCTGCGACTCCTTCTTGCTCACGAAGAAGTCCCAATAGAATGTGCTCGGTACCGACGAAGTTATGATTGAGATTACGAGCCTCTTCCATCGAGTACTCGATGACCTTTTTAGCTCGCGGGGTTTGAGGGAGTTTTCCCATCGTGATCATTTCTGGACCACTTTGAACTAACTTCTCTACCTCCAAGCGAATTTTTCGAAGGTCAACGTCAAGATTTTTCAAGACATTGGCGGCAACACCTGTACCTTCTTTTACCAGCCCGAGCAGCATATGCTCGGTTCCGATGTATTCGTGATTGAAACGCTGAGCCTCTTGATTGGCCAGTTGCATGACCTTTCTTGCTCGATCAGTAAAGCGTTCGTACATATAACTGTTCCTCGTCCTAATCTATCGATTGTTCAGATTTCAAAATCTGAAAGTCGTTTTTATTAGTTGGTGATTTTCTTTGCGTTTCGATTATACGTGATTATTGAGTTTGTATTAAGCGGCATCAGACCACTCATTTTTTTTGTTTGCCTCTAATGTGGAGGAATGTTCGAGTTTTTCCTTGTCTTGCGTTGAAATAATCTCTCGAATTAATTCTTCTTCTCGTTCGCACTCAAAATTCCACTCTACCGATTCGTCAAAACGTCTTATCTCTCTAAGTTGCTGAAGCGATTGATCTAACTTCCGCGAATGCCGAAACAAGGTGGCTAGTAATAGCCGAGATTCGATGTCTCGCGGGTGCTGTTCAATTTGACGATTCAACAAAGTCTGAGCTTCTCCCCAGTGTCCCTTTAAGTATTCGTGTTGTGCGTTAATAAACAAGGTGTCGGGTCGCTCGGCGGAGGCAACCGTGTCGGTTGTTGGAACTGCCACCAAGTCAGTCAAGCGGTTATACGAAACTAAAGCAGTTGCGGCCCAAATTAAACAAATCGCCGGCCAGGCAATTAGTGGAAATGCTTCGCCAAGTGACCACTTCCATAGAAAACTGGAAACCAACGCAATGTTCAACAGGATTGAGAAACCAATTGCTGCAAACAGTGAAGACCAACGGCCTTTACACCAGAGACCCGGTAATCCAGGCCAGCTACACAGCAATAATGGACCCCAACGCATGGGTGATCTCCAGCTTCCAATTAAAAATACCACCGGAAAACAACGGTGTGGCAATAAAATCTGCCAGTCGAGGTCCCCCGAGACAATTTAGTATCAATCTGGACGCAAAATAGGTCAATCTCAATCAAAAAACAGGTTTCGGAGGATTCTAACGGGGACTAGCAATGACCGTTTGCCTATGATCTATACGTAAATTCTCGGTATTTGTTTTAGTTTTGAACTGGGGTTCATTCGTTATTGATGCCTTTGAAACCGCTATCAAATTGAGTTGTCCCGATTTTCGAGTGACGGGAGCCAACGAAAAAACTCTTTTTCAGTTCTAATTATTATCATCCTCACGTTACTGCTTACTGACAAAACGAGCTTTCGAGGTGTCAAACTGGCAGATTTTTCTCAAATAAAATGAACGATAAACATTCTGAATTTTCTTTATTTCGCATTTTGGATGCGGCTTTCAACCGGACAAATGAAGGATTGCGCGTTGTTGAGGATTATGTCCGACTTGCGAACGATGATGAGTTTTTATCAGTGGAGTTGAAACGTCTACGGCATGATCTAACTGAAGCGGGTAAAGGGATCGATCGTTCTCAAAGGATGCATGCGAGAGACACACTTGGAGATGTTGGTACTGAAATCGAGTTGCCGAGTGAATATCAAAGAACGGGGGGCAACGAACCCGACGGTCGGGCGAATTTTAATTTCGTCGAGGAGCGGGATGAAGGTATGGCCGGAACAATCAAGGCAAATTTTTCTCGGGCCCAGCAAGGGCTCCGGACCATTGAAGAGTTTTCCAAGTTACTTGATATCGATGTTTCTAAAAAAGTCGAGCAAATTCGGTATCGCTGCTATTCATTGGAGAAATCATTTTTTGCAACGCTATTCGGGCGGCGTGAACTCGTCGACGCCAGACTCTACGCCTTAATCAACGCTCAAGGCGAATGGGAGTCTCAAGTTAAGGCAATGGTGGAAGCCGGGGTCGACCTTGTTCAATTACGAGATAAAGATTGTACAGACCGCGAAATTGTCTCAATTGGAAAAAAAATTGCGGAATTGACTCGCGGTAGCAATACAGCCTTCATTATGAACGATCGGGCTGATTTAGCGAAGGCTGCGGGAGCGGACGGCGTTCATTTAGGTCAGGATGATTTAACTGTGGGAGAAGCCAGACGTGTTGTTGGCCTTTCGAAGTTGATTGGTGTTTCAACTCATTCGCTGGTACAAGCGCGAGCTGCGGTGTTAGAAGGTGCGGATTACATTGGCGTCGGGCCAGTTTTTCCTTCGACAACCAAACACTTTGAAAAACATGTCGGGCTTGAATTGGTAAAAGAGGTGGCGGCGGAGATTAGACTTCCGATGTTCGCGATTGGTGGAGTTACACTCGAAAATCTACCAAGAGTCATTGAATCAGGCGCGCAGCGGGTTGCCGTTAGTGGTGCAATCAGTACTGCAGACGATACCGAGCGGGTAGTGCGAGAATTCAAACGCTGTCTTTCGGGCTAGACGGACTTCAATTGAGTTTGAACGCGTGCCCCCGCTGCTGCTGCGAATCGTGCTGTTATTTTTTACACCCGACTTGTTAGTATATTGCGGGTCGCGAGGGGTGATTTTTACTTTTTGCATCTTATCCTCATCGACCTGATGTTTTTTCTCAGCTGTCATCAGCTATGATTGCAGACCGATGGAATGGACTAAATCGGTTACTGCTTCGCTATAAGTAGTAGTCCCAATTTTTGATAGAATGGTCTTTTAGCCGCTTGTGGCCGGAGAAACGTGAAGCTAATGGAATTTCTTGATGTTCCAATTTTTGATGATGATATTTACAAGCTAATCGTCCGTCTCACGATTAATCTTGTATTCCTTTATCTTGTCGTCGGAGTTTCTTACTGGCTTCACCAGCAAAATCATCGTCAAGTTTTTAACTTTATGGTGATGAACGTAGTGGTGTTCTTCATCTGTTTTACCTTGAAGAAACTTGATTTAGGTCTGGGGATGGCACTTGGTCTGTTCGCAATTTTTGCGATCATTCGGTATCGAACCGATGCAATTGACGTGAAAGATATGACTTATCTATTTGTGGTCATTGGTCTGGCTGTCATTAATGCGTTGTCAAATAAGCAAACGTCATATCTCGAATTGCTGCTTACCAATTCCGTTATCTTTGGGTCGACTTATCTCCTCGAGTGGCGGGTGGCAGAGCCTAAAAAAGTAAAGCCGCCTAAGTTGGCATCTTATGAAGTTGTCTACGACAATATCTCCATGCTCCACCCCGATCGCGAGGAAGAGCTCATTGAAGAACTCAAACAGAGAACCGGGATTCAGGCAGTTCGCGTTGTTGTAAAACAGGTTGATCTGCAAAAATCGAGTGCGATCATCGTTTTAAAGTATCGCGGTAAAACGATTAATTGACAGCCTGATCCAGCATGGGTTGAGCATCCACCAGTTTTTTGTACTTTTGGTATACGTTTTCGTAGACTGGAACTGCTGCGGCTTGGGGTAGATATTGAGTTGGCGATTCCACCGCATGTTCTTCCAGGAACTCGGTCCAGGAGCGATCTGAGCCCTCAAGATGTTGGCGGCGGTATTTCGCCATCAGTGCCGCGCCCCAAGCGGTTCCCTCTTCAGCGCTTTCGAGTAGAGTCACTGGATTGGCAAAGACATCGGCAAGCAACTGGGCGAGTTCCGGCGTTTTCGTCAGACCGCCAGATAGAACTAACTCTGTTCGCGGGAATCCTTGACCGTCGAGAATTTCGCAACCAAGACGAAGGTTGAACATGGTTGCCAAGAGAGCGGCTTTTACTACATTGCCCGGTGTGGCATTTTCTGAGTTGAGACCGATCATCATCGCAGTTCCACCACGCTGGACATTGATGCCGGGCTCGTCGTCCATAAACGGGAGTGCGAGGATGCCGCCGCAGTCGGGAGCGGCGTCGAGTAGCATGGGAATAACCGTTTCAAATCCTTCACCACGATTGCCGCCGATTGCCTGGCCAAACATGGCGACGACACTGTTCATAAACGTGGTACCATTTCGGAGCCAAACCATATTGATCGGCTTGCCGTCGGGCGCGCAAAAGTGATCGACTGCTTTGCTAACCCCGGAAAATGAACGGTCGCCTACCGAGTTTGCGCAGACGGACGTTCCGAAACTGCAGGAGATCATTCCTGCCTCGCCAATCAGAGAGCCGGCGAGAGCGGCAGGTTGATCGCCTTCGGCTGGAGCCACGGGAGTGCCTTCGGGTAGTCCAAGGCGAGCCGCTCCATTTGCGTTCAGAGTGCCTCCGGATTGTCCGGCTCGCCGGACCTTGGGTAGAAGCGAATGCAGAGGCTTGGAGTGGCCGGCGACACTGTCAAATTTTTTCAAAAGCCCGAGATCATAATCAAGTGTTTCCTGATCGATAGGGAACATGCCCGCCGCATCACCAATGCCCAATAGCCATTCACCAGTGAGCTGGTAAGCGAGCCAGCCCGAGGGTGTTGTTATGTGACAGGTTTGTTGAGCAAGTTCAGGACGATTGCGTAACGTCCAGAGCCACCGTGCAGCCGTGATTCTTTTGGGCATTTTAACGCCCAACGCCTGGGTAAGCTCGTTTTCTTCTCCTTCGTTTCTGGCGTCACACCAAAGTCTTGCAGGTCCCAGCGCGGCGCCGTTCTCGTCCGCGAGAACTTCGCCGTGCATTTGTCCTGAGATTCCAATTGCTAAAACTTCGAAATCGTCGTTCATTTGATCGCGAAGGTTTTGCATTGCGTCTGAGAGTGCGCTGTCCCAGTCAGTAGGAAGTTGTTCGTAGCATCCTTCATCAAGATTCGGGACCATCTCGTAACCGGCTTCACCGGTTCCAAGTACCTTCAGGTCTTCATCGGTTAAGATGACCGAAAGTCCTTGCGTGCCGGCGTCAATACCCAGGTAGCCCTTGATAGTCATTTGCTTGCGTCCTCAACTTCGAACAGTGACTCGGAATCAACAATATCTCAAAACAAAGACCTTCCTCGAGTGGCCGATCTCCTGATTTATACTTTCGCCATGAACTGGTTTAAATTTCACCAGCAAGTCCACGCTCATAATACTTATGCGTGATCGATTCCTGATTCTCTAGTAACCAGTCGATGTTAGGTTCGTTGCACATCGCCTTTCGAATCGCCTGAGTTGTGGCTTCTCGATGGATTTCGAATAAAGCTTTGTGATCGAGGTTGTCATCTGTTGCGACTCCGGGATTTAACCAAACAGAACAGATGATTCCCAGATCGTTTGCTTTTTCTTTGGGAATGAATCCCGCGCGGACTGCATCCAGGACGCCGTTGGCGATTGCTGCCTGAACGGTTCCCATCAGGATATTTGTGTACCGGGAGCTCTTGACGGTGACTTTACTGACCATCAGCGTTACGGGACGAACCTGAATATCTGTGTTCAGAATTGCAAATACTTTTGAGTGTCCCGCGGATTGGTTGCCGGTTAAGGTCGCGATGGCGGTGCCCACCGGACCATCGAGTTCGCCAATGACGATCTCAGGCTCAGCAGCAGTAAAAGGAGGACCTCCCGCAATCAGGCATTCGCCGGTTCTCATTACAATTCGTTCGCTCATGTTCAGCTCGCTATTTCTAATTTAAAAATGATAACTTTTGTTAGGTAGATTCTGAGTCTAAGATCTGTTGGCGAATATGTCACGGGTGTAATAATAAAAATGGAATGATCCGACGCGGCACCCACTCTAGTGAATATTGGCGTGAGTTGGTCGATATTTCAATTATCCCTTTATCATCTAAAAGTTATTTATCTTGGGAAAACACATGATCGAAGTTGAATTAAAGTTTCCAGTAGCTTCGATTGAACAGGTTCGCGATCAGATAGAGTCGTTGGGGGCAATTTCTGAGGGCGTTTCGATTCAAGCCGATGAGTATTTCAATGACCCCAAACGCGACTACGCAAAACTGGATATCGCGGTGCGAATTCGGCAAAGCGATGACCAATATTGGCTTACTTTTAAGGGGCCGAACCTCGATCCGGCGGCAAAAATTCGAAAAGAGATCGAAATGCCACTCAAAGATGCTCTGGCTGCTGAACAGATGAAGGGGGTGTTGGACGGGATGGGTCTGGTTTCAGTTGCGAAGGTCATGAAACGCCGAGAAGAATTTGTCGGTCACGCAGAATTGTCTTCTGTTCAGTTTTGCCTCGATGAAGTGGCGGAAGTGGGTGGTTTTGTCGAATTGGAATCGGTTGTTCCGTCGCAAGACGGGGTGGAACCAGCAAAGCTCAGGCTGCGTGCTCTGGCTGATCAGTTAGGTTTGTCGGGATCCACGCGAATAAGTTATCTAGAGATGTTGTTAAAGTCACGTGAGTCGATGCCTTCAGATTCGTCGAAGGGTCCTCGTGAAAATCAGAAGGAATGACTAGACTTGCGGCATGTCCTTTGAACTGCCCGACGATCATTCTGAAACACAGCCGCTGCATTCACCCATTTCTCGTGCTCATCGAGGATCTGACGAGCAGGAGGGCGTCGCCCCCGCTCGGTCGGTGAGTGAACCACCCAACCACGCCCATAATTTTCGGTTGGCAGTCATCTACATGGTTTTCATGCGAACGGGATGGATATTCAAAACTGAGAGTATCATCATGCCCGCGGTTCTCGATGTTATCGGTGGCTCCGGTTGGTTAAGAGGGTGCTTGCCGATGCTTAATCGCCTTGGCCAGAGCTTACCACCTATGTTGGCATCCGACCGAGTCCGTGGAGCTAAATTAAAGAAACTTGGCTTGTTTGCCACCACTTCAACAATGGGAGTTTGTTTTTTATTGCTTGCGGCCATCTGGGCGATAACGGAGGGGGCAAAGAGCTGGTGGTTGCCGGTGGTGTTTCTCTTGATCTACGGCGTGTTTTTTACCGTGACGGGGATCAATATGGTGATCCTAAATACGATTTCCGGAAAACTAATCCGTGTCGATCGTCGTGGGCGACTGTCTTTGCTGGGAACGGTGATTGGAGCGACCATCGCCGTTGTTTGCGGCTGGTATTTTTTAAATCGCTGGCTGGTTGACGGCTCGGGTGTTGACGGGGGCCGGGCGCACTTCGAAATGATCTTTCTCGTCACCGGCATAACTTTTTTGGGCGCTGCCGTGGTCGGCTTATTTCTCAGAGAAGCTCCGGATGAAGATCTGATGCGGCGGCGCGGAGGCAAAGATCTTTTAATAGCAGCGTATGAGATCTTTCAAGCTGATCGTAACTTTCGAAGGCTTGCGATTATTGCAGCATTGTTTGGGATGTACCTAACTCTATTCCCGCACTACCAACGTCTTGGGCGGGATCGACTTGAGCTTGGTTTAAGCGCGCTGATTCCCTGGGTGTTAGCTCAGAATATTGGCGCTGCTCTTTTTAGTATTCCTACGGGGTGGCTGGCCGATCGCTACGGGAATCGGTTGGTGCTGAAGCTGATCATGGTGGTGTTGTGTATTGCCCCACTTTTGGCGTTGGCTATCGCTTGGAGTGACGAATTGCAGCCCGCATGGTTTACGATCGTGTTTGGTTTGTTGGGACTGACGCCGGTAGCGATGCGTTTTCTAAATAACTACACATTGGAGATCGCGAGTCGGGATGAGCACCCTAGTTACTTAAGCACGTTGGCTTTCGCGATGGCTGCTCCCCCGATTTTATTGAGTCCGTTGATCGGTGCTCTAATAGATTCTATTGGTTTTGAGCTTGTTTTCGCGATCGTAACCGGGTGCGTGTTCGCGGGCTGGTTGCTGGTCTTCACCCTCGCAGAACCTAGGAAATTGAGCTCAGGTTCAAAATAACGTTCATATTTAGCCGGGGGACGTCATCCGCCCCTCAAAAGTGTGAGTTGGGTAACAGTCCGTAATAAGTTGAATAATTCTCACGACCGTTGAGTCTGGATTTTGCTGACATCGACCGATAGACTCACCGATAAATTAATTTGTCTTGGTTTTGTTGGAGATAAACAGGTGAAGTTCAATATGAAAGCTATTCGAATGTCGTGTGTTGGGCTGTTGGCGTTGGCCGTTGTTTTGGTCTCATCTTCGGTTTCAAACGCACAGGATTTGACAGGTGTGAAGTGCATCCTGAATGGCAAAAAGTCTGCAAAGGCAAGTGCTTCTGTCGACTATCAAGGCGGCAAGGTTTACTTTTGCTGCAACAATTGCGTAAAGGCCTTTAAGGCTGACATGAAACTGAAGGATAAAGCGAAGTACACAACCAAAGCAAATCACCAGCTCGTTGTGACTGGTCAGTTCACACAAAAGGGCTGTCCGATTAGTGGCGGTGCCGTTAATGCGTCCAAAGTCGCTGAGATAGGTGGTACCAAAGTGGCGTTTTGCTGCGGTAATTGCCTAG
Organism: Mariniblastus sp.; assembly: GCA_011523945.1. GTDB lineage: Bacteria > Planctomycetota > Planctomycetia > Pirellulales > Pirellulaceae > Mariniblastus. The sequence continues at coordinate 135,040 of WTFU01000054.1, read as the reverse complement.
GCAAGGTCAATAACGCCGAGGGGCTGGCAGCAAAGGCTGATCTAGTTTTCTCTAAGGCTGCATTTGCAAAAGGTTTTGAAAAGAAAAAAGCTGAAGTAAATTTGGATTCCATCAATTGCATGTTGATGAAAAAACGAAAAGTCGTCGAATCCAAGTCAGTTGATTACAAAGACGGAAAGGTATATTTCTGCTGTGATCGATGTGTAAAGAAGTTTTCAGGGGCGCCGGCGAAGTTCGAAACACTGGCGAATCACCAACTCGTTGCCTCGGGGCAGTATCACCAGATTGGCTGTCCTATTTCAGGTGGTGATGTCGACGATGATCAATCAGTCGTGGTTGGTGGTGTGACCGTCAAATTGTGTTGCGATAAATGCAAAGCAAAAGTTGAAAGTGCGACTTCAGAAGAAGCAAAGATGGAATTGGTCTTCGGAAAGAAACGGTTCGATAAAGCATTTTCAAACTAAGATCAGTCGGTGATCTATAGAAAACTTGACTGTAAGGCAAAATCAAAGTGCGATAGGCCGTGTTTTAAAAAGCTAGACAACAAATAAAGGGAGTTTCAAATGTCGTCTTCAGATACACCAGTCGAGAAAGATTATGACCCGGTGAAAAATCCACGACCGGAAGATTTGCATGCTTACGGAATCGGAAATGCTTTGATTTGGTTTGCTGGTTTACTTGCTTTACTGGCGATCGTTTACTGGGTTGCGTTTTAGTTTGTACTCGACGGTTGAGTAAAAGCGGTAAATCGCGAGTTTTTACTGATCTTTCCGCGTTGGCGTGGCTTTGGCATAATTTCTGATATTCAGGAACTGGCCAGGGACGGACCAATGCGGATTTTTTTTTCAGTAGGCGAGCCGAGTGGCGATTTGCATGGATCAAATCTGATTCGCCGATTGAAATCTTGCGACTCAGCAATTGAATGCGTTGGATTTGGTGGCCCCAAAATGCAAGCTGCCGGTTGCGATCTGCATTTTGACTTGACCTCCCTGGCGGTCATGTTTCTTGCCTCGGTACTCAAAAACATCAGGTTGTTTTTCCGTTTGATTGCAAAGGCGGATCGTTATCTTGAAAATCACCAAGTGGATGCCGTTGTTTTAATTGATTATGCGGGGTTCAACTGGTGGATTGCGAGAAAAGCAAAAAAGCATGGGATTCCTGTTTTCTTCTACGGAGTCCCTCAGGTCTGGGCGTGGGCGCCATGGCGGATTCGAAAAATCCGAAAGCTGGTTGATCATGTTCTCTGTAAACTCCCATTTGAGGCCTCGTGGTTCGCGCAGCGAGACTGTCATGCGACCTATGTTGGGCACCCCTATTTCGACCAACTGGTCAATCAAGAATATGATGCCGCTTTCGTCGACGGGCAGGCGGGGTGTGATAAAAGGCTGATCACTTTGCTGCCTGGAAGCCGCAACCAAGAGGTTGAGAGTGTTTTGCCAGTTTTGTTGGATACGGCCAAAAGTGTTTTAGTAGAGAATGATACGTGTCGCTTCGCCATCGCATTTTTCAATGAGTCTCAAAGGCAGATGTCGTCCAAACTGATTGCCGATTCGAAGCTTCCCATTGAAGTCTATGTCGGTAAGACCCCTGAGTTGATGCGGGCTGCCTATGCCTGTGTTGCCTGTAGTGGATCTGTTTCTTTGGAGCTGCTGTATCATCGAAAACCGACGGTGATTGTCTTTAAGGTCCGCCGCTTAGCAATGGTTGTTCAGGCTTTCTTGTTGAGAATTAAATTTATTACACTGGTCAATTTGATTGCGGCTAAAGAGATTCGGCGGACGAGCTTTCGGGTGTATGATCCCGATGATCCAAACGCAGAGTCATGCGTGATGCCTGAATATTTGACTGCTGGCGACCCATCGAAAAAGGTTGCCCGACGAGTGCTAGGTTGGTTGAGCGACGTTCGTTCGCATTCTGAAAATGTCGCCCAATTGGATCATTTGGCAAATCGTTATGCTCAGCCCGGAGCAACTGCCAGAGCCGCCGACTATTTGTTAAAGGAACTTTCTCGTGAGCGCTTGAGCGATGCAATCCCGGCTCTCAGCGGATTGTCTGATGCTGAACAAGCTGCTTAACGGGCGGAGGCGTCCGTGGCTCAAAATTCAGCTTCTGAGTATTCGTGTCCATGGAGATTCGAGTTCATCCGGGGCGACCGTTGGAGAATCTCTATTATTGGTTAGACTATGAGCTTATCCGGTTGATATTTGCGGACAGTCGTTTTGCACAATCGTGGGGCTCCTTTGGGGTGGTTTAGTTGGTGGCATTGAGTCAGTAGGAGGTCGCGGTGTTTCTGAGTGAGCCTGGGCGAACCAGTTATGATCTTAGTTTTTCCTGTTTTGGTTTTCCGGTGCGGGTTCATCCTGCGTTTTTCATCATGCCGTTGTTGCTGGGGAACGGCTTAATCACCAGAGAGGTCAATCAAGGGGTGGGGCTTTTGGTGGTAACGGGGATTTTTTTCGTCTCCATTTTGATTCACGAACTTGGTCATGCCGTTGCGTTTCGATATTTTGGCATTCCTTCTCGGATCGTTCTTTATTGGATGGGTGGATTGGCAATTCCTGAGTCCTCACGCGCGTGGGGGAGCCAGTCGAACAGGGCATTAAATCCGAACCAGCAAATTATCGTCTCTGTGGCTGGGCCAGCATTTGGGCTTGTGCTCGCAGTGGGTTTTTATGGTTTAGTGTATTTACTCGGCGGCGGAGTTTTGTATTGGAACGAGAGTTTTCCGCCGTTATTCATCCCCGTCTTTCCCGAAGAGTCCAAGTATGCGGGAAATGGTATCGTGTTCATGATCTGTTACGGCGGAATCATGTTGAACTTGCTATTGAACCTACTCAATCTTGCGCCGATATATCCGCTCGATGGAGGGCAGATCGCCCGACAGTTTATGGTGAAACTGGATGCTTATAATGGAATACGAAATAGCATTGTGTTGTCACTGGGAACTGCCGTTTTAATTATGGTTGCGAGTCTTGCATCCGGTGATCGTTTTCTTGCGTTCTTTTTTGGATTCATGGCGTGGACCAATTTTCAAATGCTTCAACAGTATAACGGACCGCGATGGTAGTTGCAGCGCAAAGTTACATTGTCTCTGCTCGATAGTAATCACTTGTATCAGAAGACTTCTGAAGCATTGATTATGCTGCATGGCTCGCCTCCGTTTCCGGCTACGGGAAAGGGCTTGTTTCTTGTTTGGTTGCTTTGTAATTCCAACGGCGTTTGATTTCATCGAGGTGGTTTCGAATTGCAAACTGTTGCGAATGACGACTCGGAAAGCGATTTAGGGAGAGAAATTGAAGAAAAAAAACATTTTTTTTCAATTTTTTTTTCGCACTGTTTTTCATCTTATTGTTGTCGGTCTTTTTATCGACTGAAGTGCGTCAGTTTCACGTCAATTGATTAGATCGAAATCTAGTGGTGCGTGTTTGCGTTAGTTTTTGCTCGAATGTTTATGTAGGAATCACTGTCTCGAAGATTCCTTCCGAGATTGACGGGCAAAGTGTTTTCAGTTGTAAGAAAACTAAAGCGTGAACCGCGATGTTTTGTTTTTTCTTATTTTTTCAAGTGTTTTTTATCGAAAACGCATTTTCAAACTGTCTCAGTGCAATTGCTTAACTGGTCGACTGGGCAGTTTGTCTCATGTTGAGAAAGATTGTCTTGATCAAAGTTACTTTGGATGACCGATCGTTGCTTTGTCATGCCGGTAAAATAAAGTTTAACAACCGGTTGCAGTTGAAAATGTTGCGTATTGGTTTTGAAAAGGAGTGTTTAGGTTTGTTTTTTAACGTCGATCAGATTGATTGAAAAAAACAGGTTCAATGTTGAGTAAAAAAAATCCGAAAACTTGAAAAACAATATTGAAAAGTTTTTTTTGTTTTTTAAAACTTACGCATCAAAGACGCTCGGTAACTTGAGCTCAAATTTTGATGTCGATGAGAACAGATTGTTTTTTCGAAATTGAAATTTGAAATTAAGCTCTGACCATCGAAGGTTGGAGACGAGCTGACATTCGAGCCATTTCTAGAAGTGGTTTAATTTCGAATGGTGAGTTTGCTTTAAGACTGGCATATGTTTGCTGGGGAGCAACTCGCCACGGTCTATTAACGGAGGACGTCCTGTGGCCAAAAAGAAAGCAGCAAAGAAGAAGCCTGCAAAGAAAAAAGTAGCTAAGAAAAAAGTAGCTAAGAAAAAAGTAGCCAAGAAAAAGGTTGCTAAGAAAAAAGTAGCCAAGAAAAAGGTTGCTAAGAAAAAGCCTGCTAAGAAAAAAGTAGCTAAGAAAAAAGTAGCTAAGAAGAAGTAACTCGATTTTCGAGTGAAGCGACTGACTGATTGAAACAACGAGAAAGGGCCACTTTGCTTTAAAGTGGCCCTAAATTTTTGCGCTGCTGGCAAATTGGTTTTGTATGAATGCAATTAGCCAAGCACAGGAAGTTGTGCCTGCACCGGGCTTTCGGCGGCATTCTTTGCCAGCGTTTTGACGAGATTGTAAGCTATTTCTTCCAGGTGCGGCGCGACTTCTTTGTCGTCGAAATTCGCTGCCATCTCACCGGCATCGCCGCGTTCCCGTAGTTGGATGTTGATCGGGATGTCTCCGAGGAATTCGATGTTGTCCTCTGCAGCGTATTTCTTTGCGCCGCCCTTACCGAAGATGTCGTACTCCTTGCCATTGTCTGGGCAAATGAAGCTGCTCATGTTTTCAATTAAACCGAGGACGGGAATTTTAACTTTGCGAAACATGCCGACGGCTTTAATGGCGTCGATCAACGCGACCTCTTGTGGTGTGCAGACGATGACGGTTCCAGTTAGTGGTAACATTTGCGAGAGACTTAACGCGATGTCGCCGGTTCCTGGGGGCATGTCAATGATGAGGTAATCGAGATCACCCCAGTCTGTTCCCTGGACAAAAGTTTTGATCGCGGAATGAAGCATTGGGCCTCGCCAAATGACCGCTTGGTCTGGTGGAACCATGAAGCCAATGCTCATTAAGGGAATTCCATTAAAGTCGAGGGGTTGAATCTTCTCGTCGACTTTTTGTACTTGGCCTCGAACGCCAGTGAGTTGCGGGACACTGGGGCCATAAACGTCTGCATCGAGAATTCCAGTTTTGCAACCGGCTTTTTTCAGCGCCAGAGCGAGACTGGTTGCGACAGTGCTCTTGCCAACACCGCCCTTCCCTGCGGCAACAGCGATCACTGCTTTCGCTGTTAAACCGACTTGTCCAACTGGTTGGGCTGGCCGAGCGTGTTCCGTGATTTCCACTGAAATGTTTTCTACTTCATTCGATAGATTTTCATTTAGCAGTGTCGCGATTTCATTTTCGAAATCCGCTTTTAATGGTGCGGAAAATGTCGTCAAACCGACTTGGATTTTAAGTTGACCGTCGTCTGCAGAAACCAAATGAATTTGTTTCGCGAGTTTACGACCAGTTTCGGGGTCCTTGACTGTGCCAAGGAGTTGGCGGGCGCGCGTCTCGAGGGTATTTGAGTCTGTCATTTTTCGCTATTCAAATAGTAAATGTGGGTTCAAGAGATCGATTTTACGTCCGCGATTGATTTTAGGGAGTGGGCCAAGGGAGATTTGCAAAGACATTCTGTTCGATAGATTTCTCAGTTTGGATCCGGTATTGGGAGTGGCGCTCGATCGCAATCGCCAGAGATTTGATTTCTGCTATGGTTTCGTAGTGACCGCAATTGCCCAGCTTTCTTAATTCGCTCTGCCATAATGGGTTAGGTAGTTTGCCGACGGTAAACGTCTTAATTTGGAAAGAATTGTTTTCGAGGCGTGCTAGTTGGCCAGCAAAGGGGGCCAGTGAGCGATTGGGTATCTCAATTACAACCGCAGTTGCGTCGATTTTTAGAGCCTCATCCCATAGAGACTCATAATTCAGAACCCAGGAAAGCCGGAAATGTTTAAGTTTTTGTGAAATCACAGAGCACCACTGGGGAGAGTGGGCCCAGACAATGACGGTTGGGTTCATTCAAGTTCCTCGAATGCGGACGAGTCGATTTCGTCAGTTGGGCTGGTCTGAGGGGGCGCTGCTTTTGATTGGTCCGTGAAGCTATGCAGTCTGCGAAGCAGTTTAGGGCGACTAATCCCAAGCAGAGAAGCGGCCTTGGACTTATTCCCTTTGGCTTCTTTCATTGCTCGGGCTATGAGCTCTTCTTCAACCTGTTTCAGGAATTCATCGAGGTTAATCTTTGTTTCCTTGGCTGTGCCAATTCGCATTGCTTTTAACGATTGTTGAAACTCATCGGGTAGGTCCTTGGGGTGGATTAGGGTGGACGTGGCATTACGAGCGGCGAGTTGAATAGTTCGATTAAGTTGGTCGATGTTTTCAGGCCAGTTGAATTCGAAAAATAGTTGCAGCGTCTCGTCGGCAAATCCCGTCAATTGCTTTTTTCGATGGTTGTTGTCTCGCTCAAGAAGTGCCTGAGAAAGGAGTGGGATATCTTCCATTCGTTCAGAGAGAGGGGGAATGTCGATGACCATGATACTAAGTTGGTCTGCCAATTCGCTCGAGAAATGACCGACGGTCGTTAGCTCATTCTGTGACAAGGTTGAAGTGCTGATGGTCCTAAAGGGGAATTCTGGAAGCTGAAGGAATCTCAGTAGTTCATGTTGAGCTGGCGGTTCCAGGCGATCGACGTCGAGAAGGAGGAGCCAGGTTTGTGAATGCGAATTTTTTTCGCTGCGGGGGATTTCGTCGATCCGTTGCTGGATTAGTTTCTGATCTGCAATCGTACAGTGGATTGTCAGCAGGTCGATGTGACGTTCGGGGCTCCGGGCTGTATGGATAACTCTTGCAAAATGCTCCTTGCCGCACCCAGGTGGTCCGGTGATGAGCAAGTCCGCATCGCATTGAATTGCTGCCGTTACTCGCTTGAGGCATTGCCGGGAAAACGAGCTGGAGCCAACCATGCTTTCGAGAGAGTGCTTGTGATTGGATTGTGCGTGGAGCTCGGCTAATTGCGTGTGAAGGGATTCCGGTAAGAGGTTCGCAGATTCGGTTTGTGGTTCAGGTGGGGATTGAGAAGTGTTGGGGTCGCAGAAAACCAGCAAGCCTAACGGGTTTTTATCCGCATCATTAAGTGGAAAAGTCCAAGCTAATTTCCAGCTTGTTTGATTGTTTTCATTGATCGTAAAGGCTGTGAACGACCGAGGGGCAGATGACGTTGGGCCTTGTGGCTCGAAGTGGGATGGTGGCGGGCAGAGTCCATTGATCTTGTTTTGAGTCGCGTTCGAAGCTTGGCTTGAAAAAATACATTGAACCCCAACGACTTGCTCGAGATCGGTTTCACACCATTGCCCGCAGGCTGGGTTGGCGTAGGTGATTTCGAAATCGAGATTGACGAGGTAGATCGGCGATGCCGAGCGGTCAAACGATCGGTTGAGTATCCGAGGTGAAGGTTTGGGGTTTGCCATAAGAGTGGTTGGAAGTCGTAAAATTTTGAACCTCGTGAGGGCGGTCAGCCATCGGAACGGCCCAATATAATTTAGCTTAAACCGCAGGGAGGATTCAAATTTCAGGCCCTCTGTTCAACGTTTTTCGGAGAATCCAATGATTAAGTTCGGATGTGTGATTCAGGCAGGCCGATTGAGCTATAGAAAAGATCTCTTGATCGTTATATTCAGCGTGGTCTGATCTTGTAGAATCAATAGAGATTGGTCGCACTGTTTTGAAAATTTTACCCAACCGAAATGCATGACCCGAGAACCCATTCTTTCAAACAATCCAGTGCCTGAAGAGGATGATCCCAATTTGCGTCCTTCTCGAATGGCCGACATGGTCGGGCAGCGCGATGTAATTGCAAGATTGCAGATTGCAATTGAAGCAGCGCGTAAGCGAAGTGATGTTCTTGGGCATGTGCTGTTTGATGGCCCTCCGGGGCTTGGCAAGACGACGTTTGCTCATTGCATTCCCCTCGAAATGGATGTGCCAGTTGATTTTTTGTCGGGCCCAAGTCTAAAGGCTCCGAAGGATCTTGTTCCGAGTTTGACTAATCTTCAGGCCAAGCAGGTTTTGTTTATCGATGAGATTCACCGGATCCCCAAATCGGTGGAGGAGTATCTCTATACGGCGATGGAAGATTTTCGGATTGACCTGATCCTCGGTGAGGGGATCAACGCCCGGACTCACAATATGAAGTTGCAGCCATTTACCTTAATCGGCGCGACAACGCGGGCGGGGATGTTAACTGGCCCGTTGCGTGATCGTTTTCAGATCCGGGAGCATTTGGAATTTTACAACGATGAGGATTTGACGGAAATTGTTCGACGTAACGCGAATAAACTGAACATTGCAATTTCGGATGATGCAGCGAGCGAAGTAGCGCTGCGAAGTCGTAGTACACCGAGGGTTGCGAATAACCGCTTGCGGTGGGTTCGCGACTTTGCTCAGAGTCGAGCCGCAGGAGAGATTACCGTCGAAGTAGCACGTGCGGCGTTGCAAATGGCCGAGATTGATACGCTGGGTTTAGATCGCCAAGATCGGAGATATCTTGATACGTTAATTCGAGTCTGCATGGGAGGCCCAACAGGCATTGGTACGATTGCTGCGACGATGAATACGGTATCGGATACGCTGGCGGACGAGGTCGAGCCGTTTTTGTTACGCAGTGAATTGATTTTACGAACCCCTCGTGGAAGAGTGGCGACGCCCAAGGCATTTGCCCATATGAAATATGAGATTCCCCCTGAAAACGGATTGTTTTAGTTGATTACGAAAGACGTTTTTGAAATCAGATTAAATTCTTTTTTTGCGAAATCGTAATTTTGAGGGGCTGTCTCCGGGGTTTCGGGCAGGGCTGGCGGTTGAAGTAGCAAGCGATTTTAGCGCTTTGCCGGTTTTATAAGAAAATTTTAACTGCCAAACAGTGATGTTCGGGGGTGGGGCGGGAATTGATCGCTCCCCTGTCGTTGACACCAAAATCGACGGTTCTTAGATTGACGGATCAACAAAAACTTCAACGAGGTGATGCATTGACCAAGATTGCTTTTTTATTCCCCGGCCAGGGAGCGCAGACCGTAGGGATGGCGAGGGAGCTCTGCGATGAGTTGCCTGTAGCCAGTGATTTATTCAAGCGAGCCGCTGATCTGCTTGGCTACGATTTGGCCGATATTTGTTTTAATGGTCCCGCGGAAAAACTAAATTCGACGGTTATTAGTCAGCCAGCCTTGTACGTCAGCAGTATGGCTGTTTTAGAGAAACTAAAGCTCGAAAATCCGGATGTTTATCAAAATTGTGAAGGTGCTGCTGGATTAAGCCTCGGTGAATATACGGCATTGGCATTCGCCGGTGGGATGAGCTTTGAGGATGGTTTAAAGCTGGTTCAAAGACGCGGACAGGCAATGCAGGAGGCTGCTGACGAGACCCCTAGCTCGATGGTTAGCGTTTTGGGGCTTGATCGAGAACAAACGCAAAAAGTTTGTGATGAAGCCCGGGTTGATGGAGAGGTTCTGCAAATCGCCAATCTCTTGTGCAAAGGGAATATTGCCGTTTCGGGTGGACTGGCGAGTTGTGAACGCGTTCCAGCTGTGGCAGACGCAGCAGGGGCGATGAAATCAGTTCCCCTTGCAGTCGCTGGTGCGTTTCACACACCGGTCATGGAATCGGCAGTTGGGAAGATTTCTGAGGCAATCGCCCAAGTCGAAATACAGCCGACCCGTGTGCCTGTCTATTCAAACGTCGATGCCTGTCCGCACACGGATCCGGTTGAGTTTAAAGAACAATTGGTAAAGCAAGTCTGTGCCCCAGTTTTATGGCAGGATTCAATTGAGCGAATGCTGGCGGATGGATTTGATGAGTTTTATGAGGTAGGTGTGGGCCGCGTCCTGAGAAGCCTAATGAAGCGAATTAATCGGAAGACGAAATGTTACGGCGTGCTGGATTAAATCGGATTGGCGCGTTGGGCAGAGACAAGTAATTTTTGTAAGAGAAATTTGAGGAACAAATGAGTTTGGAATCGATGAAGGTTGATCTTGCTGGGCAAAATGCCATCGTTACGGGAGCTTCTCAAGGATTAGGCCGCTCAATGGCTCTCGCCTTGGCCGGAGCTGGAGCCCGGGTTGCCTTGGTAGCGCGGAATGCTGAAAAGCTTGCCGAGACAGCGCGTCTGATTGAAGAGGCAGGCGGTTCTGCTGAGGTAATGGCTGCTGACGTCAGCCAAAAAGAGGCAATTGAGGAGATCGTCGAAAAAGTCTCGACCGAGTGGGGCAAGCTAGATATTTTGGTCAATAATGCTGGGATTACACGCGACACGCTGATGCCGATGATGACCGATGAGCAATGGGATGACGTGATTGCGGTTAATCTGCGAGGTACATTTCTGTTTACTCGCGCGGCATCGCAACGCATGATGCGTTCGCGTTATGGTCGAATCATCAATATTTCCAGCGTCTCCGGTTTGATCGGCAACGCGGGCCAAACCAATTACTCAGCTTCCAAGGCAGGAGTGATCGGGATGACTCGTAGTCTCGCCAAGGAATTGGGAAAACGGAAGGTCACCGTAAACGCGGTTGCTCCGGGGTTCATCGAGAGCGAAATGACGGAAAAACTCGGGGATGTGATACTGGGCGAGGTAAAAAAGAAGATTCCAGCCAATCGAATTGGGACTCCAGACGACGTTGCGGCTTGCGTTCTGTTTTTAGCGAGTCCTGCCGCATCCTACGTAACTGGGCAAGTTCTGACTGTCGATGGGGGAATGACGGCCTAAACTCGGGGAAAATACTCATTTTTAAGGCTAAAAAAGTGGGATTCTGGTGATGTTGCCTTGACCCTTTTTGTCGGAATCCTCTATCTTATTGCCGTTGTTCATGTTGCCACCGAGACGTTTTCGCTGTCATTGCGAACTGTTGAGGGCTGAGATGAGTAATCAACGTTAACAGTTTTCCGCAAGGTAATTTTTTAGAAGGAGGCCGATATATGTCATCGGTCGAAGAACGCGTCGTCAACATCGTTGCTGAGCAACTTGGCGTCGAGAAAGACAAAATCAAACGAGAGTCAAATTTCGTCAATGACCTCGGAGCAGACTCACTCGATACTGTCGAGTTAGTGATGGAACTTGAAGAGGAATTTGATATCAACATTCCAGACGAATCTGCAGAGAAAATTCAGACGGTCGGTGAAGCGATTAGTCATATTGAGAACTCTTCTGCGACTACTTAATTGCAGATGATGAAATTAAATTGATTCGTTTCAAAACGGTCTTTAAAACAATCCGCAGGATGGCATTTGGTTATCCTGCGGTTATTTTTTAGATTTTACGCTTCTGAGAATTGGTTGACGGATTCGGGTTGAGTAATCTCGAAGCGAAGGTTGCAGCGATTTCATTGGACTTATCATTGAGTAAAAATGAGCTCATCCGAACGAGAGGGGTGAGTTTTACAGCGAAAATAACAGCAGGGAATTCGGGGTTAGTTTCATGGCGCGACGCGTGGTCATTACTGGATGGGGATTAGTCAATTCACTCAGTTGTGATGTAGACGATTGTTGGAACAGAATTTTGAATGGTGAGAGCGGGATCCATCGAATCAAGCTGTTTGAAGTTGACGATATCAAAGTGCAAATTGGCGGTGATGTCTACGACTGGAACGCGAACGAGGTGATTGGCCAAAAAGAAGCCAATAAGATTGATCGGTATTCGCAGTTTGCAATGGTTGCGGCGGCCAGTGCTTTTGACAGTTCGGGGATTGATCCTGTTGGCAGTGAAAATGCCGCTCGCTATGGTTGCATCCTTGGTTCAGGAATCGGTGGGATGACCACGATTTCGGAACAGATGACCCGTCTGGTTCAGAAGGGGCCGAGCCGGGTTTCACCGATGACCATTCCAAAATTAATGCTGAACGCCGGTGGTGGCAATATTGCGATTCGCCACGGCTTGCGGGGCCCGAATTACAGTGTTGCGACGGCTTGCGCGAGTGCCACGAACGCTATGGGCAACGCTTGGGAATTGGTTCGATCCAACGTATGTGATCTTGCGGTTACCGGAGGAAGCGAGGCAGCCTTGAGTCGCTTGGCGATGTCCGCGTTCGCAAATATGAAGGCCCTTTCCTATTCAAAAGAAGACCCAGCTACGGTCAGTCGTCCATTTGATGCTGGGCGAGATGGTTTCGTATTTTCTGAAGGTGCGGGGGTGCTGATTTTTGAAGAGTTGGAGCATGCGAAGGCTCGCGGCGCGAACATCCTCGCCGAGGTGGTTGGATTTGGAACCTCCTGTGATGCCGGCCATATCACTTCGCCCGATGACACCGGGGCTGGCGCCGCGATGGCTATGAAAATGGCTCTGCAGGATGCAGGTCTAGAGCCAGGCGAAATTGACTATATCAATGCCCATGGGACCAGCACACCGTTGGGAGACAAGGCTGAAACACGTGCTGTGAAGACAATTTTTGGAGAACATGCGTACAATTTGAGCATCAGCAGCACGAAAAGCCAGTTGGGGCATTCTCTTGGGGCGAGTGGTGGAATCGAGTTGATCGTCTCGATCAAGGCGGTTCAGGAAGGTGTGATTCCGCCGACGATTAACCTGAACACCCCAGATCCGGATTGCGATTTGGACTACACACCGAATGTGCCGAAGCAGCGCGACATTACTTACGCAATGAGCAATAGTTTTGGGTTCGGTGGTCACAATGCATCAATCATTGTAAAGAAATTCAGCGAATAGTTTTCTGGATTTCAGAGAAACTGTGATGTGCACACGCACCAGCGCATCGTGGTGCGTTCTTTTGCTCTTGGGTGCCCCCTGCCCCTTGGCCAGCGAAGAGGTGGGATGTAAGCCTACTCATCTTCCGGTTCGCCGACATCGACTTGATCCCAGTCGATTGCAGCGTTGTCAGCCTTGAAATTCTTAAGGACCTCGATAGCTGCCGGTTCATCCCGTTTGAAAATTTGAATCGAGATGTCCCCGGGGGCTTCAGCGATGAAGCCAGCGGTGAATCCACCGATCATGGTGGCGGAGATTCCGGCCTCTTTCAAAGCCTCCACAATTGGTGCGGCCTCGGTCTCGGTTGGCACACGTGTCAAGGATGTAAGTTCTTCCGGGCTTTCATTGGGAGACATAGCAGCCTTCTTGCAAAACAGAAATGGAATAGATTAGTTGTTCACATAAACAGCTGTGTTAGTGATACGCAAAAACTTACGATAAGTTTCAGAAATACGGTTTAAATTAGACAAGTGTTGACTGTGAATCGCCACCTCTAAATGAATGAATTTTTGGATTTGGCTGAACGGCGGGATTCTGAACGGCGGGGTTAATTGACAGTGGTTAAAACCAGGGTTGTCCGCCGGATCGCTCCAGTTGTGATTCAACGTGAGCTAAGTGAGTGGACGTGTATCTGTCGCGAATCATCTGTCGGGTATCAGCTTCGTTCATAAATCCGTCTGAGTATCTAGGACAGGCGAGGTCGATCGTGCCTCGAGCTGCGTGAACAAAATGCCTGATCAGGTCGATAGGGTCTTCGTCTCCGACAGCACAGCGAACGGTGGTCGACGTTAAGCCGGAGTCTTTGAGTGCTTCTTCGTTCAATTCAGAATGCGTTGTCAGCGACGGACAGCTCACGATGGTGTTGGATTGCCCAAGGCTTATCATGTGGCCGAACGTCGGGGAAAGGGAGTCGAAGAATCTCTGAAAGGCATCCCGTTCGATATCGCCCATATCAAAAGTGAATAGGGGAGCGGGCAGGCCTAGGTAGAGGTTTTCTTCTCGCAGGTCTGAGTTGGCATTGCCTTGAACACCGTTACAGTTTACCTGGATGTCCGCGTGAGAATTCAGGAAGTCGGCGAGAATCTGCGTGTTGATGCACTTTCTCAGCATTCGCACGGTTAGTGTTTTCATGCCCTGCATCACCTCAAACGCGGCATCAGCGTTGAGGAATGCGCCTTTGATGTAATAAACATTCCAGAACATGGTTTCGTCCCAAGATCGACCATTCATTGATTGGCCTTTCGGAATAAACATGTCGTTGTTTTTTCCGATCACGCACCCAGCGATGACGGCGCCGCAACCGCTCAGGTCTTTGGTGTAGCTATGAATCACAAAGTCAGGTCTTTCGTCGGGATCTTTGCGGTTGAGGGGGCGGTAAAGGAATGGAGTACCAACCGTCGCATCAAGAATGACCTTAAGATCGTGTTGATGAGCGATTTTGGAAATACCGGCCACGTCCAGGACATATCCTTGAGGATTGCTTGGAGACTCTAGGTAAATGTAAATTTTTCTGCCCTGAGCGATTCGGTCGGCATATTTTTCCTGAACTGATGCCAGGAATGGTGCAAACTCTTCTGAGGTATAGCCGTCGAATGTTTCAACTGAGATTTCCAGGTTGCCATCTTTCGCATACCAGTCGTGAATCAGTTGGTAGGCTCCACCGTAAATATTTCGACTGGTGATAAGGATATCATCACGGCCCAAAAGGTGGGCAAGGGCAGAATCGATTGCCGCCATCCCGCTATTGAAATTCCAGGCCATGTATTCCGCTGCATAGTCCCCTGCTTCAAGATCGACAATGTGATTGGCAAGGCAGACACTTGTCGGGTTGAGGAGTCTCGAGTAAATCTCCAGCATGAGTTCTTTGCCGCGAAAGGCGTCCTCGATCCATTCGGCACATGCGTAAATGTAGGTAGCCGTGCGAGTGATCACGGGGGTGGCTGAGAAAAGAGCGGTGACATTGTCAAATACCGGATAGGGCCCTTTGGCCGCCATGGTTTCGGATTTGTAGCCCAGTGATTGATAACTTTTTCGAAACGGATGCTGCAGCGTGTCAAGAATCTTTGCAAGTTGGAATGAGAGGAACTTTTTCGCGTTAAAGCGCTGGATGCGATCATTCGGATCCAGGGAATTCATGGATTCGAGAGTAAGTTGCCAGAGGTGTGAGATGTCGCCTTGAGACTCGTACATGCGTTCAACGATTCGCGAAAGTGTCTGGCCATATTCGGTATCGGGATCAATATGAAAATGCTTTAGCTGCTCACTTGTTAGTTCTGCAGCAGTGGTCGCGGAGGATGTATTACGTTTTGGCGACAACGTTTTCATCTGGTCGGTTTTTGCGTCTGACGACATTGTGTTCTCCAGGTGGCTGAGTTGAGTTCTCAGGGGGTGAATGTCCAGAGCTCTGTGTTGTCACAGCAAGTCGTGGAGCTTTCAGCGGAAGTATAGGCATTGGACTGGCAAAGGTTGTAACGGGCAACCCGAGCGCAAGCAGGGAGCCAGAAACCGTAACGTTGAACTGTTATCCCATCGCTTTGTTCACATATTGAAGTTGTTCTGGGAATAGAGGGGCGATCGCAGCGGGGGGAAGTTGGGTTGTTTTGTCAATCTGTGCGCCATTTGTCGCACCGTGTTGGCTGGAAATAAACGAGGCGCCAATTAGCGAAGCGCCCGTAAAATTGGCTCCCCTTAAATCCGCCCCCGAGAAATCCGCTCCCTCCAAGTCGGCGTTTAGGAAAACGGCATTGCAAAGGTTCGCATTGTGGAAATGGGCATTTGAGAGATTGGCGGTGGTGAAATCAGCGTTTGAGAGATCTGTTCCAGAAAAATTGGCATCACGAAGCGAAGCGTTGTTCGCGTTTAGTCCGGCGAGATTACGTTGAGACGCGTCGATGCTGCGAAGTTCACGGTTGGAGAAGTCTCGCGTTTCAATCAACCGCAAGGAAGTGCGTCGATCAATCGTCGGTGCCATGTAACGCTGTTCTTGCCAGGGGTCAGCTTCATTGTGATAGCCAGACTCGGCTTCCCAGAACCCAAGTCGGTCGGTCGGGAGTAGCTCGATCTGTTCAAGCCATTTCACACTTTTGTAGAAGTATCTTGATTCGACAATGTTTCGAATTGGGCCACCATGAGATGTGTCGATCGGTTCCCCATTGACCTCGGTCGCGATTAAAGTATTGAGATCGATTGCAGTTTCGAGAGTAAGGGAAGTCGCGTGTTTGCGTTTTGATCTCGCTTGAAATGAAACGAATCTAGCGTTTGGTTTGACGCCCGTTGACGAAAGCAGGTCGTTGAGCAGGACTCCCGAGAATGTTGTGTCTAGCATTGACCATCGGGTCACGCAGTGAATGTCCATTGTGCGTGTGGTTTGTGGAAATGAACTTAATTGTTCGAGACTCAAAGAAATTGGAGTATCGACTTCCCCTTTTATGGTAAGTGACCATGGGGATTCGGTTTCAGTTGGTAGGCGTTCACCGATAATCGGCCATTTTCCGGGGGCAACTAATTGCTGGCCGGGTGGGATTCTGTTCTCACGGGTAGTCGTCATGGATTTGTTTCTGCGATTATGGCGGTCTTTTGGTCGGGTGTTTTCTTTGAAAAATCTCGTGCGGTGATTGTTGGTTTACGTAGCGCCGGTTGACGTCAGGCAAGAGCCTAAAGATTGTATTGAATGGGTGTTGAGCGGGTCTAGGCAAAATTTGTTGAGTGAATGTTTGAGTCTCTCAAATACAATGAGCCACTGGCGAGAAGTCTCGCAGTGGCTCAGAGTGTTCGATAAGCGGGTCGGGATGCCGTGACTGGACTTTTAGGAATTATCGTCGTTGGTGATCGGTTCCATGACTTTTGTATTCCTTTCAACGGCGAGGACAGTCGTTCGCTGGTGTGTGCCGTCGCGGCTGGAGGCAACGACAGGAAGTACCTGTCGGCGATCTGGGAGTTCAAGCCGCAGTGCAAAAGATCCATCGGGCTGTAGGCGAATGGGTTCTCCGGCCACGGTGACTGTCGCTCTTGGATCGGTCGCACCGTGGACGATCATGTGGGCGTCGACCTGGAAGTTGAATCGCTGTCCGTTGGCGTTAACACCGGACCCCAATCTTTCGAAAGCGGGGGCATGCATGGGTTGAAGCGCTTTCTCTTCAAACACCTCTTGCAGATCTGCCGAGACTGTTCTTGGGTCGTGACCACCGCTAAGGGCGTAGTACTTCTCGACATCGTTAGTAATATCTGTCCAGTGTTCGCCTTCTGGGGAACTTCCCGGAGGCGGGCACACCTGATTACTTTTTGAAATCAGATGGAATTTTTCGCCCGGTGCGGTATAGCCGATGGCGATGCGGTAGTTTTTGCTAGGTTCGGTAATGTTGACATACCAATTGTTAACTCCGCTGTGAATTTCAATTTCTTGAACAACTTTTTCAACAGAGTTGGTGTTACCGTCACTGGTAATTACCAAAAGTCTAAGGACAGGTTTGGCGTTATGCCAAAATCCGGTCATCGCGACTTTAGCCCGCTGGACGGTTGCGCGAGTGACTTCCCAGTACGCCTGAAGCCAGAACGAGTCACGGACGATTAGAATGACGCGGTCACGCTCGGGAGGAGTGTTGCGTCTGGCCATGCCAACGGCGGAAGAGAGGTTTTTGAGGTTTTCCTGTTTTTCGCGTTCGATTCGGATTTTCTTTGCGATCGCAGAATCAGTTTGTTTTGCTTTTTTTCTGGCGGTAGAAGCTTTGGCGGCCCGGGTTGGCTTGGCTGTGGCCTTCGTCTTTTTGCGGGTTCCGGCTTTGGCTTTCGCTTTCTGTTTAGCAACCTTTAAGAGAGCTTTGACGAGCTCATCTTTTCGCATGGAATGCCAGCCGGCAACGCCCTTTTCCTTGGCCATCTGGGCGAGTTCTTTTGATTTTTGAGACTCTAGATTCGCTGCAGTAATCAAGTTTCGTACTCCGTGACGCGACTCTGGGGCGTCAAATTTGCGTATTGGAAAGCTCCAATACTTAGTCCCGGCTTTGCGGAATCCAATCCGAAGTAGGAAATAAAATGGTAATCGACCGTATCCCTTGCGGTCGCTGACCCGCGTCGAGCAATTCAAGATGAAAAGTATGCGGATTCTTGGCGTCGGGCGTTGTCGGAGAACTGGGGAAGGCAAAGCTACCGCGATTAACGCTGAAGTATTAAAAGCCGCCCATGATCTTGAAACGTCCACCTCGCTTGGTGAAATTTTAGTTGAAAAATGACTAAAAAGCAAACGTTTTGGGGTTATCTCGGTCGCTTTCGTCTCTTTTGAGGTCAGCCTAAGTGTTTTAATCGTAAGAGCTTACGCTTTTGCCATAGGTGTTATCTAGAATTCTGAGGGGATTCATGGTGAGGTAAATCACTTTCGCAATTCTTAATGGCCATTTCATTTCTTTAAGTTGTTGATGTGTAGTTGGTTATGTCGAGATTGTGAAAACTTTCTCAATCTTTCTAGGTGCGGGCTTGTGGGGTGAGATACCAGTGATTACATTACCTCAAAAGGGTTTTTTACTCGCAAAAAAACACCAATCTTACAGTCGTGGTAGGTCAAAAACGTTGGTTAATACGGTTGATGACCGCTCTCCCATGGCAAAGTCTTTCTCTAAGGCTTCGGAGGTGACGTCCATCAGTATCATGATGTTCGTTCCGGGTTTGGTTGGTTATTGGATTGACCAAAAGGTTGGTTCGGTTTTGCTGTTTACCCTTTTAGGGCTGGCGTTAGGAATGGGGGTTGCTTTCAGGCAGCTAATGCTTCTGGTGTCGGATCCAGCAGATGGTGGGCGTGGCCCGGAAGTCGACTCGGATGAAGAATCAAAACAAAGTTAGGGGCCTTTATGTTGCAGCAGTTGGCCTTGCAATCGATGTTGGTTCGGTTGATTTTTCTTGCGGTTGTTGAGTTGCTGGCGGGTGTTATCGCGATAACGGTTTGTTGTTTCCTGGAAATCAACGTTTTTACGGGACTGTTAGCGCTTGTAGTTTGCCTCGTTTCGACGCTTGCAGCCCACGTTGCGAGCGAGTATCCGAGAGGGCATGAGTTACTGATGGCTCGCATGGCGTTGCAGATGGCCATTAGAGTTAGCATTCCCGGGTTGGTCGCGGTTTGGGGGATTTATTTAAAAGATCCGCCGTTCGATTTGAGTTTGGTTTTTTATATAATTTTCTTTTATTTCGTGGGCATGGTGGCGGACGTTCAGGTTGCTTTGAAAAAACTTGGTCCGGATGGTGCTAGCGAAGATTAGATTTCTGGATAAACTAATTCAGCGCAAGTCAAACTAGATATTAATAGGCAGTTACTGCTCGATGAAAAATAACAGCTTAGGCTCGATCGTTGCTCTTCAGGATGACGAACACAAGGCGACTCAGGAGTCGCATGGGCACAACGAAAGTGATGCTGGCCACGAGGCAGTTGGTCACGATAAGGATGCTCACGATCACGACGAAGATGATCACGGTCATGATCACGATGAGGACGGTCATGAGGGTGGCGACCACGATCACGGCCACGGTGGGCATGGTCACGGTGGGGGGGCGGAAACGGCCACCGCTGACGAGTGGAACGACGGGGTAGACCTCGCAATGGGGTATTACTTGAGTCCGGACAGCCTTATTGGGCATGTTCAGGATTCGGATCACTTTGAGTTGCCAGCCTTTCCGCCGTGGGGCGAAGGGATGGCAAAGGGTAAGTTGTCCATTCCCCAGATTTCGCCGTACACGGACGATAGCCCGTTGATGGGGGAAAACGGCTCGGTTTGGGCTTATCAAAAAAATGATTTTGTTGGTCCCGTCACTTTTCAGCCGACCAAGTTTGTCGTACTGGAGTTGATTGGGGCGTTAATCGTCGCGGCGATTTTTATTCCGTATGCGAAGCGAATTAAAAGCGGTGAACGTCCGGTGGGTCGCTTTTGGAACGTAATTGACGTAATGGTCTGTTACATCAGGGATGAAGTGGCGGTGCCGGGGATTGGTTCGTCTGACGCCAAGCGGTTTCTTCCGTTTGTGTGGACGATTTTCTTCTTTGTGCTCACGCTCAATCTTCTGGGGATGGTTCCGGGGTTGGGTGCGGCGACCGGTTCGATTTCAGTAACGGCGGCTTTAGCGATCTCTGTGTTTTTTGTCGTGATGGCGACTGGAATCAAGAAGATGGGCTTCGCGGGATTCTTAAAAGCTCAAGCACCCCACCTCGACATTAACCCGATTGTGAAGATAATCCTCGTTCCAATGATTTGGGCTATTGAGGTTTTTGGCTTGTTTATCAAACATGCTGTCTTGGCAGTACGTTTGTTTGCGAACATGTTTGCCGGTCACTTGGTGGTCGGCGTGTTTGTTGCTTTTATTGGAGTGACTTGGCATACCTCTCTGATTTGGGGTGTTGGTCCAGCGGTGATTGTTGCCACGATTGCGGTTAATGTGCTCGAGTTGTTGGTGGCGTTCATTCAGGCTTATGTTTTTGCGTTTTTGACTTCGTTGTTTATCGGTGCGGCCATTCATCCTCACTGATTTGAATATTTTAGAAAATTTTGTTGCTCTTTGAATTTGGAGAACTTTTGAATGTATAGGTTTTTGTTTGCGTTAGTGTTCGTTATGGGGGGTTTCCTCTTCTGTTCGCCAACTTTCGCACAAGAAGGTGGTCTTGCTGGCGATTTGTTGTTGGGCCAGGGCGTTGAGTGGAAGTTCAAAGCGATTGGTGCTGGGCTTGCTGTTATTGGTGCTGCTCTTGGTATTGGGAAAATCGGTGGTGCAGCTTGTGAAAGCATCGCGCGACAGCCTGAGATGGCATCGAGCGTTCAGAGTGCCGGTATCATCTTTGCTGCTCTTATCGAAGGTGCTGCTTTTGCTGCAATCCTTCTTTGTCTCGTATTCTAAATCTTGTTGTTGGTTCAAAGGCTCGTTATGTGTTTTTGAGCGAACCCAAGGCGATTGTTCAGTTTGATTTTCTTACTTGGTGAAGAGTGATGATGTTGAACCAAAGTCTAGCAGGCTTGATTGCTTCCGGGGCGGCCAGCCCTCCTCTGGAGCTTAGGGTCGATACGCTAATTTTCTCCCTCTTAATCTTTGTCGGGCTTTTGGCAGTGTTGTTCAAGTTTGCTTGGACACCTATTGTCGAGGGTTTGGATGCGCGTGAAAAGCGGATGGTGGATGACATCGAAGCTGCACGGATTGCAAAAGAGCAAGCGGAGGCACAGCTCGCTGCTTATCAAGAAAAGATGGCTGGTGCGGACGGAGAGGCTTCGGCGTTGATTGCCGAAGCGAAATCGACAGCAAACGACGCGAAAGAGAAGATCATGGCCGAAGCAGCAGCTGAAGCTCAGAAAACTCGTGAGCGTGCGTTGGCAGAGATTGAAGCGGCGAAGACCGCGGCAGTGCGGGATTTGGCAGAATCGAGTGTGGACTCGGCTGTTAGTCTCGCTGGCAGCATCGTGGGCCGATCGCTCGATAAGTCGGATCATTCCGCCTTGATTGAGAAGTCACTCAAGCAGTTCACCACCGGGGCATAGTTGCCGTTTAGATCAATCAACGACTGATTAGGTAGTCACTTTCGATGGTAGAAGCGAAACAACCGACGGTTTTCGATAGCGACCAACAGCAGTTGGGCGATGTGTATGCTCGGGCGCTTTTGGCGTTCGCGGGGGATGCCGGGAATGTTGATCAACTGGTCGACGAGCTCGGCGAAGTCGTCGAAGCCATTAACGGTGTTGCTGGATTGCGAAGCGCCCTTGAGTCGCCGAGAATCGGTGTAGATGCCAAAGTGGGTTTGCTCGATAAGGCATTCGCCGGGAAAGTCGAAAAAGGCTTGCTTCACTTCCTTAAGGTTGTGGGCAACAAAGGTCGTTTCGATTGCCTCGGCGCGATCGCATCTTCGGCAAGAACGTTGCGTGATGAGATGGCGGGGCGTGTTCAGGCAGTTGTGACCTCGGCGTCGCCAATGGATAGCGAGGCGGTCGGGCGAATCACTGACCAGTTGTCCAAAACACTTGGTAAGGATGTCAGCCTTCAGGTTTTAGTCGATCCTGAAATACTTGGCGGAATTGTGGTGCGAGTCGGTGACACGGTTTACGACGGGAGTGTCGTGAATCAGTTGTCTCAGGTTCGGGCGCGAGCGGTTAAGCGTGCTTCGGATGCCATTCGTGAAAAATTGGATCGTTTCACGACGTCAGAATAACGACTTAGTTGATCCAGAGATTTAAGAAATAAAACAAACTTCAATTGGTTGAAGCAGGGATGACCGAGAGGTTGTCTTTTAAAAATAACGAGGAAATCAATGAAAATCAGTGCTGACGAAATCGCCTCGGTGATTCAACAGGAAATCACTAACTTTGAGAGCGAGATTGATGTTCGCGAAGTCGGAACCGTTCTGGAAGTCGGTGACGGTATTGCCCGTGTTCATGGCCTTACGAATGTTGCCGCCGGTGAGATGGTTGAATTTCCCGGTGGGATCATTGGCCTTGCGTTTAACCTCGAAGAGAACTCGGTCGGTATTATCATCCTCGGTGATTACCTGAAGATTAACGAAGGCGACCAGGTCAAATCGCTGGGAACGTTGCTTTCGGTGCCGGTTGGAGACGCCGTTGTCGGTCGCGTTGTTGATCCGCTGGGTAATCCACTCGACGGCAAGGGGCCAGTCAATTCAGATGCGACGCGTCCGGTCGAAATTATTGCCGCCGGTGTTGCTGAGCGAAAACCGGTAACCGAATCGATGCCGACCGGTATCAAGGCCGTTGATGCGATGACTCCTGTGGGGCGTGGCCAACGCGAATTGATTATTGGCGATCGAAAGACCGGTAAAACGGCCATCGGTATCGATGCGATCATCAATCAAAAAGGAACCGGCGTTAAGTGTTTCTACATTGCCGTTGGGCAAAAAGATTCTTCGGTCGCGGGTGTGATCAAAGAACTTGAAGAGAGCGGAGCCATGGATTACACCACGGTGATCGTTTCGGGTGCAAGTTCGCCAGCGCCGATGCAGTACATTGCTCCCTATGCCGGAACGGCGATGGCAGAGCATTTCATGTATGCGGGCGGTCACTGTTTAGTCGTCTACGATGACCTTTCAAAACAAGCGGTTGCTTATCGCGAACTCTCGTTGTTGATGCGACGTCCTCCAGGACGTGAGGCTTACCCCGGTGACGTGTTTTATTGCCACTCACGTTTGCTAGAGCGAAGTGTAAAGCTTAGCGACGAACTAGGGGGTGGCTCGATTACTTCGCTTCCGATCATTGAAACGCAAGAGGGTGAAGTTTCGGCCTACATTCCGACTAACGTTATTTCAATTACTGATGGTCAGATTTATCTTCAACCTGATTTGTTCTTCGCGGGCGTCCGACCTGCGATGAATGCCGGTATTTCGGTTTCTCGTGTCGGTGGTAATGCTCAGGTTGCTGCAATGAAAAATGTTGCAGGCGGTTTGCGTTTGCAATTGGCAGCTTTCCGGGCGTTAGAGGCATTCGCTCAGTTGGGAACGGATCTGGACGCGGCGACTCAGGCTGACCTGGATCGTGGATATCGCATGGTTGAATTGCTGAAGCAGCCGCAGTACAAGCCGCTTCATGTTTGTGATCAGATCATGGTTATTTACGCCGGTACTTCTGGAAAACTGGACGACGTCGCGGTGGCTGATGTGCGTCGGTGGGAAGAAGAATTCCTGGAGTTTGTTCACACGAAAAAGCAAGATGTCTGGAATAGTCTGGACGAGAACAAAGACGTCAGTGCCGTCATGAAGAAGGCCGACAATGAGGTTACCCAGATGGTGGTCGCTGCCATCGACGAATTTAATCAATCGTTTAAGTAGTGGGAGATTCTCAAGCGCTCTAAATGAGTTGCTTGAACTGATCTCTGTTAAATTAAGAAGCAAGGCACGAAGGAAGGACGGAAGCTGAAGGTTGATCGTGGGCTCAATTGCGAGCTGCAGATTACCTGAAATTTCCTAAAAATATAAATGGCCAACGCCCGAGCACTTGATAAACGTCGCAAGTCGATCCGTAATATTAAAAAGATTACGAGAACGATGGAGTTGATTGCGACTGCAAGATTTAAAAAAGCGATGGATCGTGCCACCTCGGCTAGTGATTACACAAAACGTATCACTGCGGTTGTTGCCGATTTGGCGCGTGCCGGCCTTGAGGTTTCACATCCGCTGTTAGAAGCGCCAGAAGAAACGAAGTCAGCCACGCTGTTGGTGTTGACTGGAAATCGTGGTCTCTGTGGTGGTTACAACGGAAACGCAATTCGTCTTGGCGTAAAGACATTCGAAGCACTCTCGAATGATATTGAAAACGTTAGCTTAGAGGTGAGTGGCAAGCGAGGGATTTCGGGTTTTAATTTCCGTGATATGTCTGTGGCAGAGTCGTTTACAAATTTCGACGACCAACCGCTTTATGCTGAAGTTGAATCGATCGCTAACCGGTACCTTCGAGCTTACGCAGAGGGAACCTTGGATCGACTCGACGTAACTTATACCAAGTTCATTTCTGTAGCGAAGCAAGAGATTGTTAATGAGACCTTGCTTCCGCTGGGGAAGATCGAAGGTGCTGAAGCGTCGGATGATGATTCCGAGGCATCTGGTAGGACATCGCTCTATGAGTTTGTGCCTTCGGCAGAGAGTATTTTAGAAGAGGTCGTTCCAACCAGTTTTAAGATCAAGTTGTTTAAATGCTTTCTAGATGCAGCTGTTAGCGAGCAGGTTGCTCGAATGGTTGCGATGAAGAGCGCGACTGAAAATGCGAATGACATGATTAAAATGCTTTCAAGGACTTACAACCGTGCCCGTCAATCTCAGATTACGGGCGAGATTATGGAAGTCATTGGCGGCGTTGAGGCGTTAGAGGGATAGGCGAAGAGAATGTGAGTCGGTAGTTCGGCTTGTTGAGTATAGAAGATAAATCAAACTGAAAATTGAACACTGTTAACTGAAGATAATTCTATGGCAAATATCGGTAAAATCACTCAAGTGATCGGTTCGACCTTTGATGCTGAATTTAGTGAATCGGCTATGCCGGCGATCTACAATGCGGTAACCGCTGAGATTGATGCGGGCGGGCAGCAAAGAACCCTGTTCGGCGAAATTTCAAAACACCTAGGCGGCGGACGTGTTCGTTGTGTTGCTCTAGGTTCCACGGAAGGTTTGCGACGTGGGGCGGACTGTGTTGATACGGGCGCTCCGGTTTCTGTGCCGGTTGGCGACGAAACACTCGGACGCGTTTTCAATATGCTTGGAGAGACTGTCGACGGACGCGGTCCTGTTGGCACCGAAGAGCGGCGTTCAATTCACCGACCGGCTCCCGGGATTGATGAGTTATCAACCAGTACCGAGTTGTTCGAGACCGGTATTAAAGTGGTGGACTTGTTAACTCCTTTTGTGCGTGGTGGTAAGGCGGGTTTGTTTGGTGGTGCGGGTCTTGGGAAGACCGTTATCCTTACCGAGTTGATCGCCCGTATTGCATCGAACCACGGTGGTTACTCTGTATTCGCTGGAGTTGGAGAACGTACCCGTGAAGGTACTGACCTTTGGTTGGAGATGCAGGAGACTCCGATCGGCTCGACAGGACAAATGGTCATCGAAAAAACAGCGATGGTGTTCGGCCAGATGAATGAGCCGCCGGGTGCTCGACTTCGTGTCGCGTTGTCAGCTTTGACGATGGCGGAGCACTTCCGCGATCAGTCTGGTAAAGACACGCTTTTGTTCGTTGACAATATTTTCCGATTCTCGCAAGCTGGATCGGAAGTTTCCGCTTTGCTTGGACGGATGCCATCTGCAGTGGGATATCAGCCGACGTTGGCGACTGAGATGGGTGCGTTGCAAGAGCGAATTGCTTCAACGAATAAGGGTGCGATCACCTCGGTTCAGGCGGTTTATGTCCCTGCGGACGATCCGACGGATCCGGCTCCTGCGACAGCGTTTGGTCAGTTGGATGCCTTCCTTTACCTCGAAAGATCGATTTCCGAAAAAGGTATTTACCCAGCGGTAGATCCGTTGGCTTCGTCTTCCCGAATTCTTGATCCGGCTTACGTTGGTGATCGCCATTACGCGATTGCCCGTCGAGTTCAGACGACTCTACAGCGATATCGTGAGCTTCAGGATATCATTGCGATTTTGGGTGTCGATGAGCTTTCGGAAGAAGATAAATTGATTGTTCACCGCGCTAGGCGTATTGAGAGATTCCTCTCTCAGCCGTTCTTCGTCGCCGAGGTGTTCACGGGTAAGTCGGGTGAATTTACTTCGCTCGAAGATACGATCCGCAGTTTCGAAGAGTTGTGCGATGGCAAATGGGATCACCTTCCAGAAAACGCCTTTATGTACGTCGGCTCGATTGAGCAGGCAGAAGAGCAAGCAAAGAAGATGGCCAAGTAGTTTTGGGTGTCGGTCAATTAGATCGGTGCTCTTGGTTTAGTTCGTTTGGCGGTAGATTGAATCCGGCTTTTTTAAAGAGTTTTCGCGCGAATTTAGAGCAATGTTATGGCACAGATACAACTTGTAATCGTCACACCTGAAAAAACGACGCTTGATCAGATGGTCGATGCTGTGACAGTCACGCTCTTCGATGGTGAGGCTGGTTTTTTGCCGGGTCATGCCCCGATGATCGGAAGACTTGGGCCGGGTGAATTGAGAGCACGCGTTGGCTCGGAAGAATCGCGATACTATGTCGAAGGCGGCAACGTCCAGGTAGAAGACAACGTTGTTTCAGTTTTGACTGGGCAAAGTATGAGCGTTGGTGAGATCGATCTTGCTGCCGCGAAAGCGGAACTTGAGGCGGCCGAAGCGGAGTCTGCGTCTAATCCGGCTTTGGCTGAGATGAAACAAAAGGCGATTGCACAGGCGCAGGCTAAGATTCGGATCGCATCGAAGTCCTAGTTCTTCGATTGTTTTGGTGCTTTTTGTGCACTTTCGAGGCAACCTGATCGGCTCAGGCTTTCTGTCAGTACTTCATTCCACAGGGCATAACCGGCGTCGTTTAGGTGAAGTCCGTCTTTTGCAAATAGCTCGGGACGAGGTTTATTATCGTCGCCTAGCATAGGCTGGTCGATGTCGACGAAGAAAAGTAGTTTATCGGCCTTGCAGTATGATTCAACGAGCCGGTTCGTCTTTCTCATCGGTGTAACTAGTTGCCATCGCGAGATGCTGGGCTTGATGGCAACGTAATGTATCTTGGCTAAAGGTAGTTTCTTTCGCACGATGGCGACGAATTCTGCAAAATCAGCAAATACACGTTGTGGCGATTTTCCAGCCTTGATGTCATTGTCACCCGCATAAATGACAATCGACTGAGGCTCGTAATTAAGGACAATTCGGTCGAGGAATTGGACGGAGTCGGCAAGTTGTGATCCTCCAAATCCGCGGTTAATGGTAATGAGATCTGGGAATGATTTGTCTAAGTTCCAAAGGCGAATGCTAGAACTGCCAACGAAAAGAATGGCATTTTTAGGTGGCATTTTTTCTTGATCAGCGGATTCAAATTTGGCAATGGCTTCCAGCCATCGTGACGAATTATGGAAGTCCTGTCGTTCCGACTGTGCGGTCGCATGATGCGCCATCGCCAGAGCGATAAATATAGCGAGTAAGTTTATTTTCATCGTCTTTGAGATTCTGAAGGCAAGGGAGTTGAGTTGGTCAAAGCGACCGTCAGCGGAAATTATAATGCTGCCGCGAAGGTTAGGCCAAGACAAAAGGAGTTAGGTTTTGGACGGTTGGAAGTCGGCGTGTTGTGAAACAATCTCAAGAATCTGCGAGTGGAGTTTTGAATTGGTTGCCAGAACTGAACTTTTTTGAAGAGGAAGAGGTGTGCCTTGGCAGGTGGTGACAGTGCCCCCCGCTTCTTTGACGAATAATTGAGCGGCTGCGAAATCCCACGGAGAAAGTTCGTATTCAAAGTAACCGCCGAATCGACCAAGGCCAACTTGGACAAGATCGAGAGCGGCCGTTCCAAATCGACGAATTCCATGAATCTTTTTTTGGAAAAGCGCTTCGACTGCATTGAGCGTGGCTTTCATCATAGCGCCGCGGTCATAATAAAACCCAACGGCGATCATTGTGTTTTCCAGAGCCTGATGTTGGTTAACGGAAACCGACTTGGCATTCCAGTACGAGCCCTGCCCTTTCTGTGTGGTAAAGAGATCACCATTGGTTGGGTTGAGAATCACACCGCACTCGGCAATGCCGCGCCGGTAGTAGGCGATTGATATTGCGAAATGAGGGATACCGTGTGCGAAGTTATTCGTTCCATCCAGTGGGTCGATGACCCAGAGGTGTTCGCTTTCGAGTGTCGCTGTATGTTCTTCTTCGGCAAGGAAATGATGATGCGGAAGTTCTCTTTGGATGGCATCGACAATCGTTCTTTCGGCTTCGACGTCAGCTTTGGTGACCACTCCCTGAAATTCCTCGTTGGTATATTTTGTGCGAATTTCTGCTGAAGCAAGGTCAGCGAAATATGACGAAAGTATTTTTTCGGCTTTTCTTGCGGCATTGATTGCTACCGTCAGTTCAGGAGAGGGTGTCATGTTTGCAGATGTCATATATTCGAAGTTTCAGTTGACGATCGGGGTAGATGTGGGAAGCTAAGTTTGAAGTGCGGACGGTTCAATGGTTCTCGATTGTCGGCAGATTGTTCATTAGCTTAATGATTGAAGAGCGATCTTCTGCGGAAGGGATGGTAGATGTACCCTGTAGTTCGAAGCACTCACTGAGATTTTGTGATTGGAAACCTTCGTTGAGGATTTCAAAGCTATCGGGAGTGGTTAATCCCGGGTGTTCGACTCCACAGGCATGGCTCAGCTGAAGGATTTCTTTTCTTAAGGTGAGGATAAAATTAGCCAGTTTTGCTGATTTGTCCGTTGGGTCGAGACCACGCATGAGCCATGCGTTTTGCGTTGCGACACCCGTGGGGCACTTCCCCGTGTGGCAAATTTGCGCTTGAATACAACCAATGGCCAACATGGCTTCTCTGGCAATACTGATCATGTCGCATCCCATCGCCATCGCTGCAAGAGACTCATGGGGAAAGCCTAGTTTTCCGGCCCCGATAAACATGATATTTTCCTGAAGATCGAGCTTGGCGAACTCACGGAAAACCCGTGAAAATCCAAGCTTAAACGGGAGGGAAACGTGGTCGGAAAAAGTAAGCGGTGCTGCTCCGGTGCCCCCTTCTCCACCGTCGATGCAGATAAAGTCGACCCCGCGAGTCCCAGTCGCCATTAATTTGGCAAGTTCTTGCCAAAAGCTAAGTTCACCTACAGCGGACTTAATTCCAATGGGTAATCCGGATTTTTCGGCGAGTCGTTCAACAAAGTCGAGAAGTTCGTCTGCGTTAGAGAATTCAAGGTGTGAGTTGGGCGAGAGACAGCTTTTGCCAATTTCAATCCCGCGAATATCGGCAATCTCCGCGGTTACTTTGCTCGCGGGAAGTACGCCTCCGCGGCCAGGTTTGGCCCCTTGGCTTAATTTGATTTCCACGGCTTTTACCTCGTACCTATCGCAGGCTTCCGTAAATTTCTGTTCGTCAAATCTTCCGTCGTTTCGTCTGGCGCCATAATATCCGGTACCAAGTTGCCAGATCAGTCCGCCTCCCAAATCGTGGTGTGGGGAGATCCCCCCTTCCCCCGTGTTGTGTAGGCATTGGGCTATCGCACATCCTCGATTAATGGCCTGGACTGCCGGTGCTGAAAGAGATCCATAACTCATCGCCGAAATATTGATTATTGAATCGGGGCGAAAGGCAAGTTTTCGATTGCGCGGACCCCCTAGAATTTTGGCGACGGGAATTCGGTAATACGGATCATATCGTGGGTCTTCCGGTTGAATATCGTGAATGGGGAAGGTCGATTGTTTAACGATCAGGTAGCCCGAAGTCTGCTCCAGATCATTGTCGGTGCCAAAGCCGAAGTAGTTGTTTCCTTTCGATGCAGAACGATAAATCCAGTGTCGTTGGTCGCGGGTGAAAGGACGCTCTTCATTATTTCCCGCGACGATGTATTGCCGTAGTTTGGGGCCGAGCTCTTCAAGAAGGTGACGTCCGTGTCCCAGTACGGGATAGTTGCGAAGGATTGGATGTTTTTTTTGAGTCAGATCGTGCACTGTAATCACGAGCAAGGCGAAAAAGATAACACCCAGAATTATGTAGACCGTCACTAATCACCCCAATCTCGTATGAATGAACCTTTTCCAGTTTAACCATCGATCGGGTCGGTTAGCTACTCCGGTCGCTTATCAATTCTCCTTGAAGAACTGGTTTTTGTTTGCGGAATTCGATTGGAAGCAGCGCTGAGCGGTTATCTTGGTTCTTGTAAGTGACTAGGATAGACGCGTGAATGCTGTATTAATAAAACTCAAAACCTGCCTGCTTCAGTACTGGCCTGCGCTCTTAATTGGGGGGATCTGGCTTTGGTTTTTTGGTCCGATGATGATGGGCCGCGAAGTCGTTGGATTTCGAGATTCGGGCTACCTCTATTATCCGTTGTTCGAGTGGATTGATGCCCAATGGGCGGCTGGTGAAATCCCACTTTGGAACCCGTTTTGTAATTTCGGAATGCCGGTGGTGGGGGATGGATCATCGAGCGTATTTTATCCAGGAAAGCTGGTTTTCTTTTGCCGTTCTTTGAGTTACCCATCGCGGTACGGAATTTATCTGGCGCTGCACATTCCATTGGCCGCAGGCGGGGCGTTTGGATTTGCTCGTTTCGTCGGCGCGGAGAAGATTGGCGCGACGCTCGCCGCATTCGCCTATCCTTTCGGCGGGGTGGTACTGTTTCAGGTTACCAACATCATTTATCTAGTTAGCGCAGCTTGGTTTCCGTGGGCCATGCTTTGTATTTTGAGGATGGTCCAGACGAGGCAGTTAAAGTGGGCGCTCGGTTTAGCGATGGTCTGCTCGATGATGATTCTTGGCGGAGACCCCCAGATGGTCTATCACGTAGGTCTGATATCGGCGGCAACCCTTGGGTTCCAGTGCGCTCGGCAGCAGAAGAATCTTGATTTGGAACATCGCATGGATTGGTGGCGAGCGTTGTTCTTGATGGCGGTTTTGGTTGGAACTAGCAGTGTGCTTTCAGCAGTTCAGCTGTTGCCTACGATGGAGTGGTCGCGATTGAGCGAGCGTTCAAGAACTTCGCAGGCTATGAATTTTTACCAGGCAGCTGAAAGTAAATTAAATCAGACCACCCCCGGATTGGATGGTGAGTCGATTTTTGGGGATGCGAATGGTGTGGCTGGGCATGCTTATCAATTCAGTCAACCCCCGTGGTCAATGATGGAACTTGTTTGGCCGAATATTTCGGGAAAGCCGTTTCCTATCAATCGTCGGTGGACCGATGGTCTTGCGGGTGCCGATCGAATGTGGGTTCCATCGCTTTATGCTGGATTGGCTGTTTTCATTTTAGGGATTTTCAGTTTGCGATTGTGGGGCCAAAGCAGAAAACAAGTTTGGCTCTCCTGGGTTTTTTGTGTATTCGCATTTGGGTCGTTCGGTTGGTACGGATTGGTCTGGTTAATTAATGAAATTCATCCTGACCCTTCTTTTCGAAGTTCTCTGGGACCTCAAGTGGGAGGTGTTTATTGGTGGATGGTAATGACATTGCCGAAATATTTTTTGTTTCGTTATCCGGCCAAGTTGTTTGTGATTGCCAGTTTTGCAATTATTGCATTGGCAGCGATGAACCTTCCTAAGTTGCATTCGCGGGGTGTAGTGGCGTTTAGTTTCTTATTGGCCTGCATCAGTTTTACCGGATGGATTGCGGCGGGGGATTGGATTGAGGCTTGGTTCCCCTTGGCTTTTTCGGATCCATTTTTTGGTCCTTTTGACTCCAAGGGGGCGGTTGTTGAGATCAAGACTGCGCTGCTCCATACTAGTGTCGTCGCCTTATTCTTGTTCGTCGGAGGTTGGTTGGGTTTGTCATCGAGGGTAAACCCTTATTCTGCCCGGTGGGTTCTTGGCGCGGTGCTTTTCATTTCCATTGTCGAAACTTCTTTGTCAAATCGTTGGTTGCTTTCAACGGTTCCTATCGTGGCGTTCACTGAGGAAACGGAGGAGATTTCCGGACTAAAGGAATTACGGCAATCGGTTGGTGTTGAACCTCTCAGGATTTACCGAAGTGAAATGGGGGCTTTGCCTCCGCTGGATTGGGCCAATGTAAGTGCGGAGCAACGCCTCGAGGAAGTAGTGAAATGGCAGCGACGCTCAATGTTTCCCAAACAACATTTAGGCGAAGAAGTGGTTCTGTTGGGGAGCTTCAGTTCAATCTGGCCGAAGTCTTATCAGCGCTTAATTGAACGCTGGGAAGCGGTTGTTGCTGGAGGCTACGATTCAGGGGGAAAGGAGTGGATTCAGGATTCCCAGGTTCATGGCGTTATCAAAAGATCAGAAGAGGGGGAAGTCGTCATCGAGCCTCCGCCCTACCCTGCTGGCGAGTCGTCGGCCTTTCCCATTGCTTGGATGTTCGATATCCAGGACGAGGCGGTGCCTTACCCGCCGGTTCAAATTCCTGAATGGGGCAAGGGAATTAAGCTGATTGATTGGGAGGGCGCTGCCAATCGAGCTGAGATTGAAATGGTTGAGTTCACCAGCACTCGTTTTGTTGCTCGGATAGTGACAGATGCCCCCCGTATTTTGGGGTTTTATGCACCACCCGTCGCAGGTTGGAGTGTAGAGGTTGAGGATGTCGGGCGCGAGCAAGTGGTAAATGCTGATTTACTGTCTGCGTCGGAATTTTTACCCGAACCGAATGACGGATTTGAAAACTTATTTTTACTGCCCTTTAATAATGGAGGCGAATTTTTGGTTACGTTTTGCTACCAACCAAGATCGTTTTTGATTGGTGCCTGGTTGAGTATTTCGGGGTGGATCGTTTTGTGTTTTCTTTATCCGTGCAAGCGTTTTTTTGGCTGGCGTTGGATTTTCGACGATTAGGATATTGTTGGAAGTTAGTCGCGAATGCGAGAAAAAATTATCGGAAAGTATGCGATGGTGAATAAGAGTCGCTAGACTACTGTTGTTAGATTTTGTTTTGTTTGACTTCTGAGATCTTTTTTGTCGAGGTGTTCGATGTTGCGTTATTCAGTTGGTTTAAGGGCCTTGGTTTGTGCGTTGGTTTCGCTGTCCCTTTCATTGCTGCTCAATGCGCAGGAAAAATCTGCTGAGCGAGCGACCGTGGGGAGTATTGAGATTCTCGATCCTGCATTAAGTGATTTAATCGACCCGACAAGTCCAATAGAAGTCCTTACGACAGGGTATCAATGGTCCGAAGGTCCTGTTTGGATCAAAGATAAAAGTGTTTTGCTTTTTTCAGATGTGCCTCAAAACAAGATCCACTGTTGGAACCCCAAAAATGGGCATTCGATATTTATGGATCCAAGTGGATACGAGGGGAAGAACGGTGAGAAAGAGCCAGGTTCAAATGGGCTAATGACGGATGCCAAAGGTCGATTGGTTGTATGCGATCATGGAAACCGGCGGATTTACCGTGTTGAATCGGACGGTTCGAAAACAACGCTGGCAGATAAATTT
Source organism: Mariniblastus sp. (assembly GCA_011523945.1). GTDB lineage: Bacteria > Planctomycetota > Planctomycetia > Pirellulales > Pirellulaceae > Mariniblastus. The sequence continues at coordinate 101,844 of WTFU01000054.1, read as the reverse complement.
AAGGGCAAGCGGTTTAACAGTCCTAACGATCTGGTCATTCATTCCAGCGGTGCGATTTACTTCACGGATCCGCCGTATGGATTGCGAGATGAATCCAAACGTGAGCTTGATTATTGTGGGGTCTACCGACTGGGTGTCGATGGCGAGGTAACGCTGTTGACCAAAGAGTTGGAACGTCCAAACGGGATTGCATTGTCACCGGATGAAAAGACTTTGTATGTCGCCCAATCGCACCGCCCTGCACCGATTTACAACGCCTACGCGATTAAGCCCGATGGGACGACGGCAAGCAAGGGAAAGACGATTCTCAATAGCATTGAGTATGCAAATCAAGGCGACCCCGGAATGCCGGATGGCATGTGTGTTGATGTGGAGGGAAATCTCTGGGCATCGGGTCCCGGCGGAATACTTGTGATTTCGCCAACTGGTAAGCTGTTGGGACGATTAATGATGGGTAAGCCAACGGCAAACTGTGCTTTTGGCGGCGATGGGTCAACACTGTTCATCACATCAAGCGATCGGATCTGTCGCGTGCAAACAAAAACCAAAGGTTTAGGGTTCTAGCCTATTTGTAGTTTGGTGGGCGGTTGCGTGTGGTTGGATTGTGGTGCCACCCGGGAATTAGAAATCCACTTTTGGGATCTGCTCAAGAGATTCCTACTCGGTGGGTTCGGTCGGCTGGGTCGCCATGGTCGCCTTGGGTTCCACCTTCTCATCGGGATAGTTTGGATCATGCGGTTGTTCTGGCGAAGGTTTTGTCGGTGCCGGAAATTTGGGAATCGTTCCAACAGGTGGCACAGGTTCGCCGGGAGCGACCGGTGGATAAAAGTTGTGGAATCTCCGGGAGCACCGATCTTTGAAACTTGCGAGTGCCGAATCGCGAAGGTCTTCGGTTGGGAACGCTCGGCTAAGCGTGTCGTCGAGGAATTGATTTGCCATCTCAAAGACTGCATCGTCCATGTTTAGATAGCGATTTGCAAACTCCCGATCTTCTGGAGAGATATCAGCATCGCGTTTGGAGACGTTGGCACGAACGTAAGAAAGGTCGGAAAAAACGGTGGGGTATAGTTGTTCAAGGCAGATGCAGGATTCATCAAATCGCTCGATAGGAAAGACAAGCGCTCGACCAGTGGCAATGGCTCGTTCAATGACTTCGGTAGAGTCGAACGATTTGCCGCCATTAAGAAAGTATATTTGACTATTGGTTTGCGGGTGTACCTCTTGTTGGACTAATTCAGCCGTGGCAAATTCGCGAAAACTCATTCGCTGGGCAATGCAATTTACTTCTTCGAAATGTCGGTGGAAGAAGTATCTTGAAATAAACCGATCCACTGGATTTCGAACATAGCTAAGTGCAAAAACTTCAGCGTGTTCATGTTCGAATGGAAGGTCGAGAGAGAGTTTATGGTCGCTCAAGCATTGGACCCAGGGGTGGCAACGGATGATTTCGCTTACGTCGTCGCGGGTGTATTGCTTGGTTTCCAATAGTGAATTGGAATTATAAAATCCTTTTCCGAAGTTTCGATTCATCAACTGTCTTAATGTCGATCCTCCAGCTTTGGGTACATGGACATGCAGCCAGCACTGCCGAAGTCGTTCAGTAGCGGTTGAGGAAATGGCATCGGTCATTTCATGATCCAGTGAGACAACAAATGGTGGAGTGATTCAAAGGGGACGAATGAAGCTGATCTGAATCGTCTGCATTCGGTCGACGATAATTGTCTCACGACTCTTCTTCGCAGACAATATCAACCTGTTGATTAGCCGGGCAGAGTTGTTGAGACGCGTCTTGTTTAGTTGCCGACTTGATTGCGGATCTTCAGTTTCGGCTTTTCCATGGTAACCGTTGTTGAGGGCGCAACGCTCTCGGTCAGCCAGACACTTGAGCCGACGACCGAATCTCGACCGACGACAGTCTTACCCCCTAAAACTGTCGCATTCGCGTAAATAACGACGTTGTCCTCAATCGTGGGGTGACGTTTGGAATCGCGTACCAGTTGCCCCATTTCGTCCTGCGGGAAACTTAAGGCACCGAGCGTAACTCCCTGATAGATTTTGACGTGCTCGCCAATGATGCAGGTTTCACCAATCACAACTCCAGTTCCGTGATCAATGAAGAAGTGATCGCCGATGGTTGCTCCTGGGTGGATGTCGACTCCCGTTTCTCCATGAACCCACTCCGCCATCATCCTCGGGATGAAGGGAACGTTTAATTTGTAAAGTTCATGGGCAAGTCGATGGACGGTAATCGCATTTAATCCAGGATAGCACAGAATTACTTCATCATAATTTTTGCAGGCAGGGTCACCAAGGTAGGCCGCTTTCACGTCTGTTAATAATGAGGCGCGGATTTCCGGCATTTTGCGAATATAATCTGTCGATATTCGTTGACTAAATTCCATGATATTCTCCGGCATGGTGAGCTTGCCGGGTGAAATGCCCCCGTAATCATGCAGCGTCATATCTTCGCATGCTTCAAAATGGCGAGCGATGGCAATGGCGACTTGCCGAGAAATCAGTTGATGAGCTTCGTCAATTTGCGACCTTAATCCAGCGAGCACCTTTTCACTGGAGGATTCGTTTGACCGGAACCCGGGGTAGACGATTGCTTTTAATCGTAGAATCAGATCAACCAGAGAGTCGAATTCAGGAATGGGCGCCACGTGAGATGATTTCGGAAATACAAGCGATTCGTGGATTTCCGCAGCAACCGTGTCAAGGGTTTGCTCAGAGTTCTGGTTGTCTGACGTCGATTGCGTTTTCATGTAATTCGAAATGAAAAAAGTTTCCGTGGAAGAACTTCGATAAGCTGCCGCGATCCTGCGAGGAGCGACCGGTGAACTGGGTAATGTCCCCGTTTCGATTCCGTGATTACTTGGGAAAGGACTTGGATTTGTATTCATTGGAATCTAGTTTCACAGGATTAGTTTAACGACTGGGGACTACTTTCAAACACAAGTCCTCAGTTAAAATTCCGTTTATTCATCATTGGAAATCTATCGTCACTGTGGTCTCTGGGGTTTGGTTTGATTCGTAAACAACTCTTTGAAACTCGATAAATCGGTGCGTTTTATTGCAATTTTCGGCTAACGCCCGAAATTCATCCCATTGCTTTGAGCCGAACTTTCGGCGGTCAACAAAGCGATAGCGGATTCTTGCTGGCTTATCTAGGTAGTGAAATATAATCCGTTAAGATGAAGGAATGTTATTAGATTGTTGGGCAATTTGGGCGAGACTGGCTCCTTGGCTTCTTTTGGGAATGTTAGTTTCTGGGCTTATGGGAGTTTTGCTTCCCAGTGATTGGATTCGTAAGCGTTTTCAAGGCTATTCGGGGGTCTTGCGAGCGGTCTTGCTTGGCGTTCCTCTGCCGCTTTGCTCATGTGGTGTTATTCCGGCTGGCATTGGTTTGCGGCAGCAAGGAGCTAGCAAAGGGGCTGCACTTGGTTTTCTTATCAGCACTCCGCAGACAGGAGTCGACTCGGTTTTAATAAGCGTGTCCTTTTTCGGCTGGCCATTTGCGATCGTGAAGATGCTGGCTGCTGCGGTGACTGGTTGGGCTGGTGGCTGTTTATTAGACCTTGTGGAGCCTCGTAATCCGGTCTCGCCTACAACGGCGGATAACGCGGGGGCTCTTCCCTGTGTTTCTGTCGATCGCAAACCTGAAACACCTAGTTGGTTGGAGCGGTTCATCGAATCAAGTGTCGAAATTCTTCGGTCGATCTGGGGGTGGCTCGTGGTCGGCGTGTTGGTTTCTGCTTTGATCAACCAATACCTTCCTGTGGTTTGGCTGGAAAACCTTGAGTCTATGGGATGGCTTCCTTCAATTTTGGTGGTGTTGCTGTTATCGATTCCGTTGTACGTTTGTGCAACGGCGTCTGTTCCAATCGCTGCGGCATTGGTCTCGAGCGGCCTCTCTCCGGCGGCAGCGTTGGTATTTTTGATGGCGGGACCGGCGACAAACGCCTCAACGATTGGGGTTATTTATGGTCGATTTGGAGCGAGATCTCTCGTCGTTTATTTGGTCACAATTCTTGTTGGCAGTATCGGGGTCGCGTGGCTGTTCGATGGGTTCTTGTTATCCGATACTGGTCAGGGAGTGATTGCGAAACATCGCGTTTTATCGGTTATGGAGTCAGCTAGCGGGGTTGGGCTTTTGTTATTGGTCGTCAGATTTGTCGTGACCGATCTGCGTCGATTCTTCAAAAAGAATCGGCTTGTTGAAGGCGGAGGCGAAGCAATAATTTTAGCTGTCACGGGAATGACGTGTGGCAATTGTGTCAATCGGGTCGAGACTGCACTGCAGCAGATAGATGGAGTGCAGAAGGTGTTAGTAGATTTAAAATCGGAAACGGCAAGCATTTGGGGGAATCCGGATTCGAGTGAGCTAGTTGATTGTGTTCAACGAATCGGGTTTCGAGTAACGAATCGACGTCAAGGGAAGTGAAATAGAATGGACCAGAGTGAGAGGGATAGGAAACGCATTACGGAATTGGAGAGTTCCATGATGCACTTGCAAAATGATTACGAATCGCTGAATGAAGTGGTGCTGGAGAATGTTCATCGGCTCGAGAAAATGAGGCTAATTATTGAGCGGCTGGAGAGTCGTCTGCAGGCTAATTCAGAAGCCGAACCGGAGCGGAAGGCGGAGGATGAAGTGCCCCCCCACTATTGATGTTTTTGAAGGAGTGTTAATGCGGTTCCAATTATTTTTGATTGATAAAACGATTTGAGTTTTCCATTCAAGAATTGGCCTTTTGGCAGACGAACAGGTTATAGGAAATTAATGACTTGATTGGTGTGTGGGCAAAGCCAAAAGTTCTTTAGTTGCCTGATTTTCCAGCCTGTTTCCGTTGAAATTTCGAATTTTCTGGACGCTCCTCGAATGAAGCTCGCGATAATCTCACGCCAGCCAGATTGTTACAGTACGCGACGGCTGGTCGAAGCTGCGAAGACGAGAGCGCACGAAGTTGAGGTTCTCGATACGCTTAAGTTTTCAATTGATTTAGCTGAATGTAATCCGCAGTTGTTTTATCAGTCAAAGTGCTTGGGCGAATTTGATGCGATCATCCCTAGAATCGCTGCTTCGATCACTCGATTTGGAACGGCGGTGGTCAGACAGTTCGAACAAATGGATGTTTTTTCTGCCAACAGTTCTCATGGAATTGCCAATTCGCGAGATAAATTAAGAGCTTTGCAGATCTTAAGCCGGCATCAAATTGGGATGCCACAAACGACCTTTGTAAAGAATCGCACGGATGTACTGCCTGCTATCGAGCGAATCGGTGGAGCGCCGGTAGTTATAAAGCTCCTGGAGGGTACTCAAGGGGTGGGAGTAATTCTTGCGGAAACGGAAAAGGTTGCCGAGGCAATTATCGAAACGATGCAGAGCACTCGGCAAAACGTTCTGGTTCAAAAATTTGTCTCCGAAAGCCGGGGGCAAGATATCCGCGCGTTCGTTGTCGGAGACCGAGTGGTTGCCGCGATGCGTCGAATTGCGATGGGAAATGAATTTCGCAGCAATGTCCATCGGGGAGGAAGAACTGAGGCTGTCGAGCTGACGCCCGAGCAAGAAAGGACTGCGGTTCGAGCGGCTCAAATCATGGGTTTGCGGGTGGCCGGTGTGGATATGCTGGAGTCATTCGGCGGTCCCCAAATCATGGAGGTAAATTCATCACCGGGTTTGGAAGGAATCGAGCGTTGTACTCAGCTCGATATCGCCGGGGCAATCATTGATTATTTGGCTGCCCATGTCGACTTTCCTGAAATCGATATCCGGCAACGGTTAACTGTCAGCCAGGGATATGGCGTTACTGAGATCCACGTTCCGGATGGCTCAGAGTTCGTTGGGAAAACCATTGATGAATCGGGTTTGTTGGAGCAGGACATAAACGTGTTGACGCTTTACCGCGGCACAACGGTGATTCCGAATCCTCGGTTGAAGCGTCGACTAGAGGCGGGAGACCGGATGTTGTGTTTTGGGAAACTGGAATCGATGCGATCGATGATTCCCGCCAAGACACAACGTCAACGCCGGCCAACGATTCAGGAATTGGCCAGCGATGCGGAAAGGAACTATTCTCGCCGATTCGCTGCCTGATGAGCGGCCGTCGGAAAAAGGAAGAGACGGTTACGATTCTACTGAGTCCAGCCAGTTCCATTGGTCCTGCGTGGTTCCGTCGAATAAGCCGAAAAAGGCGTTCTGAATTGCTTCTGTGATTGGCCCACGAGAGCCGCAGCCAATCTCCATGCGGTCGACGCTTCTTACCGGCGTGACTTCGGCGGCAGTTCCCGTCAGGAAAATCTCATCAGCCACGTAGAGGAGTTCTCGCGGAATTTCTTGCTCAATTACTTCAAAGCCGACATGCCGCGCCAGTGTAATCACGGCGTCGCGAGTGATTCCGTCGAGTATCGCCGCGGAGAGCGGGGGCGTGAAGATCTTGCCCTCTCGTACGATAAAAATATTCTCAGCGGATCCTCGCTAACCGTGCCCCGCGCGGTTACCGAGATTCCTTCCGCAAAGCCATTTCTTCTCGCTTCCCCCCCAATGAGTTGTGCGTTGAGATAATGTCCACCCGCTTTGGATAGGACAGGCAGTGCCGCACTGGTGGTTCTAGCCCAGGAAGAAACGCAAACATCGATCCCGTTCTTTAATCCTTCTTCCCCAAGGTAGGTGCCAAATTCCATTGCCGCAATAATGACGTCAGTCGGGACATCTTCGTTGGGTACCACACCAAGAGATCCTGCGCCAAGAAATGCAAGCGGACGAATGTAGGCGGCCTCAAGTTCGTTTTTAGTAATGGAATCCCGACATGCCTGTTCGATTTCAGAAATGGAGAAAGAGACTGGGTAACGATAGAGCTTCGCTGAATTTAAAAACCGTTTGATGTGAGCGTCCAACCGAAAAATACATCTTCCCGTCGGGGTCGAGTAACAACGAATCCCCTCAAACACACTCGAGCCATAATGGAGTGCGTGTGACATGACATGAACGGTAGCATTTTCCCATGGAATCATTTTGCCATTCATCCAAATGTACTTGCTGTGCTTCATCATTTTTTCCAAGGTTGCATGAGTTTTTCCAGATTGTCGCAATTCCAGTCAAACGACACAAGTTTCACTTTCGAAAATTCTTGCCGCGAGTAGGTTGAACCACGATGTGGATTTGAGCTTGGGATGCAAGTTTCCTGTTTTGGATCAATTGTTTGGTGACAGTGGTGTTCGTCTTGCTGCTGTTGCCAAAGTCCAGATTTCTTTATCATGGTGACAAAGCAGTCGTTTGCATTGCGGTCTGTTAAATACGGCGTTGTTAAGATTATTGATCTATTATAGGAGTTACTGTGAGCCCTGGAATGAAACAGTTGCTGGCGACAATGCCACAGGTGGGAAGAGTGGAGTGGATTGGTGTTCGGCCCGGGCGTCGTGAGCCCGTAAACGTAATGCAATCAGTAACTGTAAGCATGGAAGGCCTCGTTGGAGACCGTTACCGCGGGAAGGCCGGGGGACCAAGAATGGTGACGCTCATTCAGGACGAGCACATTGCGACCGTCGCGAATATTTTGAAGCTGAAGGCGATTGACCCGGGGCTGTTAAGACGAAACTTTGTCGTTTCAGGTATTAATTTGCAAGCGTTAAAAAAGCGGCGGATTCTGATAGGCGAAGCAATTCTCGACGTGACCGGGAATTGTCCTCCTTGCAGTCGCATGGAAGAGAATCTTGGTTGTGGGGGGTACAATGCAATGCGCGGCCACGGTGGAATCACGGCAACCGTTATTCAGGGCGGCAGAATTTGTTGTGGTGACTCGGTCAAGTGCTTAGCTGAAGCGATCGAGGCATAGGCAACTTATTTTGCTTTTACAATCATCGCCGGCGGCTCGGTACCTTCCGGGAAAAATTTCAAGGAGACAGAGTTAACGCAGTGCCGAATGTTCTTCTCCGTTTTATGCTCCCCTTCAAACACGTGCCCAAGATGCCCATCGCAATTTTGACATAAAATCTCAACACGATAACCATCGGCGTCTAATTCTCTTCGGACGGCTCCCGGTATCTCATCGTCGAAACTTGGCCAGCCACAGTGAGCCTCAAATTTGTCATCAGATCGGTAGAGCTTGGCATTGCACTGGCGGCAGGTGTACACGCCTGATGCTGTTGTGCTGTTGTATTCTCCCGTGTTGGGGCGTTCTGTTCCTTTGTCAAGAATCACACTGGCTTCGAAAGCAGTTAGCTTGTTGTACTCAACGGGCATTTCGTTTTTCTTCTCTTTCTCGACAGCCTCTGGTTCAGGAGTCGTGTTAGGAGGGTTCGAGGTAACCGGATTCGTATTCAAATTTGCAGTTCCAATTTCTTCGTTTTGGGACGGTTGACTTGTCAAATAAGAGACCAGTCCAACGAGAAGAAAAATGAGCAATCCGGCTCCGATGATTTTATTTTGGTTCATGGCTTTAGACTCTCGGCTAACTGATTCATTCGCTTACGGTTTACCCCGAGATCTGAGTGACCGACTCTCGAGGCTGAGCGAAATTGGATGACTGACAAATTATCATCAACGAAGAACTCCACGTCGTCAATAAACCGGAAGATTAGCGATTTGAATTCGTAATGCAAATAGTGTTCCGTCTCACTTATTAGCGTTGCTCGTGGATAATTTAGTTTTACAACTTCTTTAATTTTCGAAATTGCTTCGGAGGGAGAACCACTGAATGCAACCGGTTTCATTTGTTTTGCAGGGTCGTCAGCCTGAGTGGACACACAGTTCGGTGTGTCTGGGCATGCTGCAAGTTTTCCGGCGGTGACACCTAGGTTGTCGGGTTGTTTGGAAGTCATGCTAATTCCAAGTAGACCAATTGAAGATAAGATTAACACTGTGAATACGTTTCGACCAATTTTCGAAAGTGAAAAGCGGGCACGCTTGTTTATCTCGGCGGGAGGTTGGTCGGTAGTTGAATTCATCTCGAGGCTCTTTGGTTGTGATTAAAACCAGTATTTACGGTTCGCCAACGCGTCAATTTATCGGACCGTCTATTGAAAGCAACTTAAAAGAAGAATTGCCAAGGAAAAGATGACAACAAGGAAAAGCGCGGTCGGAATCAGATTCCCATTTTGCCCCTTTTTACAGATTAAGAAATCAGATGAAATTAAATTCAGTTTTTCTTGTTGCTCAGCTGGATTCTTGAAAAGCCAGATCTTCGTTCTCTTACTTTGAGTTCGGATTCGCTCGTCGTCTAAAGCGACGCCAAAAACTTGTTGCCAATCGCGCTCTTCGTTCTTGTTTTGTTCTTTATTGTTTTCGCCGAACGGACGGTATTTGACCCTTGCGCAAAATCTAAAAACCTGTACCCATCCTGGTCGCTGAATGGCGTGCAGTTCTAATTCTTCGAATTTGGCGGTCTTTCCAGCAAACCCGTTTTTATTCAGCCAAGTGCGGACATCAGCTTCAGTCGATCGATTGGAAATAGTTAGTGGCATTTATTTTTATCTTAGTTTTTTCGGAAAAGAGCCGTGGCGTGGCAGCTCATTCATCAAATTTACTCGCAGGGTGCCACGCCTATTCAAACCTAGAGTCGGTTGAGTCCAGCTGAGCGAACTCACAAAGTTATCACCTTAACCAAACCGCTGTATTAATTGCGAATTCACCGCCGTTTCAATGTGACGTTGTCTTTACAAAAAACGGTTGGGACCTTCAAATTACATTTAGGAGATTAGAGGCGCAGGGAGCAATGGGTGGATTTATGATTGACGTCAGTTTATCAGTTGCGTTAATTCGCAAAACATACAACGAAAAGCTAAGGTGGCTCGCACGGTTAGATCCGACCACCAAGCAGTTGAATTTTATTATCGGTGAGAGACTCGAGGATGAGTCGTTCCGTGAGACGACCGTACGCGAAGTGGCGTGGGCTCTTTGGCTGGATCGAAAACGCGACTTTCTTGTTTCCAACATGGCTCAAATGAATCTAGAGTTTGTCGATCGGGTTCCGGGGCATTTCCAAAAAAGCCGAGTCGCCGTCTCGTTTTTTAACGTGGAAGTGTATCGGAAAGACGTTATTTCAAAAATCGAACGTCAGGGAGACAATTTCTGGGTGACATCCGATGAAATCTGCAATGGAATCAGCCAGTGCGGTCGTCGATTTGATCCTATCGTTCCTTATCTGATCAACCGTTCGAGTGTGATTCAGTATTGGGAATCTTCCCAGTAACAATTCTCCTGACGGGAAGTTGCGGGCTGATTACACAGCTCCTTTAAAGTATGGTTTTCTATCGGCTGTGATCAAGCGAATTTCTTAGACGACCAATGCTAACTAGATTTGTTCGGAATCAAGGGCGGCGTTTCCGTTGGGGTCGGGCGGCAGTACCGGTGTACTCGAAATTTGATCGAGGTGGGTCATCTCGCGTTGGAGAATCTTGAGAAGAGTTTGCAGGAATGCAACAACCATCGGGCCAATGACGATCCCGATCGGGCCGAGCGTGGAAACGCCACCAAGAACACTCAGCAGCGCGAAAAGAGGGTGGATGTTTGATTGGCCGTGCAAAATGTACGGCTTGATGACATTGTCAGCCATTGAAATGATGGCGATCCCGTAAATTCCTAAACCGATCGCGGCCGTTATGTTGCTGTCAAAAAAGAGCAGGTAGAAGCAGCATGGAATCCAGACAGAGGCGGCCCCCACAAAAGGAACCATTGCTAACATTGCAGAGCTTACGGTCAGCAAAAACACGGACTCGAATCCAGCAAAATAAAAGCCGATTCCCGCCAGCAAGCCCTGAGCCAATGCGGAGGCGAGTGTCGCCACCACGACAGCTCGGCTAACCGTGCCAAACTCCGTGACGAGTTCTTGTTCGTGTTCATCGTCGATTGGAGAAAGACCTTTGAAAGCTTCGATCAATCGCGGTCCGTCCAGTAAAAAAAAGTAAAGTCCAATGACCATGATCGCTGCACCGACGATTAAGTTGCCGGCGTAACTCACACCGGCTCCCGTTAACTGGAGCAACTTATCTTGCAGAAATCCAACCACGGAGTTGGCGTAGGATTCTGATTCTTCATCGGATGGATTGACCAGTTTGATCAACCAGGCCTTTGCCTTACCTCCGAGCAATTCGGATTCAAACAAATTGAAATGGGTGACGGTCTGGTTTATTTTTTCGTGGTAGTTCACGATTGCCTGATTGCGACTTTGTACAGTTTCTGTCGATGCTACCGGAATCGCTTCGTGCAAAATTCGAGCTTCGGTAAGATCGGCCGCGAACAAATCCCAGGTTGAGCGAGATTCGAGTGGAGTTTCATCAAGTTCACTCCTTATTGGCCAGTCTTTCCCTGTCACGCGAGCCAGTTTTTTTCCAGCCTCTTCAATTTCAAACAGGCTGATTTGGAATCGGTCTTCGTCAGACGGAGAAAATGAGGTTGAAGATTTTAACAAAGCTAATTCAGTTGAAATTTTTCGCAATTCATTTTTGCAAGGCATGTCCAGTTTTAAATCGGAACGAATTTGATAAAAGCCGTCGGTGATTTTTGTTGCGTTAAATTCGTTGTAGACTTGCTTTCCTTCGATGGCTGCCATGAAGAAAATGACGCTGAGAGGTGCCAGTACGGTGAGTAATACGCTGAGCGTCGTCAAAGCAGCAGATAGTTTTTCCCGTCCGTTTGATTTTTTCATAAACCAGCGATGTAACGGGCGAAATACAACTACAAGAATTGCTGAGAGGAACAACGGGATTAAGAAGTGAGCCATGACCTCATAAAAGAGGAGGCCAACGATCGCGATCACACCGAGTAACAAGCCGAAAGAAATGTACCTTGATACATTGGATTCGGCTCGATCAGCCGGTGTTGGATTGTTACGTTTGACAGTATTTGATTTCGGGCTCGGAGGTGGCTTAGGTTTTCGTTTTTTCTTGCTCATTATTCGGTTTCGAATTGCGTGAGTTCCACAGCGACAAAGCCATCGTGATGCCAAAGTTTTTGACTAAATGCCTAAACGAAAAGCCGTTTGAAAGGACGATTCGAAAGTTGAGCGGCATTGCTTTTCGTTGCTGGTTGGCTGCTAGTGGAAAGCAAACGCGGGGTTCCTTTATTGCCGTGAGCCGGGAGTGATTTTTAGTTCGATCCGTTTGCCGTCCCGGAGGACGGCAATGGATGTTTCTTCTCCAATTTTTATGGCGTCGATGATCGCAGTGTAATCGTAGATGTTTTCGATGCTTTTACCAGCAAGCTCGACAATGATATCGCCTCCTTTGATTCCTGCTTTGTCTGCCGGCGCCCCTTTGGTCACATCTGAAAGCTTGACACCAACGACGTCTTCGCCATAGGCAGGAACGCTTCCGAGGTAAGCGCGAAGCCCGCCTTTGGGGGCGTCCTGGGGTGTCGAAGATTGCTCGATGTAGTCGGGAGCCTGATCGGTGGTTGCGAGTGATCTGGTGATGAGTCCCATCAGTCGAGCAATTCTTGCAGCGTCGGGATAGTTAAGTTTTTCAGGGGTGTCGCGAGGCGTATGGTAATCGGTATGCGACCCTGTAAAGGCGGACAAGATTGGAATACCACCCCGGTAAAACGAACTCGCATCGGTGGGGAGGTCGGTTTCGTTGCTGAGCGTAACGGGAAGTCCTACGACCGCGTTTTTAGATTCAATAACCGATGGCCAGAAACTACTACTGCTAACGCCTTGCAGGACAAGTTGATCGGTTAATCGACCGACCATGTCCATGTTGAGGGCAGCGATAATTCCAGTGCTTGGTCGTGGAGTTCCCTCTCTGGGATCTTTATTGTGGAGCGTAATTCTTTTCACTCCGAGGCTTTTGATCATTTCAGTCAGCTCGTTGACGACTTTCAGCTTTGCTTCCGGATGAGCCTCGACTTGAATTTCAAAATCAGGATAGTTTTTGGCGATAAACTTTAAAGACTCACTTATTTCGTTAGTTTTTGCAGTTTCACCGTTGAGCAAGATTTCACCTTCAGCATCAACTCCAAGCACGAAGTCATGGGAGGCGTCCTGAGAGGCGGAAGCTTCGGCAGGTTCAAGCGACTTGACATAATTAGCGGATCCGTAAAGTCCGAGTTCTTCTCCGGACCAACCGGCAAAGATCACGTCTCGCTTGAGTTTTAGTTTTCCGGTGCGCTGTTGAGAGACCAGATACTCGGCAATTTCGAGCATTGCGGCAACACCTGACGCATTGTCATCTGCACCGAAGTGAATGTTGTTTTGCTCGTCTTGTTTTGCAAGGCTGCTGCCAGATTTACCGGCCCCGAGATGGTCAATGTGTGCTCCAACAATTACCGCGTCCTTGCTTGGGGATTCCCCAGCGAGAAGGCGACCCACGACATTGCGTCCCTTGCCAGTGATTTTTTCAATGTCGATTTCTGTTTTGAGCTTGCTCCCCTTAAGGATAAAACCCATGACCGGCGATCCGTCATCTAATCGATCTTGGAGTTGCTGGATGTCTTTGCCAGCTGCCTGAAGAATTTTTTGTCCGACCTCATCGGAGACACTGATCGCGGCAATGCTTGATCCGCTTGGTGAAAAATCATTTCGCAAAGGAACCAGTTGCTCGCGAACCTGAGAATTAGGGCCACTGACAACGATCACACCTCTCGCTCCTTGCTGTCTGGCATGGAAAATCTTTTTGTGAAGCTCAGCGTGTGTTTTGAAAAAACGCCGTCGCTCAGGGGAGACATTTTCAGGTAGAAAGCGATACACAAAAACCCATTTGTCCTTTACGTCGAGGTGGACGTAAGAGTCATATTCTTCCTCCGGGCCTTGCTGCGGAGCCACGATCCCGTAACCCGCAAAGACGATTTCGGTCGGATCAATCTGGAGATTGCCAGAAAACGAAAGCGGTCTCCAGTCCTGGTTGACTTTAAGTGATTCGGATTTCTCCCCAACGGTAAGTTCAAGCTGGTTCTTCGGCCCCATTTTCACGCCATTTGGAAAATCAAACGTTTGAAACCAGGTTCCATTATCACCAGCAGGTTTTAGCCCCAAGTGATCGAGGTAAGCCGCAACATACGCAGTTGCTTTGCGTTCGCCGGCTGAGCCGGTCATTCGGCCTCCCAATTCCTTGCGGCAGAGGTAGTCGACATGTCTCATGATATCTCTTGGGTCAAAACCAGCACTTGCTTGTTGTGCAGCATTGAGTCCAGTGTCGTATGCTGATTTCTCTTCCGGCGACCATTGATTGCCTGCCGACTGGTTTGCCGAAATTGCCTCCGATGCTATCTCGTGATTCCAGTCAGCTAGATAAATTTGTGATTCCTTTTTGGGATTACGAGTGGAGGTCCAAGTCAGTTTATTTCCGTCGGGAGTAAAGCTTGCAAGTCCATCAAAACCGTCGGTGTCAGTAACGCGTACGGGCGGCGATTTGCCATCGGTGGCCACGAGGTAAAGCTCAAAGTTTCCAAATCCATGCCGGTTGGTTGTGAAGATCAGGTACTCTCCTGACGGATGGTAAAACGGTGCCCAACTCATGGCTCCAATATTAGTGAGTTGTTTCTGATCGCTCCCATCGATGTTCATGGTCATGATTTCCGCGGTCGCCCCCGATTCTGAAAATCTTCGCCAGCAAATACGTTTTCCATCGGGAGAGAAGAAGGGCCCCCCGTCGTACCCCGGGACATCTGTAAGCTGACGGACGTTCGTGCCATCGGCATTCATGATGAAAATATCCATCATGTAGGCGGGGTCTGTTTCAAAGTTCTTTTTTTGTTCGGCGGTAAGTTGCTTAGAGTAGCCATTGCGGTTGGACGCAAATGCAATCAGTTTTCCATCCGGAGAGTAAGATCCTTCGGCGTCATAGCCAAGCTCATTGGTTAGTTTTTTGTATTCTTTTGAATGGCGGTCGTAGGAGAAGATTTCATAGGTTTCATCGTAGTCCCATGAGTAACGTCGGGCTTGTCCGGATTCCCGGAATTCAATTTCCTCTTTTTGTTTTGCTTTGGCGTTAGGGTCCGCTTGGGTTGAAGCGTAAAGAACAAGATTGTTGTTGGGGTGCACCCAGGCGCATGTTGTCTTTCCGTAGCCCGGAGAGATTGGTTCCACGTCACCCGATTCAAAATCAAGTAAGTAAATTTGAAAAAAGGGATTGTCGATTCGTCGCTCACTTTGAAACGCAAGTAACGTTCCGTCAGGACTGAAATAACCTTCGCCCGCCCGTTTGCCTTCAAAGGTCAGTTGCCGGGCATTTGAAATAAATTTAATTTCCTGACCGCCATCGGCTTCAGAGGGATCAGAGTTCGGTTCTTGTGCTGCTACGGGAGAGCAGATGAAGAAACTGAGGCTGAGTAGTCCGGTCAGGGCGAAAGCGAAAATGAATTGTTGATTCGCAATGGGGCGAATTAAAGTGAACATTTACAGTTTCCGGTATAAAAAATTAAAAGAACTGATCAGTGGAGGCTATTGAGAAGCCAGTTGAAATTTTCCGGGACTTACCAAAACTGAAGCCCGCGAAGCGACCGATTGTATTTGAGTTTGTTTTTTCCAATAAGGAGCAGACTTAAGATTATTAGATTCGATCGAAGTTTTGTTGATTATCACACCTTATAAAACGTTCAGGTAGAAGGGTTGGGTCGGATTTGGTCGGGAATTTGGGGTGGAATGGTTAAATAAATTGCTCGAATATCGGTTCGAGCCGAGAATGACGGTGGAGTTAGAGCGTCCTAGACAAAACCAACGTGGGCTGAGAACGATTTGTTCGCTTGATTTATGCAAAACGTTAAATGTTGGTTGTTCAGTCTAGTCTCCGCGTTGCGGGTGACGATAATAGTTTGGGTGCGTTAATTCGACGTCGACGGCGAAATGTTCAGTTTTTAAGCGGCTGGCACGACTTTGCGGAATTTGGTTGTGAAAAGGGAATTACGATGATTGCGAATCGAAGCTATGACTGTGTTGTTCTTGGCGCCGGGCCCGGAGGATCGTCTGCGGCGGCAATCGTAGCGGAGCAGGGATTATCGGTTCTACTCGTTGAACGCGACAAGATGCCTCGATTCCATGTCGGCGAGTCATTGATGCCGGAGACTTACTGGGTGTTTGAGCGGTTGGGGATTGTTAACGAACTGGATCGAATTGGATTTACGAGAAAGTACGGCGTTCAGTTCGTTAGTAGTAACGATCGTGAGACGAAACCGTTTGTGTTCGCCGAGCATGACTCAAGACCATGCAACGAGACTTGGCACGTCGATCGAGCCAAGTTTGATCACTTGCTTTTTGAAACAGCATTCAATCGAGGAGCGACCTGTGTTGACGGGACTCGTGTTTTAGAGATTGACATTCGGAACAAGTCGCCGCATCTGGTCACTCTTCAGGGTGAGGACGGCAAGCAGCAGGAGATTTCCGCCAAAGTAATTATCGACGCATCGGGTCAGTCTTCCCTACTCGCTAACCGTTTTCAGACAAAAGAGTATTACGATGATTTACGTAAAGCAGCGATCTGGGGTTATTATGACGGCGCCGTGCGTGCAGGCGGTGGCAAGGCAGAAGTTACCTGTATTCTCCACACGAAAACTAAGGATGCCTGGTTTTGGTATATCCCGCTAAGCGATGGCACGGTTAGCGTTGGACTGGTTGGCGACAATGATTTCTTGCTGAAGCGGGGGGGATCGCCTGCCAAAACCTTTGAAACGGAAATCAACAACTGCCCAGGCGTTAAGCGTCGTCTAATGGATGCAAAGCTTCGCGGTAAGTTTGCGGTTGCCAAGGAATTTTCTTACACCGTCAAAGAACAATCTGGCGACGGATGGGTTCTCGTCGGCGATGCCGGTGGATTTATCGATCCTTGTTATTCATCAGGAGTTTTTCTTGCGTTGAAATCTGGAGTGATGGCAGGCGAGGCCGTTGCTGAGGGTTTGCACGCTGGTGATACTTCCGCAAAACAACTTGGTAAATGGACGCGAGAGTATGAGGCGGGAGTGAAGTGGATACGAAAACTGGTTCGTGCTTTTTATACGAAAGAGTTTAGCTTTGGGTCTTTCATGAATGCACACCCAGAGCACGCGAAAAACGTTACCAATCTTCTAATTGGTCGTGTTTTTGAGGGTAATCCCGGTAAGGTCTTTGAAGATATGGATCCCTGGATTGAAAAGGCAAAACGTGGAGAAGACATGGAGATGGCGGCGAGTAATTAGCTGACCGTCAGTCCCCACAAAAGTGTCCATTTCGTGTCGAATTTCCGTTTCGGGTTTTCGGCTTGCCCCACCCCTTTTGAGTACACCGTCCGTTGATTGTTTCGATTGGCTCAGTGGTTATTCCACGGAGAAGTTTCACCTGAAATCTCGATTGCTGTGTGGCTCTGCTGACTAATGGGGTAATTAATGTCGTTTTAATAGTCATGAAGCCACCTTGCTTTTGTTAGTTTAGGGGTTTTGGGTCCGTTTTGCGGCTATCCTTGAAACCGCATCTCAGAAAAAAAACTACTGTTTTGAGTCATTTAATGGTTGGGATTGCTTCGTTAGGGGTGTTTCATGTCGCTTATTCGCGCTGTGAAAAGAGTTTATCGGTTCCGTTAGTGTTGGTTTCTTGTATTTTGGGGTTCAAAAAACTGGTTTGACCACTGATTTTAAAGTGTTCGATGCTTGACAATCCGAGTCTACCCACACTATTATGGCGATTAAGAAATGAAGTTTTCTTTATTACGATGAACAATCGACGCCGTTAAATAAGGTCATAATTAGCGACGGCATCGTTCAAAAAATTGGTAATTTTTCTTTTTTATGTTTTTGGAGTGATTTATGAAAAATCGAAGAAACTCTGGTTTCACATTGGTGGAACTTCTTGTTGTGATTGCCATCATCGGCATTCTCATCGGGATGCTGCTTCCTGCTGTTCAGCAGGTTCGTGAAGCAGCTCGTCGTACAACTTGTATGAACAACTTGCGACAAATTGCTTTGGCAACACTCAACTATGAGTCGGCCTACCAAAAGTTCCCGAAGGCTTGGAACGGTAGCGACGATTACAATGCGAATGTTGACGCTTTGTTCCAATCAACCACTGGTCACCAGTGGGGTGGAATGTTAGTTGCTATCCTTCCTTTCATGGAGCAGAACAACGTTTCTCGTTACTTTGAAGAGTACAAAACTCCTGATGTTTACTGGACCTCAGCTGACATCAACCAGTTTGCTGCTTCGCAGAAGATTCCAACCTTTGAGTGTCCTTCTGACCAAGCTGAAACTCGGCGTAAAGTCGGCGGAAGCAGCGACTTCTCGACCTTCTTCTTGCTAAGTGGTCGTGGAAACGGTTGGTGGATGAACGATGCTGGTGGCGATCCAATCGCTAGCCATCATCAAATCACTAACTATACCGGTTGCTCAGGTCGCTTGGATTACGATCCAGTTGGCGGAACTGATCCTCGTTGGTCACCTTACTACGGTGTCTTCGGTGAGTGGAACCGTGGAGTTAAGATGGGTTCAATCACTGACGGTACTTCAAACACAATTGCTTACGGTGAAGTCACCGGATTCGGTACTAATGCATGCTTCGCATGGACCACGACTCCTCAGTGCGTTCACTGGAACACCAAGAACTTGGCTGGAACACCTTACCCAGACTACGATGGTCGTTGGTATGTATTCGGCTCACGTCACGCTGGTAACTTTATCAACTGGGCGTTCAGCGATGGTTCAGCTCACTCAATCTCTGAGTCGATCAACCCTGATCTCTTGATCCAGTTGGCTGGTCGTGCAGACGGTGAAGTTCTTATCAGCACTGATTTCTAAAAACTTGAAAACCACGAAAGGTTTTACGATGCAGAAGTGTTTTTTATTGATGACTTGTTTCTTCCTGGCAATCGCTTGTGGCTGTGAGAACGGCCCAAAAGAGGACCCAGAATTCAAGAAGACGAAGGCCACCGACGTTGAAGCCGAAAGTAAAGTTGGCAAAAAAGCCGGTGACAAGGGACAAGCGATGGAAGCTCCGGCAATGTAAAACTGGAGTGTAGAGAATTTTAATTAGTAAGAACTAATTGATGATAAACAGAAGCCCCGCGGTCATCCGCGGGGCTTTTTTAGTACGCAATTCTATTGGAACGGAGGCGGGGACCCTGTGCGCGATATATCGATGTAAGTGGATTCCAAGAATTGTCTCTGGCTTTTGCATTACTTCTGACGCTCCAGTGCGTTAACAGCATATAGAGGGCAATGGGAAGTCACACAAGCTTCGATATTTCAGTGCAGTTAATCAATTCGAAGATCGAGCCAAACTAATCGATGGTCCGTTGCATCAATTAAATCGGCTCCGGTTTCCGATGGCTTTGGCCAAAAGACTCCACTCGATTCAACCTTGAAGTTTGCCGAGGGTAGGCAGTAGTCGAGACGCAGGTTACCAACGTTGCTGTCTCCAAAATCGCTCGTGTCCCACGCTGCATTTCCTTTTTGATCGATGTTAACGCCTCCCTGAGTCTCCGCATAATATTTTCCACCTGAACTCACCGGAGGAGTGGAGTCATTGATTTGCGTATTGTTGGTCAACAGACTCGCGGCGTTGTTGGTACTGTCACCGTCATTTGCATCTGCATTCATATCTCCAGCGAGGACGAAGAGCTCATCTCGCGCTAGTCCTCCGTAGCGCCCCCGGTCGTCGTAAATATAGTCTGACTTGCCTTCGGTAATGTAGTCAGCGAAGAACCTGATCTCATCGTGATTACGACAACCGTTACGGTCTTCGGGACCGTCGAATACCGGCGGAGTGGGGTGGGCTGCTAGGAAATGGACTGTTTTTCCTTGGATTCGGATTGGAATATCCCAGTGGCTTTTTGATGAGAGTCTGAAATGTTCCATGATTTTGGGAGCGTAAAACGGTTGTTTATTTTGTTTATATGGGACGAGGCGTGTAGGCATGTCTTTCCAGAGAAAATTTCTAAAGGTCCTGATGTCAGGTTTAACAATTTCAAATTTTGAGAGTACGACCATGCCGTATTGGCCGGGAAATTTTCCAAAGCCGAACGCATCATTTGCAGTTCCCAGTACGCCATCGCCGTCAAGGTCCAGCTTGGAATCGACTCCGGTGTTTACTGCGGCTGAAAATGAAAATCGGTATTGAATGGGCGGGTTTCCGTTTTGCGAGACAGCGAGGTAGTTGTTCTGAAAACCCTCTATCCCTTTTCCGGCGGAGTCGTAGTCAAACTCATTAAGAAGAATTACATCGGGGCGGATTCGTTGAATGATTTCAGCGATCTTCTTTGGGCTCTCTGACTTGCCATCTGATAATTCCCGTTTAAGTTGTCCGGCCTCTGACCGATAGAATGAAATATTGAACGATGCGAATCGAATTGTCTCTACGTTTGATTTTTGAGAGGTTCCAGCAGTCTGAGCGGTGGTTTGATTGGTTAGAGCTTGAGAGATCAATAAGGCAACGCAAGAAAGCAGGATGGGAGCGGCATGATGCTTTGTGAGTGGCATGAAGATTGACCCATAAAGAGTGACGTAAATTACAACTAATTTCGACGAATGGCTTTTAGATAATTCGTTACGCGCAAATTTAAAACCACCGCGAGATTCTACTCATGATTATGGGGGGGCTCCAAGATGAAAACATCCAGAAAAGGCGTTTGGGGCCTTGAATGCGAAAATTTTAAACTCACGCGAATCGCTTTAACGTAGTCATGCATGCCTCAAAATAGGAGGAGCCGAAGAGGTTGAGGTGGTTTAAGAGGTGGTAAAGTTGATAAATTTTTACTCGTTCTTGCCAGCCATCGGTAAGCGGCCAGAGTTCGTTGTAGGCTTCGTAGAAATGGGGACCGAATTCACCGAAAAGTGTTGTCATCCCAAATTCAAATTCCCGATCTGAGTAGGAGACTGCGGGGTCAATTAAAACTGGAGTTCCCTCCTTTGCAATGATTACATTACCTGCCCAGAGGTCGCCATGAATAAGTACGGGCGAAAATGAATTGGTTAAGAGTTTTCCTAATTTAGAAAGCAATTGGTCTGCGGATCGGTTGAATGTTGGAGTGGTGAGACCTTGGTTTTGAGCCAATTTTATTTGGGGCGTTAATCGGGATTCGATGAAAAATGACGTCCAATCGTTGGTCCAGTTATTTACTTGAGTTGTACTGCCGATGAAGTTGGATTGCGGGTAACCAAAACTCGTTACTTTTGTTTTGCGATGCATCTTGGCGAGGCAGCGGCCAAGTTCGATTTCCGAGGTTGCAGTGGCAATCCCAGCCTCCACCGCTTCTAGAACGAAAAATGAGATGCCGCAATCGGTTTTCCCTAATCCAATGACTTCCGGGACTCTCAGGGTTTGCGTTGCTCGAATGGCTTCGAGTCCGTTCTGTTCGGCTTTATATAAAGCTAAATCGTGAATGCAGGATTTTACAAAAAGCTGTTTTCCGTCTTTTAGCGTCACCAGAAAGGCGTTGCTAATACATCCACCGTTGAGAGGTTTCAATGATGCAACAGTGCTCGGGAGTTCGCGGAGCCGATCAAAGTGCGTATTCTTATTTCCAGCAATGATGTTTTTAATGATGTTAAGCAGGGTTGGCTGTGATTCAGAATTTTTCATGAGAGCCTGCCCTGCCAACTTTTCCAAAGCGTCCTAAGTTGAGATGGAGTTGATGATTGAGGGGCACGCAGCTTCTATCATGTCTAGGACATACTCGAAGCCTTCGTCTCCACCGTAATAGGGGTCTGGAACGTCAGTTGGCCACTCGTCTCCCAAGAAATCACTTAACAGTCTTATTTTTGCTGTCGGCTCGGGAGTCATTCTTTGTATGTCTGCGAGATTTTCTCGATCCATCGCAACCACGAGGTCGAATGAGTGCAGATCTTGGACAGTGATTTTTCTGGATTTACTAAGTAGTTGGACTCCGCGATTGAGTGCCGCGCTTCGCATCCTTGGGTCAGCCGCTTTACCGGTGTGATAGCCAATGGTGCCTGCCGAGTCGATTTCAATACTGCCCTTCTCTTCACGGGCGCCAATGGAGTGTTGTAATAGCCCCTCTGCTGCTGGGGAGCGGCAGATATTGCCGAGGCAAACGAACAGTATCGAAGTAGAATTAGGCACGTAAACTATCCTCAAATCAATCATGCGATTAATCGCCAGAATCTCATCTCTCAATGATAGTATCAGACAAAGGAGATCGTCTATTGGCAAGGGAATGCTGCGTTACGCCCAGCGGCAATACTGAAGAGGTGATACGAATTTCAAGGATCGTCACTCAGAGCGGGTGCTTACTCTAGTACTTGCATCTCAACGGCAGCATCTTCCCATAGGATTTTTTGCACCTGTCCTGTTCCGAGAATTGCCCCGATACCGAACAAGATGATCAGGGCAAGAAGAACGGCATACTCAGTGGTTGCGGCGCCTTCCTCGCCCTTTAAGGGGTGGGAACAGATGCGTTTGATTTTTTTTAACATAGTTCGATCGGGGATTATGGTTCTTTCCTTGCTTCCCCAAGGATAGGTTTGCCAGTTGAATTGGCATGAAAAAAAATTGGCTCCATCCCGGTTTCCAATTTGTTAAAAACTCAAAAAGCGAAATTTAGCGATTATTCGGGTCGTAGTGGCTGGGTTGATAAGAGATTTTATCGTTCAGAATGACCGATTTTTGAGTGTCGATTCGATTTTAGTTTCTGCCTGATCTCGTCTTTTAAATGGTTCATGACAGAGTTTTTGTCCGTCGTCGCCAGTATTTCTTTGACCACACTTTTAGCAGAACCAGATCCCCAGGTCTCTCCGTGTTCAAAATAGTGTTTTGCAGATTTTCCAATAATGTAAGAGCCAAATCCGACGGCAGCTCCTTGGGGGATCAAGGTCAAAGCAGTTCCTAGTGTGCCGGTCACCAACTTGAAAAAACTTGCTCCGTAGTTAGCGAGTTCTCCGAGAGCATAGATTCCCCCCGCAGCGCTAATGGTCTTCGCTAGGCTGCGCGCTTGGCTCATGGTGAAAGTAAGTCCATAGACCTTGGAGAGCGTCGCAATCATTACCGCATCGACGGCAAGGCCTCCTAGGAGATCGACAACGGGAATGGGGTTAGCGGCAACCACAACTGCTTTGGTGGCAGCCATTGTCCAAATGACTTGATCCGCTTGTCGATTCCGCAATTCAACTCGAAGGCTGGAAATTCGATCACTTTTGTCCGCCGCATACATGGCGGCATTTAATGCGATTAATCCGAGTCCTTCATTTTCAAGTGTTTTGAGGATTAGTAGCTTCAATTCGCTAATCTCGGGTTCTGGTTTTTTCCAAACGGATTGCGTCTTGCCATCAGGTTGTTCGGTTACATATTCAATTTCGCGGGGATCTGCGGTGGTGAGGACGAGGTGATTGGGGGGGATCAACCCGTCGATGCGGCCTTTCAAAGTTTCAACTAGCGTGGCTCTGACATCAGGTAAGTAAAGGTCAGTTTTGTTAAACACGAAGAGAATTGGCTTTTGGATGGCAGCAAGTTCTACTAATGCGGCGTACTCGGTATCGTTTAGGTCGGAGTCGGTAACGAAAAGGATTAGATCAGCCTGTCTCGCCGTTACCTCCGCCAATTGAGCTCGATCCGCGCCTCCAACTTCGTTAATTCCGGGGGTATCAATGATTACGATTTCAGATTTTTCCAGACTTGGTAATCGGTAACCGGCACCACTCCAAACGGTTCCCCAAACCTGTTGAGTCCATCCACCTTGCACATCGACCTCGGCTACTTGGCGTCCGATGAGCGCATTAATAAGGGCTGACTTGCCCGTGCTGATTTCACCAAAAATTACAATTTCGATTCGACCCGACGTTAGCTTTTCATGCATCTCATTGAGTTGAGCGATGTCAGCTTGTAGTTGTTCACGTTCTTTGGGTGGACAACCCCTAAGGTCAGCAAGCGTTTTTTCAACGGCTGTTACTGCATCCTGATAATTCAGGTTTTGATTGGAGGGAGTGTCGTTCAAGGTTTCTTAGATCCTGTACGTTGTTGAGCCGAAGCGATCAATCACTGAGTTTTTCTCTTGCGGTTTGAACGAGTTTTCGCAACTCATCGACGGTTGTCACTTGCTCCCATTTTCGCCGAGCGAGACCAGCGAGTCCGCCTTCGGGAGCTTTCATTTCATTGCTGAAATATTCAATAAACACGGCACCAATCCATTTGGTGATTAACGCCTGGGTGGCTCCTTGAAGCGCCCCTCCCGCAACTGTTCCTGCGAATGGAACTGTCTTGATTAGCGAGGCAACAACGGCACTAACGGCAACAGTGGCTCCTTGGGCTCCAAGCACGCCAATTAGGTTTTTACCCATTTCACCGAGCCATTTAGAAGCTGTTTCGAGATCTACTTTTTGCTGGTAAACATCGGCAAGGTCGATAATCATTTTGGTGGAAATAGCTGAACCGGCAATAAGATCAATTGCCGGGAACGGACTAATCGCGGCGACGCCTCCGGCGCCCCACATATATTTATCGACTACTTTCCAAGCCTTTTGGGCAATGGCGTCCTCGACGCTGTTTCTTGCTTTCTCAAGGAGTCCACGTGATCTGAGGAGTAAGTTTGCGACCAAGAGGCCTTTGCCGTCTTCTTTGACGATTTGTAGCATTCGAGACGCGAGCGGTTCAATATTGGGTTCGACCGTGATCGTTTCGTCTACCTCAGTTCCATCGGCGAGAATTTTTCGACGCGTGCGATGCCCCAGTTGCGCTTGGATGCAGACAATATCTTTTTGATTTACGAAATTCCCCGTTTGTTGGGAGATTTGGTTTACCAGTTTTTCTTGGTCAGTGGGAGAATACCAATCTGACTTGTTCAGGCAGATAATCACCCGTTTTTCCATTTGCCCTAATTGGGTGAGAAGTTCGTGTTCGCTTTGTCTGAGAGGGCTATCCACCACGACGATTACGAGATCTGCATCCTTCGCGGATTCGGCAGCAATGTTGACGTGCTCAGCACCATCAACTTCGCCAAGCCCGGGCGTGTCCACTAATGTGACTCGGTCGACACCCGGCCACGGGATTTCATTACGGGAAATGGTCGTCCCCCCACGCGCATCGGTGGCAAAAACATCACGTCCGGCCAGAAGGTTCATGACGGATGATTTTCCACTCGAGATTGTGCCGAAGGAAACGATCTCCAAGGTCTGAGCGATTCTCTTTTGCTCAATTTCCTTAACGAGTGGTGCAAGTTGATTTTTCAGTTGAGCTTCCGTGTCGACTTCCTTGGACAGTCGCTCAACTTGCTCGAGATTTTCATCGATCTCTGACTCTTGTTGTCCTTTTGTCAGTTGACTTGGGTTTTTATTTCTTCGCAGCTTACGTTTCTTTTTTGCGACCGATGCTCCCCAGAGTTTCCAGAACGTCCACCCTGCACTGCCGATGAGTAGACAGGCTCCGAGCAAGACGACGGTGAGGTAAAGCCACCCAAGTCCGAGCGTGGTAGCTCTTTCGTAATTGAGAAGAACCCAACCGGGAAGATAGACCAACGCCAAGCCGAGGAACGCCGCGACGACGATGAGCAAAGCTCCTGAAATGGATTGGCTGAGTTTCATTGGATTGAACTGCGTTGCGGCGAATTGAGCGACTAAACCCTATTAGAATCGGCGATTATGTCTTTATTCAACGAATTGAAGAAAATATTGACGATTTTAACTGCTTGACATACCAAATTTCCGCTGCCAAGTAAATTTTTATGTCCAAATGTTGTCGTCAGCAGCGTAGCTACTTGAGAAGCTGTTGAATTAAAATGAGCGCCAATTGAATTGGAACCAGCCTTTTCACGTTTCCTTTGCCAGTTCTATTTGTTTTAATGAAAGTCAGTTGTAAATTTCTGGTTGCAGAATTCCAAAATGAAAAGTCTCCTTAACGCACTCGCTGCCATTGTTATCTTTATTTTGCTCATTGTGGCAGTGGTTTTTTTGTATTCGTTAGCTTTTGCACCGGCTGACGATGGCAGCGTCACCAATGCACAGGAGGCTGCCGAGGTAACGGTATCTGAAATCGGCATCCCGTTCGTTGCCGCGTGGGTTGATCGCGATGTGCCGTCTTTGAAAAATCTTCTTCGTGGAGAATTTGAAGGGGCGATCCCAGAACTTATTCCATGGGAACGAGAAGAGTTGCCTCCATTTAATGTGCAGCAACGAATTTCGACTGAGGAGGAACATCGCGAGCAAACGGATGATTTTGATATCTTTTTTGGTGGCCTGCTTGACCAGTTAGCTGGAGTCGATGTTGTCAGTACAGAGTTCAGCATCATTCGGTCAATGGAGTTTTCTAAGAAACGGAAAAGTTTTTGGTCGATACGATTGTTGCTTGCCGCGACTGGATTTAATCAGGAGGGCGGTATTACTCAGTATCGTTCGGAGAATGAACTGGTCAGTTCTATTCCTCCCAAGTCTTCCAACGTGCCGCCATCGATTAGGTTGTGGCACATCTACACCGAGTTGGAAAGGGAGAGTCAAGCGCCGGTTAAGGAACAATTGCAAATACTCCTTGCGGAAAATGGGATAGATATAGAGGATCGCTCGTTTTACTCCATGGATTTAGAGGATGTTGATCAGGATCAAGATCTAGACATTGCTTTGACTACAAAAGATGGGCGTCGATTCCTGTTTTTGTTTAATGACGGTTCGTACGAAAATGGGACGTCGGCAATGGGCTTGGTCGATCAGAAGGTACGAGATTCACAAGTGACGCGGCCAATCACGGCATTTTTCGATTACAACGGTGATGGTTTTATGGACTTGTTGTCCAATCGACAGGTTTTCGAAAACCAAGGTGGAGAGAAATTTGTTGACGTGACTGAACAGTCGGGGGTTGCTGAGATTTTGGGAGACCCCTCCATTAATACGCTGGGGGAGTTGCGACGCCGGTTTCAAAGTGACCAATAAGCACCGAAGCTAAATAAAATAAACTCGGCCTTCAGGGTTGGAGGCCGAGTTTGTTTATTAAGGCGCTCAGATTTCGTGGGCTAAATTCTTAAACTGAGCACGTTTAGTTTTCTATCTTAGCCAACGAGGCCAGGGATTATATTCCCATCGCGTACAATAGAGATAGGTCGGCCAATCGATGTGTCGTACTCTTTACGGTGGTTGATACCTAGCGTTCTAAAGAAAGAAGCCGCCGCATCCTCCGGATTGATTCCTTCGTGCTTGGGCCCTGCAGCGGTAGCATCACTTTCGCCAATCACTTGTCCACCGTTGATTGGACCGCCACCCATTAACATGAACATGCAGCGAGGATAGTGGTCGCGACCGCCATCAGCTGAACGTGCATTAATTTTAGGAGTTCTTCCAAATTCACCTGAGACAAAAACAGTAGTTGAATCGAGAAGTCCCTTGGCGGCTAAACCGTTGAACAGTCCGGAGAGACCAGCATCCAGCTTGGGAAGGAGGTTGTTTTGAAGCTTCGAAAAGTTGTCCGAGTGCGTGTCCCAGCCACCGAGAGAAACGGTAACGAATTTGACGCCAGACTCAACGAGGCGGGACGCCAGCATACAGCTTTGGCTAAAATCGTCTTCCCCGAACAGTTTGGCGTAATTGGGAGCTTCTTTACTCAGGTCGAAAGCATTACGCGCCCGGTTAGAGGTGATCATTGAAAACGCTTTTTCACTAAATTTATCAAGACCACTCAGTAGGTCGTCACGGTCTTTAATCTTGTCGAAAGTACGATCTAAATCTTTCAGAAGATTCGATCGTCGCTGCATTTCGTTTATGGTAACTCCGTTTCCGAGTGTGATTCCACGAACGCTGAAGGGGGATCCAAATTTAGGGGTTGCGTTTGTCTGTAACGACGCGTATTTAACACCGAGATGCCCGGGGCCCTGTTTCGCTTTAGGGATTGCGACGTACGCGGGTAAATCATCATCGCTTTTGATCTCTTTTGCGACGACGCTACCATACCCCGGATAATCGAGGGAAGGGTTAGGCCGATTGCCGGTGAAGACAAACTGTTGACCAAGTGGGTGTGCCCCGAGTGAGTGAGAAACTCCACGAAGGATTGCAAATTTGTCAGCACACTGCGCCAGCTTGGGAAGGTGTTCGCAGATTTCAACACCCGGTGCGTTCGTTTTAATTGGGTTGAACTTGCCGCGAAACTCGGATGGGGCGTTCGGTTTTAAATCAAAGGTATCCAGGTGTGATGGTCCCCCAGGCAGTTCGATGAAAATCGCCGCCTTTGAGGTTGCCTTTTTATTGATCTGCCCTGCATCGGCCATTCTCAGGAAATTGCCCATAGTCAGGCCTGTGGCAGAACCGAGAACGCCGACCTTGATTGCATCGCGACGTGTCACGCCGTCACATTGTCGATGGAAACCCATTTTTAACCTGCTTTTATCGGTGGAAATCTGATTGAAATTGTTTTAGTGATTTACGATAAACTCTTTCGTGTTCACCAGTGCCCAGAGCACACCGGTTACACCTTTGACAAGATCTTTTTCTTCCTGAATATGCTGCACGCAACGATCCAGTTCTTCCGGGGTTGGAAACCGGCTAAGTGTTCTTAAGTAAGCCTCTTCTACAACTTGTTGAACATTCAGTTCGCCTTCCGGTTTCTGGATGCTGGCAAGTTTCGCTTCCAAACTCCGTTTGGTTTTTTCCAAACCCTTAATTTTTTTGCTCAGGCTCTGAAGCTGTTTTTTATTGTCCGCTTGCATCAGGTCAGTTTTTGTCAGCTCCATTTTTGCAATCCGCTCATTCAGTGTATCGAGTGATTTCTGAGTGCTCGCTGCTTGAATTTTGGCGGTGTTTTGCTGTGCCATGCGATTTAACCAGCTGTCTTTCTGCGTAAGCATGAGGTGGATATCGCGGTCGTTTTGCATGTAAACCGTTTGAATTAGGCTAGTTTCCTCAGACCGGTCACAGTCGCAGCTGCTGGCTCGCTCAGATCGTCCAAACACCTTCAGCGCGAACGATGCGTCGGTAGAGTATTTAGTGCGTTTCACATTTGTGACGGTCCCGGGAATTGAAATCGCACGGCCATTAACAGAATTTCTAAAGGTGCGATTTGTTTCCGAGTCAGAGGCTGCAAATGTAATCGAGTCGAAAATCACTTCGGCTGGCAGTCGTCGTGGAATTGCACGACTAAAGTTTCTGCGATCACGTTCGTTCGTTTGGTTCGGAACCCAGCTCAACTGGTAGGTTCGACTGTTGGTAATTTCCCGGTGTAACCATTTCAGATCAAAGTCATGTTTGATGAATTCTTGAGTAAGATGATCGAGCAAAGCTGCATTGCTGGGGGGATTGGCAAGGTTTAGATCGTCTACAGGATCAACAATGCCGACTCCGAAATACTTAGCCCAGACGCGGTTGACTAGAGCTTTCGCAAAGAATGGGTTGTCGCGCTGTTTCATCCAATCCATCAAAGGGGTTCGAACGTCTTCGTGATCAGTGAGGTCGATGATGTCGCCTCCCAGCAGGGTGGCCTCGGTGATGGTAGGTTTTTTAATGTTTTTCTTTTTCTTGGACTTCTTGTTCGCTTGTAATTGCTTCTGAAGTTCGCGAAGTTCTTCGCGTGTCAGTTTGGGCGAGTCGATGGCTAGGAATCCATACGGCGTTGTCTCACCCTTTCGATAAGCTTCTCGAAGTTGACGCTGGAGGTTGGGGTTCTTTTTGCGGTCTGGATCGATATCCAGGTTCTTCAGGATAGCGACGTAATCTTTCTTGTCGTCTGGAGTGGTTCCGCCGGAATATTGCCTTACGTTGATTCCACTGAAGAATTTAGAGAAATCTTTGAAGTCTTTTTGGCTCCATCGATCGAACGGGTGCTTGTGGCATTGTGCACACTGAATTCTCAAACCCAGGAAGGCGTGAGCAAAACTAATGGCCATGGTTTCGCGGTCTCTGAATTCTCGACGCATCCAGTAGTAGGGCATCGTTTCATTTTCATAGAACGAGTCGTTGGCAGAAGTCTCTTTCATTCGCTCGCAGAAATCGAGGTAGCTTTCACCACGTTGCCGGCTAACACCAAGCACGATCCCCTCGATCATCTCGTCGTAAGGGGTGTTGTCTTTGACCCGTTTGTGAATCCAGTCATACCATTGCTCACTTGGGAGATTGTTGTCAAAAGCAATGTTGCGCAATTGATTGGTATTGTTTTCTGTCATATCACAGAAAAAAGTACTCCACCATGATGCGTAAGCCGGTGACTCTAAGAGTTCGTCGATCTTCTTTTTTCGTTTTTGTGGGTCTGTGTCGGCGACAAATTTTCGGATTTCATCAGACGTCGGCAAAGTTCCTGTAATATCAATACTGACTCGTCTCAGGAACATTGTGTCGTCGGACAATTCCGAAGGTTGGAGGTTGAGTTTTTTCCACTTCTTTTCAGCTAGGACGTCTATTTTCGAGACACTGGCGAAAGCGGTGCTGGAATTCAGAGGTTCACCGGCAAACGGATGGATGGCAGGAACGGGTACGACGGCGTTGTCGTAGGAAACAACAACGTGGGTATCACCCGCGATAGAGTTGGTTGAGACCTCGCCCGATTCCGTGATTTTCGCGATTGAATCGTTGTTGGAGTGGAAGCGACACAAGGGAGTCACATCTTCGACCGTGCCGTCTTTCCAGTGTGCAATTGCCTTGAGTTCGAATTTTGTAGAAGGTGATCTGAAGATTAGTTCACTTGGTTCGATCACTAAGCGGTCGAGTTTGTGAATTGAATCAGCGTTAGTTCCCCCTCCGGCAATCCAGGACTGCAAGAGATTGTATTGCCAACTGTCTTTATCGTATCGAAGCCCGCCCTCATGTTCGTCTTCATCGGTTGGCTTGGTCAGGATCAAACTATCCGTTGGGTTTTTTAAGTTCACTCGGTCGGTGCCGTCTTCTAGTAGCGCTTTATGATCCGATTGGAAGTCGTAGCCAAACAGTGAAAGTTGAAATCCACCTTGTCCCTGAAACGATCCGTGGCAGGCTCGACCGTTGCAGCCTAAGCGGCCAAGGAGTGGTGCAACGTGTTTTTGAAAGTCGGGTAATTCGTCATGTCCGGAGTCTTTAAACCGAACGTCAACGCTCTCGATCGGCTTTGAAATGTTGCCAGCCGAAGTTGTAGCCGTGATAGGTTGATCAGGATCCGCCGCAGCACCATTCGCTCGGGCAATGGTGACGATCACTATTGCGGAGCAGCAGAAAATGAATGTGGCTGGAAGAATCGATTTCAGCAAATGTCTTTTGCGTTTTTTTATCACAGCGCGTCTCCCGAGGGCGTTACTCCAGACCGGCGAAATCGAATTCTACTTTTTGTTCTTTTCGACTTGGTCTACCTGGTTCTTCTTAGCTTGATTTTTTTTGGCCGGATCTTTTTCGATCGTTGCTGGTTTGCCGGAATTCTTTGATTTGTTTTTAACAGCGGCTTTTGCCTTTTGTGCGGCTTGTATTCTTTCCGCGTTCTTAGTGAACGACTCTATTTGTTTCTTGATTTCAGCATCGCGAGTTGACCGGAGTTGGTCAATTTGCGTACTTATTTTCGCGAGCCGAGCTTTCATCGATTCTCGCTCTTCGTTCAGATGCTTGATTTTCAGATCCTGAAGTTGGCCGATCAACTTGCTAAGGCTACTGGTCGTCTTGGCACGCTGTTCCTTGGAGGTCCTAATCGCCAGTCTCGCCGAAAGAAGTTTGATCTTTGAACGAAGAACCCATTGCGCAAGTAGTTTTTCGTAACGTTCCTCTGACTTTATCATCTGAAGCTGCTTGATTTCGCGGTCGAGCGTTCGTAACGCTCTCTCGAATTCTGCGGGGCGTTTTTTCTGCAGAGATTCAAGTAAGGGGATCAGTTCCTCGTGGTGCTGTTTGCAGAAATTCAGCAACTCCGCGCGTCTTTTTTCTGTTATGGCAGGGACAGGCTTTTTTTTGTCGGGGGGCGTTGCTTGGTTAGTAACCGAGGCCTTCGAGCTCTTGGAGGTTTGTTGAGTTTGGTTTTTCGACGCGACGGACGTTCGGCTTTTACTTGTTTTTGATTGATTCGGTTTTGGGGCAGGAGCTTTCGCGGAGGTCTGCGCAAACCCCGAACCAGCTGTAAACAGGAGTAACAGTAAAGCCGGAGCGATGATAGTTAAAACGTATTTAATGGGTTTCACCCTCGAGGTTCTCCGAGGAATCGGCTTCTGAAAGGGCTACGAACATCCAGTCGTCTAGGCCATCCGTCACCACTTCATTTTGTGGGACTTCTTCGTTAATAAATTCATTAAGTTCTTCGTCGCTCATGGTGATGAGGGTTTCAACCCAAGCCGCAGCAAGTCCATCCGATTCAGTTACAACGACTGGAGTGTCGGAGGGGAAAATGAGTGACCAACTGTTGACCGCAAGCAGCAAAGCTGCGGCAGATGCAGCAAACGTCGCGATCCAGCGAAACGATGGACTCGTCTTCCTAGAGACCAATTCGGTATCTGCGGCCATCGGTTGCGGATTTTGCTGTAGAGTCCTGTAGAGTATTTGCGAGTCTCTCACGGCATCAATCACTGCGTCGCGGGCAGATTCGCACTCCAATAAACGGGCTTCAAATTCTTCTCGTTCAGTCTGGTTGAGTTCATTTGCGATATAGCAGAAAGCGAGCCAATTCAAATCGTTAGGATCCAAATCGGATGATACTGTCCCGGTGTTTTTATTATTTGAGTGCGTCATTTCAATAAGTTACCAATGATCGTAGATAAGATCGTTTACGGTTTTAGATCTGGTCGTCGGTTGATTTTAAAAGTGGTTTCAGTTTTTTTAGGCCTGCCTGCATCCTTGCCAGAACCGTGCCCAGTGGGACGTTCAAGTCGTCCGCAATTTCCCGAAATTTAAGTCCTTCGTAAATCCGTTTTTTAACAACTTCTCTTTGTGGCAGCGGAAGTTGATCCAGGGCTGCTCGAACTTGTTTTATGTCTTCTTGCTGGATTGCATGATGAACTGATTGGCTGAGTCGATGGTCGGCTCCTCGATCAGCCCCTAATTGCCCCTGAAATTTCCAGGCAACGTTCTCTGCATGTTTCTTACTGGTTGTCTCCTTGCGACGAATCAACATCGCTTCGTTAAAGGCAACTCGAAACAACCAGGATTTCATCGAATCCTGTTGTTGAACCAAATGGCCTTTCTCAATCAATCGTGTAAAGGTGGTTTGCAATGCATCAGCGGCGGCCGCTTCGTCTCGAAGAACTCCGATCAGGAAACGTTCAAGTGCGAGGCAGTGCTCTGAGTAGATCGCCTGAACTCTTTCAGTGTCCAATCGCGGAGGTTCGGGTTTTGAGGAATCTAGATTCAAAAAGTCACCAAAACCCAAGCCACTCTGCTCGACAATAAGATGTGCGAAATTTCGAGATTATTGAATTTTCGTACGCTAAACGCGAATAAAAGCCGTTTTTAATCAACTCTCTCAAAGCTGTCTATGTTTTGGACATTGTGACAGGCCTGGAGACATTGAAAAAGGGCTGTTGTAGTGGCCAATTACATGATTTACGGGGGAAAGCTGGCATTTGCGAGGTGTTTCTAGCGGGGTTTAGGTGGCGGGTTGGAAATCAGGGCATTGGCTGGATCGGTTTGATTGAAAGGGAGAATCTGAAGATTCCGACCGATTGAAACGTGCTCTTGTTGGAAAACCGTCAGAATTGTGCTGTATTTTCCAGCTCGTCTACGTAGGGTGGATGCTTCTCGTTATACTTAAATGCCGGTTTCTTCTTTGCTGAACTCAATTTTTCGAACGTCATTGAAAGTCCATTTTGTTAGTCGGTCCCGTATTCACCCGCGAAGCTGTTGTTGCTCCCCGTCGCCCTCGACATCATGTAATGCGAACGGTCTACGCGGTTGCGTTGCTACTTTTGATTTGCACTGCCTGGATGATCTTGAAGGGGACGCAGATCATTCAAAACGTCGGCGACATGGCAAGATTTGGCGCCATTTTATTTCAGATTCTAGCGCCGCTCCAACTGGCATTGGTGATGTTTCTCTCTGCCATTCAAGCTGCAAGTAACATTGCGATTGAAAAAGACCGGCAGACTCTGATTTTGTTGTTGATGAGCCGGTTGACCAACAGCGAACTTGTTCTTGGGAAGCTGTTCGCGAGTCTTTTGAGCATCGGGGTAATGCTAATTACCAGCCTGCCGATTTTCATGTTGATTGTCCTTTTCGGTGGCACCTCATTTGAGCAAGTGGGCTGGACGTTTGCGGTGACGTTAATGACCTCCGTCGCGGCAGGGTCTTTGGGGGCGATCGTCGCTTTGTGGCGAGAGAAAACATTCCAAACGCTTGCGTTGGTCGCGATGTGCATCGTTTTTTGGTTGGGGCTTTGCGAGGGAATTGGGCTGGCAGGTCCGGTTGTTGCAGGATTCACTGGAACCGAGATTGCGGGTGCGATGAGTCCTGTTCGAACAATTATGGCAGCAAGCCATCCAACGGTTTCATCGACTTGGAGCTTTTCCGTATTGCCATTTTTGATCCTGTCTTCATGTATCTCTGTGCTGCTTTGCATTGTGGCTATTTGGAGAGTCAGGCATTGGAATCCGAGTCGTGACGTCCGTAGCGGCCAGTCTTCCGCAGGAGAGTCAGAGGCAACGGTCAATCACGGATTGAATGTCGTTGATGAGCTACCGGGCGCTGGTGCTTCCGGTGTCGAAAAATCGTTAACGGGTCAGCAAGTTGTCGAACAATCAGAAGGTTTGCGTACCGGTCACGTCGATGATCGTGCTCGAACGGCAAACCAAAACAGTCGCCGAGTTTGGGATAATCCTGTTCTTTGGCGGGAGATGAAAACGTGGGCCTATGGTCGGAAGATATTGTTCATTCGGGGTGCCTACTGGTTGCTTGCGGCTTTTGTGTTTTTCGCTGTTTTCTCTCTGGTGGATTCAGGGGTGGCCACGCGCGTTACCGCGGATGCAGGAGTAACGATTCCGCCTGCCGCACGCCCATTAGCTCCGTTTATTTTGGTGAGTATCGTAATGGTGAACGCGTTGGCGGTCACTTCAATTACCACGGAGCGGGACGGGCGGGCCCTTGATTTGTTAATGGTGACCGATATTTCACCGCGGGAGTTTTTGTTCGGAAAAATAGGAGGCGTCCTGTATGTCGTTTCCGATATGATATTGTTACCGATTTTGATCAGCGGATATCTCTGGTTCAACGGTGCCCTGTCTGGTGAGAATTTGATTTATTTATCAATCGGTCTCTGTGTTTTGTTCTTTTTTGTGACGATGCTGGGTGTGCATTGCGGAATGTCCTACGGGGGTAGCCGCCAAGCGATTGGCGTGAGTTTGGGAACTGTTTTCTTTCTCTTCCTCGGCGTCGTGACCGTGATGGTGATGATGGTGTCCTTCACCGGAAATGTTGAAGCCCAGTTGAGTCCGTTTCTGGCTTGTATTGTTGGAGGGGCGATCGGTTTGTATGTAGCTCTGGGTTGGCATACGCCCTCCCCTGCTTTGGTGCTTGCGTGCGGTGTTCTTCCTATTGCGATGTTTTATTCAATTACCAGTTTGTTGCTAGGCAACTTTTTGTCAGTCTTGTTGGTGGTCAGTTTTACCTATGGATTTGCAACAACCGCGATGATGATCCCGCGATTGAGCGAATTCCTCGTGTCTACAGGACGTTCGAAAACGGCGGAGAATGGATAGCATTTTTCAATTGTTGCCTTGGTTAATTACCATGGTGGTGTTGATGGCTTGCTCTGGTTTTTTTTCAGCCAGTGAGGCGGCGTTGTTTTATATTCAAGCACGTGACCGGCGGCATCTGAGAAATGGTACACTTGCTGAGCAGGCGGTTGCTGCACTGCTGTTAAAGCCGGATCGATTGCTTTCGGCGGTCTTATTCTGGAATTTGGTAATCAACATTGCCTATTTCTCAATTGCATCGATTTGTGCGATTAAAATCGAAGAAAGCCCTGAGGGCGGGCAGGCGCCGGCCTTTTCTTTTGCGGCGGTTTCGCTGCTCTCGATTATTTTCTTCAGTGAAATGTTGCCCAAGAGCGTCGCGGTTTTGAAGCCGAGAGAATTGGCGACACTCGTGAGTGTGCCGTTGACGTTTGCTGTTCGGTTGGTGGATCCGTTGATGCCGCTTTTGCGTTCGGTCAATTTAATTTCACGCCGTCTTGTTTGGCCTGGTTTCAAGACGGAACCGTTTATGGAGGTAAGCGATCTTGAGCGGGCGATTGAGCATTCGGGAAAAGATGCAGCGGTCATTAAGCAAGAGCAGGCTGTCTTAAAAAATATCGTTCAATTGTCGACAATTCGCGTAGAAGAGTGGATGCGGCCTCGCACTCAATTTGTTTCTTTTTCGCCCCCGGTGAAATTGTCTGATCTGCGAGGTGAAATTCCCGCGAGTGGTTATTTACTAATTACAGAACCTGATAGCCGGGAAATAGAAAAGGCGATTCGGCTTGATAATCAATATCACTTAGACCAAGACAATCTTGAGCGTTTTTCCGAACCGGTTTTGTACCTTCCATGGTGTGCAACGGTTGCTGATGCGTTGGAAAAAATGTCGCACCGAGATCGCGAGGTTACCGTGGTCGTAAATGAATTCGGGGATACCATCGGTGTGCTGACAATTGAAGATATTCTTGAAACGGTTTTTGTGTATTCCCCAAGCCGAAGTGAGCGGTTGCTGGATATGCCGCCCCTCGAAGAAATCTCCGAGGGCACGTGGAGAGTGGCGGGGATTATGAGTTTAAGGCAGTTGGCAAGACGATTGGAGGTGGCAATTCCAGAGACAGTCAGTGTGACAGTCGGCGGTGTCATTCAAGAATCCATGCAACGATTAGCGGAAACCGGGGATCAATGTGAATGGGGGCCGTTTGAGTTTCTGGTGGTTGAGGCGAAGGAGCGGGGAGTCCTGCAGGTTGAGGTGCGTGTCCTCGGTGAAGAGGAGGACGTCCTGTGATTTTATTAATGACTGTCCTGTTGTTTTTAATGGGGATTTTTCTGAGTGCATTCTTCAGTGGATGCGAGACCGGTTTTTATCGAGCTAGTCGTGTTCGATTTGTGATCGCCGGGTTGGACGGAGATCTTATCTCTCAATACTTGATCAAGTTGTTCAACAATCCGACACTGTTTGTGGCGACGACACTGATCGGAAATAATGTTGCAAATTACCTAACGAGCCTTGCGATTGTTTTGCTTGCCCAGCAGACAACTGGTTCCAATGCTGCCGAAATGTTGGCGCCGATTCTGTTGTCGCCGCTGCTGTTTGTTTACGGCGAATTGCTGCCGAAAAACCTCTTTTACCGCGCTCCCAATTTTCTACTGCGATTTTCCGCGCCGCTGGTTTTACTATTCACAGTATTGTTTTCGCCGATCGCGGCTTTGTTGTGGGGGATGGGTAGATTACTTGAAGGGGTGCTGGGGCAATCGCCTAATAAAGTGCGGTTAACTTTAGCGAGGAAAGAGTTGCAGCAGGTGTTTGAAGACGGGCTTGAGGCAGGGATTTTACATCCAACCCAGCGGCATCTCGGGCAGAGTTTTTTTCTGGTAGCCTCCAAGACGATCAGCGAAATTTGTACTCCCGTTAATCGGATTCAAGCCATTTCAATTAAGACCAGTCGCGATCGTGCGTTAAAGTTTGCCCGGCAGCGGCGAATGGCCGATATTCCAGTTTTTAAATCGCAAAAGAACGAGCCTGTGGGTTACCTGCGAACGGTTGAACTAATGTTGTCTGATAAAGACGTGCGAATTGAGGACATGGTTCATCCATTTTCAGATGTAAAGGCGACGGATCTATTTGGAGAGATCATTTTACAAATGGAATCGAATCGGCAAACCCTGGCTCGGGTGGTTAGCGATCAGGGGAAAATCGTGGGCTTGCTATTTGAAGATCAGCTGACCGACCCACTACTGAATGGCCCGCTGGGATCTCTGAAGCGGTAGCCGGTAGAGTCAATAATAAAAAAAAGAACGAGCTCTTGCTCGTCCTTTTATCTTGCAAATAATTCAGTTTTCAAGCTTTCCTCGAATTGTTTCGAGGAGTTTGCGGGTTGCAATTGGTAATCTTTTTGACCGGGAAGCAACGTATAACCGGTGCGATTGGTATCCGAATTAGGATTTGACGTAACCGATTGACTTGATGACTTGAATCATCTCTTCGTGGGTAATGTAACGGCGACTGTTGGTTAATTTGTACTGATCGATTGCGATGCCCAATTCGGCTGCTTCGGGAGAAAGTCCCTGATGTCCATCCGCAAACTGGCGTCGCTCAAAGCCACCTGCATTGTCTTGTTTTCTCGCCGATCGGCGATCCACAAAATTTGTGTTATTCGTTTCGTTGGTAACAGTGGTTTTTTCGAATGACATAACGTGCTCCGCGGGCAATTGGGTTGGAATTCAGTGAGGTAGTATGTGGAACTATTGAAACATAAGTCGCAAACTTGTGTTTTTGCGCTTCCTACAAGAATTCCTCGCCTAGAAACGGCGGAGCGACCCCAATCGGGTATCAAGTTATCAATTAAACCGATTGTGGGGGCAGTGTGCGGTTCTTTTGGGGGAAGAAATTGAGCACTGCGATGCAATTCTGATTGGCAGAATCGCTATTTTCGTTGCGCGACTCGCTCGTTGACCGCGGGAATCTCGATTTGACTGCGAATTTCCAGAAATTGAGCCCGGTAATTCGGAAACGCTTTTGCGCCCGAAGCAAGCGTATTTCGAGCGTCGCTATAGGACTGCATCCTCTTCTGGGCAGCCGCTAAAAGATAGACCATGGTTGGTGTGAAATTTTCACTCGCTTGTCGCTCGAGAAGAAAGTTTTCAGCAGCAGAAGGTTGGTTCATTTCGATCAAACCTTCAGCTTTAGCGATCACTAGGTTTTCTGGATAGTTCTCCACCGGATAATCCAGCAAAATACTGTCAATCGTATTGTTGGCCAGCCGCCACTTTTTATCGAGCTGGTAAGCTTCTGCAATTTTCAGCCGAATTCCGGGAGGTGGTGGAGAGCATGCGGCTGCTCGCTGAAACAGATGCAGCGCGTCGGTGTAGTCTTGTTCTGCAATTGCAATTCGACCTAAAAGTAAGAGTGCGGGTCCGCAGCGGTGTTCTGCTTCCAGTGCTATTTGAGCTTTGTTTTTAGCCGTGTGGATATCTCCGTTGTCGAGGTATAGGTTGCCCAACTCAACAACGAGACGTGGATCGCCGTCAGATATTTTAACTGCCTCACTCATCTCCTTGATTGCTTCTTCTGTCTGGCCACTCTTTTTAAGTGTTTGAGCCAGACGCTCACGGGGCCATGGGTCGAACGGATTTTTTTTAATGGCCTCGCG
Source organism: Mariniblastus sp. (assembly GCA_011523945.1). Taxonomy (GTDB): domain Bacteria; phylum Planctomycetota; class Planctomycetia; order Pirellulales; family Pirellulaceae; genus Mariniblastus. The sequence goes on along the minus strand of WTFU01000054.1, from coordinate 62,779 downwards.
TTGGTTGAGCTCGGCATTGCGAAGTTCGCCTGTTTGGCAAGCTAGGTTTCCATTTCGAGTTAGCTGTCTCGCTTCCAGGGCGTTATCGTTTAGCGAGAACTGTGTCGAGTGATTGGTTAATCCGGTCAGGGTAGAACAGCCCATCTGAAAAGAAAGGATTCCGATTCCGAGACCGAGCGCGAGGATTCGCCATCCTTTTGATATTCGTTGATCTGGAATCGTGTGCCGCAATGGAGGCTCTTTCAAGTACTTTTGTTTTCGCAATTAATAAGCGTTGCCCGAGCGAGTGCGGACTCTACAAAAATTGCGGTTTGTTTACCATATCGGAACATTCGGGCGGTTGTGATTATTCGATTCGACGCGTAAAGTCAAACATGTGAAGGATTAGCCTCGCCAAGCTATCACAGGGCTGCTAGCGGGGAGGCGGGTGTTGGCTGTGTGATTGGTTTCTCATGGGAAGCAATACGGGGTTTTCCGGCGTCAAATTTGTTTGTGATGGATTGGGAGAGTTTTTGATAGATGACAGCAAAGTACGACAAACTGGGGCTTGAGTTTTTGTACCCAGAGAATTGGAAGCTAATTGATGACGTTTCCGGATCGCCGCAAGTCATAACCTTGGAGACGCCAGACGGTAGTACAACGTGGTCGGTTCATCTTTATCCTCGCGAAACCGACATAGATTCGGTGCTCAAGGAGGCCATCGACTCTTTGCAACAAACTTATGAAGACATTGAGATTTCACCTTGCGAGATCGCTGACGACGAAGCATTTGAGCGTGGTATTGAAACTTTGTTTTATTGTCTCGACTTTTTAATTCGTGCGGAATTGAAAATTGTAAAAACAGAGGAGAGGTGCCTGTTGTTTTGGACTCAAGCAGAGGATCGAGATTACGACAAACAGAAGTTGGTATTTAAAGCGATCACCGTTAGTTTGTTGCAATCCCTCAAGGCTGCTTAGCCCTAACGCCGGTCGGTCGCGTCGGGGAGCAGTTTTCTCACAGTGGCTTGAGATTGTATACGAGCTACATGCGCAGTGAAATTTTTTTAACGCAAGTCGCGTCGTGATTGGGATTTGCTTGAGCGATTTTCGGATTTAGCGATTGTTTCTGATTGGCATGGCAATTGCGAAAATTAAGATGAAGAGTTCCGCTGCTGCTTGCGATTAACATCGGACTGGCCAGTCACTTGACAACCAATCCCGAAATTTCAAGTCAGATAAGGCGAACTCACTCGAAATCGATGGCGTAGATGAAAAGGTCTCAATGACCTGACGCTTTGGATCTAAGGCAATCCCATTTAGAACGATGGACTTTGGGGCTGACTCAGAACGCGGCACCCGCCAATTTTTTTTTAGCGTTATCGCGTTCCATTTGAAAAGACGCGAAGGTTTTTTAATCCAGAATGGTTGCTCAGACGGTAAGCCAATTGGGAATGCCTTATTTTAGACCATGCGATGATGGAATTTAATCGATCTGGGCGACGAGTACCGAATCGTGTACGCCGGGTAGGAGATCTGTGTCCGTAACAACGACGAAATGATCTCCCGATTTTAAGTCTTCATTGGACGCTGCCCATTGATTGACAAAACTGAGGAGTTCGTCTTGTTGAAGTGGCGATGAGCTGAGTACCGGCGTAACGCCCCAAAAAAGAGACATCCTTCGGTAGCAATTGGGGTGGTCGGTGATGCAAATCGTGGGAATTAGATCGCGCTGTTTAGATTTTAGGAGTGCGATTTCTGAGTTGCGGCTCGCAATCACAACGATTTTCGCATGAATTCTTTTGGCAACGTGAGCCGCGCCAAAAATGACCGCATCGGAAACGTCCCAGGCCGACGCATAGTCTTCGCTCCTCATACGGGCCCGTTGCTGAGATAGCGATTTTTCCGTTTCGGTCATGATCTTGTTCATCATTTGAACCGATTCTACCGGGTATTCTCCAATGGCTGTTTCGCCGGAGAGCATACAGGCATCAGCGCCATCGTGAATGGCATTGGCGACATCGGTTACTTCGGCCCGCGTTGGTTGTTTCGAGGCGTGCATACTTTCGAGCATTTGGGTGGCGACGATCACTGGTTTGCGAAAGCGGAGGCAAGTTTTAATGATTCGTTTTTGCGCAGCTGGAGTTTTTTCAATATCAATTTCAACACCCAAGTCACCTCTTGCGACCATGACACCGTCGGTCGCTTCGACGATCGCATCGAGTGCGTCGAGCGCTTCTCTTTTTTCTATTTTTGCGATCACCATCGCCTCGCTATTCTCGGACGCTAAGAGGTTCTGGAGTTCCTTGATTTCGTCGGCGTTGCGGACAAAGCTGAGACTCACAAATTCAACGCCCTGTCCTGCCGCCCATTTTGCGTTGTCTCGATCAACGGGACCAAGCGCGGGCACGCTTAAATTAGTGCCTGGAAGATTCACCCCTTGTCTCGAGCGAATCGCCCCGCCATCGTTCACTCGGCACACCAAATGGTCTTTTTCTTTGGTAATCACTGACAAGCGAGCTAGGCCATCTGCCAACACGATGGCGTCACCAATTTTGACCTCGTCAATCAGCGGTTCGTAGATACATGTAAGCTCGTCATCCGATTTGGATTGTGTCCCGCGCACGAACTTGATTTCATCCCCGTTGTTGAGCACCAGTGGATTTTGAGTTAGTTGCCCCAAGCGAATTTTTGGGCCGGCCAGATCAACGAGGATTCCGGCAGGAAGTCCTGTCGTTTCCGAGGCGGATCTGATGTTTGCGACCGCCAATTCATGGGATTCCCGAGAGCCGTGAGCCATGTTAATTCGAAAGACGTCGACGCCCGCATGGAGGAGTTTTTTTAAAATATCCGGTGAGATAGATGCCGGACCTACCGTTGCGACGGTTTTCGTTCGTGCGTTGCTCAGAGATTGGACGCTCAATTTGCATTCCTTAAATGGCTTCAGCTGACAATTCTCAGGGCCAAATCCAAAAGTGGCCATCCTCGATTGTTCTCTTATTACTTCGATTGGCTCGAATTGTAAGACAACTTTAAGGTTGGCTCTATCCTCGAATAATCGAGATTGGAAAACCTGTTTTCATTGCAAAACCTTAGTTCGCTTTAAGGGGATTATTCTTCCCTTTGGTCGGATTTTAGATGGAGATTTTCTGGTTGTTACCTTTTGTTAAAATTTAGAGATTAGGAGGTTTAGTCCTTGAAATCTAAATTTGATGGGATTAGACTGTTCCCCAACAACATGGATTTTATGCAATTTTGAAGATTTTTATCTGGATTTTTCGATGAATAACAGATTATTTGTTTCTGCCGCCGTGGTTGCATTTGTTGCACTGTCTGGCTTTGTTAGGGCGGACGTTTACTTTTCAGAGGGCTTTGATTACTCGGATGGTTCTTTGACCACTGTTTCCTCAGACTGGACGAGACACAGCGGTACAGAAGGGCAGATTCAGGTGTCGGGTGGGAAGGTAATTCTAACCGATTCACAGAGTGAAGATGTCAATCGCTTGCTTGGAACCACAATCACCACGGGAACCGTTTTTGCTGGCTTTGACTTTTCGGTGTCAGCGAACAATCCTGGCGGAACCGACTTTGAGTATTTCGCTCATTTCGGGAATGGAACCTCGGACTTCACGGCGAGAATGGACGTCAACACCGCAGATGCTAACGGATTTTTGGTCGGAATCAGCCACACATCGACTGCTCAGGCAAGCTGGGGGTCAACTTTAAGTTACGACACAGTTTATCGAGCAATTATCGGTTACGACAGAGACTCAGGTCTCGCTAATCTTTGGATTGATGCGTCCCAAGACACAGACACTTCGATCGTTACAACAACTAACGACACCAACAACGTTGAGGGTTTTTATCTCCGTGAATCTAATTCTTCGGTAAACGAGACCATTGTGGTGGATGACTTGGTTGTTGGGTCGACTTTCGCAGACGTGGTTACTTTTAACGCAGTTCCTGAGCCTAGCAGTTTACTGGTTTTAGGCCTTTTCGGCTTTGCGGGTTTGGCTCGACGACGAAAGAGCTAGAGCGTCTCTGATTCGTACAGCAAGCGGCTAATCTTTCGATGGCCGCTTTTTTTATGCGCACACACTTTGGCTGGTAAGTGGGATTTAGATTGGTAAACGACTATCTGATTCTAATCGACGGTTACAATCTGGTTTTTCAGTGCGGACTGGAAGGCAGGTCACGCACACCTGCTTCGTTGCAGCGTGGAAGAAATCGATTAGTGGGAGAATTGGAGGTCAGTTTGCCTAAGTCGATCAAGCAACGGACTGCCCTCGTTTTTGATGCAACGCGTTTACCCTCCGGAGAGTCTCGGTCGACACAAACCGAGAGCGGATTGACCATCATCTATGCGCTTGGCTATGAAGACGCCGACACGCTGATTGAGATATTGATTCAAAAGAATTCCACCCCCAAGAAGTTGACAGTTGTTTCCAGTGACCATCGGCTTCATAAGGCGGCTCTTCGACGAAAATCAACTCCAGTTGATAGCGACCAATGGTTCGACCAAATAACTGGTGAGTCGACGGAGGAAATAGCGAATGAGTCAATTGAAGAGAAGAAGCTGCAGATCGAGCAGCTCGATGAAATTGACTGGCTGGAAGAATTTGGGTTGGACCGAGGCGTTGCAGATGAAAATAAGAATTCTGATGAACGGCTGAGGTTGGATGAGAGGACTAATTATGATCCTTTTCCCCCCGGTTACGCGGACGATTTACTGGATGGGGACGATTGATTTGTAGCATTCGGCTTCGTTTTCATAGTATTGGTGGTTTGGGTTTGCCTTAAGCCTGCTCGAAAAGTTTGGGGGAATTAATGGCTGATTTTGATATTGCGTACGGCGAGACCGAGTTGCGCGAGGGTGGATACGTTAACGACCCAGTCGACCGCGGTGGTGAAACCCATCGTGGTGTATCGCGAAAGTTCAATCCCGATTGGGAGGGGTGGGCGTTGGTGGATCGACTTAAGCGCGAGAATCCTCAAGATTTCAAGGCGGTGATCAATGAGAATTTAGAGCTCAGTTTGTTGGCAAAGGAACTGTTTCGCGTAAGGTATTGGATGCCGATTCGTGGGGATGAGATCCCTGATCAGCACATTGCCAACAAGGTGTTTGATACGGGGGTGAATCAGGGAGTTGGTCGATCCGTACGCTATCTTCAGGTTGGGTTAAATCGTCTCAATCGGAATGAGAAAGACTATGCTGATATTGAGGTCGACGGGAAATTTGGCGATCGAACATTAGCGACTCTTGGGGCGTTTCTCGAATTGGAGAAAGGACGCCCCGACTACTTGTTGAAAATTCTCAATTTAATGCAGGCTTCTCATTATCTTGATGTGATGAATCGAGATTCGACTCAGGAGCGGTTTGCTCGTGGGTGGCTAAATCGCGTCGACTTATGTTAACCGCGAGAAACTCAATTATGGCAGCGATCTAAAATGGTCGTTGAGGTTGGTTTTCATTGCCAGCCGGCAAAACGCTGGCAATGGTTCTGCCGATCGTCGAGAGCGATCGCTTAACGACTGAGGGTGATCGCTTTATCTGAAATATCTTTTCGACACCAAGCTCCATCCCAGCGAATGCATTTAATTGCCTTGTAAGCTTGGAGTTTTGCAGTGGCGACGGAGTCTCCAAGAGCGGTAACGCCGAGGACTCTACCACCGTTGGTAACTACGTTTTGTGCGTCGTCCAAGCGGGTGCCGGCATGGAAGACTTTGACATCTTCGATAGCAGCGGCTTCTTCGAGACCGCGTATGATTTTCCCTTTTTCATATTTCCCGGGATAGCCTTCGGAAGCCATTACGACGCAAACGCTGGGGCGTTCATCCCATTGCAGTGCTCCAATTTCGCTTAGTCTACGATCGACGGTTGCCTCGAGTAGGTCGAGGAAGTCAGTTTTGAGGCGCATCAGCAAGGGTTGGCACTCGGGGTCACCGAATCGAACGTTGTATTCGAGAACTTTCGGCCCTTGCGGCGTCATCATCATGCCGGCGTACAAAATGCCTCGGAATGGGTTTCGTTTTCGTTTCATGACGTGTACGGTTTGAACCAATACGTTCGACTCGACCCAGCGAAGCGTTTTGTCGTCAATCGACGGGGTCGGGCAGTAGGCGCCCATACCTCCTGTGTTGGGGCCGGTGTCTCCGTCGTGAGCACGTTTATGATCCTCGGCGGGCGGGAGTGTGAGGATCGTTTGACCGTCAGTAATGGCGAGGATACTGGCTTCTATTCCTTGAAGCCGGTCTTCGATAATCATTTTATTGCCGGCATCACCAAATTGTTTTTGCCGTGCGATAATGTCGATCGCCTCGAGGGCTTCATCCCGAGTGCTACAAACGATGGCACCTTTACCAGCGGCCAATCCGTCGGCCTTGATGACGACGGGGCAGTCGTCAGGTGTTTCGCTGTATCGCTCATTGATGAATCGCTCGGCCGGTTCGGCACTGTGAAATTCCTGAAAATCGGCGGTCGGTACGTCTGCCGCCCGGAGAACGTTTTTGCAAAATACTTTACTGCCTTCGAGTTGGGCGGCGGCACGCGAGGGGCCAAAGACTTTTAGACCGGCATGCTCAAAAGCGTCCACGATTCCATTGCAAAGCGGAATTTCGGGACCGACCACGGTTAGTCCAACTTCGTTTTGCTTGGCAAAAGCGACCAACTCGGTGATGTTGTCGGCCGCAATTTCGATGTTTTCCACATCTTTTGCAGTACCGGCATTACCTGGGGCAACGAATACACGATCTGCCCGAGGGCTTTGTGATATTTTCCACGCGATGGCGTGTTCACGCCCTCCGTTACCAACAACGAGAACTTTCATGATGTAGCGATTTTCTTGAAATGGTGGACTTCAAACAGGCGTCATTTAACTGGAGAACGATTTTAAGGGATTGAAAGCCGAATGACAGGGGCAACAATGGACTTCCGGCCGAGTTCATGAAATCAATGGGCAAATTTGTTACAATAGGGCCGGTACCTAAAGCGTCTTAATGTTAAATGAAAGTCCTAATCCACATTCAGGAATCGATAATGAAGCGAGTTTTCTGCTGCACACTGTTTTTTGTTTTTTGCGTTTCGATGAGTTCTGTGGCATTGGCACAGGACGGCTGGGGGAATCTAACCGGTCAGATTGTAATTTCAGGGGAAGTGCCCGAAAACCAGCCGGAAGATGTCAAGGATAATCCTGATAGAGCGGTTTGCTTGGTAGACGGAAAGATTCCGCTGGATGACGGGGTTGTGGTCAACGACAAAAATCAATTACGCGACGTCTACGTGATGATGTACACAGGGCGGGGAGCGGATACTCCTGACACTTATCATCCGTCTTATGACGCACAAAAAGAAGTCAAATTGACTTTGGATAACGTCAAGTGTCGGTTTGTTCCTAAGGCTAGTTTCGCTAGACCCGGACAAACTTTAATTCTCAAGAACAGTGATAACGTTGGTCATAACTGCCGTATCGCTACGATGGAGCATGAACATAATGTCAACATAGTAAAAAATGCGGCGTCTGAAATTGTTCTCGGCGAAGAGAGCGATAAGATTCCGGGTGAAGTTAAATGTGACATTCATCAGTGGATGGATGCGATCATTCTCATTCGTGACAACCCGTACGTCTCTATTTCTGACAAAGACGGAAAGTTTAAGATCGAGAACATTCCTGCAGGCGACTGGAAGTTTCAGTTTTGGCATAAAAAGGGAGGCTACCTGAAGACCATTGAGGTAAAGGGTTACGAACCGGATCGGCGCGGTACAATCGAAGCGACAATTAAAGCGGGTGAAACCCTCGATCTCGGCACACTTTCGTTGCCAGGCGAAGCGTTGACGAAATAGTTCCAATGGTCAAAACGGCCGATTTGTTGCGAAATCTCTTGAGGAACGGTCTTTGGGCCGCTCAGTTTATGGGGCGGTTGCCGGATCAGATTTGAGTTTGAATGGAGTTGAATCTACACCCTTTTGTCTCAATTCGGCAAAGGGGTGTTTTTGTTAAGGTCTCAATCTATCACGCCCTCCAGTTTGGGATGGTTTTTCGAAACGGTCAATTTTTTAAGGGAATGGACATTTGATGTTGCTTCGCAATTCGTGGTATCTGATCGTTCTGATCGTTTTAATGAGTAGTTTTGTTGGTTGTTATCAGCGTACGGTGGCACCTGCGTTGACTTTTGATCAAAAAAACGCCGAAACTCTCGATAGCGAAATTAAAAGAATGGAGTGGGACTAGGCGGTCGATCCCTGTTTTGCGCGAATCGAGCGGCTAAGGTTAAAGAAATAGGCTGAGAACGGGTCTTATAGTGGATCTGTGACAATTTGTCCGGTCGACAAATTTCTAAAATCAGACAAAATACAGTAGTGTTCGACCGCTAAATTTGCGGAACCTTTCTTAAAACTTCCAGGCCAATCTCAAAGGATTGGGGATTTTGTGTTTCGACTGTTTTTCCATCTTGTAATCATAAGTACGGCATTGCTGGGAATGACCGGATGTGAGAGATCGGAACCACCGGTCTTTCGGTTTAATTCGGTGGAGTGGGTGAAACAGGAAAAAACTCATCTTGCCGAAGGCGAGCACTTTCCGGAGGAGTATAAAACGGAAATTGGTACCATCATGACGGCTTTGTTTGGGACGCCGGATGATCCGAAGTTTCCGTTCTTTCTTGGTGATGAAGATCCTGCACACGATATTATTTCAATTGAGAATCTAAAAATGGCGGCGGGGCCAACACGAGTCGATAAGCGAGAGTCGGCGTCGGGGTTGTATCGTGAGCACTGTGCTCACTGCCACGGAATTACAGGAAACGGCGCCGGTGACACTGCAGCATCTCTTGAGCCTTATCCACGCGATTTTCGGCTGGGAAAATTTAAATTCAAATCGACGCCTCTGCGTTCACCTCCTACCGATCACGACCTAACGGAGATTTTAGTTAACGGAATTCCCGGGTCAGCTATGCCTTCCTTCAGGACTTTGCCGAAAGACCAAATCCAGGCGTTAGTTGAGTATGTCAAGTACCTGACCATGCGAGGTCAGTTTGAGCGCTTCCTTTTAGGCGAGTTGGCCGTCCTGGATGGGGAGCCGTTGATTGATCTCTCTTTGATAGATAAGCCCGAGGGTAAGGAGCCTTCGGACGACGATATCGAAGAGTTTGAAGATCAAATGTATACGGTGATCGGGGAAGGCCTGCAGGAGCGAATCATTGACCGCTGGCTGAGAACCGAGCGAAAGGTTACCAAGATTGATCCAGCGCCTCCTGAGTTTGATATCAACCACGAAGGTCACAAGGATTTTGTCCAGCGAGGGAGAGAGCTGTTTTTTGCCAAAGGGAATTGTATGCAGTGCCATGGAGACACTGGAATTGGTGACGGCCAGTTGAATAATTTTGATGACTGGACGAACGATTGGATTAAATCGGCCGAGGTCGATCCGCAAAATCCAGAAAGTTATTCAGATTTTACGGAGGTCGGTGCGCTCCCACCTCGTCCGGTTAAGCCAAGAAACTTGACGCGCCACTATTATCGCGGTGGCGATCACCCGAATGACTTGTATTTGCGATTGCGAAACGGCATTGAGGGAACTCCGATGCCGGCATCGACGGCGATGACATCAGATGAAATCTGGGCGGTAGTCGCATATGTGCGGGCGATGCCCTATCAGGACGCTAACAAGAATGGTTTGTCAAAACCTGTCAATGAAAAGCAGGTGATGAGATAATGAATCGTTTCTGGAGCGTTTTATTTCTGTTGGTTCCTGTGCTGGGAATTGCGTCCATTTTGATGGCGATGTACGGCGTTGCGCCGCTGGAGTCGGCTTGGTTGCCTAAATCGCTGAGTCAAGCCGGAGATACGATTGATCAGCTGTTTAACGGGATCCATCTGCTGGCGGCGTTCATACTTGCAGGAACCGTGTTCACTATTGGTTGGGCACTTTGGCGATTCAGCGATCGCGGGGATTCTGATTCAAAAGCTCTTTACATCACTCACAACACGAAATTGGAAATTACGTGGACGGTGATTCCGGCTTTGATTCTCGTGTTCCTCGCCTTTTTCCAAATGAAGTCCTGGGCTGAAAATAAAATGGAGCGTCCTACTGTAACGGTCAACGGAGTCTCTTCATTCAAGCCACCGATGGTCATGGTAAAGGCCAAGCGGTTTGGATGGGAGTTCTACTATGCAGGTGATGACGGTGTCGTTGAAACTGAGGATGATATTTTTGTAGAAAACCTTCTTGTTCTTCCGGCGGGTGAAGAGATTGTTCTGCAGATGGAGAGTCGCGACGTTATTCATAGCTTCTATGTTCCTGAGCTCAGGTTGAAACAGGACATCGTGCCGGGGATGACTCAGTTCGTTTGGTTCAATGCCCGTGAGGAAAAAGAGATTGAGATTATGTGCACCGAGTTATGCGGCTGGGGGCATTACATGATGAAAGCAGATTTAAATTTTGTTTCGCGGGCTCAGTTCGATGCTTGGATTGCTGAGCAAAAATCGGCTTACTCGCCAGAATTTAAAAAAGCGGTGGAGCCTGCTGCTTTGCTGAGAGGTTCAAGAAGTTTGCATTCGGCGGAGCGGTTGCTTGCTGCTCAGGCCGATTTGGGATTTGAAAATTAAAGTAGATTATGATTGGGTTGGATCTGTAAATGGCGGAAGTTTCTGTTGAAAATTCGATTACACCAGATCACAAGGGGAATGTTGTCTCCCGGTTTGTCTGGACCTACGTTTTTGCAACGGATCATAAGGTCATCGGTCTGCAGTTTCTTTTCTCATCATTGATCTGGTTTTTTGTCGGCGGGTTCTTAGCTTTAGCTGTTCGCTGGCAACTGGCGTGGCCCTGGTCGGACATGCCGATTTTTGGTCACATGTTGTTTGCTGAGTCGGGCGGGCAGATGTCGCCCGGTTTCTACAATATGTTGTTTACTATGCATGCGACGATCATGATCTTTTTTGTGATCATCCCCATTCTCGCAGGCGCGTTTGGGAACTACCTGATTCCATTGATGGTCGGTGCGGAGGATATGGCATTTCCTCGGTTGAACATGCTGAGTTATTGGTTCATGTGGCCCGCGTTTGCGTGCATTATTCTTAGCTTCTTTATGCCCGAGTATGGAGCTTCCGCCGGTTGGACCTCCTATCCTCCACTGAGTGTTTTTCAGGGGGATGCGCAGTCGTTGTGGCTGCTGGCGATGGTGTTTGTCGGGGTTTCATCGATGATGGGATCGATCAATTACCTGACGACGATCATACAAATGCGGGCACCCGGGATGACGATGTTCCGAATGCCAATGACGGTCTGGGGGATGTTCATTACGGCAATTATGCAAGCCTTCGCCTTGCCGGTTTTGACGGCTGCACTTCTCATGCAGTTGTCCGACCGATTGTTAATGACGGGCTTTTTTCTTCCTGAGAACATCGCTGTGAATAATGGGGTAGCAACCAGCGGTGGCGGACAAGTTCTGCTGTGGCAGCACCTGTTTTGGTTCTACTCGCATCCAGCGGTCTACATCATGATTTTGCCAGCGATGGGTATGGTTTCAGACATAATTTCCTGCTTTTCTAGAAAGCCGCTATTTGGTTACCGCCCGATGGTTTACTCGATCACTGCCATTGCCGGACTTGGTTTTATTGTCTGGGGGCATCATATGTTCATCTCCGGCATGAATCATACTTTGGCAATGAGTTTTATGGTTTCGACCATGTTGATTGCGTTGCCGAGTGGGATCAAGGTTTTTAACTGGATTGGAACCTTATGGGGTGGAAAACTGCAACTGACGACACCGATGTTATTTTGTGTCGGTTTTGTTGCTATGTTTGTGATCGGTGGGCTGTCTGGGATTGTCATGTCAGCGCCCCCAGTGGATATCGTTATTCATGACACTTACTACATCGTGGCTCACCTTCACTATGTTTTGTTTGCCAGTAGTGTTCTGGGCGTCTTGGGCGCAATCTATTTTTGGTTTCCAAAGATGTTTGGCCGGATGATGAATGAAAGGTTAGGCAAGATTCATTTCTTCCTTACCTTTGTTTTCTTGAATGGCACATTTTTTCCAATGCATTTTTTAAGTCGGATGCCGAGGCGTGTGGCTGATCCTTACATTTACGAGGGATTAAAGGACTTGTTGCCGCTCAATCAGTTTATGACAATCTGTGCGATCGGAATGGGGCTGACTCAGCTGATTTTCGTGGTGAACTTTTTTGGCAGTATGTTTTTCGGTGTCAAAGCCGGCCGAAATCCCTGGAATTCAAATACGCTGGAATGGACAACGGTAAGTCCGCCGCCGCACGGAAACTTTGACGTCCAGCCTGTGGTTCGCCGGGGACCTTACGAATACAGTCACCCGGAGGCAGACTCAGATTTTTTCCCACAAACAAAAACGAGTTGAGTGAACTTGGTTCGCACTCCATTCCTATAAAACTCTAAAAAGACGAGTTAGCTCGCATGTCAGCAATGTCAACGAATCCAGAAATTACGACAGCCAAGGAGACCACGAGGTTGCAAACCTATGTGGCGCTGACGAAATTGCGAATTTCGGTAATGGTGCTAATTACTTTTGCCGTTGCCGCCTTGTTGGCAGCGCATGCCGCGGGTGAGGCAATGGGCGTCGGAACAATGTTCGGTGCGCTTGTTGGGATGTTGATGATTGCTTCGAGTGGTAACGCGATGAATATGTACCTCGAACGCTACACCGATTTTTTGATGCCCAGAACTGCGTCACGTCCACTTCCTTCGCAGCGATTGTCGTCGACGGAAGTGGCAATGTTTGTCGCGGTAACTTTTGGGGTTGGAGTCGCATTCCTCTACGGGATGGTAAATTGGCAGACGGCGGTTTGTGGTATTGCCAACTGGGTGCTTTATGTAGCTATTTACACTCCTCTCAAATTAAGGACACCGCTTAACACGGAGATCGGTGCCATTGCAGGGGCGATGCCGATCATCATGGGATCGTTGGCTGCCACCGAAACGGTCGGATTGGTGTGTTGGGCGTTCTTTGGAGTCTTAGTTCTCTGGCAATTCCCTCACTTTATGGCAATTGCCTGGATGTATCGTGATCAATACCGCCAGGGGGGGTTGAAGATGATTACGGTCACCGAACCCACCGGTCGAGTTGCAGGTCTAAAATCCGTGGTCACAGCGGTGCTGTTGATTCTTGTTAGCTTGCTTCCAATCTTGAGTTTGAGGACGCCTATTCATGCGTGGGTTTTCGCACTCGCCTCCTTGTTTATAGGAGTTTATTATTTAAAAGCTGCTTGGGCATTTCGTCTCGATCGTAATGACCAGGTAGCGAGGAAGTTGTTGCGTGCTTCGTTACTTTATCTGCCGGCTTACATGCTGGTTTTGATTCTCGCGTGTTTGACTTAGGCGTTTCGATTATTTTCTTAACACACGTCGAGTTTGTATTTATTAGCTCCAAGATTTTAGAAGAAAAATGAATTCAAAAGCGAACTCGTCCAACGAAACAGACGCTGCCAACGGTGGATTGGATGGGGGGTCGCACGGACATATTGAACTGAAGTATCAGCCAGCGGTGCCAGTTCCCAAAGGCAAGCTTGCGGTTTGGCTGTTTTTGTCCACGGAAATTATGTTTTTCACGGCCTTAATTGGCACTTACATTGTTCTTCGTTTTGGGGCTCCTGAGGGCTCGTGGCCGACGCCCGGGGATGTTCGAGTTCTTGAATGGCTAGGCGCTGTCAACACGTTTGTTTTGATTTGTTCCAGTGTGACGATTGTCTTTGGGATGGAGGCTGCCAAGCAAAACAAGGCAGGGAAAGCGAAGGCCTGGTTGTTTGGTACTTTTGTTCTCGGGTGCGTTTTTCTCGGGATCAAGGCGTATGAATATAATTCCAAGTTTGAGCACGGAATTCACCCCGGTACTCCTCGAAGTTTGCTTTATGATCGCGCTGACTTGAATTATCTTTCTGCTGTAAAGTCGAATTTAGATGCTGAAATCTTGAGCCTTGAGAAGGAAAAAACAGCTTTGGTATCTGAATCGGCTGAACCCCACGATCATGATGTATTGGATACGCTTGTCTTGATTCGAGCTGGCCTGGTTCAGTGGACTCAAAGGACGGTTGGGGAAGCTGAGAATCCAATGATGAGAGAGCTGGCGCTTGAAAGCTTGGCTCATCAAATTAATCCCCGCAATTCCAACCCACGGGTCGAATCTTATCTGGCGAGCGAAAATGCTGATGTGAAAAATCAAATCGCTGAATTGATGGGGCAGCAGGAGGCTGTGGAGCAGGACGTCCGCGAGATGCAGGAGCGAATTGATGTATTGTCGGAACAGCTCAAGGCTGAACAGGACGATGCGAGGAAGACGGATATCGAGAGTGAGTTATCTGCAGCCACCGAGGCATCGAAGACGGCAGCGACCAAGGCAACCGAGTTGGTTGATTTACTAACTCCGTTAGAAAATCGGGTTAGCGCTTATGAGCGGTTCAATGGACTTCATGAGGGGCTGAACGAGCATTTTCATCTGAGGCTTCCGATGGTCATTCCGAGTGGTAATACTTGGGCGAACACCTATTTCCTGATGACTGGTTTCCATGCGTTACATGTCTTGGGAGGGCTGGTCGCTTTTATGGTTTTGTTGATGTTGCGGTTGGATCGTTCACGGGCTGGTTTAATGGAGAATGTCGGTTTGTACTGGCATTTCGTCGACATCGTTTGGATCTTCTTGTTTCCTTTGCTTTACTTATTTTGATTTCATGAATGAAATAGATTCCATCAATCGAGACGCAACCGGAAATTCAAACACGAAAGTCTTTTTGTTTGTATTTCTAATGCTTTGTGCGTTAACCGGGATTTCATTTTGGGTCGCTAACTCCTACTTAATGGAGAACAGGGTTGTTGGTTGGTCGGCAATGATGCTGGTTTCAATTGCGAAAGCATTGTTGGTGATTTTATTTTTTATGCACCTGTGGTGGGAGCGGGCGTGGAAGTATGTGCTCACGATACCAGCTTTGTTCATGGGTGTTTTGCTGGTTTTGTTGTTGGTTCCGGATGTTGGCTATCGATATTTGACCTACTCAAAAGATCGCCGTGAGAATGCCCCCAAGCCCGTTGTCAGTGACACGATTGTCGTCAATCCTGCGAAAGCCGAGATTAGATAAAGGCGCACTTTAGTGGCGAAGAGAAATATGTTTGCACGAGTTCGAGTATTTTTGTGGATATTAGTAGTAGTGTCTGCCGCGGTAGTGATCTACTTGCGGTCGGTTGATCGCCGTCCCGTTGAACGACCTCGAGTGGCGTCTATCGACAAAGATGAAAACGATGGCACCAATCTTCAGTTAGACAGTAATGGTAGAGCGTTTGTGACGGTTCCATGGGAACACTTGCCAAGTGTTGGTCGTTTCGAGCTGATTGATCAGGAGGGAAATAAATTTGACTCAGCTGACCTAGCGGGTCAGGCCTACGTGGTCAGTTTCTTTTTTGCGAGTTGTCCAACGTTTTGCATGGATTTGAATAAAGAAATAGACCGAGTGAATTCGGCTCTAAAAGGTACTGATATTCGTTTTCTAACACTGACCGTCGATCCTAAAAACGATACGCCTGAAGTTTTGAATAAATATGCAGAAGGGTTTAGTGCAACTCCAGAGCGTTGGGCGTTTCTAACCGGACAGAACTATCAATTAGTAGAGATCGGTGAGAACATGTTTAATGTTCCGGTGAATCCAGAAACGCATACGGACAATATACTGCTGGTTGATAAATGGGGACGCTATCGCGATCGGTTCAAGTGGGATCAACCTTACGATATGAAGCGGTTTGTCAAGGTTGCAAAAGAAGTTGCAGCCGAAACGAAACCTCCGTTAGGAAAGAAAATTGACACGAGAAACGTTTTGGCAGGAGTTGAGCGGGAAGAGCTGAATGATATCCGCTGGGTTCGTGACTTTTTTCTTACCGAACGGTCCGGCGAAAAGTTTTTCTCTCGGGATTTGACTGGCGAGGTTTGGATTGCGAACTTCTTCTTTAGCAACTGCCCCGGCGTGTGTAAGGCTCAGAATCAGTACCTGCGTAATTTGCAAAAACGGCTTGGAGATGATTGCCCACGGATTGTCAGCATTACGACTGATCCGACTCGCGACACGGTGGAGCATCTTAGGGAATTTGCCGATACTCTAGAAGCGGACCCGGAAAATTGGTTGTTTTTGACCGGAAGTCCCGTGTTAATCAAGAGAATTGGAAGTGAGTATTTCAAGGCGGATTCGGGGGGCGAGCATCACTCATCACTTTTGTATGTTGTCGACCGATGGGGGCAAGTTCGTGGGAAGTTTGATTGGGAAAATGCGGCTGACGAGTTGGAGATGATAAAGCTGGTCAAAGTGCTGGAAGGTGAAGATCAGCCCAATCCGCGCGGTGGTGAAACGAAAGAAACAACGAAGTCCGAGGGACAAAAATGAGCGGAGAAGAGTTTTTTAAGCTTGAACCCAACCCTGTACTGGGTAAAAAGTTAACGATTGTCAGCTGGATTGTAACAGTCGCGGTTTGGGGATTGGTTGGCCTCATGAGAGGACCGACGAAAATTCCGTTGCCCGAGGGAGTGACTTTAGATTTTCTGCCGACGGTGCATGCCGGCTTGAATTGCCTCGTTGCGCTGTTTTTAATATTGGCGTTAGTCTTTGTTAAACAGCGGAAAATCCAGTTGCATCGATTGTCGATTTCAGCGGCGATGGTCTGTTCAGCATTGTTTTTGCTTTGCTATGTCGCCTACCATTTTACTAATGAAGAAACAAAGTTTGGCGGTGAAGGGTTTGCAAGGACTTTGTATTTCATTTTATTGATCAGTCACATCGTTTTGGCAGCATTGAGCCTTCCGTTTATATTGCAAACCTGGATTTTTGGATTCACCAATCAGTTTGACAAACACCGTAAAATGGCAAAAATCGTGTTTCCAGCTTGGCTGTATGTCGCATTGACGGGGCCGATTTGCTACCTCATGCTGCAACCTTATTACGGACAGTAGCGAAATAATGATCGACGTTAACCCTAAACAATTCTTTAAGCTGGTCGCCTGTAGTTTTCAGGTCGTGCTCCTTCAGTTGGTGTTCTCGAGTAGTTTACTTGCTTGTCCCACCTGTAAAGATGGCCTTCACGCCGATGGTTCTGCAGCAGCGTATGCAATGAGCATCCTGTTTATGATGGGGATGCCCTTTGTTATTTTGTCTTGCTGGGTGACCACCATCGTCCGATTGAGGCAAAACGTTCCCGAAGTAGATGAATTTCCGAGTGATGATTTAGCTGATGAAGAGGCATCTCGCTAAAGCCGGTCAGCACGGTAAGCGCCCTGCCCTTTTGGGGAATCATTTTTCGTCGTTACTTATGCCAACCAGCGGAGGATATTTTCTCCTACCTCATTAAATCTAGAGGTATAGAAGTGGTCGGCCTCCTCGATTTCCTGGATGGTTAAAGAATTCCAACCAGCAGTTAATAGAGCGAGGTCGTCGCGGAGGCCTTCGAAAGCAACGTTTTCGTTAAGTTCTCTCTCGCCGAACAGCATCAGCGTTGGTATCTCGATTCGATCGATAAAATTAAGCCAGTTGAAAGACTCCGCCGGCCCATATTTATCCAGGTAACCCTGAGGGCTCATCCACGTAGGGAACGGGAAAGGTACTTGAATTGGGTTGTGGCCTTGATTTTGTTCGACCAGCGATTCGCATTTTTTAATTGTATCTCGAAACAGTTCGCCACGAGGGGAATCGCTTAGTTTGGCATAGCTGAGCCTTGTCGCCGATAACGCGATAATGTTTTTAATGTTGGGATGCGGCGCGAATGCCTGAGAGTAAATTGACTTAATGGCACCGAGTGAGTGCCCGACTGCGGCGATGTTGGCATGGCCCCGTTTTGCCAGAAAGTCTGCCCATGCACTGATGTCCATTTTGGCGTCGGCGACGTCTTCGAAAGCCGCGCCCACTGATCTTGTTTTCCCAGCCCATGTAGAGGAGTTGATCATGTCATGCCCTCGCGTGTTGGCGATTACAACATGGACACCAATCGACTCAAGCACTTCAGCCAGATGGAAGAGAAGCCTCGAAGAATAAAAGTTACCTCCGAGGCCATGTGTCAAAATAGCGGCGCTTATCGCGCCTGTCTCGGAATTAGTGACAAGCGTTTCCTTGGATTCGCGGTAAAACCCATGGAGCCTAACAAAATCAGAAGTGATGGTGTGGACTATTTCGCCGTGCATCAAAATTCTCGGCTTAAAAAATGTAAAAGCTGGTTTATTCCCTGTTCTCTTCGATCTACAGCAAATGGGGCATCCTCAAAGAGTGGTCTAGCCAGGTCTTTTAAATATTGAGGTTGCCAGTTTTCTTACTTATAAAAAAAGCCTCAACCAGTCTGGTAGAGGCATGTTTTGCTGTGAAGTGTGCTACCTGTAGGTAGTTGTTTTTTAGTGGTTATCGCCGGGGTGAAGGCTCAACTGGGAAAGCAGTTGTAAGACTCCGTTGAGATGGGCTAGACGTGGCCCGTAGCGATCCACAAATTCGTTCAATACGAATTCGCTGTCCATCATTTCTTCATGGTTATCGTTGACGTCGATGGTCAGAGTTTGCAGAAATTCTGTTTGCACTTGAGATAATGCCTCGGCTGCAGCTCGGCAGCGTCGAGCAAGCAACGGATTTGCTTCTTTCCATTGAGACAACTCATTTGAGCGTTGTCGTTGGCTCGCGTGCATTTGGTCGATCATTTCTTCCATCAGTTCATTTTGACGGTCCTGACCTGCCACAAGCTGTTGCAGGATCGCGGCAATATCACTCTGCCCAGCTCCCGAATGAGGGGCCGCAGAATCGCTAGCACTTTGAGCAACGTCAATCCGGAAAACTGGGGAAATATCTTGTGAATCGTGAGGCATATGATCAACACTCCGGGAAGTTTTTTATGAATACCTAAACAGTATAAACCGCGCCATGGAAAGTGTCGAGCTTTTGCTTCAGGATTCATCCTTTTGAAAAGCCACTTGAGGGAAAAAATGGACTGACCCGAAAAGTTTTTCATTGGGTTGTTAAGAGAATCTATGTGTGCCTTTAATTCGGTTTGGAGTAAGCCCTCGGTAAGACGTTGGTAATCTAAAGTGAAAAACCTGTTTCCGCCGATGTCACTTGAGCGTTCGCGCGCCGACCAAAGGTATGAGAGCAGCTATTTTTCGAAAAAAAAATATTTTGGTTGTTGACAAAAAAACAAATTCTGTATGCCTCGAATTTCTGCCGAAATTTACTGTTGCATCATGAATTTTGATAATTCATAAGGACAGAGCTTTTGACCCAAGCGACTAACCATCCACTTCAATCATTCGGTTTTATGACCGTTGTTGAATTGCCTTCACTTGGGCATTGCGGCGGTCTATTGGTTGTTTCAAGAATTGGAAGACCGATTGAGTTTCATTGTACGGCGCCCGTGGCTACCAATCGTGCTCAGCAAATCATGTACGGTGAAACCTATTGTGGATTTCTGTTTTCTGATCAGATAGGAATGGCTTTAATTGATAAGGCTAAAAATCGGCCATCGGTCTTTATTACCGACTGTTCGGAAATGCTGCCGCTAACTGAGTTGATCGATGATCCTTTGGTGTTTGCCGAGCCCGTGGATTCTGAAACAGAATTTGATGGGTCAGGATTGGAACATTTTGACCTCTCGGGACAGTCCGTTTTCTGCGTCAATCATCGCGGCACCGAGGCGACTGCGATCTCACAAGGCGTGCACGAATTTGCAAGTCGGCTACCACTGGATGAGCCATTCGAAAGAATTCGGCAGGCAATTGAGGAGGCTCACTCCGTGCTTCGCGCGGCGTGAAATGGTCTCTTTCAAAACTTAAGAAGCGGTCTCGATGGATCAGTATTTTAAATTAACCGAATCGCTAAACCATCGGGGTTCCTCTACGGACAAACCGCCGAATCAATTGATTCGACAGGATGCGGGTGTGCCAAAAATAGAGCCAGTTGTTTTGGATACGAATTCTTGGAATCGGGCCATCGAAGCACAGTTGCCTGATCTTTTAAGCAGTTGGGAAGCCGAGTCGCCGGTTAAGCCGCCTGTCGTTTCCGCTCGATTCAAAGGGCGGCGGATTAAAACAACCAGTTATTACTTTTCCGAGACTGGACCGGCGAAACGGGCGAATCGATCTGCCATCGCTGCTAATCTGTTTGACCCCTACGCGCCGGAGCCATCGGCGGAACCCGTAGGCGAGAAGAGTAAAGCTGATTCGAAGGCGAAAGAAAAAAAGGTAACCACGCGAACCCGCATGAAACCTCCTGCGGATGTAATCAAGTTGGAAGATCGATTGTTTTATCTTTTGCAACCGCCGTTAGAGAATCTCCTCGACGGTAAGACGATGGAATTTCCGTTTGAGCCCTTTCCATTTCAGTATGCGGGTATTGCCTTCCTGTTTCCCCGCAACAGCGCAATTTTAGCTGACGAAATGGGACTCGGTAAGACAATGCAGACGATTGCCACGGTTCGGATGTTGCTTCGTGCCGGATTCATTAAGAGCGTCTTGATCATTTGCCCAAAGCCACTGGTGACCAATTGGCAGCGAGAATTTAAATCGTGGGCGCCTGAAATTACCGTCGCAGCAATTAAAGGAAATCAGCATCAACGTGCCTGGCATTGGAAAACTGAGTCGGCAATGGTCAAGCTCGCTAATTATGAACTTTTGACACGGGACGAGGCTTTGGTTACGGCTCCGGAGAATGAATTCGATTTGGTGATTCTTGATGAAGCTCAGCGCATCAAGAATAAGGCAAATGCGACAAGTGAGGTTGTGCATCGAATTAATCGAAAAAGAAGTTGGGCACTAACGGGAACCCCGATCGAAAACGGTGTCGAGGATCTCGTCGGAATTTGCGAATTTGCAGCGAAGGGAGCTGTGTCGAGCGGAATGACGGCGCGAGAGATGCGTGTGCGGGTGAAGGACTTGATACTTCGCCGGACAAAAGATTTGGTCATGAAAGATATGCCCCCGCGATTGATGCGCGATGCGGAACTGGACCTTTCGCCGGAGCAGCAGATAAGCTACGACGGCGCTGAAAAGGACGGAGTCCTGCGGCTCAACGACATGGGAGATGAGTTAACAATTAAGCACGTTTTCGAGTTGGTTCTTCGATTAAAGCAAATATGTAACTTTGATCCTGCCACGGGAATGAGTAGTAAAATTGAACGCCTCAAAGCGGATATGGAAGAGGTGGCGGCGAGCGGTCAGAAGGCAATTGTATTTAGTCAGTGGGTCGATTCTCTTGAGGTGATTGGAAAACAACTGACGGTGCACAGACCACTGGAATATCATGGACGTATTCCATCGAAACAACGTGATCCAATTTTAAAGGAATTTAAGGAGAATCCAGATCGCAAAGTTCTCCTGATGAGCTACGGCGCAGGAGCGGTCGGTTTAAATCTGCAATTTTGTCGTTACGTATTTTTATTCGATCGCTGGTGGAATCCGGCAATCGAAGATCAGGCGATCAATCGAGCTCATCGAATTGGAGCCGCGGGCAGTGTGACGATCACCAGAATGATTATGGCGGGTACAATCGAGCAGCGAATTCATCAGATATTGGAAGAGAAGCGAGAGCTATTTCGGAAGATATTGTCAGACGGTGATACCCCTGCCAAGCGAGGTTTGTCCCGAAATGAAATTTTCGGGCTGTTTGATCTAACGACTCCCAAGGGTAAAATCACGCCGGTTAACGAGATCGAAGACGAGTTGGGTGAAGCGGCTTGACGAGGGCGATGTTTGTTGATGCGTTTTACTTTTCTGAGAGATCGAGTAGGCTGCGACGAGAGTCTGGTGAAAGGGATAGCACGGCGCCACCATGTCAAATACATCTACAAAATCAAAACCGAAACCTAATTGGTATCCGCCGTGGGCCCCCAGGTTTTGGAACGGGATGCGTTTGGGTGATTATCTGCGGTTAATGAGAGAGAACCGTTTTAAGATCCATCCGTTCAAGTATCCAATGTTTGCTCTCGGCGGTGGATGCGCCGTGATGAATTCAATCCTCGCTCAGGTCCAAGATGTTACGCACGGAAGTGTGATTGAGTCTGCTCAACTCAAAAAGCCCCCCGTTTTTATTATTGGGCATTGGCGTTCCGGCACGACGTTGATGCATGAGTTGATGTCTTTGGATTCGCGATTGGCCTTTCCAACGAATTTTGATGCATTTATTCCCAATCATTTTCTTGCTTCACGCTTCTTTTTTTATCCCTTTTTGAAATTATTGATGCCTCGGCAACGACCGATGGACAATATGTCGATGGGAGTCGGGTCTCCTCAAGAAGATGATTTTGCATTGTGTGCTTATGGAGCTCCAACGCCTTACCGTAGGATTGCGTTTCCGAATCAACCGAATCGAGAGCACCTAAATCTCAAACTTTCTGATGCGGATTACGAGGTGCAGGAGCGATTGCACGTGGCCATGGATTATTTCCTAAAGGCACTTACGGTCAGGTACGACTCGCAGTTGGTTCTGAAGTCACCTCCTCACACCGGACGTCTGTCGCAGTTGGCCGACTGGTTTCCCGGGGCGAAGTTTGTTCACATGGCGCGTCACCCGCACAAACTTGTGCCTTCGACGATGAGGCTATGGAAGCTTTTGGATTCGCTTCAAGGATTTCAGATTCCAAGATACGATGATACATGGCTCAAAAACTACATTTTTGAGTGTAAAGATCTGATGTATTCGGCCTACTTTAATCAACGTGATTCGATTCCAAAAAACCAATTAGTTGAGGTTAACTTTGAAAATCTCATCTCTGAGCCGATCGGCGAAATGGAACGAGTTTACGACCAACTTGAGATGGATGGGTTTGCGGAACTAGAGCCGTCGCTGATAGAGTATTTCGAGCGCAAAAAGCACCATAAAAAGAACCCTTTTACGCTTGAGTCTTCGCTCGAACTTGAAATTGATAACAATTGGCATCGCTACATGGATGAATTTGGTTATTCAGATCCATTTGAAAGCGCGACGGGCTGAGGGACGGTTGCCTCTTTCGCTAGAGTGAATCATCCAAAAGCGGTTATCTTAATCGGCTCAATTCTTGACGCCGCCGGTGAATCTGAGGATCGCCGTTTTGCATTCTCATTTCGTCGCGTAGTTGTTGGTCGGTCATTTTGAGACGATTTTCATGACTGACAAATTTCATGAAGAAGTCTAATGTCGATGCAAACAAGAGAGTAATTGCAACGTGTAGTGAAACACCGAGTACGAGGCCCAGCAGTTTGGTAGCCATTAAGTCAATTGGTAGGTTCGCCAACTGAAAAAAACTTGCTTGTTGAATCCAAATACTTGTTCCTCCTGCGATTCCTGCGACGATCGTTTTAGGAATCCCAGTGATGATGGTAAAGAATCCACTAAATGAGAAAATGTTTCTCCATGCACCAGATGCCAGTCGCGTTGGATCGGGGGAAACTCGTCCAGGCAATAAGAGTGGGCCAGATTGAATCCAGTGGGAAACCACTCCTACGACAACGAGTAGGCACAGCAGAGGTGCGAGGTGAGTAACGGCACCGAGGATAGTGAGTTGAATCTGTTCGGTGAATTCCTGATTGGACATGTTTAAGTTGCCCGAGGCTAATGTCCAAATTTCAGCGGTCCAGTTGCGAATCCAGTTGCTGATACCTCCAAGCAGATAGTAGGTAATTGCAATGGCACCAAGCATTTGGACGGCGGCAGCCATTTCATGACTCTTGACAATATCGCCATTCTGTCGGGCTTGTTGCCGTCGGCTTGGAGTTGCCTGGTGAATGCGGTCTTCCATGGATTCACTCATTCTTTGCGACCTCTTTGATCGACGATTGCATGGAATCTGTGATCATTGAAACGAAGTGATCCAAATCGTCTACGAATAACCACACGCTACCGCCTAGGGTCAAAAAAACCGCGAGAAGCATCACGATAAGATTGGAACTGAGTCCCATGCCAAGCAGGTTCATTTGCGGGTAAGTTCGGCTGACGAACCCAATTATGATGGTCGCAATTAGCATTGCGGCAACTGCCGGAGCGACGCCGCGAAGTGTTAAGATGAAACTCTGTTGCAAGAGGCTGACTAAAATTTCGCTTATTCGATTAGGGGCTAATTCGGTTCCAAGTGGGAGATGAATAAATGTATCAAGAAGCGCAGAAATAACTAATTCGGGGCCACCAGCGAGGGCAAATGCAGCTAGTGAAAGAATGGCAAACAACTGGCTGATGGTGGATGAGTTTTCGCCAGTTTGCGGATCAAGTGTATTGGAGATTTGAATTCCTGCCATTTGCCCGATAACGGTTCCGGCAAATTGAGCGGCTGAAAACATTATCATTACCCCCAATCCTAAAAGTGAGCCAATGACAACTTCGCTAAAGATTGCCGAAAAAAGGCTCTCAAGATTGGATGGTTCGAATTCGGGAAGTGTAATTAATGGAAATGCAGTCAAGCTCAAAAGCACGGCAGTTCCCAATCGAATTTTTAACGGCACAGATCGGCTGCCAAAAATTGGTGCCGTCATCACCAATGCCGTAACCCTTGAGAATACAAGAAAAAAGATCAATGCTGAATCCATTGTTACCCGCCTTTTTCAGTCCGGGGTGCTTTGGAGACGCGATAATGAGGAAGTAGGAACGGATTGTTAGATGCTTCCGATTGACTGTCAGGGTCGCGTTGGGTCGGTTGCTCCATCGATTGCTCAATTTTTTGAAACTGACCGATGAGAGAAAAGATAGAATTGTCAGGCTTTATGTTGGAAGCCCGCGTTGTCGCGATGGGTTCCGAAATTGCATCGGTTGAATCTGATTTAGTTTCTACTTCGGAGGCACTGGCGAAGAGTGTCGGTGGGGGAGAACTTGCCCATTGAGTCATTGGCTTTTCAAATGACATTCGAGCGAAATCGGTCATGCGTTCAGTCAGCCAGGGTAGGCAGAGTCCAATTACGGCAATCAAAATGAGGATTTTGGGAACAAACGAAACCGTTTGATCCTGAACCTGGGTCATGGTTTGAATAACGCCGATGATCAAGCCAACGAGTAAGCTAGTCACGAGAATTGGGCCTCCAACTAACATGCACGTTTTCATGGCTTCGCGACTGAAGTCGATTGCATCTTCGGGGTTCATCTTGTGATCCAGTAAGATCGCGTAATTTGAAAAGTGAGGCTCGAGGGAAAGTCTCGGGCAACGGTGTTGTTAAAGCGTTTTCAGTCAGGTGATGGGAAGGAAGCTTTGAAGTAACATTCCCACCACAAGATTCCAGCCATCCACCAACACAAACAGTATGAGTTTTAAAGGAAAGCTAACCATTGTCGGAGGCAACATTAGCATTCCCGTCGAGACAGTGACGGATGAGACAACTAGATCAAGAACTAAAAATGGAAGAAAGATTTGAAAACCAAGTAAGAACGCTACCTTAAGTTCACTCACCATGAATGCGGGTAACAGGACATTGATTGGAACCTCCTGTGCGCTAGTTGGTGCCGCTTCGGAGTATTCGGGGACGTATTTGTAAAATACCGCAATCGATTCTGCATTTCCCGCAGCTTCAATCTGTTTGGCCATGAATGTTTTCACGGGGGCAATTCCGCGGGTCCATGCCTCCTCCCAACTGATTCCATTTTCCGTTTGTGTATAGGGGTCAATTGCTTCATTTTTTACTTCCTGCCAAACGGGTGTCATGATTAGCAACGTCACGAACAGTGAGAGAGCTGTCAAAACTTGTGTCGGAGGTAATTGTTGAGCCCCAAATGCTTGCTTGAGCAAGGTTAAAACCACGATGACTCTCACGTAGCAGGTTGTCATCAGGACAATCGCTGGAGCCAGACTCAAGGTTGCCAAGATTAAGGCAACTTTTATGGAGGAGGTTAAACCCTGGGGAGATGTTAGCTGGTCGGTCGGTGATGATAGAAAAGATGTGACCGATGGCTGAAGGGAAGAAGCTGCGTGGTCAGGGGAAGCGCCCAGTGACGTTGTCGGGGAGCCAGGCGGAATTGCTAACCCAAGTTGACTTCTAACTTCACTGGGCAGCTGATCTGAAGAACTGGCGGTTTGTGAGTTTTGTTCATCGAGCGAATCTGGGCTCGACAACTGCGCCGCGGCTGTTTGGTTGCCGACCAATAGGCCAATGCTAAACAAAGCCAACGCGCAGTACCGAAGTAACGCATGCGCTGATGTTAATTTGGAACGAAAAGTGTGCAATTTAAAAACTAAAAATAGACTGCTGGTTAGGCTTCGAAAACTGAGTTATTGGAATGAGCAGATAAGTCAAGAGTTCGCAGAATGCTCGCGAGATTGTTTTGTTGCTGAGCTTGTGACTGAGATGGTTGAGGGGGAGCAGTGGCGGGAACAGGTGTGGGGGCGGGGGCCGGTCTCATTTTTGGTTCGAACGGATGGCGGCGGCCTCCGCATAAGGAAACTAAGTACTCAACCTCATTTGGGTCGGTAATTTCTCCAATGGCCTGAGAGCCTTCTGCACTATTGATAATTAACAAGAGTTTGCTACCCAAGCGAATTAATTGTAAGTTTCGCTTGGGGCCAAATGGGATTTGCCCAACTAGCTCAAGAACTTCTCGCGGTAGGTTCTGACTGCCGGACGGACTTAGTTTTCGCATGACCCAAACGAATCCGAAGTAAAGACCGAGAACGAGGGCCAGGCTGCCTACCATCCTCCCGATGTCGGAGGAGCCGGTAAGTTGTTTTAGTTTTCCGAGCCAAGGTTCTAGGTTTGCAAATGTGGAGCTGAAGCTCGAAAGTGGCGTTGTTGGGGAAGCTCCAATATTACTTGAGGGTTGTTGCGGGGTATCTTGCTCTGGTGTGCCAATCGGGGGCTTCGCCGGGAGAGGTTTCGGGAGGCTATTGTCGTAACTTGTCTTCCTCCCATCCCATTGCTCGTCATCGAACTCCGGAAATTCCATTTCCAACTTGCGGTCTTTAACTTCAACTGGAATCTTTGCAGCACCATCTTGAAAGTTCGTTTGAGCAAAAATGCAGTTGTTGGGCAGTAAGCAAGTGGACACAACAAATGTTATGCAGGCAAACAGGCTGCATCGTTTTGCGGATTTGCCGAGGGACAAAATTGTCTTATTAAAATTGAAAATTTGTCTCATCTCAGACGCCTTGTAGGACGATAACGATTAAGGGCCGCTGTAAAATTTTGCTTTTACTTTTCGTGAAAAAAAAAATGATCGATTGGGAGTCGTTCAGTTTCCCCGAGGAACAAGGGCAGGACTTTTCGCTGAATTTCTCGTAGCTTGCAAGGTCAATTGACGCTAGCATTGATCAAACCTGGTCGAGATTTCTTCGTTTTCGAATAATTCAATGAATCAAGTGTTGATACTTCTAGCTGGCGTTTTAAGCCGCGTCACGGATCCATGACTCAATGACTCTTGCCGCGGCATCTGGATCTTTTTCAATGAGTTGAGTCAATCGCGCTTCTGAGTCTGAGGAAGGGGTTGCGTCAATTGCAGAGTTCGTGCCTGATTGTCTGTTGCGGCTTGAGAATTGAAGATTTGTGTCATTCGGAAGAGGGTCGGTACCACGGGAAATCGAAACCAAAAGGAACAGGCCGACGAGTAAGACAATGCCGGAAGGCCAGTTTTCCGCAGCGATTTGTTTTAGCCGCAAATCCAGTGGTACTGCGGCAGTCTTCGTTGCTGGAATTAGATTAAATGCAATTGAGTCGTCGCATTTTAGATCTGGTATAGCCATGAGAGTCGATTCAATTTTTTTAGATATTTCAGATTTTAGATTCTTAAATTGCGAGCTGAACACTTCTTGGTTCAAGGCTAAAGTTTCCTGATCATTTTTACTTAAAGTCGAGTGTGACGCCTGGATACAGTCATTTACTAACTGTTCCGGAACATCGATGGAAATTGAAACGAGCTTGGTCATGTTCCTTGGAGATTCAATTTCTTGTTGGTCCGCCTCTGGAATCTGGTAAGGTGCTGTGTCAAGTTTGACGGCAGCGTTGGCTCCGGCCAAAAGAAATGAAGGCGAGCCTGTTTTCGATACCTGCGTTGGTTTCATTTCTCTTTTTTGTTTCAGAGCTAGATTAGCTGTGGCAGGTTCGACGGAAATGTCTACGGTTGCCTTAATCTCGGGATACATGGTAAGTGCTTCACTGATGCGATTCTCGCAGGTGCGTTTTGTTTTGGAGATGTCAGAGGCAACATTGCAGATATTTTTGTCAGTTAATTTTGATGGAGGCTCGTCGTGAATTAGCCCGGTATTAAGGTCGATCATGACAATGTCATTTAACTCGACTCCAGCAGCAACCTGAATGATCGCCTTGATTGTTTTTACGTGTTCCTCGGTTAACGGCACGGTGTCTTTCGTAGCAAGTGAAATGGATGCTCGAAGTTGTTGTTTTTGAAATGTCGTAAATCCAGATGGTTGGTCCATTTCAAAGATTGCCTCAACGATATACGGCAATCTCAGGATATTTTTTTCAATTTTCTTTTTTCTGGTTTCCAGTGTGATTGCATCACGCGCGGATTTTGGAAGGAAAATGCTTGGGGTAGCGTCTTCAGTGCCTTCTAGTTTCCGATAGTCAATTGGTTCTGCGTCCTGTCGTGCAATCGCTTTCATATATTCCAGTCGTTTGCTGGTCGGGACGAGCAGTTTGCCCTCGGTACTTGTTTCGAATTCGTCGAGGTCTTCTTGGATTAGAGCTACTTCGAGACGATACAATTCCCCTTCGCTCAATTTGGCATTCGGATAAAGTTCGCATAAACGGGAGTCGCTAGTTTGTTGTTGGACTTGAAGCACGGCAAGCACGGCAAGCATAGTAACGCCAACAAACAATGCACGGATGCGCCGCTGCCTGGCAAATCTGATTACGTTTTCGAATGTTATTGGCTGGCTATCCATCAGATTGTCAGTGTGTAAGAGGTGACTCAAGAACGCCTTGAATGTGTTGTTTTAAAAAGTTGAGAATTGCATTTCCGGTTTTTGGTTTTTATGTTGACGCGGTACCGTGAGGACGCGTGCGGTTCCACCTTGCGGACAGTTCCAGGTCTCAATTTGGGCGCCCAGAGAAATGGCGGTGAGGTGAGCGTCTCGTAGTTGTTGCGATTCAGGGAATGGAATAATCGTGGGGAGATGTTCGTCGGAATTCCGACGGAGCGGGTCTGCGTTGCTGAAAGCCATGCCAAACGAATCGGCTACCTCAAGTTCCCATTGGTACTTTCCATCAATTAATGTTACGGAGATTTCGCCACCATGACTCATCGGCTCAAGTGCGTTCTCAATCAATGCGGTCACAATGGATTGAATTTTTGACGTGGCGATCGATGCTTCTACGGAATCGAAATCCGTTTCGAGTAAAATGTTTTGGTCTGCCATTTGAAGTCGATAGCGGTCCAGAATGTCGTGGGTTAACTGTCCGATATCTGTAAGCTGGGGTTGGTCAACCTCAGGTACTACTCGTCTGCGGTTCAATTGCATGGACGTTCGATCGATAGGTAATAATTTGTGCAAAACTGCATTGCTAGAAACGCAATTCCTAGGCAACAGCAGATGCGACTTTTAGCTGAAATCGAGCGAGAGAGTCAAGGCAGCTTTTACTACGCTCAACTAGTGCCTCAAGAGCAATAAGCCATGGAGAACCATGGTTTTTAATGTCTGATCAGCGCGAAAGACGTTGCAAGATAAGTTCAATGAACAGATGCAGCATTGCTGGCAACGGAACAGTGGTGCGATGGATTTAGCTAACCGTCGAGTCGATGGTTTCCATGATCCAACGATTCATATCCGATAGCGTTTTTTCATTGGTACAGGTCTCCGTGGGATACTGTCGCAGTGTGACTGAAAAACCTGCAATGTGAAGTAAACGAAGTTGCTGGCACAATTGGCTTTGCTCGAATTCTTTATTGTTACGGCCATGTGCCCAAAACACCGGTAATTGTCGACTTTCTGACCAACAGCCCAGTGGTTTCTCACGTTCTGGAAGTGGGCCGTTCATGGAAATTACTCCAGCGAACAGTTCGGGCCTTTCGAACGCAATTCGAAAGGCCATAGTTCCACCTGTACCTGCGCCTCCAATGAAAATCCGATTAGAAGCGATGTTGTATCGCATCGACGCTGCGTCGATGGCGGCGAGAATTGAATCGTGAGCCAAGTCGATGGTGTCGATTTCTTGTTCCCAAAAATATCCAGCCTCAAAATTTCCAATAGGAGATTGCGGTGCTATCCCAACAAAATTCCGGACGCTCGCATGCGGCATGATTTGCTGGATTTCGGTAGATTGAGATCCGTCAGAGTGAAGCCACACAATGAGTGGGTAAGCGTAATTTTTTTCGTAATGGAGCGGCACAAACAGAGAATACTGATCAGAACGATTGGTTATTTTATCGAACTGGTCGAGCGAGTTTAGGGTCGAATCTTTAGTCGAGATATCGTCGGCACTAACGGAGGCCAAGGGGCTGATTTTGATTCTATTCATGCGTCTGTCGAATTTCCTTGACTGACGAGTTTTCGTGCTTTCCAAGGTTTCAGTTTGTAAATAACTTGGAATTGAAAGTCAACTGCATACGCTGCAAAAGCGAGGGCGGAGTGTTTTAGATTGAGAGATGTGCACGCGATTTTGAATTTATGATTGCAGGTTTTTTGAGCTAGCAAAACAAGTGATCTGTCGATTAAAAAAAGCCAGCCATGATCTTTACCATCATGGTTGGCTCTTGGTGGGTTTTTAAAATTGGACTTCAACGTGCTGAATTGGTTTTTGCTTTAAAGCAAATCTTTAACTTCATCACGTTCTTCTTTGAGTTCAGCCAGCGTGGCATCCATTTTTTCACGGCTAAACTCGTCGATGTCGAGATTTTGTACGATTTGGTATTCGCCGTTGCTGCAGGTGCAAGGGAATGAATAAATTACGCCCTCATCGATTCCGTAACTTCCATCACTCGGAATGGCCATGCTTACCCAGTCCCCCTCGTCAGTGCCGGATTCCCAGGTTCGGATATGGTCGATCGCCGCATTGGCGGCGGACGCTGCACTTGAGGCGCCGCGGGCTTCGATGATTGCTGCGCCTCGTTTTTGTACAGTTGGGATAAACGTCTCACGGTACCAATCTTGTTCGATTTGCTGGGCAGCAGACTCGCCAGAGATAGTAGCGTGGCTAATATCGGGATATTGTGTGGATGAGTGGTTTCCCCAGATAGTCAGTTTTTTAATGTCGGTGGAGTGCTTGCCAGTTTTCGAGGCAAGTTGGCTTAAAGCGCGATTGTGATCGAGGCGGGTCATAGCCGTAATATTCCCATGCTTGATCGAAGGAGCGTTTGCCATTGTGATCAACGCATTCGTATTTGCCGGGTTCCCAACGACCAAGACTTTAATGTCTTTCTTGGCGTGATCGTTGATCGCTTTCCCTTGTTCCGAGAAAATCTTGGAGTTTGCTGTCAGAAGATCTTTTCTTTCCATTCCCTTTCGTCGAGGCATGGCTCCGACGAGAAGTGCGTAGTCGGCATCGGCAAAACCGACGTTGGGATCATCGGTTGCGACAATCCCGTGAAGGAGTGGAAAGGCACAGTCATCAAGTTCCATGACGACACCTTGGAGTGCATTCATGGCGGGTGTGATTTCAAGTAACTGCAGTATGACCGGTTGGTCAGGCCCTAGCATTTCACCGGCAGCAATACGAAACAGCAAGCCGTAACTAATCTGGCCTGCAGCGCCTGTGACGGTAACTCGAACCGGACTTTTCATTTAATTTTTCCTTGAATTGAGTGGCGAATGATTTGCGGTGAATGTTTTGAGGTAAGTTGGGCCTGTTTAAGTTTAAGTTGACCAAGTAATTAATTCCCATGTCTCTAGGAAGCACATGCAATCAATTTATCAAATTGATAGATTCTCCACCCCCAAAAATGCATGGGTGGTCCAATGAATGTTTTACCCCGATAGTGTGGCGGACAATCAGCGGTGAATTTTGATTGTTGATAACGTCTCTTTCAAGGGGAGAGCCGCGGTTTGCTCGTATTGATGCTCGAAATTTGTGGATTAAATTGAGCGAAAGTAGCGATCAGCCATCGATACCAGAAATGTCAATCTTTTCCGGCAGGTTTTCAAGAATGTTCTCCACCGTTGGTTTTTGATTTCGATCAACAAATCGAAAATAGGTAATGAGGAAAATGATTAGCGCCACTATTCCGAGAACGAAAAAAAGTAGCCCTCGGTCGAGCACGTTGCTTGTTGTTCCGACCAAAACAGGCTGTTTGGCAATTACCAAAGGGCTTAACTGACCAGAGGATTCGGCGGAATCGGTTCGGGCGGATTGGTATTTCCAAAATCGAAAGAAGTAACCATCAACGGTGCATTGTTTTCTTTCGACGTCTTGAGCAGTCATCCCTTTTGGGAGTTCAGTGCAACAGACCGTGATAGGAAACCGTTGATAATCGAGTTCACTCCCGTCTTTTCCTCGAATGATGATTTTTGCTCCACCTAAATCAGGAAAAATCATGAGTTGGTAGTACTGTGATATCTCCAGGCGATCCTGAATATCCTGATGTGGAATGCTCACGTTAGAACAGGACCGAATAACCCCTTGAAGGTGGACTGCGTCGCCAAAGTGCTCAGGTGAGCCAGAAAAAATGTCGCTGAAACTAAGGGCCTCGGTTGGTTCTTTGAAAAGATCAGCCGGAGTGCCTGTGAAGCGATTCAGTGCGGCAAGCATTTGAAAGAAAGCTTCGGCGTCTTGACCAATCAGTGGCCGGGCATTGTTCTGCCGGATTGAATCGATCAACGCTAAGTCAAAACCGAGCTGAGAGAGTTCGACTTGATTAGCCGAAATCTTATCTGTTTTTTCCTGCGGGTACCATTGAATTCGGTCAGCGATGAATACGAGCCGCGGGCCGTCGGCCTCAAGAACTCGCGAATAGAGAAATCCCGAAATACGAATGGGTTGATCGATGTCTGTGTTTACAGGAAGTGCTTTGGGGGCGGTGCGAGATAGGACGATCAATTTTTGAGGAGGCGCCGTACTTTCGTCATTTACATGTGGCATTGATTCGCAATGACAGATATAAACGCCTTTGATTTCATCATCCGACGTGACCTGCTTGAATGCGTGTTTTTCAATTTTGGTTAAACGTGCTGGACGATCGAAAGTCCAAAATCGAAAATCTTCTGTTTGAGATAGCATGTCTCGCCAAGTTGTAGCCTCGGAGAACTTGCTATATTTGGCACGACTCCGAGGAGACGTGTTCCTTATGCGGTACACGAGTTGCTTCAAAATAGGCGACTCGAAGTTAATGGGTTGGTCATCTTCAACTTGATAAGACTCGCTAAGTGAATAGCCAGACAGTTCAAGTGGCGTTTCATTGTGGTCTTGTTTTGCAAAGGCAGTCAGCGGAATCGCCAGTAATAGCCAGAGAGTGCTCCATAAAGGCGTCCGAGGGGCTCTGGTTCTGAGTGTTGTGAACTTGGGTTCAGTCATCGGGATTCGTTTCGTAGAGTGCCATGATTTTTTCCCGGTCGGTTTGAACTTCTGGGCTTTCAGTTAAAGCGTTTAGCGATTCGTCGATGCGTTTTTTTGTCGATTTCCCGAGCGACTGTCGCCTTGTTCGCGAGGTTTGAAATGCGAACCAAGCGATAAACGTTGCTCCGAGCGGGATCGCAATAAATGCCGTAATCAAGGTTGTTGGTGACGGTTGCCACTTGTCAATCAGCGGCATTGGTGCTGACGTCACGATACTTAGATCGGGGGTAATCACAACCGGGCATTCCTGAACCGAGGAATCGGCAGCGATATAGTTTCGAATTTTAAAGAAATAGCCCTCGACTTTCACCAATTGATTGACCTCAATGAACTCATTGGTGAGTTCGGGGAAGTTTGCTGGGATATTCTGAGAGTAAACACAATACGGTCCAAGTTTGGATTCTCGCGGCCGGACCCATAGGATGTAATAATGATCGATTCCCAGCGCCGTGTCGGAGGGAAGTCTCTTTTTCCGTGCTGATCGAACCCAGCCTTCGATAGCGATTGGCTTTCCACGGTAAATGTCGGGTTGCCCCATAAGTTCGATTCGATTCACGGGAGTAGCACTGGCTAAGTCCGCGTCGGTCGCCGTGGGCGAAATGACTTTCTCCCACATCCGAATCCAGCTACCCGAGTCACCTGTCCAGCCAAGTGAAGTGTGGTCTTGAACTTGCCGGAGGAGTATCTCGTCAATTACTGATTGCAATCGAATGATTGCATTTTGTTGGGTTAGCGTCGTGTCTCTGCCCGAAGAGGATTCAGACAGCGCGGGAAAAATTTTATCGGACCATATTTTCTGTGATTCATTCAGTTGATCGAGGAGGTTGATCTTTTCGGAGGTTCCGTCGATTGCAACGGCGAGTTGGTCAAACAGAGACTGCTCGAAGAAATCGTGCTCTTGTTTAATTAATTGAACGATTCGTTTTGTTTCCGCTTGTTGATCCTCGGGAGTTGCGATCCCATTTCGAATTCGAGAAATTAGACGTAAGAAACAAGTTTGTGAATCGGGAGAAAGTTTGCGGAATAATTCTTCCCAAAATTGAACTGCGGCAGTCGGGTAGTCTCCCTGATAGGTTCCCACGACGACAGAACTGGACTGGATTGCCGTAGGGGCGACTGAAAAGGTTGAATTCGATTTTTTCAGATCTGAGCTCTTGGCGAGTTCGGATTGATCGGGAGCAGTGGCTTCGGTCTTGGCGTTGTTTCTGAATTCGACCTTTGCATCAGGTGAATTTGCTTCGTTTCCTAATTCAATGGTCTTGACTGAAGTTGGCGGTTGGTCAAATCCCATCCATTCCCAACGTTCAGGCTTTCCCGCTTCGTTCATTGCAATAATGATCAAAATCAACATGGAGAAAAGCATTAAAAGCCTTGTCCGAATCGCCTTGGAGGTTTTATCGATTGGCGGAACGATCGAATCGGGGCGAGCCAATTGTGTGTCCTCGTCGGAGGATCGGTCGAATCTCATCGATTTGCCTTGTTGGGTAAGAGTTTTACAATATCTAAGGATTCGGTCATGATTGTCGCAGTTTAGCGATTCAATCAAAATGAATTATTGCAAAAAATCATGGTCCGAGAAGGTGGATGCGGATTAGATGTTGATTTTGGTAAACGAAAGGGTGCGGTTCATCGGCGATGTTTACGAGCGATAAACCC
This sequence comes from Mariniblastus sp., assembly GCA_011523945.1. Classification (GTDB taxonomy): domain Bacteria; phylum Planctomycetota; class Planctomycetia; order Pirellulales; family Pirellulaceae; genus Mariniblastus. The sequence continues at coordinate 27,733 of WTFU01000054.1, read as the reverse complement.
GTAGCGACCCCAATCTTTAGATCAGCATTGTCTAAAAAATTTAATTCTGACTACCGAATTGTTTGATTTCGCGCGTGAATTGTCGACGATTAGGGGTGGGAGGAAGCGAGGCGGTGCTTGGTAACGACTCCGGTTGTTGCGACGTGCTTTCTTGTTGTTCGTCGAATGGCAACATCGTATGATTGTTTCGAGACGCCAAGTAGTGGAAACTAGAGATCCCGTCGGCTGGTATGGGGGATTCGTTAGGTGTTTCCAAGTGTTTCCTGTAACTGGTTAAATTATAGCCAACTAATTTAAGGATTTCGGGCTGTGAAGAGCATTGCGTTACCTATGAAGAGCATTGCGTTAATTGTCGTAATTTCGGCGGGATTCTTTAGTTCAGCGGGGCGTGCGGATGAGCCTGCTCAAGCATTTCTAGACGCCCTGCGGGATAATGGTTATTACGATGTTGCGATTGACTATCTGGAGGGGTTAAAAGGTAGCAAGGCTGTCTCCAAGGAATTTAAAGATGCGTTACCGTTTGAAATGGCGCAGACTTTAATTGGAAGCACTGCCCGGATGCGAGATCTTGCTTCGGTCGAGTCGCGCTTGGATCAAGCACAGCAATTGTTGACGAATTATGCGGCTAATAACCAATCTCTCGAAGTTTCCGCAAAGACATTACATTACCAGGGAAATCTTCTTTATCGGCGTTCCAATATCTATTTAAAACAGTCGGAATCAGATCGTCTAACTTCTGCCGAACGTGAAGTCTTGTTCGGGAAGGCAAGGGAGAATCTAAAAGGTGCATTGGCGAGTTACCAAAAAGCGAGGAAACAAGTCCGCCGATTGATTGATCCACAGAGTGAGGATGCTATCCAGATTGATCCTGAGGATCCAACGACGCTTCGCCGTCGAGATCAGTTTCAGGCGACCTACACTCAGGTGCGCGTGAGTATTCCCAAGGTGACCGAACAACTTGCCGACACCTATTTGGAAAATGACGACGAACAGAAGAAGCTTCTGGGCGAAGCACGTGACGAATACGAAAAAGTGTGGGAAGCATATCCCAAATTTATTGCCGGCCTGAAATCTTGTGTTTATGCCGCACGTTGTTGCTACAAGCTCGGTGAAAATAAGAAAGCGTTAGACTTGCTTAGTGAAGTGTTTATTTTGGGTGACAACAGTGTTCTTAAGCCCATCAAACTGGAAGCGTTTCTTTTGGCCGCTGATTGTTGGGCGGCATCGAAAAAGTATCCTTATAAGCAGGTCATTGAAATTCTCGAGCCAGCGGTTAATTCATTAAATAAAGTTGAAGTTCGACAGCAGGAATGGTTGCGTGTGCAGTTGGAGTACTCGATTGCGAAACACGAAAAAGCAAAAGAAGTAAAGGCTGCTGGTGGTCCCAGGGCAACGAGTGATTCAAACCGAGTTGATCGAGCGGCGGCCAAAGTTCTCCGAAATGTGGCTCGTGTTGCAAGTCCCTATCGTGACCGTGCGAAAGAGTTGCTGGCGGAGTGGGATGTTAATTTCTCCGAAGTTAGCGAAGGAGAGACAGGCCCGCCCGGCTCATTTGATGATGCTCGGCAGAAGGGAAAAGATTTTGTAACTGATCTGGAGTCGTACGTGGCTGAGGCAAGTTCAGCTAGAAAGAAAGCCGCGGCGGCTACCGGTGTCGAAAAGGTTGAACTGGAGGCGGAATACAAGGAAGCAACCGAGGCAGCTTTGCAACAATGCGGTGAGGCGCTAGGGATGTTTGACCTGGCCTTGCAGTTAGCGGATGAGGAAACGTTGCGAGCTGATATCAATAACGTGCGTTATCTTCAGTGCTATTGCTACTTTGCGACGCAGCGGTATATCGAATCAGCGTTAATTGGCGAGTTTCTACTGAAGAAGTATCCGAATGTCGACGGTACTCGTTCCGCGATGACGTTGTTGATTCAAAGCTATTCGATTTTACTGGACAAGGCCGCTGAGAGTGATAAAGAGTTTGAGCGATCGCGGCTTAACGCTGCATGCGATGCAGTTTTGCGACGCTGGCCGGGGGCAATGGAGGCGGGCGTTGCTGCCAGTACAATGACGCGTTTGGCTTTAAATGATAAAGATTTTGACAGGGCAAGAGAATATTTTAACCAGATCCCCAAAGATGCTGTGTACCAGCCGATCATGAGTATCAAATTGGGCCAACGACTTTGGTTTGACTACAAAGCAAAGGCAAGAGAGGCCGGGGCAGATCCTCAGCAACTTAAAGTGTTGATGGAAGAAGCCACGCAGTTGATGGCTAGTGGTGTTAATCAAACTATGTTTGATGAGCTTAACTATGAAGTTGCCCTTGGAGCTTTGCTGCTGGTCGATGCGAGATTAAAGTCGGGAGAAGTTGACAAAGCGATTGAGCGGCTTGAGTCAAAAGAGATCGCACCTTTGGATCTTCTAAAGCAACAGCATCCTGCGATTACGGGTACGGAAACTGGTGAAATTTATCGACGTGAGGTCTATAAAACTGCGATCAAGGCATATCTTGCTGCAATGAAGGAGTCGGACGATCAGCAGCAATGGATCGATAAATCCCGTGGAATAATTGATGCGATGAAGGCTGACATTAAAGGGAGTAATGACCCAAACGATGCGGCGCGCGTTGCGGCAATTTATCAACTTATTGCGATTCAACTAAAAGAACAGTTTCAGTTGCTGAAAGAACCTGAAAAGAAACAGAAATTCGCTGATTCGATGTCGGGTTTTTTAAGCGGCATTCAATCCGAATCCAATGATTCCAAGACTATTTTATGGGCGGGCTCTACCCTGCTTTCGGTGGCGGATTCTTTAGCTAAGTCAGGTCTGGAAGACTCTTCTAAGGCGATGGCAAAAGAGGCTCAAGTCGCTCTGACGCGAGCTGAGCAAATGGGTTTTGCCGGCGACCCAAAGGAAGCGGTGATGGTCGCAGAGTTGAAGCGCCAGCGAGCGCTGGCTTCGCGGCGTAGTGGTAACTTTGAATCGGCTATGAATGAGTTCTTAGAAATACTGAAAGCTTCTCCGAATTCATTGAATGTCCAAATTGATTCTGCAGAAACGTTGCAAATGTGGGCCAAGGTTGGGAAGAATCAAAAGCGATACATTGAAGCAGTGAAGGGGCGAGATCCTTATAAGAACCCTAAGACCAAACGCACACAAAAGCGTGTTTGGGGATGGGAGAAAATTGCCCTGGCGACTCGTAGTAATGAAAAGTTTCGCAGCACTTTTTACAATGCCCTTTATCATGTTGTTGAATGTCGACTTGAGTATGGGATCCTCGCTGGGAATCAAGCTGCCATTAAGGCGGCAGGAAGCGAGATTGCCAAGGAAAGAAAACGAGACGAAACATTTAGCGGTAGCGAATTGTGGAAACAGAAGTTTTCAGAACTGGAAGCAAGGGTTCAGCAGAACATTAACTAGTATTTTTGAAGAGTGACCTGCGGCTCCCGTGGGTAAAAAAACTAAGAAATTCGAGGTCAGAGTTTTTCAATGAAACAAATTCAAAAGATGATCGTTAGTCGAATTAAAGTCATCCTGATTGTGTCCTTGTTTGCCGGGACGGTAAATCTTGCTGATAGCCAGCGACTGGTTGCTCAAGATGGGGTTTATCGATTTAAGGCGACGGGTGGTACTTCGAAGATCAGTGGGAAGATTACTGAGATATCTCCTGATGGCGTGACGGTTGCGGATAAACTTGTACCCTGTAGCGAAATCGCTCGGGTGTCGTTTTCTAGGGAGCCTAGCGATATTAATCGGGCCAGAGATCAAATGGAGACTGGAAGATTCTCTGATGCAATTGAGTCGCTCGGGAAAATTGATGTGACGAAGTTAACTCCGCAAATGAAAGCAGAGGTCGACTTTATTCGAGCCTTTTCAATGGCCCAGAGCTCATTGCGGGGCGGTGGTACCACTCCTCAAGAGGCTGGGGGAGTCGTGGCGAAGTTTATCCAAGAGCACCCGACCAGTTGGCATCTGTATCCAGCGATCGAGCAGCTAGGAAAATTATATTTTGCAATTGATCGAACAGATTTAGCGATCGGACAGTTCGCCAAGTTAAGTCAATGTTCTTGGCCAAAGTATCAACTTAGCGGCACGCTTCAGTTGGGAATCTTAACCATAGATAACGCCGCTGATGCCAATGCGGCGTTCGATTCGATACTCAATAACAACTCTAATGATGACGTAACGCAGCTGTACAAATTGCTTGCCAAATGTGAAAAAGCCCGCGTTGCCGGACTTGCGGGAGATCCTGCTGCCAGCCTTTCTCAGCTTAACGAGATGATTGCAACGGAAAACTCCGACAACAAATTGTTGTTTGCCCATCTTTACAACGCTTTAGGTGCTGTTCATCAAAAGAACTCCAATTGGAAGGAGGCAAGGACAGCCTATCTTCACACCGACCTTTTGTTTGCAACCGAAGCCGAGCTTCACGCGGAGGCTTTGTTTCATTTGTCTAAGATTTGGGCTCAATTGGAGGAAACCGATCGAGCGGCGATGGCGCGAGACACGCTGAAGTCTCGTTATCGTAATTCTTATTGGGCGGGAAAATTATAAAGCCCCAATTGGCGAGGGCTTGGCTCGTTTTGTGTGATATACTTAGCAGAACGAAGTTATCACATCAGACCATTCATTGACATGATTTTTGGAGATAGGACGCTATGCAGTTTATTAAGGGGTCGAAAGCCAATCGTGGTGTCCTGGTTTGGACGCCTCAGGTACTACTTTTTTCGATCGTATTTTCGGTATTCGCGTTTCAACCGCTATTTTCCGTTTCGTCGCCTCAGGTGATTGGTCAGGAAGCGGCCGAGCCAGCCGCCGAGGCGCCTGCGGCTGCCGCAGCCACACCAGCTCCGGCAGAGGAGTCGCTCTTGGAGTGGTTGACGGATTCGTTGGGTTGGACCTACATCCTTGTTTTCCTCTCACTCTCATTTATTTTGGTCGCCTTGTTCATTATGAACTTGTTGTCTGCCAGACGAGAGTATGTCTGTCCTCAACATTTAATTGACGGATTTGAGGCACATCTTGAAGAGAAGCAATATCAAGAGGCCTATGAATTAGCCAAAACTGATGAGTCGTTTCTTGGAAATGTACTCTCCGCTGGCCTAGCAAAGCTTTCGAGTAGTTATTCGGCTTCGGTGGCTGCAATGCAAGAAGTTGGTGCCGATGAGAATATGAAACTGGATCACCGTTTGAGTTACCTAGCTTTGATTGGAACCATTAGCCCGATGATCGGCCTTTTTGGAACGGTTCATGGAATGATTAACTCTTTCTATGTGATTGCGAACGGTGGTGGTACTCCGGATCCTAACAAGCTTGCCGAGGGTATCTCGACTGCTTTGTTGACTACTCTGATTGGATTGGCGATCGCGATTCCGGCGATCGCTGCCTACAATATTTTGCGAAACCGGGTTCAGCGACTTGTGCTTGAGGTTGGAATCACAAGTGAAAATTTGATGGGCCGATTCGAAAAAGTTGGAAAGAAAAAAGACTAGGCTGATTCCTTTTCTATTTTTTCGGTGGTGCCATGAGATTATTTAAGAAAAAAAGTACTGAGATTCTCGAAGGCGATTTAACGCCTATGATCGATATGACTTTTCAGCTGATCGCGTTTTTCATGCTTCTGATTAACTTTTCAGAGGTAGATCGAGCTGACGAGATTTTGCTGCCAAGCAGTGTGCTTGCTGTCCCACCCGAGGTTCGCCCGGATTACCAGATTATTTTGAATCTGGAGCCGAATGGTGTAGTGGTCTTCGAGGGTCAAAAGAATGGAATTGACTTGCTGAATCCACTGTTGTCCCGTCAGGTTGATGCGGCCGCGAGAGAAGGTATTCGTGATCCTGGCGATATCGCCGTAATCATTCGTTCGCACGAAGATACTCCAACGGGGGTGGTTCAGGAGTTAATGGCAAAGTGCCAGGAATCTGAACTGCAGAGCTTTAGTCTTCGCGTTAAAAATCAAAAGTAATCATGTAGAGTTCGTCTATGAAGATGTCAGTTTCGGAACCGGAAGAAATCAAGATCAATATGACCGCGATGATTGACATCGTGTTTCAGTTGCTTGTTTTCTTTATCATGACATTCAAAGTGGTGGCGATGGAAGGCGACTTCAACATCAAGATGCCACTTGCTTCCGAATCTGCTGATTCGCTAGACGAAGAACTTCCCGACTTAATCACAGTACGACTCGAAGCCGGTGAAAATGGAAATATTTCGAGCATCATCGTTGATGACAGCGAAACGCTTCGAGAAGCGACAATGTTCCCCGATCTTACGAATATCGTGGAGGAGCGTTTGGCAGCTGAAGGGAATCCCGAACAGAATTCCGAAACGGAAGTCGAGTTTGATATCGATTATAATTTGAAGTATTCATATACGGTGAAAGCGATCGGCGCGGTCTCCGGGCGAGCATTGCCTGATGGAAAAGTGAAGCCGCTTATCAAAAAAGTCAAATTCAAAGATGTTGCAAATTGATTTTGATGTGGGGTAATCAGGTTTTTCCGTAAGTCTTTGCCGGATGATCGGTTATTTTGTTTGGGTAACCTATGCCTCCGCAAAATCGCTCTTTTTTATTTCACTCCGATTTTTGTTAAATGTAAAGCCGAAGATACCTCTAGGTGTGTTCGGCTTTTTTTTTTGTTTGTGAAATGAAAAAACTAAAAAAGGGTAAACTTCGACGATTGATCAAGAAAACGGATTCTGGTGTTAATGCCACGATCCGTCACGCAGAAGCTTTCACGCTCTATCTGAGAACTGAATGCCATTTGTCAGAAAATACGGTGGCGGCTTATTCCAGGGATTTGCGGCGGTTCATTGGCTGGCTTGAGGGTCGCAAGGTAGCTGATTTGACGATTACGGAGCTATCTGATTTTGTGGGTTTCTTAAATACCCAGCAATTGGCACCGGCGTCGATTGCCAGACACATCGTAGCAGTCAAGATGTTCTTTCGTTATCTTCAGCTCGAAGGATTGTTAGTCGATAACAAAGTCGAGCTGTTAGGCAGTCAGAAATTATGGCAGCGAGTTCCATCAGTATTGTCGCCAAGAGAGGTCGAGCGATTTCTGAAGGGGCCACGACGGATCGAGATTTATTATTTCCGTGACCGCGCTCTGTTGGAGATGTTGTATGCCACAGGGTGTCGAGCTTCAGAAGTATCCAATTTGCGACTTCGTGATTTGCATCTGGATGAGCGGTACTGTAAGTGTGAGGGAAAAGGTAATAAGCAGCGGATGGTGCCTCTGGGTGATGCGGCAATTGAAGCAGTGACCGATTATTTAGACAAGCAGCGCCCGCGTTTAGAAGCTGTTCGGTCTAACGAGGTGGATTGGTTATTTCTTTCTCGTGGCGGTCGTCGATTAAGACGGGAGGCTGTTTGGGAATTGGTCAAGAAATATGCCTTGCTCGCGGACGTTTCTGTTTCCATTAGTCCTCACACGTTGAGGCATAGTTTTGCGACACACCTGCTTGCGGGGGGGGCAGATTTGCGGCAGGTCCAGGAAATGCTGGGGCATGCGAGTATTGCGACAACGCAAATATACACACACGTCGACCAGTCGCGGTTGAAGAAAGTGCATCAGCAGTACCATCCGCGCGCCTGAACGTTGTAGGTGTTGGCATATGATTTCAACGCGGGAGGGATCGACTGCGTTGACCGTCTTATGCTGCGTTATGTTTTAATCGTCGGTTTTGGTGGCCACGACTATTCTGTCATGTCCGCTGTAATCTTTAATAACCCGCACGCCCGAATAGGCGGGGTTGTTTTTCACAAAATTAACGCAGCGATCCATAATGATCGGGCTGGTCTCAAACATCAAAGCGCCATTGGGGAGCAGGAACTGAGCGGCGTCGTCGACTAGCCGCTGGATGATTTCAGTTCCATCAGGTCCTGAAAAAAGTGCAATATCCGGTTCATGATTTTTGACCTGATCGTCCACTGTCGATATTTCGCGTTCACCAATATAAGGAGGGTTGCTGACAATTAGGTGGACTGGTTTGCTCCCTGCCGGCAACGCGTCTAAGAGATCACCTGTAAAGAAGTGGATTTTTGGATCGACTCCATGGTTAGTTGCATTCGATTTGGCAATTTCGAGTGCGGGTTCGGAGATGTCGGTGGCAGCAATTTTGCAATTTTCGATTAGAGTAGCCAGCGTCACGGCGATACAACCGCTACCGGTGCCCACGTCAATGATTCGAATCGGGTCGCATGTTAGGCTCTTGGTGAATTCTACGGCGGCGACAACGAGATGTTCGGTTTCTGGTCGCGGAATGAGCACATTAGAATCGACTTGAAAGCGGAGAGAGTAGAATTCGCGGTGTCCAGCAAGATAGGCGACAGGTTCCCCCGCTGCCCGTCGTTTGACCCAGGCCCGGAATTCGGTCAATTGTTCGGCGGGAGGTTGTTCATCGAAACGGGTGTAGAGTTCGATTCTCTGGCAGTCTAGCGCTTCGGCCAATAAAACTTCCGCCTCCAGTCGTGCGTTGCCAATCGTCGATTTTGAGAAAAAATCGGTCGTCCAGTCGAGTAGCTGTTTAATGTTCCACGTTTGTTCAGGTGTTTCGGGCATGCGTATTTCATTTGAAAAATGTGATTGCCGTTGCGACAGTTCGCCCTCCGCAATTATTCCAAGGACATCGATGATCGCAGGGTTTGGCGATCGTGATCGATCAGAGCGTCCGTCAAGAATTGCACAGAACCGGCGATGATCTGATCAAGTTTGTAGAGCGTTAAATTAATTCTGTGGTCACTCACTCTGTTTTCGGGGAAATTGTAAGTACGGATCCGCTGACTACGATCTCCCGATCCGACAAGACTTTTACGTTGATCAGCGCGTTGTTGATTTTCCTGCTGTTGGAGATGGTCGTATAGTTTTGATTTCAAAATACGCATCCCTTTCGCAAGATTTTTGTGTTGGGAGCGCTCTTCAAAACACTTGACGACGACCCCCGTTTCGTGGTGCGTAATTCTAACTGCGGAGGCGGTTTTATTGACGTGCTGGCCACCGGGTCCACTACTGGCAGCATATCTTTCAACGGTGTAGTCCTCTGGCTTTAATTCAATTTCAACATCTTCGGGTTCTGGGAGTACAGCGACCGTAGCAGCTGAGGTGTGAACACGTCCCTTTGTTTCGGTGTCGGGGACACGTTGAACACGGTGCCCTCCGCTTTCATACTGCAGTTCTCGATAGCACCCCTCCCCTTCGATAGAAATTGTAACTTCTTTAAAGCCGCCCAGTTCGGTTGTGCTCGATTCAAGAGCTGAAAATTTCCACCCCTTTACTTCACAGTGCTTGCTGTACATTTCGTAAAGATTGCGTGCGAACAGCGCGGCCTCATCACCGCCCGTTCCCGCTCGGATTTCCATCACGCAACGGGAGCGGTTGGCGTCTTCCCCGCCAATTGTCATTTCTAACAGTTCATCCCAATAGACTTCGCGAGTTTCGAGTGTGGTCTTGAGTTCTTCTTCAGCCATTTCTCGTTCCTCGAGATCGCTGGAATTCGCCATCTCCCGCAGTTCTTCGATCTCAGTGAGCAGGTTTGTGAACCGTCGGTATCTCGTCGCGAGTTTGGCGAGTGAGCCATGTTCGCGGGCCACGGCAGCCATTTTGGAGGAATTGGATTGGACTTCCGGGTCGCTTAGCTGTTGTTCGAGTTCTTCATATCGCTTTAATTTTTCATCGAGCATTTCGCGCATTTTGTTTGCCTTGTTAGAAGGTGCATTACGAAACCGAAGGGTGGGTTCGGAGTGCGAGGGGTGGTCAACGACGGTGCAACTGGCTCGCCGGCTAAGACTCGAACAGCGATTCCACAGCAGTGGCGGTTGAGCGACGATTGTTATGGGGGGTGTTGCGTGACATATTTTTTTTGACCTATTAGGACAGTGAAAATATATCAATCGGGAAAAATAAGGACAAGCCGAGGGGATTGAGATTGAGTCGATGTAAGAAATTCATGGGCTTGCCGATTCTTCTCCTTTGAGTCTTTCTGCGAAAACGGCGTCTACGATCAGCTGTAGGGAGTGATACATCACGATGGGAATGATGTTGAATCCGAGATTGACAGCCGTCGAGAGCCCGATCATGAGTGTCTTTTGGCTGCCTGAAAAGCCAACCGCTATTTGTTTTGGGCGGGGAAGCCCGATTATTTTGGCAATGAATATACCCAGCCAAAAAACGGTCACATGGACGGAAACTAGGATGATCGCGGTTGTCAAAAGTGCTCGAATCGAAATCGGCAAATCCGCTTGATTATCGAATCGAAGCCCCATTTTTACCGCGCCAAGAAAAACCATTACGAGGACGCCGATGAGCGCAAGTTTGCTGAGTAGTGGTTTTGCGTGGGTGGCCCAGACCGCTGACGGGCGATGGCGGCGGGCTAGCTGAGCCAGAGCGATAGGAACCACGACGTAAAAAAACAACTTGTAGATGGTGCCTACGAGTTGGGCAGATTCAATTTGATCACCGGTTTGCAAGAAGATCCAGAATGGCATCACGAAGAAGCACGTTGCATTGGTGAGGATGGTAACCATTACGGCTACACCATCGTCTCCACCCGCATAACGGGTTAGTACGGCTGCGGATGCGAGCGTGCTTGGGGTAGCGGCAGTAATAATGATGCCCGGCCCTAGTTCCGTGCCAGCTAGTGCGGCCAAGGGCCAGACGAACAACGGAATGAGGATTAAATTGAATGCGGTTCCCAGCAGTGGTGCAAGGGGACGCGATAACGACTGTTGCAGTTTTCCAAATTCCAATGGCCAGGCCATCAAAAACATGGTTACTGAGACAACCGACCATTTCAGCCATTCAATTTCTGCGAGCGATTCGAAAGGTCTGGCTAACTGGAAACCCATCGCCATCAAGAGAAGGAGGGAAGCTAAAAACCAATGTTTTTGAATAAACTGCATTTGTTGGCTTGGTGTAGATGTTCGTGACAGCGGTCCTATTCGAACGATTGTAATCCCTGCTGCCAACCACACGCGATTGGTTTAGAATAGAAGAGGCTCATGAATCGTGAGATTCGAGTGATATTTTTTCCCTTCTCAGAAACGCAAACAAGATCATGCTTCGATACTGGACTGCCGGTGAATCCCATGGGAAGTGCCTGCTGGCGCTAATTGATGGATTTCCTGCTGGATTTGAAATAAACACCGATAAAATCGATGAATTACTGGTTATGCGACAGGGCGGTTATGGCCGTGGCAAACGTCAAACGCTTGAGCAGGATCATGTCGACGTTCTAACCGGGGTTTGGAATAACATTACGTTGGGCGCCCCAATTACGCTTAAGGTGCCTAACAATGATTATAAACTAGAGCGTCTTAAGGAATTACCTCGTCCCCGCCCCGGGCATGGTGATTTGAGCGGATCATTAAAGTATTTAAGTTCGATGAGGGGGATTTTGGAGCGTGCCAGTGCGCGGGAAACCTGCGTGCGAGTTGCGGCTGGAGCACTGTGTCAGCAACTATTGGAGTCGTTTGGAATTCAAACACTTGGCTATGTCGTGCAGCTTGGTGGATTGAAAATTCCGGGGAAAGAAGGAACCCTTGCTCAGAGAAAAGCCTGGCGGAATGAGAGTGAGATTTATTCGCTCAATCCTGATCTTGATGGTGAGGCTAAGACTTTGATTGATGAAACAAAAAAGGCGGGGGACACACTTGGTGGTGTTATCGAAGTTGTTGTTGAGGGGTTGCCATTTGGGCTTGGTACTCATGCGCAGTGGGATCGAAAACTCGATGGGAAGCTTGCTCAAGCGGTGATGGCCGTTCAGGCAATCAAAGGTGTTGAAATTGGAATGGGCTTTGAGGCCGCTGGGCTACCGGGCAGCCAAGTTCACGATGGCATTCAATACGAGTCGGATGAGAAATCGACCGCAAATTTAGGATATGTTAGGCCGACCAATAATGCGGGAGGGCTGGAAGCGGGAATGACCAATGGCCAACCTCTCGTCATTCGGGCCGCTAAAAAGCCGATCAGCACCCTTCAAACGCCGCTTGAGTCGATTGATATGGAAACCAAGCAGCCGAGTAAGGCGAGCTACGAGCGAAGTGACGTCTGCGCTTTGTCGGCTGCCAGCATCATTATTGAGGGCGTGGTTGCATTTGAGATTGCGGCGGCGCTAATAGACAAGTTCGGTGGTGATAGCATTGAGGAAATGAAGGCGAGATGGGATCTTTTTCATGAAATGGCTGGGGAAAAGTGACAAATCGTTATTGGTGTTTTCAGTGAAAACCATCAAGATTGTAAAGATAGATGGTTTCAACTGTTACTGGGAATCCGTTCCCGTTCTGAATTCACGGTCGATCGGATCGTTGTTCACGTAGGTCGTCTTTATTCAACTAGTTATTAGCTGGCAAGGAAGTCAGGAAAATGAGCGACAATCAGCGAAGAGCTGTGTGCCGAATTCTATTCCTGATTCTGTGCGCATTTCCCACTGCGTCGGTCGGCTATTGGATCTTTCACCCGCAAACCGCGGTAACGTGGGAGCGCGAAATACAGGCGAATCTAGGACTTACAACTCGAATTGATTCGGTGGAAACTCCGGGGCCGTACACTGTCATTTTGCGAGGTGTGGAGTTTCTAGATGTTGACGGTGAGCCAATTTTGGAAACCGTTGAAACGAGAGTGGAATTTGGAAAACAATTTGATCGCGTTGTGATTCCTAATAAAGTCACAGGAGTTTCCGACAAAGGAATCGCATTATTTATCGAAAACGTTCGTCGGAATATCGTCCGAAAACGCTCGGTCAAGAAGCGATTGTTGATCGAGTTTGAGCAGGATCTTGTCATCAAGAAACAATTAGCGGTTGAGGCGGATCGGTTGTTTGCGAGAACAAACTCGTATCAAATGAGTCCTGATGTCCGGCTTGGAGAGCAGATTGTTTTATCCGAACTACGGATTGAATTTGGTAAGTCGGTGGCAGTAAATCCCGACGCTTTTGCAGCAGCAACTTTTAAAACGGGGCAGGAGGTTGGGGGCATTAGAGACGGCGATTTGGTTGAGTTAGAAATCAGTCGGAAAAATGCGGATGGCCTTGGATTTCATTTGGACACCCACGGCTCGTCAATTCCCTGCTGGTTGTTAAAGAATAGTTTTGTTGACCTTCCAGCTACGCTTGGCGCTGATGCGTTATTTCAAGGTGAGATTCTTTCCCAACCCCAAGCAAGTATTTCAAACGTGTCTTTGCGAGGTTGGTTTGAGCGAGTTAGTTTAGCGCCTTCGGTATCGCAAGGGGCTGTCGAGTCAGCATCGATTCAGTTGGTCGAATGTGAATTCGAGGGAGGGCTTTTAGCTCGCTGGCAAGCTAGTCTTTATCCCAATGCTGAATCTGCTCCACGTCCGATCGATGGAGAGTACTTGTTCACTTACACCCGTAATCTCGACATTGCAGGTGCAATCAACAAGGCATGGAGTGACTACGGTGCCGAGGTGGAGCAGTAAGTCTCAAACTCCCAACGGTTAGGGCGGGTTAATTACCCGAGGATTTTCTTGTCGTCAGCTTCACGAGCGTAGCTCATCCAGAATTTTACCGGAATGAATACAAAAGCCGCAACGAACACGTGGGCGACTGCAACCATGATGATCTTCTGTATGGTGTCATCTTCAGTTCCAGCGTAGGCGTGAAGTCCGACTCCCATGGAATTGACGCCCTTCCAGGACCAAAGAACAATCACATTGCCGAGTACCGCCAACGCAGCGATTCCACGATCTTTTACCAGACCGCCCCACCGAGCGTGAAGCACAACTGCATTCCACAGAACAATCATGAGCGCTCCATTTTCTTTCGGGTCCCAGCCCCAGAACCTTCCCCATGAATCGTCTCCCCAGAGACCGCCTAATACGGTTCCGAAGAAGCTGCAAAACAGCCCAAAACAGACGATCCCGTAAATCAAGTTGACGAAGGAGCGACGTCGTTGAACTGTGGCGAATGCGGGGGTAACCAGTAGGCCAATTAGGTATGCGAATCCCAATAGTCCGGCGGCAAAAGTTGCGCTGTATCCGAGTGAAATGCAAATTACATGGGTGGAGAGCCAGAACTGAGTGTCCAGAACTGCAACCATAACAGTAAAAGTATCACCGTCAACAATGGTCATTGTCCAAGCCCAAATCAATGCCAGTAATGCACCGAGTGAGGCAACGACATTGCCAATTCCAAGTTTGGTGATTCGCTCTACAATCAACATTAATATGACCAATCCCATTGAAACAAATAATGCGGATGAATAGAGGTTGGTAACCGGCGGTCGACCGGAAATGATGACACGGAAAACTAAACCTGTGACCTGCCAGCCGAGCCCCAGGATGATCAACGAACTGGATACGCGATTCCAGAGTTGGTGCAGTCCAATCCAGCCAAAACAAGCTGTTATGAATGCCAGTAGGTAGATTGCGGTCGCAAAATAAAACGGTGAGTAACTATTGTAAGTTTTTTCGACGCTAAATTTTGAACTGCTATAGCCGGTGGGCTGCATCGCTTCAATTTTTGCCAAATAGTCTTCGACAGCGGTGTTAAAGGTGGCTGAGTCCTGTGCGAGATAGGCTGGGCGAAGCTTCGACAGAAGTTCAAAGAACTCGTCGTTCTCTTGTTGAATCTCAGTCTTGCCGTTATTTAAGGTTGTAATTTTATCTGCCAGGTCCTTTTCGGCAAATTCGATGTTTTGTGTAAGTAACGAATCAATTAATGGACTGTCATTGTCTTCAATTGACTCCCGAATAGCAGCGGGGATTTGATCCCAATTGTCCAGAAGCGATTTTGCAATTTGCTCTCTATCGGTAGTCCCAAAGGCTGCTCCAAGTTGCTGACGGATTACAGGGTCTTCCAGAAGAAAGCCAATATTAGCTGCTCGAATTACGCGAGGCTTAATGATTGGAACAATCTCCTTAGCCACAATTGCCTTACTCAATTCCGTTGTGGTCTCGCAGTTAAGTTTCACTGCGAGTTCAGCTAACCACGCCCTCGTGCGACTGGAATAAAAAGAAGTCCAGGGGAGGTCAGGATCTGAGGTAGGAATCGTTAAAGGAATCAAGGGAGACTGAATATCCCGGTCTGCTTCTTCAAGAGCTTCAAGTATGGTTAGTTCGTTTAAATCGCGAGTTTCCACAGGACCGAGCATCAGTTTTAACCCGTACACCTTTTGCAGTGCATCCCTGACACTTAAAAGCCGTTTTTGGAAAACGGTCCATTCCTCATCTCTTACTTCTCGATTAGGAAGTAGTTTCTTGAGCTCGCCGTCTGCGGCTAATATTTCCTCAAGTGTGTACTTGAACTTTCTTGCTCGTGATTCGGCTAACGTCGAGGGAAGGCTTAGCGCGTTGATGATGCTTAAATCTTCAATTCGAAAAACGCGATACTGATCAAATCCATCCGCCTCGAATAGATTGTCTGCCAGCCAGCGGATTGCCGGTTGGTTTTTATTTTTCCCATCTGCAACTGCCTCTCGTTTACTTAACTGCCTGGCCGTGTTGCGGGCGAAGGAATCGAGAGGTTGAACACGGCCATTAATTGTGATTGGAATTTCACCAAATCGATCGAGCCTCATATCTTCCACAACAGCCTTTTTTGAGTCGGAGGATCCCTCTTTAAGCGTCCACCCTGCCATCAGTAGACAGAAGGCAATCGGAATGACCCATTTTCGTTTTCCCGTGTTATAGGCAGAGAAACGCCCCGTGTTACTTTCGGCAGGAGAAGTCTCGTTTGTGAGTTCCGCTGTTTTTGTCGACTGGGGAGATTTTCGGCTTTTTTCTAAAAATCCAAGGAGCGAACTGCCGAATTGTGCCATCAGGCCAACAACCGAGAACATGCAGCAGACGTATGGAATCATCCAGCCATTGTTTTTTACAATCTGAAGAATAGAGATTTGCTCCCCGTTGGGGAGTTCGCTCATACTGCTTTGATAAAATGTTTCACCGGAATAACGAAGGGGGTTGTTCATCCAGATAAGCTGTTCACTCGAAACTCCTGACTCGAAATCTTCCAACTGGATCTCTGATCCGAAAAACCGAGGTGTATTTGTCCCGATATAGTTTTCACGCTGGGCGTCGTCGAGAGTGATCGCGTAGGGCTTGTACTCGGTTTTAAATCGCAACGCTATCTGGTAGGTTTTGTCGCCCACCGTTACTGAATTGTTCCGGCTCGCATCTTGAAGTTGGGTAATCAAGTAGATGCCAAGAGATTTTCCATCCTTGATTAACTCGACGTAGGCGGACGCAAAGTCGACCGATTGGTCAGAGTCTGTTCCTGTTGATACGGGGATTGGTGTTGCCGCCCATTCCAAACCGATTCCCGCATTGCTGATGGGGTCGCCGGAGTTGATTCGTGTAATGTCAGAGTTGGGAAAGTACTGAAGGCATTTTACGTCAAAGGGGAGTTCCTCAGAAACGATCAATTCTTGCCTTTCAAGCAGTTTGCCGGGAATGGCAGTGATGCTGTCGAACTCAGGATCTGAGACGTCGATAATTGCCATCTCGGTTGCCCGTATATCCAACGCATGGCTCATGGTCTGCCCCTCGACAATCGACATTCGTTGTTCTTCATTCGTCGTCGTAACGTAGATCTCATTGAGCATCAATCCAGCAACGCCAAGGTGAAGGAGGACAATTCCGGCTTTGCGTCGAAACAGAATGACACAAGCTGCGTAAGCCACTAACGCTGCGACGGTGGCCTGGATAAGTTGCCATAAAATGCGCATTGCAGAATCGCCGATGAATGCATCTTCACCCAGTAACATTGTGCCTCCAAAAACGCCGATCAGCGTAACGGAAGAAATGCCTAACAGAATTCGCTCAATCTTGCGAGGTTTTTCCAGCTGGACGCACGCATAAATACATCCAAGTCCTAGCAGTAAGATTCCCATCTGCATCGAGATCCAAAGCTGTTGCCAAGAAAGCGGCGGACTATTCTGTAGGCCATCGCTACCCTGGCGGCTGAAAATAATAGCCCAGGTCAAGAATGCGGCGAAAGCTGTAGCCAGCATTCCAATCAGCAGTTGTTTCCCTTTCGCTTGCAGTCGAAATCGAAGAATGTGCGCTGCCGAAAGGTTCATCAACATAAGAACGAGTACGGTCAGCCCACTGGGAAGATAAAAGCTGCCGGGAATGTTTTGATGGTTGGGGAACCAACGAGGTACAAAGAACGTTTGAAACGGTACGTCGACGAAAAGGTTGTTGAAGTGTTTCATCTTGACAACGTAAACATCGCTTCGCGTCTGATCCAAGGTTGCCACAAACGTAATAAACACTGCAAGAACCAACAGAAACACTGTCAGTTTCAATGAGGCCAGCGGCATGATGACTGCTTTGGCGATGTCGATAAAAGATATCGATTGGGTTGCGGCGGATGCCTTGCTGCTGACGGAATTCGTAGCCATGGGGACGCTCTATTTCTGATCCAAGTTTTTGAAAACTGAATTTTAAAAATTATTTTAACTTGAGGGTGTTGAGGAACGACTTGAATGCTTCGCGATTCGCATCGACCAAGTCTTTGTTTCCGGATAATTTTAGGAACCAAGCTGAATCTCCAAGCTTGATCATAGCAGCGATTGTGCCATCGTCCGAATCGGAATTCATATCGATGAGATCGACAATCTGGCCTTCGACACCGTCGATGCTGATTTCCGAAACACGAGCACTGAGTTCAGTCTCTGAGAGGCCGCCAAGACCAACTTGTTGCTGCCAACGTTTGACATTGGGCTCCCATTCGTTCGCAGATGCAGGCATTTCAATTACGGAAATTTGAGCTTTTTTTCCATCCGTTTCTTTGGTTAGTCTGACCTTTACCATTGAGTTCGTTTGCCCTGTATTCCATCCTGCTGGAGTTTCAAACTTAACGCTTGGGGCTGGGGCTGACGCGGGCGGTTGAGCAATGGGTGGTCCTCCGGCAAACGGGGGCGTCATCTTGCCGGAACCACGTCCTGTTTTGTCAAATAAGTAGTAATCGGAGTTTCCATTACTGACGGGTTCGATGGTTGCATTCAAATTCTCAGAGCTGGTTGGTGGAAGTCCGATTTGGCCAAGCCAGCGGTTAGCGTTAAGGAGCAAATCCTGATTGGGACCTAAGCTTGAAATTGCCATTTCCAGAGGAGGCGAAAAAGAGCCAATTTTGAGCGTCGCATAGCGCATTGGCTTTTCAGCCCCCGTCGCCCAGTCGCTTGGTATTTTCCAGGAAGGTTTATTGCCTTCAAAAGAAATCGTCTCAAAAAATGTTTTCCACGACGCTTCGGTAGCCGTAACTTGCTCTGACGGTCCGGACACCTTAAAAAACCAAGTAGCCTCGGGGTTTTGAAAAATCGCGACTACCATTCGAGTCGATTGATTTGCGGTTGCTGAAGCCGGATTTATGAAAGACTGGGGATCCTGTCGCAGCTTGGTTAGTCCCGAACGCCCTTTGGGCACTGTGTTAACCCTGATTTTATCGTCCTCATAGCACCCCGCTTGGAGCGAAATGAAAAGAACCGCTAACGATTTTAGGATAATATTTTTATTCAATTTATTCACGCGATAACCGATTGTGTCGTCAGTCTTTTCAAGTTGTTCATTGCTTAAAAAGAACGAATTCTTTCCAACTGAAATACTGTTGGTGTTCCCAGTAAAGATGATTCAAACCTAGGTTTGATTGTGAAAAACGGTCACATCAATATAATAACCGAGGATTCGAAGCTCTACATCACGCACTTCACAAAATGCAGTTATGGTCAATTTGTCACACTGATCATGGATGTCCGCCTAGACGCTTAAGGCGTTCTAATTTTCTGTTTTACCACAAACCCTGCCCCCGTGAGTTTGGTGTGAAGCAACCAGTTGATTTTCCAGATTAACGCGGTCAAACGACCTACTTTGGATGTTATGAAGGGGTGCCAGTCCAGTTGCTTCGGAATAGAGTGATTCGTTGTAGGTTGTTTCTCAACTGAGAGATTGCCAGTCATGTTGAAATGGTTTTGGACGATTCTTAAATTCACTTATTGAATGGGTTAGTTTGACTGGCTGGCAGGTAAAACCTGTCCCATGCAAGTTCCAAATCCAATTCGCCGATGGTCACTCGTCTCACAAAATCCACGGAAAATCACACTGTCGCCGTCAGCCAGGAATTTCCGTTCTTCACCGGTTGGAAATTTAATTGGAGTTCTCTGACTTCCCGGAAGTGCATTTTGTTGATCGCCGTCCCACGTTAATTCAAGCATGCATCCTCGGGAGTCGCGCGTCTGTCCGCTGACTGTCCCGCTACCCAGCATGTCTCCGGGACGTAGATTACAACCGTTGCTGCTGTGATGGGTCAGCATTTGAGCAAAAGTCCAGTACAAATTGGTGAAGCTACCCCGTGTGAGAAGCTGAGGTTTGAATCCCTGTTGTTGCATTTGTTCGGTTAGAAGGTAGACCTCAAGTTGAAGGTCAATTCCTCCAAATTTCGAATTGGAATCACTTGCAAGGTAATTGAGCGGCCGCGGATCTTCAGCGTCTCTCTTAAACTCGGGGCATCGGAAAGGCGCGAGTGCTTCCATGGTCACGATCCACGGAGATATCGTGCTCGCGAATGATTTAGCCAAAAAAGGACCAAGCGGTTGGTATTCCCATTTTTGAATGTCGCGAGCCGACCAATCATTGAGCAGTGTCAGCCCAAACATGTGAGATTCTGCATTGTCGATCGAAACAGATTCACCAAGTTGGTTTCCTTGGCCAACGAGGCAGCCAACCTCCAGTTCGTAGTCAAATAATTTACAGGCGTCTCGCGTCGGGGCAGCCCCCGGTTCGGTGGGAGTAAGTTGACCAACTGGGCGACGAATAGGGGTACCGCTAACGACAATGCTTGACGCTCGACCGTGATAACCAATTGGAATATGCTTGTAATTGGGGAGTAATGGATTGTCAGGCCGGAACATGCTGCCCACGTTGGTAGCGTGGTAAACAGAGGCGTAAAAGTCGGAATAGTCACCAATATTGCAAGGCATTAAGAATTCCACGTCCGACTGCGGAACCAGTGCAGTATTCGCAATTTTATCAGCGTCAGGAGAACCCTCGCTCAGTAACTCAACAATCCTTCCGCGCAACTGGCTTTGCTCAGTGGGAGGAAGAGCCATTAGTTGGTTGAGTGTCGGTTGCTTGCTGACTGAAGCAAACCGGGGATTCAGTAATCCGGACTCACCACACGCTCGCAAGTTGAGGATTTGGTCTCCGATTCCAATTCCGATCGACGCAGGGTTGCCAGGCGTCTTAAATACGCAATACGGTAAATTTTGAATTGGAAAATCAGTTTCGGGTTGATTAGCGCTTTCAACCCAGGAAACCAAATCAGGGGAGTGAGTTGCATTGAGGGCGTACATAGAAGTTTGCTCTTTCTTTAAGGCGAGGCAAATCGGTTTGGTATTAAGCTGGGAAGAGAGACTGTCGGCTCTGCCCGGGCATGTCTTGAAGTTCGGTCGTCGGCTCTAGGAATGAACACGAGCCGAAGGAGATTATAGATTGGAGCCGCAGCGACTTAATTCGCTCGGCTTGAACCTTAAAGTCTCCCCAGAAAATTTCGTTCTCATTTGCTCCGAATAGCGATGGGTCTTTTGCGGATAAAATTTTCGTTAGCTCAGAGATATCAAGTGCGTGTTCCCAGCTCATCAACGCGGCGTAAAAGACGTTTAGGAAACCGAACATCGTTGCGGTTTGCGAATCTGTTTCATAGGTTAACCGGTAATCGTTGCGAATGGGATGGTGAAGCCCCGCGGTCGCTTTAAACGACACATCCGATTGCGTGCAATTCCAAATGAATCGAGCTACTTCTTCGGGCGAAGGGATTAAACTAGGAGTTGTGCCACCGGTGCGAATTTTTGCATTTAGGTCTTTTTTCGACGTGTCACTTTTTAGTCGCTGGACCAAGCTGACGGGATCGTCGGCGTGTGGAAGCTCCAGAAATGATTGAATACCAAATGGGAGTCGATCAATGGTCGCTTCCATGATTTCCAGGTCAGGCGTTTTGACTTCAATCGCATCGGCGATGTCATTTGCAGTATTTCTCTGGTTGCCTGGCGCATTAAAGTTTTGAATGAGTTCTATAGCTTCATCAAATTTTTGGAATCTATTCTCTGCATTGGGGCTTCCAATGGGTGGCAACAGGGCACTGATCCGCCAGGGACGAGTTTGCGATGGGAGAACACTTATTTGAGATCGTCGGAGTGCGCTGAATTCGCTGAGTCGCGATGCGGGAATAATTAGCCGCCCCAACATCGACTGCTCTGCAGAATTGACGTATTGGTGGTAGTTGTTGACGACATCGTCTAAGGGGAGAGATGCAGGGGGAAATAGTCCGGCGTAGTCGATCGACTTACGCATCAATTCAGACATTTGGCTCATGGGGAGCGACTCGTTTCGACTGGGGCTTTAATAGACAAAATCGTACTATTGATGCTGCTGTTGGACAACGACCGGCAGCCCTTTGTGGCGACAAAACGGAGTCTTACAACGACTGGTGAAAACGAAGGGATGCGTTTTACGAATACCTCATGAAAAAACCCCCGGAATTAGCCGGGGGTTTTTTAAATGATCGATGAGAGCCCACGATATGGACTCAAACTGTCTAGCCGTTTTGGCCAACCAAACCGAGGAAGAAGTTCATAACGCTTCCATTAACGACTTCGTCATTCGGAAGCCCGAGGTTTTGAATCAGGCCGTAGGCAATCATGCCGCCCGTTACAAGTAAGAAGGCAACTAAACCAAGGCTGAGAACTTGCCAGATTGTATACGGAGCTTCCGGGAGGGCAGCTGGACCAACGGCTGCAGGCATCATGCCTCCGTCAGGGTACTGCATTCCACTGTCAAACCCGCCGTCATCAACCATCATTGGTTGCGCTGGGAATGCTTCGCTGTCTTCTAGGCCTGAAGAAGACGAATCTTCAGCATAAATTTCTGAGTCTTCCAGTGCAATGACTTGCGATCCACTTGAATCGTCTTCGTCCATCGATGCTTCTAGTGGCGTCAGGTTGAAGTCGTCTTCCTGCATCATGGTGGCAGCTTCTGAGTCAGCAGCACTGTCGAGGACGATCATGTCATCGTCTTCAGGTAGCTCAAGCGAGTCAATGTCGGACCCGCCAAGTTCCAGTGGTTCGTCACCTAAGCCAATTCCACTAGCGCTGGAGTCGAGCATGATTTCAGAATTTGAATCGCTATCGTCGAGAATCAAATCGCTCTCTTCAAAGTCGCTATCTAATTCAGCACTTTCTTCGAAAGACGTGCTGTCGGCGAGTGAAAGCTCATCAGAGAAGAGATCATCTTCGGAGAGAAGTAGGTCATCTTCGTTACCGGCTCCCAGCATCTTTCCTGTGTCGGAGGGGCTATCTGCTTTCTCGGGATCATCATCGAGAAGGTTAGCTGAATCACCTGCACTTTTACTGCTCTCCGAAGCAAGGCTGAGACTGCTACTGCCGAAAGACAGTTCGTCATCCAAAACCTCACCACTTTCTTCGAGCTTGATGGAGCCACTTAACTCGCTTGCCGGCAAATCTAGCTCGACGGATGAATCCTCTTCGTAAGGAGCATTAGCTGGCTTCAGAGTAATATTTAATTCCCCGGCAACTCGCTCCAGCTCTGCTTGCTTGAACTTCCAATTTGCGCCGTCTTTATATCCGAAAATTTCGTTGTTTGAACGAAGTTCATTCAGCTGCTCTACAGTCATACCAAGCATGCTTGCGGCTTCGTCCATCGGAATAAGATTTGACATGTGGTTACAGCTCCATTAGTTGGCAATGCCAATCAATTTTGGGGGTCTATCTCTAGGTTGTATCTTGCCCAGTCTTCTTAACCGGGGCGATTTATTGTCCCAAGTATAACTTGGTTAAACGGTCGGCGGTCGATTCTCATCAACCGAAACCCATAAATTTCCATATTTTTGCGTGAATCCGCCGGTCAGTGCTGGATTTGGGAAACGGCCGTACCATTTAAAAGTAGATTCATGCAAATCCGAACAAAGAACCCCTTTGTTCTTCGGCATTGCGGTCAAATAAGATTGAGAAATGATCGGTTGCCGCGTTATTCGGCACAGACGGCGGATTGATTTACTAACAAGAACTGAATCATTGTGGCAGTTGATATAATCCGAAGCCTTTGTGAATTTGGCAGACCGATCCTAATCGGTGCAAGCTGACCTCTGAGTGTCCAATAAAACGTTGTCGCATGAGCTCGTTGGCGGCGGAGGACCTAGCTACTGGCGCTGCGATAACTCTTTAGAGCCAGTTTAAATACCCAACGGCTTGCCATCAGGCTCCAGATAGAACCGATAATAGCGTAGGCGGCCAAGCCCCATTCCCATGATTTCCAGGGTGTTCCAAGGGGTTGAGCCAATATCCGAGCTGGAATATTGGAAACAACCAAGATTGGGACGACGAAGGTGAAGGTCCCCCAGAGCGCCATGCCAACACCACTTCGCTGATAGATCTCCATCGGGTAGCGATAGAAATTAGTGATGTAAAACCAAAAGTTGTAAAGGTTTTGATTCCTGCCAAACCAAATGCTGGTTGAAGCGAGGCAGATCATGACGCTATACATCACCACCGCACCACAGCCAATAAAAAAGAGAAATGCAGGGATGCTGAAAACAGAAAAATAGATCTCTCGTTCATTCATTAATTCACTTAGTGAATGTGCGATTAACATGGCTCCGAGAATTCCATTAGGCAATTGAGACCAGTTGATTCTTGGAAAGGAAATGAGGAATTGCGTATCAATTGGCTTGAGTAATGCAAAGTCAAGATTGCCAGTCCGAATGAGTTCGCTGAATTCTGCAGCGTTCGCCATGAATAAAGTCTGAATCAAACTGTTGATGATCCAGATAGTGCCGAGAAAGATGAAGAATTCATGCTCATGCCAGCCGGAGTCTAATCCAATTTCGCCGGTATGTCGGTAAATGATTTTAAAGAGTCCCCAATTCATCACGGCCCACGCCATCGACGAAAGACATTGCAAGATGAAATTCAAACGGAACGACATGTCTCGCACCAGCGAATTTCTTGCGAAGGTCAAAAATACTTTTAGGTAAGAGGGGTGCACTGTTGATTATGATTAGTTTTAATTCGGAATTTGTTTTATTGATCAGCGGTTTAGGATGTGAAATGAATCAGTTGACTTCGATGTTGTTGTTTGACCTAACCGCCGTAGCCGCTGTAACGCTTGATGCCACGGTGCCATAGAATTCTTGAGAGTACGATAAAGAATAGAACCCATCCAATCTCCGCCAACAGACCACGATACAATTCTGGGCCCTCTATTTTCCCAAGAAAAACGGCGGCTGGGAAATAGGCCAGATATTTGAATGGAAGGTACTCGACCAGTTGTCGGATATTAAACGGTTCTGCCGGTAATAGTTCCAAAGGAAACATGTGTCCCGAGAGTAAAAAGTTCATCAGCATATAGATGAAAGTCAGAGACGTGACTTCTAAAAACCAAAAACCAACCAGGCCAATACAGCATTCGAGGTAAAAGCCAAGAAGGAAAGAAAGCACCAGTGATGCAAAAAAGACGGCAAGCACATTGGGCGGCGGCCACCCTTCAATGAAAAAGTCACGGCACAAGAAAAAGACTAAAGCAAAGGGCAAAGTTGCAATTAAATAATAAACCAGCTTATGAGCGATCCGCTGGATTAATAAGCAGCCTTGCATATCCACTGGTTGGATCAAAAACTTTTTGACTTCTCCATTGCGAATTTGATTGGCAATCCCACCGGTTAGCCCCGGCATGCTCGAAAAAGCGCGACTGATGATGACCAGTAAGTAATAAGCAACCATGTCTCCATATTTGTAACCGGCGATATTGCCATCCGGCCCTGCTGCTGAATCAACCGTGTCTTGATTGGAGATGACATCGTAGATCGCCCACCACAGGAAGATTTGCGTGAGTGTCGGAAGGAAACGCATGAGGGTGCCGAGCATAAAGTCTGCGCGGTAAATCAAACGCTCGTTAATCGAGATTTTGAGAAACGTCCACCAGATTACTGCAGATTCAAGCATGCGTGCGGTATTGAATTTATGTCGTATGAGTTAAGCGAAAAAGGGAGTAAGAGTTAGGTGCAGTTTTGCGTTCGCCCATCGATCAGCAAACATGCTTTGTGAGCAATCTGTCGCCAGAAGTCAGCGATTGTTGTTATGAGTCTTGAAGTGGTTCTACCTCGCGTCGACCTTTTTCTTCCGCTTGTGAAAATACATTTGAAATTACCTCTTCGAGAGGTGGGTCTTCGACAACGATGTCATCAACCGCATGATCGGCAAGTATCTGGCTAAGCACCCGCCCTACCCCATCTCGATCCACTCGGAACTTAATTTTTGGTGCATCTATTTCGATCAGATTGGGGATTTTTGAGATCGCTTCGAGTGAACGGTCATCGTGAAGTTGCAGCGTGACTATTTTGTCTCCACTAAACTGATCGACGATATCTTCGAGAGAACCGTCGTGGTAGATAGAACCATTTGCGATAATCACGACGCGCTTACACAGTGCTTCGATGTCTTTCATGTAGTGACTGGTAAGCAAGATCGTGTTGTTTTGTTCTTGTTGATACGCTTTTAAAAACTCTTGAATCTTGTGCTGGGCGACAACATCCAGCCCAATTGTCGGTTCATCTAAAAAAAGAACATCTGGTTTGTGAATTAATGCGGCGATTAATTCCATTTTCATTCGTTCGCCGAGTGATAGCTCTCGAACGGGACGCCCGAGTAAGTTTGCGACGCTGAGCATTTCGCACAGCTCGTCACGGGTCCGTTCGAATTCATCTTTGGGAACACCGTAGATGTGTTGATTGAGGCGGAAGGATTCCATGGCAGGTAAGTCCCACCACAATTGATTTTTTTGCCCCATCACTAAAGCGAATTTACGACGATATTCGTTTTCCCTCTCCCACGGAACGTGGCCCAATACTTTCACTGAACCCTGGTCGGGATTGATTACTCCCGATAATAATTTAAGCGTAGTCGTTTTTCCCGCCCCATTGGGGCCAAGGAAAGCAACGAACTCCCCTTCTTCGACCGTGAGATTGATATCATTGACTGCGTGGACTTCACGATATTCTCGGTGAAAAAGACCGCGAATCGAGGCGATTAAACCCTCCTGTTTTTGATAGACCCGATAGGTTTTTGACAAGTTTTTAATTTCGATGGTTGGCATCACCGGATTATAAAACGGTTTGTCGGCAACCAAAAGACGACTAAAAACTGTCGCGGGGGCCGTCTATTTGAAAACGAAAGACAATTTTTCGCAAATGAATGGGAGGTCAGGCTGGCCGCCAGCAATATTCGTTCGAACAAGGAATGGTCTATTTTCTCCTTTTGAAATAACAATCAACCTATTCAGGTTTCATGATATTAGATTGAGGTTTTCGTTTGTTCTTCGGCGGGGTACATTTTTATCATCGACACATAACTGAAGGATTACCAGCGTGAATCAAGATACCCTTCGAATCGGAATTGGGCACGATACGCATCGCTTGAAACCCGGCGGACCCTTGCGAATTGGTGGGATCGATATTGAACACAGTCATTCTCTTGAGGGACACAGCGACGCTGATGTACTTCTCCATGCGGTGACCGATGCGATTCTTGGCGCTGCAGCTTTGGGAGACATTGGCGAATTGTTTCCCGATACTGATCCTGAAAATAAGATGAAGGATTCAGGCGAAATGTTGAAAGCCGCATTTGCCAAGGTGGCCAGTGCCGGTTTTCAAATCAACAATCTGGATTGCATCAT
The DNA here is from genome assembly GCA_011523945.1 of Mariniblastus sp. Lineage (GTDB taxonomy): Bacteria > Planctomycetota > Planctomycetia > Pirellulales > Pirellulaceae > Mariniblastus. Next base: position 1,052 of record WTFU01000054.1, on the reverse strand, counting down.
CTTTGCTCAGAAACCAAAGATGTCTCCCGTTAAAAGAAAAATTGCCGATCGAATCGCAGAAATTTTGGAGATCAATCCGGAACAAGTCGGAGTAAAAGCGAAGACCGGTGAGGGAGTGGGAACCGTCGGACTTCATGAAGTGATTATGGCGGAGTGTATCGTGCTTTTGTCAAAGACGGTGTAACCAATGACGGGCTCTCAAGAAATACGCGTTCTCGGAATTGATCCGGGATTGAATATCACCGGTTACGGAGTGATCTCAATTCGCGACAAAGAAATATCTGTTGTGGAAGCCGGTGTAATTCGTAGCAAACGTACCGATAGTTTCCCTGCCCGATTGAATAGTATTCATCAGGGGATTACGGACGTGATCGAATCCCTTAAACCTGACTGCGCAGGATTAGAGGATTTGTATAGTCATTATGAACGCCCTCAGACAGCAATCATTATGGGGCATGCGCGTGGAGTGATCAGTTTAGCCGTTGGGCAAAATAAATTGCCGCTACACGGTTATGCTGCGACGCAAATAAAGAAAGTGCTTACCGGGAACGGACGTGCTCCGAAAGTTCAGGTTCAGCATGCTGTTGCACGACAACTAAATCTACGTGAGATTCCCGAGCCTGCTGATGTTGCTGATGCGTTAGCAATTGCGCTCTGCCATTATTTTTTGTCGTTGCGTACAGCCACCTTAAATTAAAATTTTTGTTATGAAAGCGATCTCTTGATTACCAAATTGACCGGCCAACTTCTGGCGTTGCAGGAAACAACAGTTTCAATTGGCATTGAGCCCTTTGAATATGAAGTTGCGGTTCCTGATTTCACCCGTAGACATCTCCAATTGAGCGTTGGCGAAAAAGTGGATCTCTACACGATTCAATATATTGACGGCAACCTGCAAAAAGGCGGTCGGATGACGCCGCGATTGATTGGATTTAATAGCCAAATTGAGCGTCAGTTTTTTGAATTATTCTGCTCGGTGCCGGGGCTAGGTGTAAAGAAGGCGCTGAAGGCGATGGTGCGACCGGTCCAGGACATTGCGAAGTCGATCGAAG